>JADLGE010000001.1 GCA_020849475.1 Gammaproteobacteria bacterium
CAGCTGGCGTTGTCGAGACCGCGCCACGACACCGTCGGGCCGCGCTGATCCGATTCGGCGGTGTGGTTGTAGACCACGTCGAGGATGACTTCGATGCCGGCCGCGTGCAGGCGCTGCACCATGGTGCGGAATTCGAGCACCGCGTCGCGCGCGGCGAAGCGTGCATCGGGCACGTTGAAGGCGAGGGTGTTGTAGCCCCAGTAATTGTGTGCGCCGCGCCGCGCGAGCCCGGCTTCGGTCAGATGCTGCTGCACCGGCAGCAAGGTGACGGCCGTGACGCCCAGGCGACGCAGATGCGCGATGGCCGGCGCCGACGCCACGCCGAGAAAACGCCCGCGCTCGTCGGCCGGCACCTCGGGGTGCCGCCAGGTGAAGCCTTTGACGTGCACTTCATAGAGCACGGTGTCGGCCAGCGGCACGCGTGGCGGACGGTCGTCACCCCAGTCGAAGACATCGCGCTCGACCACCGCTTTCGGCATGTCGCGCGCGTTGTCGAGCGCGACATGCCGGTCGGCGCTGTCATGCACATCACCAAGGTGCGCTTCGCTCCAGCGCCACGCCGCGGTCAGGCGCCGCGCATAGGGATCGAGCAGCAGTTTGTCGGGATTGAAGCGATGACCGCGCGCGGCATCCTGCGGACCATGGGCGCGCAGGCCATACACCAGGCCCGCGCCGGCGCCCGGCAACAGGCCGTGCCACACGCCGTCGGTATGGGCCGGCAGCGCCACACGCGCCAGTTCGCGCACACCATCACGATCATAAAGGCACAGTTCAATGCGTGTGGCGTGCGCGGAAAACACCGCGAAATTCACGCCCACCTCGGTGAGGGTCGCGCCCAGGGGCCAGGGCGTGCCGGCTTCTAGCGTCATGGAATCAGTCGGTCCTTTGCAGAAACAATGCGGCCAGCGGCGGCAGGTCGAGACACAGTGAATGGCTGCGGCCATGGACGGCCAGCGCTTCGGGCGCGAGGCGCGCGCCGCGGTTGCCGAGATTGCCGCCGCCGTAGTGCGCCGAGTCGGAATTGAAACACTCGCGCCACGCGCCGGTGTCGGGCACGCCGAGGCGGTAGCCGCTGCGCACCATCGGCGTGAAATTGAATACGGCGATGACGTCGTCCGCGCCATGCTCGGCGTGGCGCATGAAGGCCAGCACACTGAGGTCGTGCTCGTCGTGGCTCAACCATGTGAAGCCGCCCGCTTCACTGTCGCGCGCGTGCAGCGCCGGCAGCGTCCGGTAACGCTGGTTGAGGTCGCGCACCAGCGACTGCACGCCGCGATGCGCGGGGTCTTCGAGCAGATGCCAGTCGAGACTGCGGTCATGATTCCATTCCCGCTCCTGGCCAAATTCGCCGCCCATGAACAGCAGTTTCCGGCCGGGATGGGCATACATATAGGCCAGCAGCAGACGCAGGTTGGCGAAGCGCTGCCAGCGATCACCCGGCATCTTGCCGAGCAGCGAACCTTTGCCGTGCACCACTTCGTCGTGGGACAGCGGCAGCACGAAATGTTCGTTGAAGGCGTACAGCAGGCCGAAGGTCAGTTCGTTCTGATGATGGCGGCGATGCACCGGGTCGCGCGCGAAATAGCGCAGCACATCGTTCATCCAGCCCATGTTCCACTTGTAGTGAAAGCCGAGCCCGCCTTGCGCCGTCGGCTGACTCACCCCCGGCCAGCTGGTCGATTCCTCGGCGATGGTCGCGATGTGTGGATGGTCGGCGCCCAGCGCTTCGTTCAGGCGTTGCAGGAACTCGATGGCCTCGAGGTTCTCGCGCCCGCCATGCACATTGGGCAGCCATTGGCCCGGCGCGCGGCTGTAGTCACGGTAGATCATGGACGCCACCGCGTCGACACGCAGAGCGTCGACACCGAACTGCTCGACCCAGTAGCGCGCGTTGCCGATCAGGAAATCGCGCACCTCGTAGCGGCCATAGTTGTAGATGAGCGTGCCCCAATCCGGGTGGCTGCCTTCACGCGGATCGGCATGCTCATACAGATGGCTGCCATCGAATCGCCCGAGGCCATGCAGGTCGGTTGGGAAATGCCCCGGCACCCAGTCGAGGATCACGCCAAGGCCCGCGGCGTGGCAGCGGTCGATGAAATCCTTGAGGCCGGCAGGCTCACCGCAGCGCGCGGTCGGCGCGTAGAGACCGATGGGTTGATAGCCCCACGAGCCATCGAAGGGATGTTCGGCGATGGGCATCAATTCGAGATGGGTGAAGCCCATCTCGCAGGCGTAGGGAATGAGACTGTCGGCGAGTTCGTGCCACTGCAACCAGCGTTCGCGGTCGTCGCCGGCGCGCCGCCACGACCCGACGTGGACTTCGTAGACCGCCATGGGCTGGGCATGGCTGACACTGACATGCGTGGACGAGGGCACCGGCAGGGCCGCGCTCACCACCGACGCAGTCGCCGGTCGCAATTCCGCCTGACGGGCATAGGGATCGGCGCGCCACGGCTCATGGGCGCCATGCATGTCCAGCAGCGCGAATTTATAGCGCGCGCCGGCGGCCACCTGTGGAATGAAGATCTCCCACACGCCCGCCTCGCGGCGCAGCCGCATGGGGTGACGCCGCGCATCCCAGGCGTTCCAGTCGCCGACCACCGACACGCGTCGCGCATGGGGCGCCCACAGTGCGAACAGCGTGCCTTGCACGCCATCGATGCTGCGCGGATGAGCGCCGAGTTTTTCGTAGGGACGCTGCTCGGTGCCTTCGGCGAGCAGCCACATGTCGGTGTCGCCGAGCACCGGCAAATGACGATACGGGTCGTCCAGCGCGGCGCTGCGCTCGCCATTCGCCCACGTGATGCGCAGCCGGTAATTGGGCCGTTTGCGCAAACGCGGCAGGACATTGCTGAACAGTCCGCGCGCGTCGCGCTCGTGCAGGGACGCGATGATGCGCGTGCCGTTGGCGGTGACGGCTTCCACGCTCACCGCGCCGGGCAGGAACACCGTCAGCCACCAGCGCCCCTCGGCATCGACATGCGGGCCGAGCAGGGCGAACGGGTCGCCATGTTCGCCGCGCAGCAGCGCCTCCCAGGCGCCCGCCGGCGCCGTGGGGCCGGCGTCGCCGGCGGCTGATTCAGTCGGCGACGGGGGTGACCCGCCAGATCTCGTCGGCATATTCGGCGATGGTGCGATCACTGGAAAACGCGCCCATGCCGGCGACATTCATCAGCGCTTTCTCGGCCCACGCCTGTGGCTTGCGATACAGCGCGTCGACATGGCCCTGGGCTTCGAGGTAAGAAGCGAAATCCGCCAGCAACAGGTAATGGTCGCCAAAGCGCAGCAGCGAATCGACCAGCGGCACGAAGCGCTGCGGCTCTTCGGGCGAAAATTCGCCCTGCGCAATGCCGTCCAGCACGCGCTTCAAGGCCGGGTTGGCTTCGTAGATGTCGAGCGGACGGTGGCCGCTGGCGCGCAGGCGTTCGACTTCATCGGCGGTCATGCCGAAGATGAAGATATTGTCGGCGCCGACTTCTTCGCGAATCTCGATGTTGGCGCCGTCGAGGGTGCCGATGGTCAAGGCGCCGTTCAAGGCGAACTTCATGTTGCCGGTGCCCGAGGCTTCGGTGCCGGCGGTCGAGATCTGCTCCGACAGATCGGCGGCCGGCATCACGAGTTCCGCGACCGACACGCCGTAGTTCGGTATGAACACCACTTTCAGAAGGTGATTGACGCGCGCGTCGTTGTTGATGCGCACCGCGATGTCGTTGATGAGTTTGATGACGAGCTTGGCCATGCGATAGGCCGATGCGGCCTTGCCGGCGAACAACACCGTGCGCGGCACCCAGCCGGCCTCGGGGTTGTCGAGTATCGCGTGGTAGCGCGCCACCACGTGCAGCGCGTTCAACAATTGGCGTTTGTATTCGTGGATGCGTTTGACCTGCACATCGAACAGCGAGTGCGGGTCGAGGGTGATACCGAGCTCGTGCTCGACCCAGGCCGCGAGCCTTTGCTTGTTGGCGAGCTTGACCGCCGTGAATCGTTCGAGCAGCACTGGGTCCTTGGCCTGCGCGCGCAGGCCGGCGAGTTGCCCAAGATCGCGCCGCCAGGCGAGCCCCCGGCGCTCGTCGATGAGTGCGGTCAGGCCGCGATTGGCGCTCACCAGCCAGCGCCGCGGCGTGATGCCATTGGTCTTGTTGCAGAAGCGGGTCGGCCACAGACGCACGAAGTCGGCAAAGATGGTCTGCGCGATGAGACCACTGTGAAGCTTGGACACCCCATTGACGGTGTGACTCGCGACCACCGACAAATGCGCCATGCGCACGCGGCGCTCACCGGACTCATCGATGAGGGACAGCCGCGAAAGCAGCGCCGGGTCGTCGCCGAGCTGCGTGCGCACCGCGGCCAGATGCCGTTCGTTGATCTCGAAAATGATGTCGAGATGACGCGGTAACACGCTGCGCATCATTTCCAGCGGCCAGGTCTCGAGCGCCTCGGGCATGAGGGTGTGATTGGTATAGGAGAAGATGCGCGTGCACATGCCCCACGCATCGACCCATTCGAGGCGATGCACGTCGAGCAACAGACGCATGAGTTCCGGCACCGCGATGGCCGGATGCGTATCGTTCAGATGCACAGCGACCTTGTCGGGCAGCTGTTCGAAGTCGGCATGCTCGCGCATGTAGCGCGTCAGGATGTCCTGCATCGAGGCACTGGTGAAGAAGAACTCCTGGCGCAGGCGCAGTTCGCGGCCCTGGTAGCTCGAATCGTCGGGGTACAGCACCCGCGTGACGTTTTCCGAGAGGTTCTTGGCGCGCACCGCGCGCATGTAATCGCCCTGGTTGAAGAGCGCGAGATCGAGCGACTCGGCGGCCTTGGCATGCCACAGGCGCAAGGTGCTGACCGCGCGCGTGCCGTGGCCGGGCACGATGATGTCGTAGGCCATGGCCAGCACCGATTCGGTGTCGACCCAGTGGGCGCCGTCTTCGTCGCGCCGCACCCAGCCACCGAAACGGATTTCATAGGTGGTGTCGGGCCGTGGAAATTCCCACGGATTGCCGAACTTCAGCCAGTCATCGGGCTGCTCGACCTGGTAACCATTGAGCACATGCTGGGCAAACATGCCGTAGTCATAGCGGATGCCGTAGCCGAAGCTCGGCAGGCCGAGGGTCGCCATGGAATCGAGAAAGCAGGCGGCAAGGCGACCGAGACCGCCGTTGCCGAGCGCGGCATCGGGTTCGTGCTGGCGCACTTCTTCGAGGTCGATGCCGAGAGCCGTGACCGCCGCGGCCAGTTCGTCGTAGAGATCGAGCGCGTGCAAGGCATTCGACAGCGTGCGCCCGATCAGAAACTCCATCGACATGTAATAAACGCGCTTGGCGTCGGCCGCGCGCCAGCGCTGCGTGCTCTCCATCCAGCGCTCGACCAGGCGGTCACGCACGGCGCTGGCGACCGCCAGGTACCAGTCCTGCGCGGTCGCGACATCGGGATAACGACCGCCACCGTAGAGCAGGGCGTGCGCCACCGCGCGACGCAGCGACGCTGGATCGTTTTGCGGTGGCTCGATGGGAAACTGTGTGTTCGAGTCTGTCACTGTGATTCGATTGTAACGCGATGCGCGGTCTGGAAAACTACCTGCATCGACCCATCTGATCACGGCAACGTGGTGCGCACCATTAGCGGGCGGCGTGCCTCATGAGAGCGCTATATGAGCTTTGAAGAACCCCACCGTTTACGCCTGTTGCGACGTTCCTACGCTTTCGTGCTGGCCGGCGGCCGCGGTTCGCGCTTGAAGCAATTGACCGACGTGCGCTGCAAGCCGGCGGTGTATTTCGGCGGCAAGTTCCGCATCATCGATTTCGTGCTGTCGAACTGTCTCAACTCCGGCATCCGGCGCATCGGCGTGTTGACGCAGTACAAATCCCACAGCCTGTTGCGACATCTGCAGCGCGGCTGGGCGTTCTTGAAGTCGGAGATGAACGAATTCCTCGATCTGCTGCCGGCCCAGCAACGCGTCGACGAGCGCTCCTGGTACAAGGGCACGGCCGACGCCATCTTTCAGAACCTCGACATCGTGCAAGGCTACGGCGCCGATTACATCCTGGTGCTGGCCGGCGATCACATCTACAAGATGGACTACATGGAAATGCTCGCGCGCCATGTCGCGAGCGGCGCGCCGTGCACGGTGGGCTGCATTGAAGTGCCGGTGGAAGAGGCGAGCGGTTTCGGCGTGATGGCCGTCGACGCCGAGCAGCGCATCACCGACTTCCTTGAAAAGCCCGCCCAGCCGCCGGCCATGCCGGGCAAACCCGGCATCGCGTTGGCCAGCATGGGCATCTATGTATTCAACGCCCAATACCTGTTCGACATGCTCGCCGACGACGCCGCGCGTGACGATTCTGAACACGACTTCGGGCGCAATCTCATTCCGAGCGTGGTGGCGCGCGGTGATGCGCGGGCCTTGTCGTTCGAAACCTGCTGCGTGGGGCTCGAACCCGGACGCGAACCCTACTGGCGCGACGTCGGCACCATCGACGCCTACTGGGAAGCGAACATCGATCTGACCGCCACCACGCCGGCGTTGAATCTTTACGATACCGCGTGGCCAATCTGGACCTACCAGGAACAATTGCCACCCGCCAAGTTCGTGCACAACTGGCAGAACCGGCGCGGCATGGCGCTGGAATCGCTGGTCTCGGGCGGCTGCATCATCAGCGGCGAACTGAGCAAGAGCCTGTTGTTCTCCAAGTGCCGCGTGCATTCCTATGCCAGCGTCGCCTCGTCGGTGCTGCTGCCCGAGGTCGAAGTCGGGCGCGGCGTGCGCCTGAATCACTGCGTGATCGATCACGGCTGCACCATTCCCGACGGCATGATCATCGGTGAGAACCCGGAACTCGATGCCGAACGTTTCTACGTCACCGACAAGGGCATCACCCTCGTCACGCGCCAGATGCTCGCGAGGCTGTCCGCTTGATGGGCGCGAAGCTGCGCGTGCTGCACGTCGCCGCGGAAGCCCAGCCCTTGGTCAAGACCGGCGGTCTGGCCGACGTGGTCGGCGCCTTGCCGATGGCGCTCGCGGCCGCAGGCTGCGATGTGCGCCTGCTGCTGCCGGGCTATGGTGAAGTGCTTGCCGCGTTCGATGACACAGCGCTGTCGCCGGTGGGCGTGGCGCTGGGCACGGCCTTCGGCGCTTCACGCATTCGGCTGTTGCGCGGCACTTTGCCCGGCAGCATCATCGTGCTGTATGTCATCGACGCGCCGTGGCTCTACGCGCGGGCCGGCAACCCCTATGTAAATGCCGAGGGTCTGCCGTGGGCCGACAATCATCTGCGCTTCGGTCTGCTCGCGCATGTCGGTGCGCAGCTCGCGGCCGGCGCGCTGGATGAAGCCTGGCAGGCCGACATCCTGCACGCCCATGACTGGCACGCGGCGCTGGCGCCGGTCTATTTGCGCGAGCATCCGGCCAACGCGGTGCGTAGCGTCTTCACCATTCACAACCTCGCTTTCCAGGGGCGCTTTCCACTCAGCGTGGCGCCGGCCCTGGGCTTGTCAGCCACGCAGCTCACGCCGGCCGGACTCGAATTCCACGGCGACTTGTCGTTCATGAAGGGCGCGTTGCTGGCGGCGGACGCCATCACCACCGTGTCGCCGAGCTATGCCCGCGAGATTCTGGCGGCGGAGGGCGGCGAGGGTCTCGATGGCGTGCTGCGCGACCGCCAGGCGCAGCTGCTCGGCATCTTGAACGGTGTGGATACCGTTGCCTGGAACAGCAGCACCGATAGCGCGCTCGCGCAGACCTATGACCGCGCCACGGTGCATACCGCCAAAGCCGTCAACCGTCGCGCGCTGCGCGAGGAGTTCGGTTTGGACGATGCGCCGCAGCGGCCGCTGGTGGCGGTGGTGGGCCGTCTCACCGCGCAGAAGGGGCTGGATGTATTGCTCGACGCCATCGCCGACCCGGCGTTGGCCGACCTGCAGTTACTGGTGCTTGGCACCGGTGAATCGAGCTTGGAACAGGCTTTCTCCGCGCTGGCCGCGCGCCATCCCGGCCGCATCGCGGCCTGCATCCGGTTCGACGAAGCGCTCTCGCACCGGGTGTTCGGCGGCGCCGACGCTATTGTGGTGCCGAGTCGCTTCGAGCCCTGTGGCCTTACCCAGCTGTATGGCCTGCGCTATGGCACGCTGCCGATAGTCAGGCGCGTCGGTGGTCTGGCCGATACGGTGGTCGATGAAAGCGCGGGGGCCACGGGCACGGGCTTCGTCTTTGAAGCGCCCCATGCCCACGCATTACGCGACACCTTGCGGCGCGCCATCGATGTCTATCAGCAGCAACCCGCGCGCTGGGCGGCCTTGATGCAGCGGGGCATGGCGCAGGAAGTGTCGTGGGCTGGGCCGGCGCAGAGGTATCGAGAGCTGTATCAGCAGCTCGTCGGCTGAGGCAGCCCTCTTCTGTGGGTCAGACTTCAGTCTGACCTTCGTGCGGATAGCGCATGGCTTCAATGTCAGACTGAAGTCCGACCCACAAATATTCAGGCGCTCGGCTCGGCTTTTTCCAAGGCGGCGCGAAACGCCTCCAGTCGCGCGTGGTAATCCGTCGCGTCGCCATACTCCAGGAATCTTTGCGCACGCGCATGGCTGCCGAGCAGCTTGCGCGCATGCTTGATGGGGCAGAAATACTGCTCGGTGCGTGCCGCTATCTCGACCGCATAGGCCAACAGGCCGTTGGCATAACCGCAGTAGGCGCAGTGAAAGCGCTCGAATAAATTGAGATAGCCAAGGTGCAAGCGGTCCACCACGATGTAGTCGCCGCGTTTGACCTTGGTGATGCGATAGATCGGAAAACACACGGCCTGGAACACGCTCAGGAAGAGATCCAGCATCAGCAATGGCAAGATGAGGCTGTAGATGAAAGGTCCGGTCACGAAGTTCTGCGGCCTGTCGGTGACTATCCAGCGCAGGATGCCACGCTTCATGCGCGCGTGGGTGGCGCGGATGCTGTCTTCGAATTCGATGCGTCGCCCGTTGAATTGATAGAAGAGGCGCTGCTCTTTTTCATGCAGGGTCTGCGCGAGTTCGTCTTCCAGCGCGCTGATCTGGGCGAGCAGCTCGCGAATACGTTGATCCATCGTCAATCCCCAGGTGGCCGAGCCGACATTGTAGAGGCGAATTCATTCGCACATTAAAAGGGCGCGTCACCCGACCGCCGCCAGCCCTTTCACGAGATCGTGCAGGGCCCGGGCATTGAACGCCGGCAAAAAATGATCGACGTACGGCAGCGCCGCCTTCATGCCGGCGGCGCGCACCACGAAGGTAGTGGCGCCGAACATGGGGTTGATCCACACCAGGGTGCGGATGCGGCGCTTGGCGGCCTCGAGCTCGGCGGCGATGCGCTCGGGTGTGCCGTTGTCGTAGCCGTCGCTGATGATGATGAGCACCGTGGCGCGCGCCGAGCCCTCGCGCAACACGGTTCGATTCAGTTCGCGCAGGGCCGCGCCGACATCCGTGCCGCCCGACCAGTGCCGCACCTTGTCGCCGATTTCGCCCAAGGTCTCGACCACCGAGCGGCGGCGCAGGTACTGGGTGATTTCACTGACCTGGGTGCTGAACACCAGGGTGCGGCTGGACTTCAAGGCTTGTTGCAGACCAAACATGAGCTGCAACAGGAAGGGGTTGAAGGCATCCATCGAACCGCTGACATCGCACAGCATGACTATCCGCGTCTTGCGCGTCTTGCGCGCGCTGCGCGCGAGTTCCACTAGGTCCAGTCCATGGCGCACGCTGCGGCGCATGGAGCGGCGCAGATCAACGCGCGCGCCGTGGCGGGCTGGCGCGTTGCGGCGTGAGGGGCGGGTGGCGAGACGCCGCGCGAGCTCGCGGATGATCTGTTCGAGCGGTGGCGCGTCGGCATCCCAGCGTGCGGCGAGGTTGGCGCGGCGCTGGACCTCCTGGGCGCCGAAGGTGTCAGCCTCGGTCAGCATGTCGCGATGGCCTTCGTTGGAGCGCCCGCCAGCTTCGAGATTGCCGCGTAACAGTTCGCTGCGCGCGAGAATGGCGCCGCCATCGTGCTCGAATTCGCTGTGGCCGAAATGGATGGCGAACACGCGGTCGAACAGGATCTCGTCTTCACGGCTGGCGACGAGATTGGTGCGCAGTGCGAGGCGATAGTCCTCGGCGTCGTGCCAGTCGATCATCGCGAGCGCTCGGAACACATCGATGGCGCGCGCCTGGGTGACCGGCAGACCGGCCGCGCGCGCGGCGTGGCAGATGGCGAGGGTCTGGGCGACCAGGGGTTCGGCGGGGGAGGTCATGGTTGGGCGATGGTGTATGGGTTCAATGTGCGAATGAATTGGCACCTACAGTTCTATCGCCTTACCCTGCAACAACGCATCCAGATCCAATTTACCCAGACGCGATATGTCATCGCGATACTTCAACACCACGCCGGCCGTCTCCAGCACGGTCTCCGGCACGATGCGCCCGATCTCGAGGCCGAGCAGGGCGCGGGCCCAGTCCAGGGCCTCGGCGACGCCCGGCCGCTTGTAGAAATCCACAGCACGTAGACCCTGCATGACGCGCGTCACGGCTTCGGCGAGGCTGCGGTCGATGCCGGGCACGCGCTTGGTGATGATGTCGCGCTCCTTGTCGGGCGCCGGGTAGTCAATCCACAGGTACAGGCAGCGACGCTTCAAGGCGTCATTCAATTCGCGCGTGCGGTTGGAAGTCAGGATCACACAGGGCTTGTGCACGGCGCTGAAGGTGCCGAGCTCCGGCACGGTGATCTGGTAGTCCGACAGGATCTCGAGCAGAAAGGCCTCGAACTCTTCATCCGCCCTATCGATTTCATCGATCAGGAGCACCGCTGGCCGCGGGCCGGGATGGCGGATGGCTTTCAGCAAGGGGCGTTCGAACAGGAACTCGGGGCCGAAGATCGCGCTGTCGATTTCACTGCGCCGCGCCTCATCCGCTTCGGCCAGGCGGATGGCGAGGATCTGGCGCGCGTAGTTCCATTCATAGAGCGCGGCGCTGGCATCCAGGCCCTCGTAGCACTGCAGGCGGATGAGCGGCGTGTCGAGGGCGCTGGCCAGCACCTTGGCGACCTCGGTCTTGCCGACCCCGGCTTCGCCTTCCAGGAGAATGGGCTTGCCGAGATCGAAGGCCAGCTTGGTGGTCAGGCACAGCGGCCGGTCGGCCACGTAATCGTGGGCATCGAAGGTTGCGGCCACGTCATCGACGCGGCCAAAGGGATGCTGCCAGGCGCTGCTCGCCGTCATCGGGTGTCCTCACTTCGAGTGTTCCAGTCGGGTCCGCGGCGGGCCGGCCTTGTGGGTGGTCAGGGCGGCGCCGGGCGGTTTATTCTAGCGGACTCCGTTCCGTCCACTTCACCGCATCGAGGAGCCCATGGCCAGCGCCAAACGCAGCATGCGCGTGACCCGTCTTTATACGGGCGCCGATCAGCAGTCCCACTTCGAGGACTTCGACATCGACATGGACGATCACGGTTTGATTGGCCACCTGTCGGCCCGCCACGCGGTCAAGAGTCTCATCTTCCGGCACACCGACAGCAACTACGACTACAGCTGGCACAACGCGCCCGAGCGACAGTACATCGTGATCCTGGAAGGCGGCCTCGACGTCGAAATCGGTGACGGCACGCGGCGCGTGTTCGGCGCCGGTGACATTCTCCTCGCGGAAGATCTGACTGGCCAGGGCCACATCAGTCGCGCGGTGAACGGCGAGCCGCGCCGCTCGCTGTTCATCACCATCGATTAATTATCAAGAAACACGCACCCGGAGTTCCCATTGAGCAGTTCCATCAAGGCCATCGTGGCCAACAAAGACGCCGACGGCAAATTCAACGCCGCACTCACCACCTTGAGCCTCGCCGACCTGCCTGACGAAGACGTGCTGGTCGATATCGATTTCTCGACCGTCAATTACAAGGACGGTCTGGCCGTCACCAACACCTTCCCGATCTGCGCCAAGCTGCCGATGGTCTGCGGCATCGATCTGGCCGGTACGGTGGTCGAATCGCGCTCGCCGAAATGGCAGGCCGGCGACCGCGTGCTGGTGAACGGTTACGGTCTGTCCGAGCGCCACTGGGGCGCCTACGCGCAGAAGCAGCGCGTCAATGCCGATTTCCTGGTGCGCATCCCCGAGGTCTTTTCCAGCGAGCTGGCAATGGCCATCGGCACCGCCGGCTACACCTCGATGCTGGCGGTCAACGCCATTCGCGATCACGGCACCCAGCCGGCCGACGGCCCGGTGCTGGTAACGGGCGGCGCCGGCGGCGTCGGCTCGGTCGCCATCATGCTGCTGGCCAAGCTCGGTTACGAAGTGGTGGCAAGCACCGGCCGCCCGGAAACGGCCGCCTATTTGAAGAGCCTCGGCGCCAAGGACACCATCGCGCGCAGCGAACTCGCACGCGCCGCCAAGCCTTTGGAGAAAGAACTGTGGGCGGCCTGCGTCGACAGCGTTGGCTCGACCACCCTAGCCACCGCGCTGGCCCAGCTGCGCTACAACGGCGTGGTGGCCGCCTGTGGCCTCGCCGGTGGCGGCGATCTGCCGAGCACCGTCATGCCCTTCCTGCTGCGCAACGCGCGCCTGCAGGGCATCGACTCGGTCATGGCACCGATGGCGGCGCGCGAGCGCGCCTGGAAAGATCTGGCCGAACTCATCGACCCGGCCGCGCTCAAGGGCGTCTACACCATCGAGCCGCTGGCGCGTGTGCCGGCGCTCTGCGCATCGATTCTGCGCGGTGAGATTCGTGGCCGCGTGGTCATCGACGTCAACAGATAAATCAACACTCAAGCGACTAAGTACAAATAGAGAGGATCTCCCCATGGCAGACGTAGTCACCTACAGTCGCGAAGGCGACATTGCATACATCACTGTCGACAGCCCGCCGGTCAACGCCCTGTCGTTGCCGGTGCGCGCCGGCCTGCAGAACTGCGTGCGCCAGTTCGTGGCCGACAGCGCCGCCAAGGCCGCCATCCTGATCTGCGCCGGCCGCACCTTCATCGCCGGCGCCGACATCACCGAATTCGACAAGCCGCGCCAGGATCCCTGGCTGCCGGAAGTCATCGAGGAAATGGAAGCCTCGCCGAAGATCATCATCGCCGCCATTCACGGCACCGCGCTCGGCGGCGGCCTCGAAACCGCCATGGGCTGCCATTACCGCGTGGCCGTGCCGTCGGCCAAGCTCGGCCTGCCGGAAGTGACCTTGGGTCTGCTGCCGGGCGCCACCGGCACCCAGCGCCTGCCGCGTCTGATTGGCGCCAAGGCGGCGCTCGATGCCATGGTGTCTGGCAAGCCGATGTCGGCCAAGGCCGCGGCGGCCGGCGGCGCGGTCGATCACCTGCTCGCCGATGAAGACTTGAAGGGCGGCGCCACGGCTTACGCCAAGAAACTCATCGCCGAGGGCGCGCAGCCGCGTCGCATCCGCGACATGGCGGTCGACAAGACCGGCGTCGACGCCGAATTCTTCGCCAACTACCGCAAGGAAGTGGCGCGCAGCGCGCGTGGCTTCTTCGCCCCGGAACAGATCATCAAGTGCGTGGAAGCGGCGGTGAATCTGCCCTATGCCGACGCCGTCAAGCGTGAAAGCGAGCTGTTCATGGAGTGCATGACCTCACCGCACTCGCGCTCGCAGCGCCATCTGTTCTTCGCCGAACGCGCCACCGCCAAGGTGCCTGACGTGCCGGCCTCGACCAAGCTGCGCGAGATCAAAAAGGTCGCCGTGCTCGGCGGCGGCACCATGGGCGGCGGCATCGCCATGAACTTCGCCAACGTCGGCATTCCGGTGGTGCTGAAGGAAATCAACCAAGCGGCGCTCGAGCGTGGCCTGGGGATCATCAAGGGCAATTACGAAAACACCCTGAAGAAGGGCCGCATGAGCCAGGCTGACTTCGACAAGTGCATGTCGCTCATCAGCGGCACGGTCGACTACAGCGGCGTCGGTGACTGCGACCTCATCGTCGAAGCCGTGTTCGAGAACATGGCGCTCAAGAAGGAAATCTTCGCCGAGCTCGACAAGGTCGCCAAGCCCGGCGCCATCCTCGCCAGCAATACCTCGACCCTCGACGTCGACGAAATAGCGGCCGCCACCAAGCGCCCGCAGGATGTCATCGGCTGGCACTTCTTCGCGCCCGCCAATGTCATGACCCTGCTCGAGATCGTGCGCGGCGCCAAGACCGCCCATGATGTCATCGCGACTTCCATGGCGATGGCCAAGACCATCCGCAAGCAAGCGGTGCTGGTGCGCGTGTGCTTCGGCTTCGTCGGCAACCGCATGTTCTTCCCCTATGTGCGTGAAGCACAGCGCATGATCCTCGAAGGCAACGCGCCCGAGTACATCGACAAGGTCGCCTACGACTGGGGCATGGCGATGGGCCCGAACGGCGTGTCGGATCTCTCGGGTCTCGACGTGCTGGACAAAGTCAACAACGAGTGGAAGCAGAAGCCCAACGACCCGGCCTACTGCCGCATGGTCGCCAAACTCACGGAACTGGGGCGCCTCGGTCAGAAGACCAACGCCGGCATTTTCAAGTATGTCGATCGCAAGCCGGTGCCCGATCCGGAAGTGGCGGCGCTGGCCAAGGCCGAAGCCGAGCGTCTCGGTGTGCCGCAGATTGCCGTGACGCCGGAAGAAGTGATCGAACGCCTGTTGTTCTCGATGATCAACGAAGGCGCGCTGATCCTGGCCGAAGGCATTGCCACCCGCCCGAGCGATATCGACGTGGTGTTCGTGCATGGCTACGGCATGCCGCGCTACCGCGGTGGCCCCATGCAGTACGCCGATGAAGTCGGTCTCAAAACCGTGGTCGCCGGCATGGAGAAATACCGCAAGCGCTATGGCGACCTCTACTGGACGCCGGCGCCGCTGTTGCAGGAACTGGCTGACGCCGGTTCGTCCTTCAGCGCCTGGGCGGCCAAGCGCGAAGGCTGAGCTTCACGCTGAGTCCGGGGCCGCGCGCAATGCGCGGCCCTGTTTCCGGATCGAGAATATTTGTGGGTCAGACTGAAGTCTGACCCACAATGCGATGCCAGAAGGCCACCCATGCATAACGCCGGTCTGCACATTTTCGATACCGCCATCGGCCCTTGCGGCAGCGCGTGGCGCGGGCAGGGCATCGCCGGACTGCAATTGGCCGAAGGCACGGCCGCGGCGACGCTCGCGCGCTTGCGCAAGCGTTTTCCCGATCTCGACGAAGCGACGCCAGACGCCGATGTCAGCGCGGTTGAAGCGGCGGTTATCGCGCTCCTCGCCGGCGGCAATCCTTCATTCGATTTCGTGCAACTCGACATGCGTGGCGTGCCCGAGTTTCACCAGCAGGTCTACGCCATAGCACGCGGCATTGCGCGCGGACACACCCTCACCTACGGCGATATCGCACGGCGCTTGGGGGATGTCGGATTGTCACGGGCGGTCGGACAGGCCCTCGGCGCCAATCCCTTCGCGCCGGTAGTGCCTTGCCATCGCGTGCTCGGCGCCAGTGGCAACGGCGGTTTCTCCGCCCACGGTGGCGTCGGCACCAAGCTGCGCATGCTGGCCATCGAAGACACCAAGGGTCTGCAGTTCTCGATGTTCTAATCCCATGCGGGCTCGCCATGCGTCACCGCATTGTGTCGAAGTGTGATGGTCGTCGCGCAAAGGTCCACCAGGGCTTAGAACGTTCACTCCTCACGACAGGCATTCAGTATCGAGTTCCTCGCGCAGCACGGCTGCTTGCGGGGGCTGTCATCCAAACTCGAAAAGGAATTGCAATGCCTCATACCCCCTTTGGCCTCGCCAAGCGTTACGCCGCCCTGCTATTCGGAAGCCTGCTGGCGCACTCCGCCGCTGCACAGACCACGTATACCGTCACGACCATCGGCGTGCTGCCCGGGTGCGTGTCCAGCGCAGCCAACAACCTCAACGATCAAGGCGTAGTGGTGGGGCAGTGCTGGACGCAGAACGTCGCGGTCTCGACCGGCTTCGTCTGGCAAAACGGCGTGCTGACCAGCACTGGCAAGCTCGCCAAGGGCACCTACAGCGTGGCCACGGCGGTCAACGCCTCCGGCACCGTGGCCGGCGAGGGTGATTCGGGCAGCGCGGCCATGCTTGGCTGGGTCAAGCGCGACGGCAACCTGGTCAATTTCTTTTCCAATAACGGCGGCCTGACGCGCGTCGTGCACATCGCTGACGATGGCACCATCGGCGGCCGCTATACCTCCAGCCAGTCGGGCTGGGTGGCGTCGGGCAAGGGCGCGCTGTGGCAGCCTGATGCCAAGGACCCGCGTAAATATCGCAAGATCATCCTGCCGATACTGCCGGGCGGTAGCGATCCCAAGCTGTCTTATGCCTTCCCGAATGCCTTCAATCAGCAGGGCCAAGCGGCCGGTTGGGCCAACAACGATGTGCTTGGCCAGCGCGCAGTGATGTGGAAGAACGACGCCGCGCACAGCATCGTCGATCTCGGCACCGGCATTGAAGGTTTCAATCCCACGGCCAACGGCATGAACGACCTTGGTCAAGTGGTCGGCGAAACAAGCAACGGCGCTTTCAGCCAGCCGGTGCTGTGGAACAACGACGAAACCCATAGCGCAACCGTGCTGGCCGTGCTGCCAGGCGACGATGGTGGCTACGCGCTGGACATCAATAACCAAGGCGACGTGCTCGGCACCAGCATCGACTTCGACTTGAGCATCAATACCGTCAGTACGGCGCGGCCAATCGTGTGGCAGAGCGGTGTGCCCGTCGAGTTGCAGACAGCACTCGACCCGATAACCGGCGCCGGCGTGGTCCTGACCGAAGTGAAGGCGCTCAATAACGCAGGTCAGGTGGTCGGCACTGCACTGGTCAACGGCCAGACGCGTGCCGTGCTGCTCACACCGACGCCCTGAGTACGATAGTGCCGCGCCTTCACAGACGACGGCGCGGCAAGCCACTCAACGTGCGGGAGTGGTCAAGGCGGCGTAACTGGTCATGAGATTGCGATAGTCCGGCAGGTGATTGGACAGCAGCGTGGCGAGCCCCTGCACGTCGTTGCGCCAGTCGCGATGCAATTCACAGGCGACACCGAACCAGTTCATGAGCTGCGCGCCGGGGTGCGACATGCGGTCCCAGGCGGCCTGGCGGGTGATGGCGTCGAAGGTGCCGGAGGCATCGGTCACCACGAATACTTCGAAACCTTCTTCGATGGCGGACAGGGCCGGGAAGGCCACGCACACCTCGGTCACCACACCGGCGATGATCAGCTGGCGGCGCCCGCTGGCTTTGACGGCCGCAACGAAGTCGGGGTTGTCCCAGGCGTTGATGTTGCCTGGCCGTGCGATATAGGGCGCATGCGGAAATTTTTCTTTCAGCTCCGGCATCAAGGGGCCATTGGGGCCGTTCTCGAAACTGGTGGTGAGGATGGTCGGCAGTTTGAAATAGGCCGCAAGATCGGCCACCGCCAGTACGTTGTTGCGGAATTTGTCCGGCTCGATATCGCGCACCAGCGACAGCAGGCCTGCCTGATGGTCGACCAGCAGCACGGCGGCCTGGTCTTTATCGAGTCGGCGGTAGGGATGGGGCATGGCGTTGTCCTTGGTCGGCCATCGGCGGGATGCCGACGCGCGTGCGCCAAGCATAGAGGACGAGGGCGGCAAGCAGAAATCGGCGCTTTCCTACAAGCCAGGCCTGCGCACGCAGGGCACTCGTAGACGTTCTTGCGCGGCGTCAAACGACGCACTGACGGCGACGCTAGGCTGGCCATGATCCTCCACACGACGCGAGAGCGACCATGACCAAGTCCTATACCGACATCACCAGTTCCATCAACAAGGGCATCGCCAAACTGCGTGATGCACAGCCCGACGCCATGAGTGGCTTCATGCAGATTGCCAAGGGCGCCATGAAGGCTGGCGCGCTGAGTGAGATGCACAAGGAGCTGATTGCGCTCGCCATCGGCGTGGCCGGCCATTGCGATGGCTGCATCGGCTTTCATGCCAAGGCGCTGGCGCGCCTGAAGACGCCGCGCGCCGAACTCATGGAGACGCTGGCGGTGGCGGTCTACATGGGCGGCGGGCCGTCACTCATGTTCGCCGCCGATGCGATTGCGGCCTTCGATGAGTTTGGCGGCGCCAGCGCCTGAGGAGGCGACACTCACGCGCCGGGCGGCAGCCACTCGCGCATCACCATGCTCATGCTGACCGTGAGGCGCGTGAGCGTGGCCAGCGCGGCGCGGCCGCTGGCCGTGATGCGATGGCCGTGGGGCGTCATGGCGACGAGGTCTTGAAGCGCAGCGGGCGATTCGAGCAGTAAGGGATAGCGCACGCTGTGCGTGCGGGCCACGCGCCAGCCGCGCGCGAGCGCTTCCGGCGGCAACGTCTCGGCTGCGATGGCAACTTCGGGATAGATGACCTCGCGCAGTTCCAGGAGGTGCCCGGCCTCGGCATCGACCGTCAGCAGGCGTCCACCCGGCGCCAGCAAGGCCGCGAACGACGGCCAGTGGGCAAAGCCGAACAAGGACAACAGCACATCGACACTGGCGGGCGGCAGCGGCGGCTGGCGATTGCTGGCCACCGCCCAGGCCACTTTGTGCGTGCGTCGCGCCGCGGCGCGGACCGCCCATTTGGAAATGTCGTAACCGGCGAGGCGCATTTGCGCCGGGCGGTGGTCCTGCTCGGCGCGGGACGCGAGGCTGGCGAGGGTATGGCCTTCGCCACAGCCGGCGTCGAGCACACGCAGCGTGCCGCGCGCTGCGTACTCACGCAGCCACGCGAACAAGGCTTCGTTCAAGGGCGCGAAATGACCGCCATCGGCAATGCGTCGGCGCGCGGCGACCATGGCCTTGTCGTCGCCCGGATCGCGCGAGGCCTTGTGTTGCACCGGCAGGAGATTCAGATAACCCTCGCGTGCGCGGTCGTAGCGGTGACCGTGCTCGCAGCCCGCACCTTGTTCATCGGCCGCGAGCGGTGCGCCGTCCAGCGGGCAGACAAACGGCGTGAGCGGCTCGACGGTCATGTCGATGGCGCGGCGCGCCTCAGGCGGTCGCGGCGACGCTCAAGCCCAGTTCGTCGACCATCGCGTCGCGCATCATGAATTTCTGAATCTTGCCGGTGACGGTCAGTGGAAAGCCATCGACGAAGCGCACATAGGCCGGGATCTTGTAATGCGCTATCTGGCCTTCGCAGAACGCGCGAATCTCGTCGACGCTGGCCTGCTCGCCGTCGCGCAGTTTGATCCACACCGCGACGGCCTCGCCGAAGCGCGTGTCCGGCACGCCGAATACGGCGACATCCTGCACCTTGGGATGACGGAACAGGTATTCCTCGATTTCGCGTGGATAGACGTTTTCGCCGCCGCGGATGATCATGTCCTTCACGCGCCCGACGATGTTGCAATAACCTTCATCATCGAGCGTCGCCAGATCGCCCGTATGCATCCAGCCCCCCGCGTCAATCGAAGCGGCGGTCTTCTCCGCGTCGCCCCAGTAGCCGCGCATCACGCTGTAACCGCGCGTGCACAGTTCGCCGCGCTCGCCGCGCGCCACCACGCGGCCGTCGCCGTCGACTATCTTCACCTGCACATGGGGCAGCACGCGCCCGACCGTCGATACGCGCTTTTCCAGCGGGTCATCGGTGCCGCTCTGGAAACTGACCGGACTGGTCTCGGTCATGCCGTAAGCAATCGTCACTTCTTCCATGTGCATGTCGGCGCGCACGCGCTTCATGACTTCGATGGGGCAGGGCGCGCCGGCCATGATGCCGGTGCGCAGGGTCGAGAAATCGGTGTTCGCGAAGTCGGGGTGGTCGAGCTCGGCAATGAACATGGTCGGCACGCCATGCAGGGCCGTGCATTTCTCCGCCGCCACCGCGCGCAGCACGTCGCCGGCATCGAAACCTTCGCCAGGAAAGATCATCGCCGCGCCGTGGGTCACGCAGGTCAGCACGCTCATCACCATGCCGAAGCAGTGGTAGAGCGGCACCGGGATGCACAGGCGGTCAAGCTCGCTGAACTTCATCGCTTCACCGACGAAGTAGCCGTTGTTGACGACATTGAAGTGGGTCAAGGTCGCGCCCTTGGGGCTGCCGGTGGTGCCGCTCGTGAACTGGATGTTGATGCTGTCGTCGGGGTCGAGGCCAGGCGCGATGGCACTCAACTGCGCGCGGGTGAGGGCGCTGCCGGCCTTGGCGACGTCAGCGAAGCGGAACATGCCAGCGATGGCGCGCTCGGCCATGCAGATCACGGATTTCAAATGCGGCAGGCGTTGCGACTTCAGCGCGCCCGCAGTGGCGGTGTCGAGCTCGGGGGCGAGCTCGCGCATCATGCCGACGTAGTCACTGCTCTTGAAATTCTCGGCGATGACGATGGCCTTGCATTCGACCTGGTTGAGCGCGTAGTCGAGCTCGGCCAGGCGATAGGCGGGGTTGATGTTGACCAGGATGAGGCCGGCCTTGGCGGTCGCGAACTGGGTCAAGACCCACTCGGCGCGATTGGGCGACCAGATGCCGATGCGGTCGCCGGGCGTGAGCCCCAGGCCCAACAGACCGGCCGCCAGTTCATCGGCCGCGGCGTTCAAGGCGCGGTAGTCCATGCGCACGTTTTGCTGGCAGACCACCAGCGCCTCGCGCTCGCCCCATTGGCGCGCGGCGCGCTCGAGCGCCTGGCCTATGGTCAAAAACAGCAACGGCTGTTCGGCCGTGCCACTGACGTAGCTCGGTACGCGGTCACCCATGGAACCCTCCCCGGAAGATCTTCGATGTTTATTTTTGTGTGAGCTTGGCGCGCACGCTGTCGACCTTGTCCTGCATGCTCTGCTCGCGGTCATTGCGTGTGCCGACCTTGAGCGTGGTGAAGACCCGCGGCGAGCCCATCTCGTGCATGCGCTCGTGGCATTGCTTGACCACCGCGAACACTGTGTCCCACTCGCCCTCGATGACCGTGCCGTAGGGGTGGAGCTGGTGTTCGAGGCCGGCGGCCGCGATCAGGCGCTCGCATTCGGCGACATAGGGCGACACCGACAGGCCGACGCCGAAAGGCACCACGCACAGATCAATCATCACTTTCATAACCAGCGCTCCGGGTTTGCTCAGAATTCGAGATGGCGCGGTGTGCGCGGAAACGGGATCACGTCGCGGATATTGCCGATGCCGGTCACGAACATGAGGAAACGTTCGAAGCCGAGACCAAAGCCGGCGTGGGGCACGCTGCCGAAACGGCGCGTGTCGAGGTACCACCAGTAGTCCTTTTCATCGAAGCCGAGTTCGGCGATGCGCTGCTTGAGTTCCGGCAGGCGCTCTTCGCGCGCGCTGCCGCCTATCAGTTCGCCAACCTGGGGAATGAGCAGGTCCATCGCCGCGACGGTGCGGCCGTCGTCGTTGCAGCGCATATAGAAGGCTTTGATGTCGCGCGGCCAGTCGTAGACGAATACCGGGCCCTTGCAATATTCCTCGGTCAGAAACCGCTCGTGCTCCGATTGCAGGTCGCGCCCCCAGGCCGGCTCGAACTCGAACCTGCGTCCTGAATTTTTCAGCACATCGATGGCGTCGGTATAAGACAAACGCACGAATTCACTGTGCAACACCTGATCGAGGCGCTCGATGAGTGTGGTGTCAACGAACTTCGCGAACAACTCCAGATCCTGCGCACAGTCCTCGCGCGCGAAAGCCACCAGTTCGCGCACCATGTCTTCGGCCAACTGCATGTCGTCGTGGATGTCGGCGAAGGCAATCTCCGGCTCAATCATCCAGAACTCGGCCATGTGCCGGCTTGTATTGGAATTCTCGGCACGGAAGGTCGGGCCGAAGGTGTAGACCTTGGACAGCGCCAGTGCATAGGTCTCGACCGACAGCTGGCCGGACACCGTCAGATGCGCTTCCTTGCCGAAGAAATCATCGTCGCGCGCCTGCGCCGACGCGCCCGCGCCACGATAGGGGTCGAGGGTGGTGACGCGGAACATCTCGCCGGCGCCTTCACAGTCCGAGCCGGTGATGATCGGCGTGTGGATGTAATGGAAGCCGCGGCGCTGAAAGAACTGGTGCACGGCGAAGGACAGGCGCGAGCGCACGCGCGCCACCGCGCCGTACTTGTTGGTGCGCGCGCGCAGGTGCGCTATCGAACGCAGGAACTCGTCCGTGTGACGCTTCTTCTGCAGCGGGTAGTCGTCGTCGCAATGGCCAACCACCGTCAGGCTGTCGGCTTTCAATTCCCAACGCTGGCCCTTGCCGGGAGATTCGACCAGACAGCCATGCGCCGCCACCGCGGTGCCGGTGCCTATCGAGCCGATGTCGGCGTAACCGCTGCAGCCCGCGTCGACGATGATCTGCAGATTGGCGAGACAGGAGCCGTCGTTCAATTCAATGAACGCAAACTCCTTGGACTCGCGCTTGGTGCGCACCCAACCTGCCACCGTCACGTCCTGATGGGCGCTGGTGGCCGCCAATAATTCGACGCAGGGAACGCGTCCTGGGAAAGCCGCCATGCTGATTATTCGTCCGGGTCGTAGCTCAAGTTGGGCGCCAGCCAGCGTTCCGCATCGGCGAGGCTCATGCCCTTGCGTTCGGCGTAGTCCGCCACCTGGTCGCGGCCAATTTTGCCAACGCCGAAGTAGCGCGAGTCGGGATGCGCGAAATACCAGCCGCATACCGAGGCCGCGGGGTCCATCGCGAAGCTGTCGGTAAGCGTGATACCGGTGCGCGCCTCGACGTCCAGCAACTGCCACAGCAAACGCTTCTCGGTGTGATCCGGGCAAGCCGGGTAACCGGGAGCAGGGCGGATGCCGCGATAGCGCTCGGCAATCAGTTCGTCATTGGCGAACGCTTCGTCGCGCGCATAACCCCACAGTTCCTTGCGCACGCGCTGGTGCAGGCATTCGGCAAACGCTTCGGCGAGCCGGTCGGCGAGGGCTTTGGCCATGATGGCCGAGTAGTCGTCATGCTCGGCTTCAAAGGCTTTGACGATGGGCCCGAGGCCAATGCCGGTGGTGACCGCGAAGGCGCCCATGTAGTCATGCACTGCGCTGTCTTCCGGCGCGAGAAAGTCCGCCAGCGCGAAATTCGGTTGGCCTTCCGGTTTGCGCGCCTGCTGACGCAGGGAATGCACCACCGCCAGCGCCTCGCGGCGACTGTCGTCGGCGAATACCGCGATGTCTTCGCTGTTGACGGCGTTGGCGGCAAACAAGCCCACCACCGCCCGCGCTTTCAGGCGTTTGTTGGCGACGATGTCGTCGAGCATGTGCCGGGCGTCGGCGAACAGGTGTCGCGCCTGCTCACCGACCACTTCGTCGTCGAGGATGCGCGGATATTTGCCGGCCAGTTGCCAGGTCATGAAGAACGGCGTCCAGTCGATGTAGGGCACCAGATCTTCAAGCGGATAATCATCGAAAACATGGATGCCGGGCTTTTCCGGCGCGCGGGTCTGGTAGCTGCGCCAGTCGGTGGCGAGGCGGTTGGCGCGTGCCTCCGACAGGGCCACCAGCGAGGTGCTGCCCTGGCGCTCGGCATGCCGAGCGCGCACCGTCGCGTATTCGTCGGCAATCTTGGCGACGAAGCCGGCACGCAGGTCGCGGCTCAGGAGATTCGACACCACACCCACCGCACGCGAGGCGTCCTTCACATGCACGGTCGGCCCGCGATAGACCGGTGCGACCTTGACCGCGGTATGGGTGCGCGAGGTGGTGGCGCCACCGATTAGCAGCGGCACATCCATGCCGCGCTTCTGCATCTCGCGCGCCACCAGCACCATTTCTTCGAGCGACGGCGTGATGAGACCGGACAGGCCCACGACGTCGGCCTGCTCGCGCTCGGCGGTGTCGAGAATGTCCTTCATGGGCACCATCACGCCCAGATCGATCACTTCGAAATTATTGCACTGGAGCACCACGCCGACGATGTTCTTGCCGATGTCGTGCACGTCGCCCTTGACCGTGGCGAGCACTATCTTGGCCAGCGCGCGGGTGTCGCCGGCGGCCTTCTTCTGCTCTTCGATGAAGGGGATGAGGTGGGCCACGGCGCGCTTCATGACACGCGCACTCTTGACCACCTGCGGCAGAAACATTTTGCCGGCGCCGAACAGATCGCCGACCACACCCATGCCGTCCATCAAAGGGCCTTCGATGACCTTGAGCGGATGGTCGAACAGGTGGCGTGCCTCTTCCGTATCCTCGACGATGAAATCGGCGACGCCGCGCACCAGCGCATGGGTGATGCGTTCACGCACCGGCGCGTTGCGCCAGGCGAGATCGCGCTCCACTTCGCGCGCTTCACCCGACACCGTGCGTGCAAAGTCGATGAGCCTGTCGGTCGCGCCTTCATCGCGATTGAACAGCACGTCTTCAATGTGCTTCAACAGCGCCGGCTCGATTTCCTGGTAGATGCCGAGCTGGCCGGCATTGACGATGGCCATGTCGAGGCCGGCCTTGATGCCGTGGTAGAGAAAGGCCGAGTGCATGGCTTCGCGCACCGGGTTGTTGCCACGGAACGAGAACGAGACATTGCTCAAGCCGCCGCTCACCAGGGCATGGGGCAGGTGCTGCTTGATGAGGCGCGTGGCCTCGAAGAACGCACGAGCGTAGTCGTTATGCTCGGCAATGCCGGTGGCGACGGTCAGCACGTTGGGGTCGAAGATGATGTCTTCCGGCGCAAAGCCGGCTTTTTCAGTCAGCAATCGATAGGAGCGTTCGCAGATGGCGAACTTGCGCTCCGTGCTGTCGGCCTGCCCGTGTTCGTCGAACGCCATCACCACCACGGCCGCGCCATAGCGGCGCACCAGGCGCGCCTGCTCGAGGAATTTCTCTTCGCCTTCCTTCAGGCTGATGGAATTGACGATGCCCTTGCCCTGCAGACAGCGCAGGCCGGCTTCCAGCACTTCCCACTTCGAGGAATCGAGCATCACCGGCACGCGGCTGATATCGGGGTCGGACGCGCACAGCGCCAGGAAGCGCTTCATCAAGGCCACCGAGTCCAACATGCCTTCGTCCATGTTGATGTCGATGATCTGGGCGCCGCTTTCGACCTGCTGGCGCGCGACTTCGACCGCCGCTTCCAGATCGCCGTCCTTGATCAAGCGCGAGAATTTCGGTGAACCGGTGACGTTGGTGCGCTCGCCGACGTTGATGAAGCCCTTGTCGGGCGTGATGTTCAAGGGCTCGAGACCGCTCAGGCGGCAGACCCGCGCGAGTTCCGGGATGCGGCGCGGCGGCATGTCGGCCACCGCCTCGGCGATGGCGCGGATGTGTTCGGGCGTGGTGCCGCAGCAGCCGCCGACGATGTTGACCAGGCCACTGGCGGCCAAGTCGCCGATGATGTCGGCCATGTAGGCGGCCGTTTCGTCGTACTCACCAAAGGCATTGGGCAGGCCGGCATTCGGATGCACGCTGACGTGGGTGCCAGCCACGCGCGACAACTCTTCGATGTACTGGCGCAGATCCTTGGCGCCGAGCGCGCAGTTCAAACCGATGGCTATCGGGTCGGCATGCCGCACCGAGTTCCAGAACGCCTCGGTGGTCTGGCCGGTCAGGGTGCGGCCGCTTTTATCGGTGATGGTGCCGGAGATCATGATGGGCAGGTCGATGCCGCGGTCGCTCAGGCATTCACGCGCGGCGAAGATCGCGGCCTTGGCGTTCAAGGTGTCGAAGATGGTCTCGATGAGGACGAGATCGACGCCACCGTCGATGAGCGCGTCGGTCGCCTCGTAGTAGGCGCGGCGCAGCGTCTCGAAATCGATATTGCGAAAGCCCGGATCGTTGACGTCGGGCGACACCGACGCGGTGCGATTGGTCGGCCCCAGCACGCCGGCCACGAATTTCGGCGCCTGGTCACCGCTACTCGCGCGGTAATCGGCAATCGCCTCGCGCGCCACGCGGGCGGCGGCGATGTTGAGATCGCGCACGATGTGCTCGAGGCCGTAGTCGGCCTGCGAAATGCAGGTGGCGTTGAAGCTGTTGGTTTCGATGATGTCCGCACCAACATTCAGAAACGACAGATGGATGCCCTTGATGAGCTTGGGCTGGGTCAGGCACAGCAGGTCGTTATTGCCTTTGAGGTCGCGACCATGGGCGGTAAAGCGCTCGCCACGGAAGTGCGTCTCGTCGAGCCGATGGCGTTGAATCATGGTGCCCATGGCGCCATCGAGCACGGCAATCTTGCGTGCGAGGAAGTCTCGGAAAGTGGAGGGGTTTTGCATCTTTCTACCGGTAGGGAAGCACGTTCGACAGTTTACCCGCACCCGCGCCGCGCTTCACGCCGTGGCGCGCCGCGGGCGGACTAACGGCGGCAGGCGCAAACGGCGCCGGTGCCAGGCCAGCAACAGACCGAGAGCCAGCATGAACAGCAGGTGCACGGGCCACACGCCGAGCTGGTGCGGAATCACGCCCTTCAAGAGCAGCGCGCGACCGACGCCGAGCAGGTTGGTATAGGCGAAATAGCCGGCCACCGCGGCCATGAGGCCGAGGTACCAATGGCCACGGCGATTGCCGACGCCGATCAGGAAGGCGAGCGCCGGGGTCAGCAGCGTGCATAGCGGCAAATTGAAGCGCGACTGGAATTCCACCGCGTAATAGAACTCGTCGTGCTTGAGCAGATCGGTGGTCAGCACGAAGGCGATGTGGTCATTGAAATTGGTCGGTTCAGGATCTTCGATACGCACGCCGTAGCGCGTGAAATCGGTGATCGTATAGTCAGCCTGGCCCGGCTCGCCGGCATAGCTCGAACCGCGCTCGAAAACCGCGAAGCGGCCGTGGCTGCGTCTGTCGGTCTCGATGGCGGCGCGGTCCGAACGCAGGGCGCCTTCACGGCCGTTGTCGGCTTTCTTGTCGCGCGAATGGACGAACGCGCGTTCGAGATGCTTCTGGTCGTCGGCGATGGACTCGGCATAGAACACCCGCCGCCCGCCGGCCAGATCGCGAAAGCGGCCGGCCTTGACGCCCGCGATCGTTGCCTCGTTCTCGGTGATTTCCTTCAGCTCACGCAGGTAATGTTCGGCCTGCGGCCCCACCACCAGGGTGATGAGCGCCACCACCGCGGCGGTCGCCAGCGCGAGGCCCGCCAAGGGTTTGAGCAAATGCTGATGGCTCATGCCGGCGGCGCGCATCACCACCCACTCGGAGCCGAGTTGCAGCCGCGTGGCCGCCGCGAAGGTGCCGAGGAACAGCGACATCGGCAGCAGGTCTTTCAAGGACACCAGCATTTTCAGGCCGACCATGCGCACGATGTGCTGGGGCGCAATCTTGCCTTCGGCGGCATCGCCGAGCGCGGCAGCCAGGCGCATGGTCAGGTACAGCACCAACAGACCACCGACGATGGCGGCCGCTATCTTGATGGTCTCGCGGATGAAATAGCGCGGCAGGATCACGCAGCGTCGTCCGCCTGACGCTCGCGCTTGAGCAGGTGCAGATTACGAAAATAGATCACGCTGTTGGGCAGCTGGCTGACGATGAACACCGGGTCGCGCCGATACAGGGCGTAACCCAGCAGCACCACGCTACCGGCGATGCTCAAGTACCAGAAAGAGACGGGGATGACGCTGCGCCTGGCCCGTTCGCTGGCCATCCACTGCACCACCCAGCGCGAGAAGAACAGCAGGTTGCCGCACATGCCGATGCTGACCCACAGCTGCTCAACGCTCATGCTTCAACTCCTCGACAGGCGCGGCCCGGAATGCGCGACGCTTGAGCCACATCACGCCAAACAAATCGACGATGCCGACCCATAGTCGGTTCCATACTCCGTACTTGGATTGCCCGTGCACGCGCGCCCGGTGCGACACCGGCACCGACAAGATGCCGCCGCCGTCGCGGCGGATGAGGGCCGGCAGAAAGCGGTGCATGTGATCGAAGCGCGGCAGTTTCATGAACGCCGCGCGGTGCATGAGCTTGAGGCCGCAGCCGGTATCGGGGGTGTCGTCGCCGAGCATGCGTGAACGCACACCGTTGGCGATGCGCGATGACAGCAGGCGCAGGCCGTTGTCGCGGCGCTTCTGGCGGTGGCCGCACACCAGCAATGGCGGCTGCTCGACGGCGATGGCCGCGAGCAGACGGGGGATGTCACGGGGATCGTTCTGGCCGTCGCCGTCGAGGGTGATCACCCACGCGCCACGGGCCGCATCGACACCGCTGCACAGCGCCGCGCTCTGGCCACGGTTGCAACCATGGGCCACCACCCGCACGCGGGGATCGGCGGCGCAGGCCAAAAGCCGTGCGCGGGTGCCGTCGGTGCTACAGTCATCGACCGTCACCACCTCGTAGTTGCCGAGCGCGGCCATCACGGCGCCGATCTCGTCAAGCAACGGCGCGACATTGTCCTGCTCGTTGAAAAACGGCACCACCACTGAATAGAGCACGTCGGCCGGGGCAGGACTTGAAAGCTCGGTCATCGATGACTCATTGCCGGGGTGAATGGGCCGCGTCGGGCGGGCGCGAAGTGCGCGGATTCTAACAGGCATCCCGTCACGAGGCAGCGCGGCGGCGACGTTTTGACAGGCTCATACACCCACACCCAGAATGCCCGCCTCGTACTCACAAGGGCCCGGCCATGGGACATCGTCTCTCGAAAATCTACACACGCACCGGTGATGCCGGCACCACCGGGCTCGGCGACGGTTCGCGCATCGCCAAGACCAATCCGCGCATGCACGCCATCGGCGAGGTCGATGAGCTGAACTGCAGCATCGGCCTCATGCTGACCGAGACCATGCGCCCGGGGCTCGCCGAGCTGTTTCTCGACATCCAGCACGACCTGTTCGATCTCGGCGGCGAGCTGTCGATTCCCGCCAGCACCTTCATCCACGAGGCGGCCGTGAACAAGCTCGAACAGGCTATCGACCTCTATAACGACGATTTGCCGCCCTTGAAGGAATTCGTGCTGCCGGGCGGCAGCCGCGGCGCGGCGCTGGCGCACATGGCGCGCGCGGTGTGCCGGCGCGTCGAGCGCGCGGTGCTGGAACTGGCGGCCACGGAAACCATCAATCCGCACACCACGACCTTCATCAATCGACTGTCGGATCTTCTGTTCGTGGCGGCGCGGGTCATTGCGCGGGATTCGGGCGCCGGCGAGGTGATGTGGTCGAGAAAGCGAGGGTAGACCGGCCGGCAAGCGCGCGCGGGTTCGAGTGTCAGACCGAAATCTGACCCACACAGGAGATGTCGTTCATTGTGGGTCAGACTTCAGTCTGACACTCATCCCATGCCCATAGGTACGCCAGCGTATGGCCTTCTGGTGTAGACTGCCGCTCTTTTTTTTCCTCGGGCCTCGCCCCGTTCACAAGGATCTTTTTCATGAATGTTGCTTGTTTGGATTTCGAAGGCGTGCTGGTGCCAGAGATCTGGGTCAGTCTTGCCGAGCGCACCGGCATCGAAGAGTTGAAGGTCACGACCCGTGATATCCCCGATTACGACGAACTGATGGGCCTGCGCTTGAGGATCATGCGTGAGCGCGGCCTGCGTTACGCCGACATCCAGGCCGCCGCCGGCGCGCTGGACCCGCTGCCGGGCGCCGCCGAATTTTTGAACTGGCTGCGCGCCAACTACCAGGTGGCGATCATCTCCGACACTTTCCATGAACTGGCGGCGCCGCTGGTCGCCAAGCTCGGCTACCCGATGATTCTGTGCCACCAGTTGAAGGTCGACAGCGCCGGCCACATCGTCGGTTACACCCTGCGTCAGACCGATCCCAAGCGCCATTCGGTGCTGGCATTCAAATCATTGCAGTACAAGGTCGTCGCGACCGGCGATTCGTTCAACGACATCAGCATGCTGCGCACCGCCGACGCCGGCGCGCTGTTCCAGCCGTCCGAGAAGGTCACCGCCGCCCATCCTGATCTCGCGGTGGCGCGCACCTACGAAGAATTGAAGCAGATGTTCGCTGCTCACCTGTAAGACCGCCGGCGCGCCTCACGCCGGCAGGGCGTAGGCGCGCGCAGCGGGCTCGATGGCCGCGAGCGACCAGCGCGGCAGCGCCCACGCCAGCAATTGCCCGCAGTCCGCGCCCAGGCTCTCGGGCGGCGGCGCCAAGCCCAGGAACGCGAGCGCGTGAAACATCGCCGTGGCGGCGTTGGCGGGCGTCACTGCCGGTGCGTGGGTTTGTTTGCTGAGCTTGTCGCCGTGGGTATCGAGCACCACCGGCAAGTGCGCGTAGCGTGGCGTCGGCAGGCCGAGCAGGCGCTGCAGATGAATCTGGCGCGGTGTCGATTCAAGCAGATCACTGCCGCGCGTCACCTGCGTGACGCCCGACCACGCGTCGTCGACCACCGTCGCCAGGTGATAGGCATATACACCGTCGGCGCGTCGCAGGACGAAATCACCGCAATGGCTGGCGAGTTGCTGCGCGTAGCGGCCCTGCACAACATCGTCCACCACCACCGGCTCGTCATCCACCTTCACGCGCCAGGCCAGGCACGCGCCATCACCGCGCAGCCGTTTGGCGCGACAGGTGCCGGGATAGGCGCGCGGACCGATGGTCTTGCGCGAACACTGGCAGCGGTAAATGAGTTGGCGCGCTTCAAGCTTTGCCAGCGCTTCGGCATAGGCGGCGCCGCGCGCGCTCTGGTAGATCACCTGGCCATCCCAGGGCAGCGACAGGGCTTCCAGGGTGGTCAGGATGCCGGCGGTCGCGCCGCGTTCGATGCGCGGCAAATCGACATCATCGATGCGCAACAACCATTGCCCGCCCTGGGCGTGGACATCGACATAGCTGGCCACCGCCGTCACCACCGAGCCGAAATGCAGGGGGCCGGTAGGTGAGGGGGCGAAACGCCCGACGACGCCGGTCATCGTCGCGCGCGCTTACTCATGGGGCGCGAAGTGCGCGCAATACATCGCCGTGGCGCCAGCCACGCCGATGGGCATGGCGAGAAAATTGATCAGCGGCACCATGGTCAAGAGGCTCAGGCTGACGCCGAAACCCAGCGCCATGGCGCGCTCGCCGCGCAGCTTGTCGACCGCGGCGGGAAACACCTGCCCGTGGTTGCCGAGCGGGCAGTCGAGATACTCAATCGCCAGCATCCAGCCGCCAAACACTATCCACAGCAGCGGCGCGACGAGATTGAGCCCCGGCACGATGCTCAACAGCAGCAGCGGCCACGCCCGCCACAGGAAGTAGAGGAGCTTGCGCAGGGCAGCGTAGATGGCGCGCCCGGCCTCGGCGAAAAGGTCTTTCCAACTGAAGCTGAGCGGCTGTTCCGGATGGCGCAGATGACGCTCGACGGCTTCCGCCAGCAGGCCATTAAAGGGGCTGGCGATGACATTGGCCACCAGGCTGAACGTGAAGAACAGCGACACCGCCGCGAGGCTGCCGAACACCAGCCAGGCAATCACCAGCGCCCACGCCGGCCAGCCCTGGCAATAGCGCTCGAGCAGATGCTCGAACAACCGGCTGAAACTCGCGAAGGCGAGGCTGAACACCGCGACATTGATCAGGAGCGGACCAATCACGAAACGGCGCAGGCCGGGCTCGGCCAGTAACCGGCAACCGCGCCATGCGTAGCCCACGCCGGCGGTGAAGCCTGCGCTCATGCGCGTATCGCCGCCTTCAGTCCCGCGGCAGCACGCTGGCCGCGCCGGGCTGCCAGCCGGCCTGCCGATGCTCGACGGTGATGGTCGGGTAAGTGCCGCCACGCACGTTGAAGACCGCGGTCAACCGCGCATAGCGCGGCGCGCAGGCGGCGACGATGTCATCGAGGATGGCGTTGGTCACCGCTTCATGAAACATGCCTTCATCGCGGAACGACCAGATGTAGAGCTTGAGTGACTTCAATTCCACGCAAGCGCGATCGGCGATGTAGTCCAGGGTCATCTCGGCGAAGTCTGGCTGGCCAGTGACGGGGCACAGGCAGGTGAACTCCGGCAGACGGATGCTGATCAGGAAATCACGTTCCGGCTTGGGATTGGGGAAGGTGTCGAGTCGTTTCTGAGGCTGGGTGGTCATGTCGGGTCCGGGCTTGTTACAGCGCCCACAGGGCGCGTGATCGAAGGCTTCGAAGGGCTGCTTCATGCATGCTCGCGAGATGTCGCGAACGCACGTTTTTTAGCCATAATTTCAAGCAATTGAACCATAGATGACGATGCCGGGCGAGCGTTGTGCGGCGCTTTCGCGATGGAGTATGCTTCGCACCCATGCGCATCACCCGAATCAAAGTCGCGGGCTTCAAATCCTTCGTCGATCCCACCACCTTGACCTTACCCGGCAACCTCACCGGCATCGTCGGTCCCAACGGTTGCGGCAAGTCAAACATCATTGACGCCTTGCTGTGGGTGCTGGGCGAAAGTTCGGCCAAGCATCTGCGCGGCGATTCGATGGTCGATGTGATCTTCAACGGTTCCAACACCCGCAAGCCGGTCGGCCAGGCCATGGTCGAAATCGTGTTCGACAATTCCGACGGCACCATCGGTGGTCAGTACGCGGGTTTCGGTGAGATTTCCATCAAGCGCACCGTCAGTCGCGACGGCGTGTCCGCCTATCATCTGAACGGCGCACGCTGCCGACGCAAGGACGTCACCAACGCCTTTCTCGGCACCGGCATTGGCTCGCGCGGTTACTCGGTCATCGAGCAGGGCATGATCTCGCGCGTCATCGAGGCCAAGCCGGAAGAACTGCGCGCGTTTCTCGAAGAGGCCGCCGGCATCTCCAAATACAAGGAACGGCGCCGCGAGACCGAGAATCGCATGGGCCATACCAAGGAGAACATGGCGCGCCTGACCGACATTCGTGACGAACTCGAAAAGCAGTTGAACCATCTGCAACGCCAGGCGCGCGCCGCCGAGCGTTACCAGGAATTGAAAGCCGAAGAGCGCAAGGCCACCGCGCGCGGGCTCGCCGTGCGCTGGCGCGCATTGAATGAGGAACATGGGCGTTGTCATGACATCGCCGAGCAGCGCACCACGGAACTCGAAGCTGAAATTGCACGTCTGCGTGAAATCGAAGCGCGGCAGGTGACGAGCCGCGATGCGCAGATCGTCGCCACCGATCAGTTCAATACCCTGCAGACCGATTTCTATGCGCGCAGCGGTGAAATCGCGCGTCTCGAGCAGGCCATCAAGCACGCCGAGGAACGCGAGCAGTCGCTGGGGCAGGATCTCAAGGACGCCGAGCAGACCCTCGCCAAGCTGATTGAAACCATCGCCGCCGACAGCACCCAGCTCGAAGAAGTCAAAACCCGCCTGACGGAAATCGAACCGCGCTTCGAAAGTCAGCGCAGCGCCGAGCAGGGCGCCTTCGAGGCGGTGCGTACGGTGGAAGCCGAGCTTGACCAGTGGCAGCACACCTGGGACGCCTTCAACCGCGATCACAACGCCTTGGCCCAGCGCGAGCACGCCACCCAGATTCGTCTCGAGCACCTGTTGACCAGCATCTCCGACGCCGACACGCGCGTGGCGGTGTTGAACGGCGAAGCCAGCCGCAATGAGACCGCGGAGCTGGTTTCCCAGATAGACAAATTCAAAGCCGACATCGAACAAGGCGAAGCGCAGCGCGTCGCCATGACCGATGCGCGCAACGCCCTGCGCGCGGAACTCGGCCAGTCCCGCCAGGGTGTGCAGACTTTCGGTGCGAGCCTGCACGAACACCAGACCCAGCTGCAGCAGCTGCGCGGACGCCTGGCCTCGCTGCAGGCTCTGCAGGAAGCAGCCTACGGTAACGATCAGCGCGCGGTGGATGCGTTTTGCAAGGCGCGCGGCATCGACAACCTCGCCCGTCTGGCGGCTTTCGTGGATGTCGAAGCGGGCTGGGAGCGTGCGCTCGAGGCGGCGCTGCGCATTCCGCTCGGTGCGCTGTGCGGGCCGCAACTGACCTCGCGTATCCGTGACAGCGGTGGCTTCGATCGCGGTGCGGCGGGCCTCACGGTGATCGATCTGGCGACGGACGACGCCAGCGCTGCGCCGCTGCAATCCGAACTGTTGCTGAGCAAGATCAAGAGCAAGGTCGACCTGTCGCCGCTGCTGGCGGGCGTGCATGTCGCCGCTGACGCTGACACCGCCATGGCGCTGCGTGCGCGACTCGCGCCGGAGCAGATGATCGTGCTGCCTGACGGCACTTTGTTCGGCGCCAACTGGGTGCAGGTGGCTGGCAGCAAGGCCGAGTCCGACAGCATATTGACGCGTGAGCGCGCCATCGAGGAGCTCGGCACGCGCATTACCCAGCACGAAGCCGACATCGCCACCGTGCGCGCTGACAGCGATGCCTTGCGCGCGCGCATTCGCGAGCTGGAAGTCGAGGAACAGAAGCACTCGCAGCAGCTCGATCAAGGCGCCCAGGCGTTGGCACGCCACCGCTCGGAACTCGGCCGCCTGGAAGCGGAATTCCAGCGCCGCCAGGCACGCGCCACCGACGTCGCCGCCGAACTCGAACGGCTCGCCAAGCTGTCGTCCACCCACCAGGACAATCTCACCCAGCTCAAGACCGAAAGGGCGGAAGCACAAGCCGCGCTCCAGGGTCATGCCGAGCGCCGCACCGCGATCAGTGATGCGCGTGGCGCCATCCAGGCGCGGCTCGACAGCAGCCGTCAGCAATGGCGCGATTTGCGCGATGCCGCCCACCAGCTGGAATTGACGCTCGGCCAGTTACGTTCGCGCCGCGCCGCGCTGGAAGAAGCCCTGGCCCGCAACGGCGGTGCACGGGAAGGCGCCGAGCGCCGCCGGGCCGATATCGCCGCCGCCATCGAAGCGCACCAGGCGCCGCGCACCGACATGCGCAGCCAGCTCGACATCGCTCTGCGCGACCGGCTCGACGCGGAAAACAAGCTCGCCGAAGCACGTCGCGTGCTGGGTGAACTCGACGCCGACATGCAGAAGGCGAGCTCCGAGCGCGCCAGCGTCGAGCAGGCCATCACCGAGCAGCGCCGTCAGCTTGAGCAGATTCGTCTTGATCAGCGCGCGCTCGAAGTGCGCCTGCAGGAACTGGTCAGCCGTTTCGAGCAGACCGGCGAAAATCTCGACGAAACGCTGGCCGAGCTCAGCGAGGGCATAAGCGAAGAGTCAATACAGGAAGAGCTCGAGAAGCTGTCGGGCCGCATCGCGCGCCTGGGGCCCATCAATCTCGCCGCCATCGACGAATTCACCCAGCTTTCCGAGCGCAAAACCTATCTCGACAGCCAGCACGCCGATCTCAGCGAGGCGCTGGCGACGCTCGAAGAGGCCATCCGCAAGATTGATCGCGAGACCCGCTCACGCTTCCGTGAGACCTTCGACAAGGTCAACAACGGCATGCAGGCGCTGTTCCCGGTGTTGTTCGGCGGCGGTCATGCCTATCTCGAACTGACCGGCGAGGATCTGCTCGAAACCGGCGTGACCGTGATGGCGCGCCCGCCGGGCAAGCGCAACAGCACCATCCACCTGCTGTCGGGTGGTGAGAAGGCGCTGACTGCGGTGTCGTTCATTTTCTCTATCTTCGAATTGAACCCGGCGCCGTTCTGCCTGCTTGACGAAGTGGACGCACCGCTCGACGACAACAACGTCATCCGGCTGACCGAGATGCTGCGTTCGATGTCGAAGTCGGTGCAGTTCCTGTTCATCACCCACAACAAGATCACCATGGAAATCGCCGAGCAGTTGATCGGCGTGACCATGCAGGAAGCCGGCGTGTCGCGCCTGGTGGCAGTCAACATGGAGGAAGCGGTACAGCTCGCGGCGACTGCCTGAAGCCCCACCCGCCGCCGTGATGTCCCTGCGCACCCTCCTGCTCATCATCGGCGCCGTGATCGTGGTGGCGGTCTACGCCTTCACCGCCATCAAGCGTCGGCGTGACGCGCGCGTGCATTACGACCGCCGTTTTCGCATGGATGTGCCGGACGCCATCCTGCGCCACAACGACGACAGCGAAGAGAGCGAGCCCCCGCGGCTGGCGCCGCGCGGCGAAGGCTTCGACGAAATCATCTCCATCCGCACCTTGCCACCCGACGAAGTGCCGCCGGTGCGTCCGGCGCCACGCAAGGGTCTGCTCGGCAAGGCGCGCGACGCCGCGGCGGCGATGGCCCAGACCGCGCAGGGCAGTGAGTCCCGCGCTAGCGAAGACGACACGCCGCCAAGCCCGGCGCCGGCGCGTGAACCGGCGATGTCGGCATTGGCCATCGACGATGAGCCGGCGCTGCCCACCATCAAGCTCCCGAACGACGTGGTGCTGCCGCCGCAGGACGAAGCGCTGGCGGGCTTGCCGGCGGTGCGCAATGACGTCGCGCCGGCGCCCGAGCCGAGCAATGCGCGCAAGCGCACTGACCAGCTCGACCTGTTCGGCGCACCGGCAGACGCGCCGGCGCCCGAGCCAGCCGCGGTGCGGCGGCGCACTTACAAGGAACCGAGCGCCGAGCCCGAGTCCGGCCTCATCTCGCTCTACGTGCGCGCCCATGAAGGCAAGGAATTCAGCGGCACGACCTTGGTCAAGGCGCTCAATTCGGTGGGCATGCAGTTTGGCGAGATGGCCATCTTCCATCACTTCGGCGCCGGCGAACTGAAGTGTCAGACACCGGTATTCAGCGCCGCCAACATGTTCGAACCCGGCACTTTCGACATGCGCAGGATTGAAGCCTTTCGCACCGCCGGCGTCGCACTGTTTCTGCAGTTGCCTGGCCCGCTGGACGGGCCGGTGGCGTTCGAACTGCTGTTGAACACCGCGCAGCGACTGACCGAACTGACCGGCGGCGAACTTTACGTCGACCCCAAGAACCTGCTCGACCCGCCCAGCATCGCACGCTTGCGCAAGCGTGCGGCACGCTTCGCCCATGGCCGCCAGTGACGCCGCGCGCGCCCGCGCGCAATCGCTGAAAGCCGAACTCGAGCGACACAGTCACCAGTACTACGTGCTCGACGACCCGCTGATCGCGGACGCCGATTACGACGCGTTGATGCGCGAGCTGGAAGAGCTCGAAGCGCGCCACCCGGAACTCGTGAGCGCCGACTCGCCTACCCAGCGGGTCGGCGGCGCGGCGGCCACGCAGTTCACGCCGGTGCGTCATCCCTTGCCCATGCTGTCGCTGTCGAACGTTTTCGACGCCGAGGAATTCGGCGATTTCCATCGTCGCTGCGCCGAGCAGCTTGGCCTCGAGCACCTCGAGTTCGTCGCTGAACCGAAGCTCGACGGTCTCGCCATCAGTCTCATCTACGAACACGGTCTGCTGGTCCGCGCCGCCACCCGCGGTGACGGCACAACCGGTGAAGACGTCACCGCCAATGTGCGCACCATTCGCGCCATTCCGCTGCGCCTGCGCGCGGCGCCGGCGCTGATCGAAGTGCGCGGCGAGATCTACATGGACAAGCGCGGCTTCCATGCCATGAATGCGCGCCAGGAAGCCGCCGGGCTCAAGACCTTCGCCAATCCGCGCAACGCGGCGGCCGGCAGCCTGCGCCAGCTCGACGCCCGCATCACCGCCACGCGCCCGCTGACCATGTGCTGTTACGGCATCGGTCAGTTCGACGACAGCGCACGGCCCGCCACGCAGTGGGCAACACTGGCGTTTTTACGCGAGCTCGGCCTGCGCGTGTCGCCCGAGAGCCGCGTGGTGTCGGGGGTCGAGCAGGCACTGGCCTACTACCGCGAGCTCGGCGCGCGCCGCGCCGCGCTCGGCTATGAAATCGACGGCATCGTCTACAAGGTCAACGCGCTCGCACAGCAGGAGCAGTTGGGCTTCGTGGCGCGCGCGCCGCGCTGGGCCGTGGCCTTCAAGTTTCCTCCCGATGAGCGCACCACGCGCGTACTCGGGATAGACGTGCAGGTTGGCCGCACGGGGGCGCTGACGCCCGTGGCGCGGCTCGAACCGGTATTGGTGGGCGGTGTCACCGTCACCAATGCGACCCTGCACAACGCCGACGAAATTCGCCGCAAGGATGTGCGCGTCGGGGATCTGGTGGTGGTGCGACGCGCCGGCGATGTGATTCCCGAGGTGGTGCGGGTGGTGCTCGAAGAGCGACCGGCCGACAGCGTGCCCTATGAATTGCCGGAGAGTGTCCCCGACCAGGCGTTGGCGGCGCGCGTGCAGGCCATCATCCATTTCGCCTCGCGACGCGCCCTCGACATCGAGGGTCTCGGTGAAAAGCTCATCGAGCAACTGGTGCAGGCGGGTCTAGTTTCGACCGTGGCCGATCTCTACACGCTGACGGTCGAGCAACTGGCCGCGCTCGAGCGCATGGGCGACAAGTCCGCCGCCAATGTCATCGCCGCGATCGAGCAGAGCAAGGCCACCAGTCTGCCGCGCCTGCTGCATGGGCTCGGCATACGCGAGGTCGGCGAGGCGACCGCCGGCAACCTGGCGGCGGCTTTTGGTCGCCTCGAGCGCATTCGCGCGGCGAGCGTGGAAGAGCTGGAAACGGTCAATGACATCGGGCCGGTGGTGGCGGCAAGCATCGCGGCCTGGTTCGCCGATGCGGGCAATCTCGAGGTGCTCGAGCAACTCATCGAACGGGGTGTGCACTGGCCTGAATTCGAAGTGGCGCCAGCCGAGCAATTGCCGCTGAAGGGCGTGACGGTGGTCTTGACCGGCACCTTGCCGAACTTGAGCCGGGACGAGGCCAAGGCCAGGCTGCAGGCGCTGGGCGCCCATGTCGCGGGTTCAGTCTCGAAAAAAACCGACCTGGTGGTCGCCGGCGAAGAGGCGGGCAGTAAACTCGACAAGGCGCTGGCCTTGGGCATACCGGTGCTGGACGAGGCGGCGCTCGAAGCGCTGCTCGCCGAGCCGGCAAGAATTAAAGACTGCTTGACTGCGCCGGCTGCGGATCCCAGCTAGGGTCAGCCACCACCACGCGATTGCGGCCGCCGCGCTTGGCGATCAAGAGCAGATCGTCGGCACGCTGCATGAGCTCGCCATGGGATTCGCCGTTGACGAAATGGGCGACGCCGATGCTGGCCGTGACGCGTTCGGCCGGCGGCAGAGAATCAACCTGCATGGCCTCGATTTCACCGCGGATGCGCTCCGCCAGCAGTTCCGCGCCGGCGGTGCCGGTGCTCGGCAGAATGACTACGAACTCTTCGCCGCCGTACCGGTAGACGCCGTCACTGGTGCGCGTGCATTTGACGATTTGATTGGCTATCTGGGTCAACACCACGTCGCCGACGATATGGCCGAAGCGATCGTTGATGGTCTTGAAGTGGTCGATGTCGATGATCAGCAGTGACAGGGGTGAGAGCTGGCGCTGGGCGAGCGAGATGTGATGCTTCAACTGCGCGCTCAGCATGGCGCGGTTGTTGACGCCGGTCAGCGGATCCTTGAGCGCAATCTTGAGCGCGCGTTCGTACTGCAGCGAGTTGCGCAGCGGATAGATGAGCGTGCACAACAAAACTTCCAGGACCTGCAGTTCACTCTCGACCAGTGCACTGGCGCGGGAAAACGTGATCTCGCCGAGGTAACGACCGACCAGGGTGAGCTCGTAGGTGTAGGTGTTGAGTTCGCGGGTGCCGTCGTCTATCGAGACCTTCTGCACGCTGTTTCGGTAGCGTACCGACACGCCGCGCACCATACGCCGCACTTCGCGGGCGAAGCCGCGTATCACGTCGCGTACGTACAGGCTGGATTGCAGCGCGTTGGCAATGCGTAATTTGGTCGCGTCGGACACGATGTCCTTGCTGCTCACCTGGTCAGCGGTGAAGGGCAGGATTTCGTTGACAAATGCGCCGCTGCGCCAAGGTTCAGCGCCGATCACTTGTTTGATTGGTGTGCTCATCGTTTTCGTTCCCAGCCACATCCTGAGTTAGGCGGGGTTGGCTCTGCGAGAATTGTGCCAACTACGTAGGAAACGATGCGCGGACGTAAAAACCCTCGCGCTGCGCGGATTTTTGCCGCTTGAACCACGGGGTGGCGTGGGCTGCACGGGCACGTAACGCCGCCGAAGGTCAAATTCCCGACGCCAATTTCAAGGCCTTGAGACGGATTGGTGACGGAGATCCGCAGCTTGGCGGCAATCTTTGCCGCTCGACAGGCGCCTCAGGCGGCAGGAATGGACACCAAGCGTCCGCGCGCCTCCGCGCTTCGCGGGCTCAGCAGTTCGATGAAGTAGGGCGCGATGCGGTCCGGGTCGGCGAGTGAGCCAGGATGCTCGGCGGGATAGGCGGCCTGGCGCAGACGCGTGCGTGTCGGCGGTGGCAGCAGCGCATTGATGCGCAGGTGGTGCGTATTGATGTGCTCGGCAGCCAGCATTTCGAACACCCCGCGCAGTGCAAACTTGGACGCACCGTAGGCGCCCCAGTGCGGCTTGCCGCCCATGCCCTCGGCGGCGAGCGTGAACAGCACACTGGCCGACGGCGCCGCCACGGTCAGCGGCAACAGCACCTGCAGCATCAAAAACACGCTGTGCACGTTGACTTGAAACACTCGCGCCCAGGTGACCGGGTCATAGGTGGCCAGCGGCGCGAGTTCGCCAAGGGCGGCGGCATTGAATACCAGCCCGTCCAGGCAGCCGCAGCGCGAGGCGATGAGCTCGGCCAGTTCGCCATAGTCGGCGAGGCTGGCGGCTTCGAGATTGACGGGCGCGAGTATCGGCGCCGGCGAGCCCGCAGCCTCGATGGTATCCGCGATACGCTCCAGCGCCGGCACGTCGCGGGCACACAGAATTGTGGTTGCGCCGGCCGCCGCCGCCGCCATCGCGACCGCCTGACCGATACCGCGGCTCGCGCCGGTGATGAGAACGGTCTTGCCCGCCAACTCGCCCGTCGTGCTCATGCCGTTCTCCGCCTCAATCAACTGAAGTCGCCGGCGCGCAGCACCGTGTCGCGACGGTAGTTGGCGTCGTCGGTGGCGGGGTAATCCAGGGTGTAATGCAGACCGCGGCTTTCGCGGCGCTTGAGCGCGGCACGGATGATGAGTTCAGCCACCTGCACGAGGTTGCGCAACTCGATGAGATCGCCCGTCACGCGGAAATTCCCGTAAAACTCGCTGATTTCGGCATGCAGCAGCTCGACCCGCCGACGCGCACGCTGAAGGCGCTTGGTGGTGCGCACGATGCCGACGTAGTCCCACATGAGACGCCTGAGCTCGTCCCAGTTGTGGGACACCACCACCTCTTCATCGGCATCGGTCACCTGGCTCTCATCCCACGGCGGGATGTCGATGGCAGGCTCGTGGGTGTCCAGGGCCGTCAGGATCGAAGCCGCCGCCGCGTCGCCCATCACCAGGCATTCGAGCAGGGAGTTGCTGGCCATGCGGTTGGCGCCGTGCAGACCGGTGCAGGCCACTTCGCCGATGGCGTAGAGGCCGGGCAGGGAAGTGCGACCCTGGGTATCGGTGACCACGCCGCCACATAAATAATGGGCGGCCGGCACTACCGGGATGGGGTCGACCGTCATATCAATGCCGTACTTGCGACATTCTTCATACACGGTCGGGAAGTGTTCGAGGATGAACTCGCGCGGCTTGTGGGTGACGTCGAGGTACACGCAATCGAGGCCCAGGCGTTTCATCTCGTGGTCGATGGCGCGCGCCACGATGTCGCGCGGCGCGAGCTCGGCGCGCGCGTCGAATTTGGGCATGAAGCGTTCGCCGTTCTCGAGCCGCAGCACGCCGCCCTCGCCACGCAGCGCCTCGGTCAGGAGGAAGGTCTTGGCCTGCGGGTGGTAGAGGCAGGTCGGATGGAATTGCACGAATTCCATGTTGGCGATGGCGCAGCCAGCGCGCCACGCCATGCCGATGCCGTCACCCGTCGCCACGTCCGGATTGCTGGTATAGAGGTAGACCTTGCCGGCGCCGCCGGTCGCCAGCACGCAGCAGCGCGCGGCGATGGTCTTGACCTGCTGGTGCTCGACGTCGAACACATAGGCGCCCACGCAGCGATCGGGCACCGTGCCGAGCTTGCCGGAGCTGACCAGGTCGATGGCCATGTGCCGTTCCAGCAGGGTGATGTTGGGGTTGCCGCGCACCCGTTCCAGCAGGGTCGTTTCGATGGCGCGGCCGGTGGCGTCGGCCGCGTGCACCACGCGTCGATGGCTGTGGCCGCCCTCGCGGGTCAGATGCACTTCCACGGCGCCCGACTTCGAGGTGCGGGTGGTGAAGGGCACGCCCTGGGCGATCAGCCATTCGATGCGCTCGCGGCCGTGGCGCACGATGAATTCGACGGCGTCGCGCCGGCACAGTCCGGCGCCTGCGATGAGGGTGTCTTCGATGTGCGATTCGATGGAATCGGCATGATCCATCACCGCCGACACGCCGCCCTGGGCGTATAGCGTCGCGCTTTCACTGGCCTCGTTTTTGCTCAGCACCACCACGCGGTGGTTGCGCGCGGCGAGTGTCAGGGCCAGGGACAAACCGGCAGCGCCGCTGCCGATGACCATGACATCGCAGGATTCCGATCGGGTCATTGGGTGTTTCCAAACGAGGCGCCACGGAACTTGGGCGGGCGTCCTCAAGTCTTGCCAACCACGAGACCGGGCCGATGACCCGGGTCTGCGTTTGCGCTTGCTAAAATTTGTGCCTGGACCGATCCTGTGCCACCACGAACTTACCCAGCCCCTGATGGTCAACCGATTTGAGTTTGCGCCCGGCGCCAGCGCCATGATACAGGCATAGTGCGGCGATGGGCGACAGCATGACCGATACCGAATTGGTGGCGCGGGTACAGCACGGTGACAAGTCCGCATTCGATCTGTTGGTACTCAAGTATCAGCACCGCATCGTCAAACTCGTAGGCCGCTATGTACGCGAGCCTGCCGATGCCCTTGACGTTGCCCAGGACGCGTTCATCAAGGCTTACCGGGCGCTGCCGAACTTCCGAGGCGAGAGTGCGTTTTATACGTGGCTGTATCGCATCGCGATCAACACCGCGAAAAACCACCTGGTGGCGGCGTCCCGGCGTCCCAGCGACGTCGATCTCGGCAGTAATGAGGATGGCGAGCAGTTCGAGATCGAGGACATGCAGTCCACGCTCGAGACGCCCGAACGTCTGCTGTTGACCGAAGAGATCCGTCTGACCGTGATTGATGCGATCAGCAAATTGCCCGACGATTTGCGCACCGCCATCATGCTGCGTGAAGTGGACGGCCTGAGTTACGAAGAAATAGCGACAGTCATGGATTGTCCGATAGGCACGGTACGCTCGCGCATATTCCGCGCGCGCGAGGCCGTGGACCTGCGATTGAAACCGCTGCTGGAAGATTGACGAGGTGCGGGACCATGAATGATGAACGACTCTCAGCCCTGATGGATGACGAACTGCCCGGTGACGAGACCCGGGAAGCGGTAGGCCAACTTCTGGCCGAACCCGAGGCGCGCGGCACTTGGGCACGCTACCACCTGCTGGGGGACGCCCTGCGCGCGAGCTCCGAACTGACCGCCGCCGCGACTGCCCGCCCGCAAGCCGACAACATCGTGCCTTTCCCGACCCGGATACAAACAAAACCAGCGCCTGCGCGCAGCGTGCCACGCACCGGCCTCGGTCTGGCTGCCGCCGCCGCGCTGGCCGCGGTCGCACTGATCGTCGCCTCGCCCCGGCCAGGTGGCGAGGCGCAGCCGACAGCCGTCGCGCTCGGCACCGCCACCGCGCCGCCGGCAGGCGCGACCAGCGTCGCCCCCATCGCGCAGCCGGTCGGCGGCCTTGCACCGTCACCCAGCATCGAACCACTGCCAACCGCCAACATCAGCCAGACCGCCATGGTGCGAGACGATGAAGCGGAGCGGCGCATGAACGTCTACCTCTACGACTTCAATGACAAGCGCGCGCAGCAGAGCGTCCCCGGCATGCACTCCTATGTCCACATCGTTGGTTTCGAACGGCCCTGAGGGCCGCCGAGGGAGCGCCGCGGCAGCCCTGCTCGCCGCGTTGTGGTGCTGTGGCGCAGGCGCGGCCGGGCCGACGGCGGAAGCCGCGCTTGCAACCATGCACGAGGCCACCCGCACGCTCAGCTACGATGGCGTATTCGTTTACCAGCGCGGCGACCAGCTGGAAAGCATGCGGCTCATTCACCGCTACGCCGACGACGTCGAAAGCGAGCGCCTGATCTCGCTGTCCGGTCCGGCCCGCGAAGTGATACGCAACGGCACGACGGTGACCTGCCTGTCAGCGGACGACAGCGGCGCGGCGCCCGACAAGAACCCCCCGCGTGACATCATCGGCATCGGCTTTTCGGCGCCGGTGGAAAAGCTGCGCGGCAGCTACGTGTTCGCGGTCGAAGGGCAGGACCGCGTGGCCGGACGCAACGCCATGGTGGTGACGGTCACGCCGCGCGCGCCGGACCGTTACGGTTACCGCCTGTGGTTGGACGACGAGACCAAGCTGTTGCTGAAGTCGGCCATCCTGAACGGCGATGGCAAGTCGCTCGAACAAGTGCAGTTCACGCAGATTGAAGTGAACGGCGATATTGGCGCAGAACGGCTGTTGCCCGGTCTCAAGGGCGCATCGTTCAGTTGGCGAACCGACGATGATGGCGATATCGACGACCCGCGCGACGAAGCGCCGGCCGCACCGGAGTGGCAGGCAGCGTGGTTGCCGCCGGGCTTCGAGTTCAAGGAAAGCAGCCTGCAGCAGATGGAAGACAAGCGCGGCCCGGTCAATCACCTGGTCTATTCCGACGGACTGGCGATGGTGTCGGTGTTCGTCGAGGCGGTCGACGATGAAAAGCGCGCGCTGCGCGGCCAATCCTCGCGCGGCGCAGTGAACGCCTTCAGCCGCCTGGATGACATGCACCAGATCACCGTGGTGGGCGAAGTGCCGTTGCTGACGGTCAAACGCATCGCGACCTCGGTAGCCAAGACCAACGATTGATGGAGTGACGATGAGAGCATTGATGCTGGCCGTGATTGCGGCCGTGAGTCTGGTGGGCCAAGTCGCAGTGCAGGCCCAGGAAGTGCGCCTGCCGGATTTCACCGTGCTGGCCAAGAAGAACAGCCCGGCGGTGGTCAACATCAGCACCACCATGAAAGCCGCCAAGCTCAGCGAGCGCCTGCCGCCCGGGCTCAACATGCCCGACATCCCGCAGGATGGGCCGCTGGGTGATTTCTTCCGGCACTTTTTCGGCGATGAAGGGCCGGGCGGTCCGGACGGCGGTCCCGGGGGGCCCGGTGGTCAGGATCCGCGCTCGTCCCTGGGGTCGGGCTTCATCCTGAGCAAGGACGGCTACATCATCACCAACTATCACGTGGTGCGCGAGGCGGACGAGATCATCGTGCGCATGTCCGATCGCAGCGAGCATGCGGCCAAGCTCATCGGCTCCGATCAGCGCAGCGACGTCGCGGTGCTGAAAATAGACACCGACAAAGATCTGCCGACCATCACCCCGGGCGATTCCGACAAGCTCGAAGTCGGCGAATGGGTGCTGGCCATCGGTTCGCCTTTCGGTTTCGATTATTCGGTGACGGCGGGCATCGTCAGTGCCAAGGGCCGCAGCCTGCCCAACGAAAACTACGTACCCTTCATCCAGACCGACGTCGCCATCAATCCCGGCAATTCCGGCGGCCCCCTGTTCAATCTCAAGGGCGAGGTGGTCGGCGTCAATTCACAGATCTACAGCCGCACCGGCGGCTTCATGGGCGTGTCGTTCGCGATCCCCATCCAGGTGGTGCTGAACGTCTACCAGCAATTGCGCGATCACGGCAGCGTCACGCGTGGTTGGCTGGGCGTCCTGATCCAGGACGTGACCTCGGAGCTCGCTGAATCTTTCGGCATGCAGAAGCCGACCGGCGCCTTGGTCTCCAAGGTGCTGGACGGCAGCCCGGCGGAAAAGGCCGGCCTGCGCACCGGCGACATCATTCTCAGCTTCAGCGGCGCCAATATCGAACGCTCGTCCGATCTGCCACCGATGGTGGGCAACACCCATGTCGGCGACAAGATTGCGGTCGAACTCATTCGCGACGGCAAGCGCCAGAAGTCCACCATCGAGATAGGCGCGTTGCCGGAAGAGCAGCCGGAAGTCGCGGAGGGCGCCCAGAAGGAGAAATCCAAGCTCGATGCCAAGCTCAAAATCGCGGTGACCGAGCCCACCAAGCAGCAGCGCGAACAGGCGCAGGTCAACGACGGCGGCGTGCTCATCGAAGACATCGCCGATGGTCCGGCCTATAGCGCGGGCCTGCGCAGCGGCGACATCATCCTGCAGCTCAATAATCGCAAGATTGCCGGCCTGAAGGATTTCCGCGAGCAGGTCGAGGCCCTGACACCGGGTAAGACCGTGCCCATTCTCATTCAGCGACAGGGCGGACCGCTGTTCCTGGCCATGAAGGTGCCGGGCAAGGATGGCTGATGCCTGCGGGCGTGATGCGGCCGCCGAGGCCGCGCCGCGCTGGACCTTGATGACCCGGCTCGATTGCCCGCTGTGCGTAAGCTTCGAAACGGCGCTCATGGCCTGGGAGGCGGGTCGCGGCCACTTCAGGCTGGACGTGGTGAATGTCGATTCGTCGCCCGTGCTGGCCGCACGCTATGGCCTGCGCGTGCCCTTGCTGCTGGTGGGGGACGAGGAGATCTGCGCATTCCGCTTCCGCGCCGAGCGCGCGGCAGCGGCACTGGCCCGCGTCGAGCGGCCGCAAAGTCCGTAGCGGCATCGTGTCCAGCGACAGTCTGCGTTAGAATCGCGTGCTTCTCGGGCGAACCGCCCGCCGCCCACCGGAGCACCATGCAGCCCCCGAATCGAAACGTCCGCAATTTTTCCATCATTGCCCACATCGACCACGGCAAATCGACCTTGGCCGACCGCTTCATTCAGATGTGCGGCGGCTTGGAAGAACGCGAGATGGAAGCCCAGGTGCTGGACTCCATGGACATCGAGCGTGAACGCGGCATCACCATCAAGGCCCAGAGCGTCAGCCTTGATTTCAAATCGCGTGACGGCAAGACCTATCTGCTGAATTTCATCGACACCCCCGGCCACGTCGACTTCAGTTACGAAGTGTCGCGCTCCCTGGCCGCCTGCGAAGGCGCGCTCCTGGTGGTGGATGCGGCGCAGGGCGTGGAAGCGCAGTCGGTCGCCAACTGCCATACGGCAGTCGATCAGGGCCTGGAAGTAATCCCGGTTCTGAACAAGATAGACCTGCCGTCGGCGGAGCCCGACCGGGTCAGCGCCGAAATCGAAAACATCATCGGCATCGACGCCACGGATGCCATCCATGTCAGCGCCAAGACCGGGGTAGGCATCGCTGATCTGCTCGAACAACTGGTCGAACGCGTACCGGCGCCCACCGGCAGCGTCGATGCACCGCTCAAGGCCCTCATCATCGATTCCTGGTTCGACAACTATCTCGGGGTGGTGTCGCTGGTGCGCGTGTTCGATGGCGAACTGCATCAGAAGAGCCGCATCCGCATGATGTCGACCGGCCGCGACCATGACGTCGACGAGGTCGGCATCTTCACGCCCAAGCGCGTCAAGAAGAGCGCATTGCTGACCGGTGAAGTCGGTTACCTGGTGGCCGGCATCAAGGAAATCGATGGTGCTCCGGTCGGCGACACCATCACCGGCGCGGCGCGCCCGGCCAGCGAGCCGCTGCCCGGCTTCAAGCAATCGAAGCCCAACGTATTTGCCGGTCTGTATCCCATCGACTCGGGCGACTATGAGGCGTTTCGCGAGGCGCTCGCCAAGCTGCGCTTGAACGATGCGGCCCTGCATTACGAGCCCGAAACTTCCGAGGCGCTCGGCTTCGGTTTCCGTTGCGGCTTCCTCGGCATGCTGCACATGGAGATCATCCAGGAGCGCATCGAACGCGAATACAACATCAATCTCATCACCACCGCGCCAACCGTCGTGTATGAACTGGTGATGCGCAATGGTGAAACGCGCTACATCGACAATCCTGCGCACCTGCCGGAACCGAGCATCATCGAAGAGATTCGCGAACCGCTGATCACGGTCGACATCCTGGTGCCGCAGGACTACCTCGGCAATATCATCAGCCTGTGCATCGAGAAGCGCGGCGCGCAGACCAAGCTCAATTTCGTCGGCGGACAGGTGTCGGTGAGTTATCTGTTGCCGATGGCCGAGATGGTCACGGATTTCTTCGACCGCCTGAAGTCCGTCAGTCGCGGTTACGCGTCCATGGACTACAACTTCTCGCGCTACCAGGCCGCCGACATGGTCAAGATTGACGTCCTGATCAACAGTGAGAAAGTCGACGCACTGTCGATCATCGTGCATCGCGACCTGGCCCAGCGCCGCGGCCGTGAACTGACCGCCAAGATGCGCGAGCTGATTCCGCGCCAGATGTTCGACATCGCCATCCAGGCGTCGGTCGGTTCCAAGATCATCGCGCGTGAGACGGTCAAGGCCCTGCGCAAGAACGTCACGGCCAAGTGCTACGGCGGTGACGCGACGCGTAAACGCAAGCTGTTGGAGAAGCAGAAGGAAGGCAAGAAGCGCATGAAACAATTCGGCTCGGTCGAAATTCCGCAGGAAGCATTCATGGCGGTGCTGAAAGTAGGCAAGACACCATGATCTGGGAGTTCGCCGCGATTCTGACCTTGCTGGTGTTCGTCAGCGGCATCATCTGGGCGTGTGACAGTTTGATGTTCGCGCCGGCGCGGGCCCGCGCCGCACGTGCGCAGGCGCCCGCGGGCGAAGGCTCGACCGCGCTCGAGCCACCGGAATTGCCATGGCTGGTCGACTATGCACGATCTTTCTTTCCAATCTTTCTGGTGGTGCTGTTGCTGCGTTCATTTGTGGTCGAGCCGTTCCGTATCCCGTCCGGCTCGATGATTCCGACCCTGCTCATCGGTGACTTCATCCTCGTCAACAAATTCGACTACGGCATCCGTCTGCCGGTGCTCAATCGCAAGGTCATCGAACTCGGCCAACCCAAGCGTGGTGACGTGGTGGTGTTTCGCTATCCGCTCGACCCCTCGACGCCTTTCATCAAACGCATCGTCGGCCTGCCGGGCGACACCGTGCGCTACGTAGACAAGGCCGTGTACATCAACGACCAACTGGTGGAGTCGGTTTCGAAGGGCACCTACGTCGGTGTACGATCCGCAACGTCGAGCACCGGCGCCATGATGTTCCAAGAGCACCTCGGCGACGTTGAGCACGACATCCTGTTGACGCCCGGCGCGGGCTCTCCCAATGGCGAATTCAAGGTCCCTGCCGGCCATTACTTCGTGCTGGGTGACAATCGCGACAACAGCCGTGATTCGCGCTACTGGGGTTACGTGCCCGACCAGAACCTGGTCGGACGTGCGTTCTTCATCTGGATGAATTGGGACAGCGGGCCGGACGTGAAGCGCATCGGCTCCATGATTCACTGAGCAACGGGGGGATAGAAAATGATTTCCAAGCGACGTCAACGTGGCATCACCTTGAGCGGTCTGATCACGGGCTGCATCGTGCTTGGCGCCGCCGCGCTGCTGGCCATGAAGCTGTGGCCGGTCTACAACGAAAAAATGAAGGTCGACCAGGCGATGGAGCACCTCGGCTCCAATCCTGATGCGGCCCGCATGAGCAAGGGCGAAGTGGTGCAGGCGCTGATGCGCCAGTTTGATGTCAGCGATGTGGATCGCTTCGATACGCCGGGCCTGTCCAAAGTGGTGACGGTCGGCAAGAAGAAAGGCACCAACGACAAGGTGGTGATGATCGAATACGAGATCCGCGCACCCTTGTTCGGCAATCTCGACGTCATCATGAATTACCGCAACGTCAAGGAATTCGGTCCGGTCAAGACCGACTGAAAGCCAGGTTTTGCAGAAAATCGCCGGGAAAATCCTGCGCACTCTGGGCTATGCCTTCCAGGACGAGAGCCTGCTGACGCGCGCCCTCACGCATCGCAGCGTGGGTGCCCGCCACAACGAACGGCTCGAATTCCTGGGTGACGCCTTGCTGGGCATGGTGGTAGCCGAATACCTGTTTTCGCAATTTCCGGATGCCGACGAAGGACAGTTGACGCGTACCCGCGCGACGCTGGTCAATCGCGAAAGCCTTGCCGAAGTGGCGCGAGGCCTCGACCTTGGCGATCTGATACGTCTGGGCGAAGGAGAGTTGAAGAGCGGCGGTTGGCGTCGCGATTCGATCCTCGCCAACGCCGTTGAAGCATTGCTTGGCGCCATCTATCTCGATGGCGGCATGGATGCCTGCCGCAACACCGTACTGCGTCTGCTCGAAAGCCGACTGACCAGTATCGATCCTGACAGCACGCGCAAAGACGCCAAGACCGCTTTGCAGGAATTTCTGCAGAGCAGGCGTCGCAGCCTGCCGGAGTACAAGACCATGGATATTTCGGGCCCGTCCCACCAACAGGTATTCACAGTGAGTTGCCAGGTCGACAGCCTGCCTGAGCCCGTCGTCGCCAACGGCCCGACGCGGCGCAAGGCCGAGCAGGCGGCGGCGCGCGCTACGCTGCAGTTGTTGAATCCGCGATGACGAGCCCGGTGGAACGCTGCGGCCTGGTCGCCATCGTCGGTCGCGCCAACGTCGGCAAGTCGACCTTGCTCAACTGCATCCTCGGCCAGAAGCTCAGCATCACGTCGCGCAAGCCGCAGACCACGCGCTATCAGATCCTCGGCGTCAAGACCGCGGACCATACCCAGTTGGTGTTCGTCGATACGCCAGGCTGGCAGAGACATCCGAAGAACGAACTCAATCGCCAGATGAATCGCCAGGTGCGTCACGCCCTCGGCGATGTCGACAGGGCCGTGCTGGTGGCCGATGCGCGCTACTGGCATGCCGACGATCAAACCGTCTATCAGATGCTGAGCGACGCAGGCCTGCCCATCGTGCTCGCGCTCAACAAGCACGACCTGTTGAAATCAAAAGCCGACCTGCTGCCCTTGATTGCGCAACTCAGCGCCGACAAGGAGTTCGCCGCCATCATTCCCATTTGCGCGCGCACGGGCTCGGGTGTTGATGATCTCGTCAATGAGCTCAGCAGGGCGATGCCGGAACGTGCGCATCTGTATCCCCACGATCAGATTACGGACCGCCCGGAACGCTTTTTCGCCAGCGAGATCATCCGCGAGAAGACGCTGCGTTTTCTCGGCGATGAGTTGCCTTATCGCACCACCGTGCTGATCGACGACTTCAAGGACGAGGACAACCTGACCAGCATTCTCGCCACCATCTGGGTCGAGCGTGACAGCCAGAAGTCGATCGTGATCGGCAAGGACGGCGAGTTATTGAAGCGCATCTCGACCGAAGCGCGTCAGGATCTCGAGCAACTGCTGCAGCGGAGGGTGTTTCTACGCGTATGGGTCAAGACCCGCCGCGGGTGGACCGACAGCGCCGAGGCCATGCAGCCCTTGGGGCTGGGTGACTGAGAGAGCAATGGCCCCATGACAGGTGCGAATTCATTCGCACATTCAATGCGGCGGCGAAGCGCATCAAAATCGGCTTCAATGTGTGAATGAATTCGCACCTGCACATGACCGCTCCCTAGCATGGGCGCAGAGACCTCCAGCGACTCAGGCTACGTGCTGCACAGCCGCCGCTATCGCGAAACCAGCCTCATTGTCGAATTCCTGACCGAGACGCGCGGGCGCGTGGCGGCGGTGGCGCGCGGCGCCTTGCGCCGCAATTCGGTGCTGGCCGCCAGCCTGCAACCCCTGACACCGTTACGCCTGCAGTTCGGCGGACGCGGCGAACTCATGAATCTCGTGCGCGCCGAGCCCGTGGCGCATCCGCCGCTGCTGGCGGGCGAGCGCCTGTATTGCCTGTTCTACGTCAATGAGCTGGTCATGCGTCTGACCGCCAGCCACGACCCGAACCAGGCGCTGTTCGAGATCTACTGCGATGCGCTGGCCGCGCTGACTGGCGACAGCGCCATCGAGATGACTTTGCGGCGCTTTGAAAAGCAATTGCTCGACGCGCTCGGCTTCGGCCTGCAACTCGACTGCGAAGCGGACAGCGACCAGCCATTGGCAGCGGAGGGCTGCTACCACTATGACGTTGAGCGTGGCCCGGTGCCGATAGGTCCCGAGGCCACCGGCATCCGCGTGCGCGGCGCGACATTGCTGGCCTTGGGGCTGGACGAGACGCTGTCGGCCGAGGCGCTGCGGGAAGCCAAACGGCTGATGCGACACGTGCTCAACCACCATCTCGATGGCCGGCCTTTGACCTCGCGCAAGCTCTTCGAAGCGCAGGCCGCCGGAAAGCCGTAGAATTGCGGCGGCATTTTCGACCACCAGGCGCCCGTCGCCGCAGAGACTCGCAACCATGAAGCTCGGAGTGAACATCGACCACGTCGCGACCCTGCGCCAGGCGCGCCGTACCGCTTATCCCGATCTGGCCATCGCCGCGCGCGCTGCCGAAGTCGGCGGCGCCGACAGCATCACCATCCATCTGCGCGAAGACCGTCGTCACATCCAGGACACCGACGTTCACCAGTTGCGACGCACGCTCGAAGTGCCCATGAACCTCGAAATGGCGGCTACCCATGAAATGGTGTCCATTGCCTGTGCGGTGCGTCCGTGGGCATGCTGCATCGTGCCGGAGCGGCGCGCCGAGTTGACCACCGAGGGCGGGCTCGACGTCGTGGGCTGCTATGAGCAACTCGCGCCACTATGCGCGCACCTGGCGCGCGCCGGTATGGAGGTATCGTTGTTCATCGACCCTGACGACGCGCAGATTGATGCGGCAGCGCGCCTCGGGGTGGCGGCCATCGAGTTACATACCGGCACCTATGCCGACGCCACGGATGCCACGCAGCAGGCCCGGCAGTTGGCGCTGCTCGAGGCCGGCGCGGCGCGGGCCGCGGCGGCGGGTCTCATCGTCAATGCCGGTCATGGACTTCACTATGAGAACGTTGCCGCCATCGCGGCCATCCCGTCCATACGAGATCTGAACATCGGTCATTCGATCGTGGCCCGCGCCTTATTCGTCGGCATGATCAGTGCGGTCGAGGAGATGAAGCTGGCCATGCGGAAGGCCGCCAGGTGATTCGCGGTATCGGCGTCGACATGGCGGAGATTCGCCGGTTCAGCGAAAGCTATGAACGTTTCGGCATGCGCTTTCCGGAACGCATCCTGTCCGACAGCGAACTGCGCGATTTCGCACGCGCACGTAACCCGGGGCGTTTTCTCGCCATGCGCTTTGCCGCCAAGGAGGCCACCTCCAAGGCGCTGGGCACCGGCTTCAGGCAAGGCATCGCGCCGCGCCAGATGTACGTGGTGCATTCGCCGAGCGGCAAGCCCAATCTCGCGGTATCCGGCCAGGCGGCCGTGCTGTTCGCCGAGATGGGCATTTGCGCCAGCCATATTTCCCTGACCGACGAGGGCGGCTTCGCGGTCGCCTACGTGATTCTCGAAGGCCGTTGAGCGGACGCGCTCCCCGCTCGCCATTGCCCTGACCAATTCGTTTCTCCATTCAACGCAGCAGATCATGTCCACCAGTCATCACGAAATCGCGCGTCGCCGTACGTTCGCCATCATCTCCCACCCCGACGCCGGCAAGACCACGGTCACCGAGAAGCTCTTGCTGCTGGGTGGCGCAATCAATGTCGCAGGCACCGTCAAGGCGCGCAAGAGTGCCCGCTACGCGACGTCGGACTGGATGGAAATCGAAAAGCAGCGCGGCATTTCCGTGACCTCCTCGGTGATGCAGTTCGACTATCGCGACCGCGTCATCAATCTGCTCGACACGCCCGGCCACGAGGATTTCTCGGAAGACACCTACCGCACCCTGACCGCGGTCGATTCGGCCTTGATGGTCATCGATGCCGCGCGTGGCGTGGAAGACCGCACCATCAAGTTGCTGGACGTGTGTCGGCTGCGCGATACGCCGGTCATCACCTTCATCAACAAGCTTGATCGCCATGCGCGCGATCCGCTCGACCTGCTCGATGAAATCGAGACGGTGCTGAAGATCAAATGCGCGCCCGTGACCTGGCCGCTCGGCTCCGGGCAGCACTTCGATGGCATCTTTGATTTTCGCACGCGCACCGTCATCCCCTACGTGCGCGGCGGTGACAATGACCAGCGCGAGGAAGCCGAACAAATCTCACTGGAGGAGGCGAGGGTACGCTTTCCAGACAGCATCAAGGTGTTGCTGGAAGAGATTGAGCTCATCGAAGGCGCTGGCACCGAATTCAACGAGGAAGACTATCTCGCCGGGCGCATTACGCCGGTGTTCTTCGGCACGGCCCTGCGTAATTTCGGCGTGCGTGAACTGCTGAATGCGTTTGTCGAGTACGCGCCCGGGCCCTTGCCGCGCAATACCACGCAAGGCCTGGTGCCGGCCGATTCGGCGAATTTCTCAGGCTTCGTGTTCAAGATCCAGGCGAACATGGATCCGAATCATCGCGACCGCATCGCCTTCGTGCGCATCTGCTCGGGGCAGTACCAGGACACCAAGAAGTTCTACAACGTACGCCTCGCCCGCCAGGTGCAATTGCCCAACGCCATCCGCTTCATGGCGCAGGGCCGTGATGCCACTGAATCGGCCTGGGCCGGTGACATCATCGGCATCCACAACCACGGCACCATCCAGATAGGCGACACCTTCACCGAAGGCGAGAAATTCAAATTCTTCGGCATCCCGAGCTTTGCCCCGGAAATGTTTCGTCGTGTGCGCACCGCCGATCCGCTGAAGAGCAAGGCGCTGATCAAGGGGCTGACGCAGTTGTGCGAAGAGGGCGCCGCGCAGGTGTTCAGTTACATCAACCGCAACGACATCGTGCTGGGGGCGGTCGGCGTGCTGCAGTTCGACGTGGTGGCGTGGCGACTGAAATACGAATACTCGGTGGACTGCATCTTCGAGCCCATCTCGGTGCAGACCGCGCGCTGGGTGTCGGCGCCCAAGGATGCCGACATCGACAAGCTGAAAGCGCATTCGGGCCAGTACCTGGCCATGGATGGCGCGGGCCAGTTGGCCTATCTGGCGCCGTCCATGGTCAATCTGGGGCTGGCGCAGGAGCGCTTTCCGGACATCCAGTTCCGCGCCACGCGCGAAATGCAGGAGTAGCGAGACCGCGATCGCATTGCGCGACCGCGGTCATCGGGCTCAGGCCTTGTGTTCGACCTCGTCGTCGCCGTGATGGGCGGCGGCAATGGGTGCCACACTGGCCGGATCGGCCGTCGGCCGTAGCGGTTCTTCATCGACGAGGGCCACAGGCGCGTGGTCAGGCTCATCCTCGGCCACCATCGGCGGCGCCACTTCTGCCACGGCGACCGCCACAGGCTCGACCTCGACAGCGGCTGCCGTTTCGGCCACGACGGTCGGGGCTTCCGAAGGCTCGAACTCGAATCTGTTCTGCACCGCCACCACGACTGATTTGTCCTCGAGCGGTGCACCCGCATCGACCTCAACCGCAGCGAGCGACTCCGCATGGGCCGGCGCCGGCTCGGGGTTTCTCTCGGTTGGATCTTCGTCGTAGTCGTAACGCGGCGTGTTGAACTCGTCGAGATCGTGAGCGCCGGCCAGGTGCGTCGGCGCCTCGCCTACTTCGGCGGTGGAGACCACTGCGTCATCGGCAATGGCTACCAGCGGCGCGACATCGGCTCTGTCGTCGCGGCGCGGACGCTCACGGCGACCATCGCGACGCCCACGGCCAGGGCTGTTGCCTTCGCTTTCGGTACCGCGGGCTTGCTCCTCGCTGACGACGCCCGTTTCGGCATCGACCGCCGGCGCGTTGTCGCGATTGCCACGGCCGCGACCGCGGCGGCTGCGGCGTTCACCACCACCCTCGCGTGGCGCTCCCTCACGGCCGCCACTGCCCTCACGAACCGCAGTATCGCGCGCGCCGCTGTCACGGTTGGCGTTGTCACGCGCCGCCGGATCACGATTGCCGTTGACTTCGCGTGGCGCGCCATCGCGACTGCCACGCTCGCGGTTTCCACCGTCACGATTACCAGCGTCACGGTTTCCACCCTCGCGAGCGGCAGGTTCGGCGCGACTGCCGCTGTCACGGTTGCCACCGTCGCGGTTGGACTGACCACCGCGGCGATTGGCGCCGCCACGGCTGCGCCGATTGCCTTCAGATCGTCCGTCGCGCTCGCCATCGCGGCCGCCGCGGCTGCGTTCTTCGCCGCCACTGCGGGCGCGGTTCGGTTGCGCCGGTTCCGGTGCGGTCTCACCACCGCCGAACAGACCACCAAATAATTTGGCGAAGAATCCCGGACGCGGCGCAGCGGGCGCTGGCGCCGCTGCAACCGGCGCTTCGGGCTGGGGCGTGGCACGCACCACGTCCTTGACCAGCGGCTGCTGTTGCGGGGCGGCCGGCTTGCTGCGGGTCAGGTCGACGGTTGGCGCCTCGACATCGCTGACCATTTCATAGGACTCGCCCTGGCGCATCTTGGGCAGATCCTGTTCGCGGATGCGCTGGATCTCGAAGTGCGGGGTTTCGAGGTTCTGGTTGGGAATGAGCAGGATCTGCACTTCCTGACGCGCCTCGATACCGGTCACGTCCTGGCGCTTTTCGTTCAGCAGGAAGGTCGCGACGTCGACTGGCACCTGGGCGGTGACCTTGACGGTCGAATCCTTCATCGCCTCTTCTTCGATGAGGCGCAGTACGCCGAGGGCGGTCGATTTGACGCTGCGTATGGTGCCGACGCCTTCGCAGCGCGGGCACACGCCGTGGCTGAACTCGGTCAGCGATGGGCGCAGGCGCTGGCGCGACATCTCCAGCAGGCCAAAGCGCGAAATGCGCCCGATCTGCACGCGCGCGCGGTCGGCCGCGACCGCATCGCGCAAGGTGTTCTCGACCGCACGCTGATTCTTCGCCGACTGCATATCGATGAAATCGATGACGATGAGTCCACCCAGATCGCGCAGGCGCATCTGGCGGCCAATTTCCTCGGCGGCCTCGAGATTGGTACGGGCCGCGGTCTCCTCGATGTCACCGCCCTGGGTGGCCTTGGAGGAGTTGATGTCGATGGTAATCAGCGCTTCGGTGGGCTCGATGACGATGGAGCCGCCGCTCGGCAGGCGCACCGAACGCGCGAACGCGGTCTCGATCTGACCTTCAATCTGGTAGCGCGTGAACAGCGGCACGCTGTCTTCGTACAGCTTGAGCTTGTTGATGTTCTGCGGCATGACCTGCTGCATGAACTCCTGGGCCTGCTCGTAGAGCTTGCGGTCGTCGACCAGGATCTCGGCGATGTCGTTGCGCAGGTAATCGCGCACCGCGCGAATGATGACGTTGCGATCCTGGAAGATCAGGAACGGCGCCTTGCGGCTCTCGGCGGCCTCGTCGATGGCCTTCCACAGCTGCATGAGGTAGTCGAGATCCCACTGCAGCTCTTCGGTCGATTTGCCGACTCCGGCGGTGCGCAGGATGAGCCCCATGTTCTCGGGGATCTCGAGCCCCGACATGGCCTCGCGGGCTTCGTCTCGGTCATCGCCTTCAATCTGGCGCGAGACGCCGCCGGCGCGGGGATTGTTGGGCATCGCCACCAGGTAACGGCCGGCGAGACTGATGAAGGTGGTCAGGGCCGCGCCCTTGTTACCACGTTCTTCCTTCTCGACCTGTACGACCAGTTCCTGGCCTTCGGACAGGACGTCCTTGATATTGACCCGGCCGCCATTGCCACCGGTGCCTTTACCCTGGTCCTTGAAGTAGGAGCGGGAAATTTCCTTCAGCGGCAAAAAGCCGTGGCGCTGGGCGCCGTAGTCAACGAAAGCCGCTTCGAGACTGGGCTCGATGCGGATGATTTTCGCTTTATAGATGTTGGATTTTTTCTGCTCGCGGCCCGTTGCTTCGATGTCGAGGTCGTACAGCTGTTGCCCATCGACCAATGCAACGCGCAGCTCTTCTGGCTGGGTCGCGTTGACCAGCATTCTTTTCATTGTCAAAAGTCCCGTAACGGGGCTTCAGCGAGAGGCGTACGAGTGGAACCGCAAAGTTCCGGCACTTGCGTGCTCGGACGTCGCCAAACACTGGCGAACCCCAGCCGGCGCGGCATGACTGCCAGGAACCGACTTCGATTAATACACTGCACGTGGAGTTGAGTACCACGGCCGCCGTTGCGCGGAGCCCGCATGGGATGACCCGGTCAGACCAGTGTCAAGCCGCGTTTCGAACCAGATAAACGCTGACTGCTACCTTCCTGCCCCCGCAAATGCGAAACTGTGCGTGCGGGCAGAGCGTCTGACGGGATTGCTAAAATACTTCGAAGCCCAGCCGTAACTTCCCATCGTATAGGGCATTTCCGCCTTCAAATTCCGTGCCCTTTGGGCGCGAAAATCGACGTGGACTATAACAACCTTGAGCGTGCTCAGCAATCACGAAACCGACCCGTCCACCACCGGCACGCGCACCGCGGTGCGCGCCGAGACCGTCACCGCCGAACACGCGGGGCGCCGCATCGACAACTACCTTCTGCTGCTGTTGAAGCCGGCGCCCAAGAGCCTGGTCTACAAGCTCCTGCGCAGCGGCCAGGTGCGGGTCAACGGCGGACGTTGCAAACCCGACTACCGCCTGGTCAGTGGCGACGTGCTGCGCATCCCGCCGGTGGTGGCGGTCGCCCCCGGCGAAATACATATTCCCGAGGCGAGGCTCGCCCAGCTCGAGTCGGCAGTGCTGTTCGAAGACCAGCATTTCCTGATCGTCGACAAACCCGCGGGGCTCGCTTGCCACGGTGGCACCGGCGTCGCTTATGGCGTGATTGAGATTGCCCGGCGACTGCGCCCGGGCGTCGCGCGACTCGATCTCGCCCACCGCCTGGACCGCGATACGTCAGGCTGTCTGATCCTGACCAAGCAGGTCGACGTCCTCCGAGGCGTGCACGAGGAAATCAGAGAGCGGCAGATGGAAAAGCGCTACGTGGCTCTGATGCATGGCCACCTGCCGGCGCGCTTGACCTCCATCAGCGCCGCCCTTGCCTCTGACCGCGAGCAGGGCGCCGAAAAGCGCGCACGGGTCAAAAGCGACGGCAAGGCCTCGCAGACTCTTGTCGAGAACGTCGAAGCCGTCGGGCCCCATTCACTGGTCAGCCTGCGCCTGGTGACGGGCCGCATGCACCAGATTCGCGCCCACGCCCAGCACATCGGCCATTCGGTCGCCGGTGATCGGCTGTATGGCGACGACGACTTCAACCGGGCCATGGCCGGCCATGGATTGAAACGCCTGTTCCTGCATGCGGCGTCCATCGCCTTCGACAGTGCCGGGCGCCATATAAGCGTCGCGGCACCGTTGCCCGCAGAGCTCGTGGCCGTGCTCGACGCTCTGCGTGCGCCGGCATGATCAAGCTCATCGTGTTCGACTGGGACGGCACGCTGATGGATTCCGAGGCGCGCATCGTCACCGCCATGCAGCAGGCATTTGCCGCCGAAGGCGCACCGCCGCCGCCGCCTGCCGCGGTACGGGAGATCATCGGGCTCGATCTCGGCGTTGCCGTCGCACGCCTCGGGCGAGACCTCGCCAGTCGGCAGGCGGCAGCGATCGTCAGCGCTTATCGCACTCTCTATGCGCGCTTGCACGCGGTGCCCAGCCCCCTGTTCGACGACGCCGAAGCGACCTTGGCGATGCTTGACGCGGCCGGCTACCTGCTGGCCATCGCCACCGGCAAGAGCCGTCGCGGCCTTGACCGCGCGCTCGAAGAGAGTGGCGTAGGGGGCTATTTCGCCACCAGCCGCTGCGGCGAGGAATGCGCGCCCAAGCCCGACCCGGCCATGCTGCGTGACATCCTGTGGGATCTGGACACCCCACCCGCCGCGGCATTGATGGTCGGCGATACGGAATTCGATCTGTTGATGGCCCAGGCGGCCGGCACCCATGCCGCCGCCGTCACTTACGGCGCCCATCCGCGCGAACGCTTGCTCGAACATCGGCCAGCGCTGGTGGTCGACGCCTTGCGCGACCTGGGCGCGGCCGTCGACCGTCTCAACCAACGCATCGCAACACCTTGAGCAACTAGGAGCATCTCGTCATGGGCTGGGACAATCCCGAGCAAGATCCGGCGCCCGCCTCGAAACCGGCAGGTGAGGACCCGCCGACGGCCATGGAAAGCCGGCTGTTCGAGCGCATGTCCTTCGAATTCCTGCGCGAGCAGCGCGCCGCGCGGCGCTGGGGCATCTTCTTCAAGCTGCTGGCGGTGCTCTATGTCAGCGGCTTCATGCTGTTGTCGCTGCCGTCGGACTGGAACCTGTCGGCCATGGGTGCGGGTAAGGTGACGGCGCTCGTCGACTTGCAGGGCGTCATCGCCCATGGCAACGCGGCAAGCGCCGACAATATCGTCAGCGGGCTGCGTGCGGCATTCGAGAACTCGTCGACGGCCGGCGTCATCCTGCGCATCAACAGCCCCGGCGGCAGCCCGGTGCAGGCGGGTTATATCAACGACGAAATCTACCGTCTGCGCGAAAAATACCCGGACACGCCTCTTTATGCGGTGGTCGAGGATATGTGCGCCTCGGGCGGCTATTACGTGGCCGCCGCGGCCGACAAAATCTATGCGGACAAGGGCAGCCTGGTCGGTTCCATCGGCGTGCGCATGGACGGTTTCGGCTTCGTTGAAAGCCTCGACAAGCTCGGCATCGAGCGGCGCTTGTTCACCGCCGGCGAGAACAAGGGTTTCCTCGACCCCTTCAGTGCCCTCGACCCGGTGCATGTGGAACACGTGCGCAAGCTGCTCGCCGACATCCACCAGCAGTTCATCAACACCGTGCAGAAAAAGCGCCGCGACAAGCTCAGCAAAGATCCGAGCATTTTTTCGGGTCTGGTGTGGACCGGCACCCAGGCGCTGGAGCTCGGGCTGGTGGATGAATTCGGCTCGGCCGGCATGGTCGCCCGCGATGTCATCGGCGCCGAGAAAATCGTCGACTTCACACCGCGCGACTACTCCGTCGAGGGGCTCTTGAAGCGCACCGGCGTGACCATGCTGAGTGAATTGGTCAGCACCCGCGGCTGGTCATGGTGAATCCGCCAGCACATCGAACCCCGCGCGCCCCAGCATGGCGCGTAGCGCGATCAGCGGCAATCCAATCAAGGCGGTCGGGTCCGCGGAGCTGATAGCCTCGAACAAGGCAATGCCCAAGCCTTCGCACTTGAAGCTGCCGGCGCAGTCCAGTGGTTGTTCACGCCGCACATAATTGCGGATGGTGTGAACATCCAGCGTCCGAAAGCGAACCTCGGTACTCACCACCTCGAGTTCGTAAGCGCCGCTCGCGGCGTCGAGCAGGCACAGTCCGGTCAGGAACTGCACGGTGCGTCCCGACGCTGCCTCGAGTTGCGCGATGGCGCGCTGCTCGGTGCCGGGCTTGCCGAGCGGTTGACCGTCCAGCACCGCGACCTGGTCACTGCCGATGACGAGGGCATGAGGATGCTGTTGGATCAAGGCGCGCGCCTTGGCCAGCGCCAGCCGACTGACCAGGTCATGCGGCGATTCGTGCGCCAGCGGCCGTTCATCAATATCGGGCGCGTGCGCGGAGAAGGCCCAGCCGAAACGCTCGAGCAGGGCGCGACGGTAGGGGGAAGATGAGGCAAGCAGCAGTGTTCGCGAGTCAGGATGAACGGGCAGGTGGGACGAGGCGCGGACCGTCATAAAAATTTCGTGTTCTAACTCGCTGATGTTTGGCCTATACTACCGCGCCCTCATGGCCAGCGAATTACCCGAACAGATCGAATGTCGCCAACTCGCGGCGGGCACGGGGGTGTTGAACGGCGTTTTGGCTGCATCGCGATTGACGCGTATCGAAGAACCCTATCGGGTGGTCGGCGCGGTCACGGTGGAGCTTCGATGCCGGCCCCGCGAGGGCGGCGGCTTCCAGCTAGACGCGCGCATCCAGGCGCCGCTCGAAGCTCGCTGCCAACGTTGCCTCGAATGGACGGCGTGGCCGGTGACGGTGGACATGGAACTGGTGGCGCATATCAAGGCACCACCGTCCCAGGACCACGACGAAGAGGACAGTGTGGAACTCGTGGACGGCATGTTGCCGTTGCGAGAAGTGATTGAAGACGAAGTATTGTTGAGTTGTCCCCTGGCGCCTTTACATGCGCGCCAGGACTGCCCGGCAGACAAGAGCTTTGAGGCGCCGGTGATCGCAAGCGATCGCAAGCAGCCATTCGCGGGCTTGGCAGAGTTGCTCAAGTCACGCGAGCAAGAGTGAAGACAGACGGAACATTTGAAGCGGAGAGTGCATCATGGCAGTCCAACAGAACAAACCGACCCCTTCGAGTCGGGGCATGCGTCGTTCCCACGATCGACTGACGAACCCGGCGCTGTCGGAAGAGCCGACCACTGGCGAAACCCATCTGCGTCACCACGTAAGCCCCGATGGCTACTATCGTGGCAAGAAGGTCCTGGCGGACAAAGAATAAGCAGTTCGGCAGTCGGTGCGGCGTCCTTGGGGGGACGCCACGCCGCCAGTCGTCGCACTCACTCCATTCCATTTTCGACCTGAAAGACACCCACGTTCTCCAGTGACGATACGCATCGCAATAGATGCCATGGGCGGTGATCACGGCCCGGTGGTGACCGTGGCTGCGGCCGCGCAGGCACTCGCGCGCCATGCCAGCCTGGAATTGGTGCTGGTGGGCGATGAGCCGACGCTCAAGCAGGCGCTCGCTGGCAATGGCCTCGCCGCACATGCCCGCGTCAGCATCGAGCACGCCACCCAGGTGGTCGAAATGCACGAGAAGCCGTCGTCGGCATTACGCAGCAAGCGTGAGTCGTCGATGCGCAAGGCCATCGATCAGGTCAAGGACGGACGCGCCATGGCCTGTGTCAGCGCCGGCAACACCGGTGCGTTGATGGCCATCGCGCGCTTCGTGCTGAAAACGCTGCCGGGCATCGACCGACCGGCCATCTGCGCGACCTTGCCCGGCAAATTGAAATCGACCCACGTGCTCGATCTCGGCGCGAACGTCGATTCCACTTCCGAGGAATTGTTTCGTTTCGCGGTGATGGGCGCGGTTCTCGCGGAAGCAGTCGACAATCGCGATAAGCCGACAGTGGCTCTTCTCAATATCGGCGAAGAAGAAATCAAGGGCAATGACCGGGTCAAACAGACCGCCTTGCTGCTTGAAAACAGTCCTTTGAACTACATTGGCTTCGTCGAAGGCGACGACATTTTCGCCGGCAAGGTCGACGTCATCGTGTGCGACGGTTTCGTCGGCAACGTCGCCTTGAAAGCCAGCGAAGGCGTGGCGCGCATGTTGGGCGACATCGCCAAGGAAGAATTCACCCGCACCCTCATGACCAAGCTCGGCGCTTTGTTCGCTCGACCGGCCTTGAAGGCGCTGAAAGATCGCGCCGACCCGCGCAATTACAACGGAGCGAGCTTGGTCGGACTGCGCGGCATCGTAATCAAGAGCCATGGCAGCGCCGACGCCTTTTCGTTTGCGCACGCCATTGACGTTGCGGTGCTGGAGACCGAGAAGGCGGTGCCCGAGCGCATCAGCCATCTGCTCGAAGAATTGCTTGCCGGTAGCGACGCATCATGAGTCAGAACAATTCCAGCACCCGCCTCGGATTCGCGTTTCCGGGCCAAGGCTCGCAGAGCGTCGGCATGGTCGCTGCGCTGGCGGCGGAGTTTCCGGAAATAAAGGCGCGCTACGACGTCGCCAGCGAAGTACTGGGCTTCGATCTTTTCAAGCTCGTGAGCGAGGGGCCGGAAGACGAACTCAACCGCACGCAGAACACACAGCCCGCGTTGTTGGCCGCCAGCGTCGCCACCTGGGATATCTGGGTCAACCAGGGCGGCCCCATGCCTGCCGTTATCGCTGGCCACAGTTTTGGCGAGTATTCGGCCTTGGTATGCGCCGGCGCCCTGGATTTCGCGGTCGCGGTCGGCCTGGTCGCTGAACGTGGACGTCTCATGCAGGAAGCGGTGCCGGCCGGGGAAGGTGCGATGGCGGCGATCCTGGGCCTGGATCTCGCCCCCCTGCAAGCTGCTTGCGCCGAGGCTGCCGCTGCTGGCGGTGTGTGTTCGTGTGCCAATCTCAACGCGCCTGGCCAGATAGTGATCGCAGGCAGCAGCGACGCGGTTGATCGCGCCTGTGCCTTGGCCAGCGCCCGCGGCGCCAAGCGCGCCATGAAGCTGCAGGTCAGCGTGCCGGCCCACTGCGCTCTGATGTCACCGGCTGCCGAAACCTTTGCCCAGCGTCTTGCCGACGTCAAATTCGAGACGCCGCGCATCACCGTGCTGCATAATGTGGACGTTGCCAGTCACACCGACGCCGCAACGATACGCGACGCCCTGATTCGTCAGCTCTACTCTCCGGTGCGCTGGATTGAGACCATCGAGCAGTTCGCGCAGGCTGGCGTCAGCCATATTGCGGAGTGTGGTCCCGGCAAGGTGCTGGCGCCGCTCATCAAGCGTATCGACAAAAATCTGCAGACCGTGGCCTTGAACGAACCGGCCGGGTTGCGCGAATTCATTGCCCTGGCCCGGAACGAACTGGCATGACCACCAAACATCTCGCGCTGGTGACCGGTGCAAGCCGCGGCATAGGCCAGGCGATCGCGCAACAGCTGATCAACGACGGTTTTGAGCTGGTCGGCACCGCGACCTCGCAAAGCGGCGTCGACGCCATCGAAGCGGCTTTCGGCGCCAGCGGCGCATTGCGCGCAGGCCTGGTGCTGGACGTCCTGGATCGTAATTCCATTGACGCCTTCTTTGCGCACATGGATGAACGCGGCCTCAGCCCCGCCATCCTCGTCAACAACGCCGGCATCACCCGCGACAACCTGTTGCTGCGCATGAAAGACGATGAATGGGACGCCGTAATCGCGGCCAATCTCAGCGCGGTGTTTTCTTTGAGTCGTCGCTGTGTGCGCACCATGCTCAAGGCGCGTTTCGGCCGTATCATCAACATCACTTCGGTGATTGGCGCTGCAGGCAATGCGGGGCAGGCCAACTACGCCGCGGCCAAGGCCGGCGTGGTGGGATTCACCAAGTCCATGGCGCTTGAAGTCGCGAGTCGCAACATCACCGTCAACGCGGTCGCGCCCGGACTCATTGATACAGACATGACGCGCAAGCTGACCGAGCAGCAACGCGATGCGGCGCTCGGCCAAGTGCCGATGGGGCGCATGGGCGCGGCCGAGGAGGTGGCGGCGGTGGTCGCATTCCTCGCATCGCCGCTGGCCGGCTATATCACCGGCGAGACGATCCACGTCAATGGCGGGATGTACATGGCCTGACATAATGGCGAGGCCGCGCCTGCTTCAGGGGTGCCTCGAGGTCACGCGGGCCCGATAGATTTTGTTGTTTTTAAAGTTGATTTCAAAGGGTTACTGCAAGCGAACCGGCAAAGTTTTCTTGCAGTTTGGTCGGTTTTCACTAAACTAGCATGCGCCGCAATCACGGCGGCACCATCATTGGGAGGAACTTCAAGCGATGAGTAGCGTTGAAGAACGTGTCAAGAAGATCGTCGTCGAGCAATTAGGGGTCAAAGAAGAAGAGGTCACTAACGAAGCATCATTTGTCGATGATTTGGGTGCAGACTCGCTTGACACGGTCGAACTGGTAATGGCGCTCGAAGAGGAATTCAAAACTGAAATTCCTGATGAAGAAGCTGAAAAGATCACGACCGTTCAGCAGGCCATCAATTACATCAACGATCATCTGGATTCATAATACCCACAAGCATTTGCGAGAAGGCCGCGATTCGGTTCCAGAACGCGGCCTTTTCCATTTCTAGATCCCGGGAAGAGGTACAGTCAAGTTGGCGCAGCGGGTGGTAGTTACAGGCATGGGGCTGGTTGCGCCCAATGGCAACACAGTCGAGTCTTCGTGGCAGAACACGAAAAACGGTGTGAGCGGCATCGCGCCGATCGTGTCGTTTGACGCGTCCGGGTTTGCGGCGCGCATTGCGGGCGAAATCAAGAATTTCGACATCACGCAATTCATACCGGCGAAGGAAGCGCGCAAGATGGACCCGTTCATCCATTACGGATTGGCGGCGGGCATCCAGGCCATCGAGGATGCAGGTATCGTGGTAACCGAGGCCAATGCCAAGCGCATTGGGACCATCATCGGTTCGGGTATCGGTGGTTTACCCGGCATCGAAAAAGGCTATCAGTCGTTTCTCGATGGCGGTCCGCGCCGAATCTCTCCCTTCTTCGTGCCGAGCAACATCATCAACATGGTGTCCGGCAATCTCTCGATCAAATACGGTTTCAAAGGTCCGAATTACGCCATCGTGTCGGCGTGTTCCACCGGGGCGCATTGCATCGGCCTCGCGGCTCGCACCATCGAGCGTGGCGAACAGGACGTCATCATTGCAGGTGGCGCGGAATTCGCGACCTGTCCGACCGGCATTGGTGGCTTTGCGTCGGCCAAGGCGCTGTCGACGCGCAACGACGCGCCGACGCTGGCCAGCCGCCCGTGGGATGCTGAACGTGACGGTTTCGTACTGGCCGACGGTGCCGGTGTGCTGGTACTGGAATCCCTCGAGCATGCCCAGAAACGCGGTGCGCACATCTATGCCGAGCTGGTCGGCTTCGGCATGAACAGCGATGCCTATCACATGACCGCCCCGTCGCCGAACGGCGAGGGCGCGGCCGATTGTATGGAATTGGCCCTGGCCGATGCCAAGCTCAATCCGCAAGACATCGACTACATCAACGCCCACGGCACCTCGACGCCGGCCGGAGACAAGGCCGAGACCGAAGCGGTCAAGCGGGTTTTCAAGGATCACGCCTACAGACTTGCCATGAGTTCGACCAAGTCCATGGTCGGTCACATGCTGGGTGCGGCCGGTGGCGCTGAAGCGGTGTTCTCCATCCTCGCCATTCGTGACCAGGTGGCGCCGCCGACCATCAATCTCACCAATCCGGATCCGGAATGCGATCTGGACTATGTTCCGAACGTGGCGCGGCCGATGAAGATCAAGGTGGCGCTCTCCAACTCGTTTGGCTTTGGTGGCACCAACGGCACCCTGGTGTTCCGCCAGTTCTAGGTTAACCATGACGCGTGTGACGTCAGCCACACGCGTCGCCCATCCGGGCAAGCCGCCATGATTCTGCTTGACGGACAAGCTTGCGACAGTCCTTTGCTGCTCGATCGGGGCCTCGCCTATGGCGACGGACTGTTCGAGACCATTGCCGTGCGCGAAGGCCAGCCCCTGGCATGGTCAGCGCATATGGCGCGCCTGGCGCGCGGCTGCGCCGCGCTGTCGCTGCCGGCCCCGCAACCCGCTGTTCTGCTCGATGACGCGCAGCGCTTGTTGAGCGCGCGCGAGCACGGCGTCATCAAGATTCTCCTGACGCGAGGCAGTGGCGGCCGCGGCTACCGTCCGCCCATAGCCCCGCAGCCACGGCGCGTGGTCAGCTTGCATCCCTGGCCTGCTGAACTCGACGAGGGCAACGGCGCGCCGCGACAGGTCTGGGTTTGTCGCCAGCGACTCGGGCATCAGCCGCAGCTGGCTGGCATCAAACATCTGAACCGTCTCGAGCAGGTGTTGGCCAGCGCCGAGTGGCCCTCGGCGGATTTCTTTGAGGGGCTCATGCTCGACATCGAGGGCAAGCTCATCGAAGGCATACGCAGCAATGTGTTCGTGGTGCAGGGCAAGACTCTGTTGACGCCCGAGGTGTCGCGCTGCGGCATCGCCGGCATAGTGCGCGAGGCGGTGCTGGACTGTGCGTCGGCGCATGGGTTCGTAGCCCGCGTCGAACCGATGACCCTCGCACAGATAGGCGCGCGCGACGAAATGTTCTTGTGCAACTCGGTGATGGGCTTGCGCGTGGTCGGCGAGATTGCCCATGACGATGGTGTCATCCGCCTCGAAAATCACGGCGCCGCCGAAGCAATCGCGGCAGGCCTGCGAGTCGCGAAGGTGATTCCATGATCCGGCGCCACAGGCTCTGGCTCGCGATTGCACTGCTCGCCGCATTCGTGCTCGGCGGTGTGGCGTTGTTCGATCACGGCAGCCGCGTGGCGATGCGCACGGCGATCGGCGTCAAGCACCCGCTCCTGTTCACCGTGCCCGCCGGCGCGGATCTCGGCCAAGTGGCAGCGCGACTCGCCAGTGCCGGCCTGGTATCCCAGCGCGCGTATTTTGAGTGGCGCGTGCGTTGGGCCGGTGTCGCGGGTGCCCTGCAGGCCGGCACCTATGAAGTGCTGCCGACGGATACGCCGTCGACCTTGCTCGAGAAGATGCTCAAGGGACAGACCAAGACCTTCGCCATTACCTTTGTCGAAGGCACGCGCTTTATTGAACTGCGGCGCGTGCTCGACGCCCATCCCTACGTGGTGCACAGCCTTGCCGGACAGAGCGACGATCAAGTGATGGCGGCGCTGGGGCGCGCGGGGGAGGCGGCCGAAGGCTGGTTCTTTCCGTCCACCTATCATTTCAAAGCCGAGACCTCGGATCTCGCCTTGCTCAAGCGTGCGCACCAGCGCATGCGCAAGGAACTGGATACGGCTTGGCAAGGTCGAGCCGAGTCCGTGCCCTACAAGACGCCCTATGACGCGCTGATCATGGCCTCCATCGTCGAGAAGGAAACCGCGCGCGCCGACGAGCGCCCGGCGATCGCGGGGGTATTCGTGCGGCGGCTGAAAAATGGCATGAAGCTGCAGACCGATCCGACTGTCATCTATGGCATGGGTGACAGTTACACAGGCAATATCCGTCGCGCTGACCTCGAACGTGACACACCTTATAACACCTATACACGCAAGGGCCTGCCGCCCACGCCCATTGCGCTGCCGGGCGCGGCCGCGCTGAATGCGGCGACGTCGCCTGCCGGCGGGGACGCCCTGTATTTTGTCGCGCGCGGTGACGGCAGTCACCAGTTCTCGGCCAGCCTGGGCGAGCACGACGACGCCGTGCGACGCTTTCAATTGCGAGGCAAACGATGACCCAGGCCGTATTCATTACCCTCGAAGGCATCGAGGGCGTCGGCAAGACCAGCGCCGTGGCCTGTGTCGCCGACTGGCTGCGCGACCACGGCCGCGCCGTCACCGTCACGCGCGAACCAGGCGGCACCGAACTGGGTGAACGGGTGCGCGCCCTGGTGTTGGAACATAACGATGTGCCCATCGCGCCGCTGGCAGAACTGTTGTTGATGTTCGCGGCCCGCGCCCAACATCTTGAACAACGCATTCGCCCGGCGCTGGCGCGCGGCGAGTCGGTGGTGTGCGACAGATTCACCGATGCCACCTATGCCTACCAGGGGGGGGGGCGTGGTCTGCCGCTGCGCCACATCGACAGTGCCGCTGAGCTCGTGCATGGCGATCTGTGGCCTACGCTGACCGTGCTGCTCGACGCCTCGCCGGAGGTCGGCTTGAGCCGCGCCCGCGCGCGCAGCGCCGCCGATCGCTTCGAGAGCGAAAAGCTGCAGTTCTTCGAACGCGTGCGCGCGGCCTATCTCGAGCGCGCGTCGCGCGAGGCGCGGCGCTTCGCTGTCATCGATGCCAGCCAGGACATGGCCAAGGTCCACGCCGACATCCGCGCGCTGCTCGCGGCGCGACTGCCATGAGCGCACCCTATCCTTGGCTGGCGGCGCCGTGGGCGGAACTCGTGGCGCGCGCGGCGCGCGATGCGCTCGGCCACGCCTATCTGCTGTGCGGGCGCGAGGGTCTCGGCAAGTTTGCGTTCGCCGAGCATTTTGCACGGGGCCTGCTGTGCGAACAGCGACCGGCCGACGGCCAGGCCTGCGGCGCGTGTCGCGGCTGCCTGCTGAACGCGAGCGGCAATCATCCGGATCTGAAACTGCTGACGCTGGAAGAAGAGCGCAAGTCGATAGTCATCGATCAGGTGCGTGACCTGATCGAATTCTTCACGCTGAAAGCCCATTACCACGGGCGCAAGATAGGCATCGTCTACCCGGCCGACACCATGAACAACGCGTCGGCCAACGCGCTGCTGAAGATTCTCGAGGAACCGCCGGCCAGCGCACTCCTGCTCTTGGTCGCGAGTCGGCCGGCCTTGCTGCCGGCCACCATCCACAGCCGTTGTCAGCGCATCAATTTCGAGCTGCCGGCCTGGGATGTGCGCGAACGCTGGTTGAGCGCGCAACTCGCGACGCGCGACAAGGCGCCGGCGCTCGAATCACTGACCCTGTGCGGGGCGCCGCTGGAAGTGCTGGCGCAACTCGACTCGGCGCGGCCGCAGCTCATGAACGACGTCATCGCGGCGCTGCATCAGCATCTGACGGGGCGCGGCAATCCACTGGAAGTGGCGCGCGGTTTCGCTGATGTGGAGGTCAGGCGCTACCTCGACACCCTCGAGCTCAGCGTGCAGGCCGCCGCGCAGCTACGCGCCGGGCATCTGCCGCCACAGTTGCGGCTGTCCGCCAACAGTCAACGCCAGTTGCAGGAAATCTCAGATAAATTACACTTCGACAGCCTGTTGTCCTATCTCGATCAGGTGGGCGCAAGTCGTGCGATGGTGCTGCGTTCCAGCGGGGTGCGCGGCGCCGAAGTGATCGAAAACCTGTGGCAATCGTGGATGAAGAGCATGCAGTTGGAGTACGCGCCATGAGCGCCGTCGGCAAGAATCCGCGCCAGGGCATCCTGTCCCTGACCATTCGTGACAAGAGCTCGCTGTACGCCGCCTATATGCCTTTCGTGAAGAACGGCGGCCTGTTCATCCCCACCAACAAGGTCTACAAGATAGGCGATGAAGTCTTCATGCTGCTGACCTTGACCGACAGCAAGGAGAAGCTGCCGGTGGCAGGACGGGTGGTGTGGATCACGCCGCGTGGCGCGCAGGGCGGCAAGACCGCCGGCATCGGCGTGCAGTTCAGCGAGCTCGACAACGGCGCCACCCGCAACAAGATCGAGACCCAGCTGGCCGGCGCATTGAAGTCCGACCGCCAGACCCACACCATGTAAGACCGCGCGCGGTGCCTGCGCCGCGCTTAAGCCCGCGGCCCGGAAGTGCTATGCAACTCGTCGATTCCCACTGTCATCTGCCTCTGATCGAAGGCGGCGAAGCCGGCTTCGAGGGCGTTCTCGCGCGCGCCGCGGCGGCTGGCGTCGGTCACATGCTGTGCGTGTCGGTGGATCTCGAGTCCTATGCTGGCGTGCGCGACCTCGCGCGTGCCTATCAGCAGATCTCGTGCTCGGTCGGTGTGCACCCGAACACCGATACACCGGTGCGCGAACCCGGCCTTGAGGAACTGGTGGCGGAGGGCGGCCAGGACTACGTGGTCGCCATCGGCGAAACCGGGCTTGATTACTTTCGCAGCGAGGGCGACCTCGAATGGCAGCGCGATCGCTTTCGCCGTCACATCCGCGCCGCGCGCGAAGTGGCCAAGCCACTCATCATCCACTGCCGTGAAGCGGCTGCCGATGTCATCCGCGTGCTGCGCGAAGAGCGGGCCGAGGAGGTCGGTGGCGTCATGCATTGCTTCGTCGAAGACTGGGACACCGCCAGCGCCGCCATGGACTTGGGCTTCTACATCTCGCTGTCGGGCATCGTCACGTTCAAGACCGCCCACGCCTTGCAGGCCGTTTCCAGTCGCCTGCCGCTGGAGCGCGTGCTGGTCGAGACCGACGCACCGTGGCTGGCGCCGGTGCCGAAACGCGGCAAGCAGAATGAGCCAGCCTATGTGCGCCACACGGCGGAATTCCTTGCCACGCTGCGCGGCGAATCACCCGAAACGTTTGCCCGCGCCACCACCGACAATTTCCACCGCCTGTTTCGTCTACCGGCGGACAAACTGGGCACGCCCGCACTCTGATTGTCGACAACAAGGGTTGACCGGGCCGCCGTTCAGCGGCTATGTTCCGGTCTCCCCTGGCTACATTGTCGACAATGCCCCGTGTATAACCCCGCGCTCGAAGACGACAGAGCTCTGCGCACCTCGGCCGACCGAGTCTTCGAGGCACTGCAGGACGCTATCGTGCGCGGCGATATCGCGCCGGGCTCGCGGGTCGGGGAGACCGAACTCGCCGAGCGCTTCAGCACCAGCCGTGGCCCTCTGCGCGAAGCCCTGCGGCGCCTCGAATCGCGGCGCCTGGTCGAGCGCACACCGCACGTCGGCATCCGCATTGCATCGCTCGACCATGCGGCCCTCATCGAGCTCTATTACCTGCGCGAAGCGCTGGAAGGCATGGCCGCGCGGCTGGCCGCGCTCAATATGACCAGTGACGAAGTGACCGGTCTCAAGAATCTGCTGTTGGCCCACGAACAGGATGAAGCCCTGAAGGCCGACACCGCCTATTTCCAGCAGGAAGGGGATTTCGATTTTCACTACCGGGTCATCCACGGCAGTCACAACACTGCGCTGACCGAGCTTCTGATCGGTGAGCTCTATCACCGCATCCGCATGTATCGCTACCAGTTCAGCGCCTACGCCAATCGGCCGCAAAAGGCACTGGGCGAACATCAGCGCATCGTCGAAGCGATTGAAGCGCGTGACGGCGATCTCGCCGAAATGCTCATGCGCCGCCACATAAGCTCGGCGCGCCAGAACATCGAGAAACATCTGAAGGAGAACTCATGACGCAGCCCCTCACCGCCGGCGGCCGATTCCGCCTTGCCCTGCGCGAAGAAAAGCCGCTGCAGATCATTGGCACCGTCAACGCCTATGCGGCAATGATGGCCAAACGCACCGGCTATCGCGCCATTTATCTGTCGGGCGCAGGCGTCGCCAATTATTCCTACGGCCTGCCGGATCTCGGCATGACTTCGCTGGAAGATGTCCTGACCGACGTGCGCCGTATCACCACCCAGGTCGAGACGCCGCTGCTGGTCGACATCGATACTGGCTGGGGCGGCGCGTTCAATATCGCGCGCACGGTCAAGCAGATGATCGCGGCCGGCGCCGCCGCGGTGCACATCGAAGACCAGGTTGCGCAGAAGCGCTGCGGCCACCGTCCCGGCAAGGAAGTGGTGTCGAAGGAAGAAATGGTCGATCGCGTGAAAGCGGCGGTCGATGCCAAGACCGACCCCGACTTCGTGCTCATGGCACGCACCGATGCGCTGCAAGTGGAAGGTTTGCAGGGCGTGATTGACCGCGCCTGCGCCTTCGTCGAAGCCGGCGCCGATGCGATCTTCGCCGAGGCCATGACCGACATCACCATGTACAAGACCGTCTGCGACCAGGTGAAAGTGCCGGTCTTGGCCAACATCACCGAATTCGGCAGCACGCCTTACTACACCCGCGAAGAGCTCGGCGGGCAGGGTATCGCGATGGTGCTTTACCCGCTGTCGCCGACCCGCGCCATGCAGAAGGCGGCGCTCAACGTCATGCAGGCCATCCGCCAGGACGGCACGCAGAAGAATGTCATCGACACCATGCAGACCCGTGCAGAGCTCTATGACTTCCTGGGCTACCACGCCTACGAAGACAAGCTCGACGAACTGTTCCAGAAAGCTAAGTGAAAGCGCCCGCCGCATTCTGAAGAATCAAAGAGGAGATCTCCCATGTCCGATACCCCAAGCAACCTGCCGAAACCGAAGAAGTCGGTCGCCCTGTCCGGCACCGCCGCCGGCAACACCGCGCTGTGCACCGTCGGCCGCAGCGGCAACGATCTGCATTACCGCGGCTTCGACATTCTCGACCTCGCGACCACCTGCGAATTCGAGGAAATCGCGCACCTGCTGGTGCACGGCAAGTTGCCGAACGTGGCCGAGCTCGCCGGCTACAAGGCCAAGTTGAAGGCGCTGCGCGGTCTGCCGGCGGCGCTGAAAGCGGCGCTCGAAGAACTGCCGCCCTATGCCCATCCGATGGACGTGATGCGCACTGGCGTGTCGGTGCTGGGTTGTCTGTCGCCGGAGAAGGACGATCACAACCATCCTGGCGCGCGCGACATCGCCGACAAGCTCATGGCGTCTCTCGGTTCCATGCTGCTGTACTGGTACCACTACAGCCATAACGGCAAGCGCATCGATGTCGAAACCGATGACGATTCCATCGGCGGCCATTTCCTGCATCTCTTGCACGGTGAAAAGCCGCGCGACAGCTGGGTGCGCGCCATGCACACCTCGCTCATTCTCTACGCCGAGCATGAATTCAACGCCTCGACCTTCACCTCGCGCGTGGTGGCCGGCACGGGTTCAGACATGTTCTCGGCCATCTGCGGCGGCATCGGCGCGTTGCGCGGCCCCAAGCACGGCGGCGCCAACGAAGTGGCGTTCGAGATCCAGAAGCGCTACGACAACCCGGACGAGGCGGAAGCCGACATCCGCGCCCGCGTCGAGAAGAAGGAAGTCGTGATCGGCTTCGGTCACCCGGTGTACACGGTCTCCGATCCGCGTAACAAGGTCATCAAGGAAGTGTCGCGCCAGCTCTCGGCGGAAGAAAAAAACATGAAGATGTACGACATCGCCGAGCGTCTGGAATCGGTGATGTGGGAAGTGAAGAAGATGTTCCCCAACCTCGACTGGTTCAGCGCCGTCAGCTACCACATGATGGGCGTGCCGACCGCGATGTTCACGCCGCTGTTCGTCATCGCGCGCACCTCCGGCTGGTCGGCGCACGTCATCGAACAGCGCATCGACGGCAAGATCATCCGCCCCAGCGCGAACTACAACGGTCCGGAAGATCAGAAGTTCGTGGCCTTGAAGGACCGCAAGTAACGAGAGCGACAGGCAATCATGAACTCGCAATACCGCAAACCACTGCCGGGCACCGCGCTCGATTACTTTGACGCGCGTGCCGCGGTCAACGACATCAAGGCCGGCGCCTGGGACAAGCTGCCCTACACCGCGCGCGTGCACGCCGAAAACATCGTGCGGCGCGCCGATCCGGCCATCATCAAGGACTGCCTGACGCAGATTATCGAGGTCAAGCGCGAGCTCGACTTTCCGTGGTTTCCGGCGCGTGTGGTGTGTCACGACATCCTCGGCCAGACCGCACTGGTCGATCTGGCCGGCCTGCGTGACGCCATCGCGGACCAGGGCGGCGACCCCGCCAAGGTCAACCCGGTGGTGCCGGTGCAGTTGATTGTCGATCACTCGCTGGCCGTCGAATGCGGCGGCTTCGATCCCCAGGCGTTCGACAAGAACCGCGCCATCGAAGACCGACGCAATGAAGACCGCTTCCACTTCATTGACTGGACCAAGCGCGCGTTTGACAACATGGTGGTCATTCCCGCGGGCAACGGCATCATGCACCAGATCAATCTGGAGAAGATGTCGCCGGTGATCCACGCCCAGGATGGCGTGGCCTTCCCGGATACCTGCGTCGGCACCGACAGTCACACCCCGCATGTCGATGCGCTGGGTGTGATCGCGGTCGGCGTGGGCGGTCTCGAAGCGGAGAACGTGATGCTCGGTCGCGCATCGTGGATGCGTTTGCCGGAAATCGTCGGTGTGGAACTGACGGGTAAACTCAAGGAAGGCATCACCGCCACGGATCTCGTGCTGTCACTCACCGAGTTCCTGCGCAAATCCAAGGTGGTCGGCGCCTATCTCGAATTTCATGGTGCGGGCGCGGCTTCATTGTCGCTCGGTGATCGCGCGACCATCTCCAACATGGCGCCGGAGTACGGCGCCACCGCGGCGATGTTCTCCATCGATCAGCAGACCCTGGACTACCTGACCTTGACCGGCCGCTCGGCCGAACAGGTCAAACTGGTCGAGACCTACGCCAAGCAGGCGGGCCTGTGGTCCGACAGCTTGAAGGGCGCGGTTTACGAGCGCTCCTTGAGCTTCGATTTGTCGACCGTGGTGCGCACCATGGCCGGCCCGAGCAATCCCCATGCGCGCGTATCGGTCAGCGAACTCGCGAGCAAGGGCATTGCCGGTCAATGGCAGGAGACGCCTGGGCAGATGCCCGATGGCGCCGTCATCATCGCCGCCATCACGAGCTGCACCAATACTTCCAATCCGCGCAACGTGATTGCGGCGGGCCTCCTGGCACGCAACGCCAATCGCCTGGGTCTGGTGCGTAAACCGTGGGTCAAGAGTTCCTTGGCGCCGGGCTCGAAGACCGTCGCACTGTATCTCGAAGAAGCGGGCTTGAAGGCCGAACTCGAGAAGCTCGGCTTCGGCATCGTGGCGTTTGCCTGCACCACCTGTAACGGCATGTCGGGCGCGCTCGATCCGAAAATCCAGCAGGAGATCATCGAGCGTGATCTCTATGCCACGGCGGTGCTGTCGGGTAACCGCAATTTCGATGGCCGCATCCATCCCTATGCCAAGCAGGCGTTTCTCGCCTCGCCACCGCTGGTGGTGGCCTATGCGCTGGCCGGCACCATCCGTTTCGACATCGAGAAGGATTCGTTTGGCAACGATGCCAATGGCAAGCCCATCATGCTGAAAGACCTGTGGCCGTCCGATGCCGAAGTCGACGCGCTGGTCGCCAAGAGCGTCAAGCCGGATCAATTCCGCAAGGTTTACATCCCGATGTTCGAAGACAAGGGCGGCGCCGCCGAGAAGGTCAAGCCGCTCTACGACTGGCGTGCACCGAGCACCTACATCCGTCGTCCGCCCTACTGGGAAGGCGCCTTGGCAGGCGAGCGCACGCTGAAAGGCATGCGCCCGCTGGCGCTCTTGCCGGACAACATCACGACCGATCACCTGTCACCGTCGAACGCCATCCTGCTGGACAGCGCCGCCGGTGAATACCTCGCGAAAATGGGCTTGCCGGAGGAAGACTTCAATTCCTACGCCACCCATCGCGGCGATCATCTGACCGCGCAGCGTGCGACCTTCGCCAACCCGCAGTTGGTGAACGAGATGGCGATTGTCGACGGCAAGGTCAAGAAGGGTTCGCTTGCGCGCGTCGAGCCGGAAGGCCGGGTGATGCGCATGTGGGAAGCGATTGAGACCTACATGAATCGCAAGCAGCCGCTCATCATCATTGCCGGCGCCGACTACGGCCAGGGCAGTTCGCGTGACTGGGCGGCCAAGGGCGTACGTCTCGCGGGCGTGGAGACCATCGTTGCCGAAGGCTTCGAGCGCATCCATCGCACCAACCTCATCGGCATGGGCGTGCTGCCCCTGGAGTTCAAGGCCGGCGTCAATCGCAAAACCCTGAACCTCGACGGCACCGAGACTTACGACGTCGAAGGCGCACGCACGCCGCGCGCCGATCTGACGCTGGTCATCCATCGCAAGAATGGCGAGACCGTGCGTGTGCCGGTGACCTGCCGCCTGGATACGGCGGAAGAGGTGTCGGTATACGAAGCAGGCGGTGTCTTGCAGCGTTTCGCGCAGGACTTCCTCGCGTCCAATACGGCGGCCTGATCTTAAAGGCCCTTGCGTCACCTACGACGCATGCTCCGAGGCGGTACGGCGACGCACCGCCTCGTTCATTTCAGGAGAGCGATTTCATGGCACACGTCCCCCAGGTAAAAATTCCAGCCACCTACATGCGCGGCGGCACCAGCAAAGGGGTGTTCTTTCGGCTTCAAGATCTGCCCGAGCGCTGCCAGCAGCCCGGCGAAGCGCGCGACAAGCTCCTGCTCCGCGTCATTGGCAGCCCCGACCCCTACGGCAAGCAGATCGACGGCATGGGCGGGGCGACCTCCAGCACCAGCAAGACCGTGATCCTGGCGAAAAGCTCGAAACCCGATCACGACGTCGATTATCTTTTCGGGCAAGTCTCGATAGACAAAGCCTTCGTCGATTGGAGCGGCAACTGCGGCAACCTGTCAGCGGCGGTCGGCGCCTTTGCCATCAGCAATGGCCTGGTCGATGCGGCGCGCATCCCGCGCGACGGCATCTGCACGGTGCGCATCTGGCAGGCGAATATTTCCAAGACCATCATCGGCCATGTGCCGATGAGCAATGGTGAAGTACAGGAAACCGGCGACTTCGAACTCGACGGCGTAACCTTCCCGGCCGCCGAAGTGCAGCTCGAATTCATTGACCCGGCGGACGAGGGCGAAGGTGAGGGTGGCGGCGCAATGTTCCCGACCGGCAACCTCGTCGATGAGCTCGAAGTGCCCGGCGTTGGCACCTTCAAGGCCACCATGATCAATGCCGGCATTCCCACCGTTTTTGTCGAGGCCGAAGCCATCGGCTACACCGGCACCGAACTGCAGGACGCCATCAACGGCGATGCCAAGGCGCTCGCCATGTTTGAAACCATGCGTGCCTATGGCGCGCTGCGCATGGGTCTGATCAAGGACGTTGCCGAGGCGGCCAAGCGCCAGCACACGCCGAAGATTGCCTTCGTATCGAAACCCAAGGACTACGTGTCTTCGAGCGGCAAGCCGGTCACTGCGGGGGATGTCGATCTCTTGGTACGTGCCTTGTCGATGGGCAAGCTCCATCACGCCATGATGGGCACGGCGGCCGTCGCCATCGGCACCGCCGCGGCCATTCCCGGCACGCTGGTCAATCTTGCGGCCGGCGGCAAGGAGCGCAACCAGGTGCGCTTCGGTCATCCTTCCGGCACGCTGCGCGTGGGCGCCGAAGCAACGCAGAACAACGGCGAGTGGACGGTCACCAAGGCCATCATGAGCCGCAGCGCGCGAGTGCTCATGGAAGGTTTTGTGCGCGTGCCGGGCGACGCGTTCTAGTGAGTTGCTGACATTGCCCGCGCGCGCGGGCAATGACATTTTGTGACGCGCCTCTCGTAAGCAAGGGCGGGATGTCATTTCTCACTCTGATAAATTTTCCTCAAGAATCATAAGGATTCAGGGAGGGAAATCATGTCGAATTTTCGCGGCTTTTCATGGGCGTTCAGCCTCGTCGCCGCTCTCGTGGCCCCGGCGGCATTCGCCGACGGCACCATTACTTGGGAGTGGGATGCCCGCCAGCAGACCTCCGGCGCCATCGTCGTGCAGGACAGCGGATCGCTCCTCACCACGCCGGCGGTCGGTTCGATCACGCTCGATGAACCCCGCGCATTCGTGTCCGCCATCGGACCACTGACCACCAGCCTCGAATTCCAGGTCGATGGCCATATCGACACTCCCACGCGTTCTGTCGGCGTGGGAGCGGAAATTGTTGCCAAGGAAACACCGTGGGACGAGCGCAGTCCGCCGCGGATTCCGAGTCGCCGTGTGGCCAGAGCGAATGTTCGTGCGGAGCTGCGCGATATCGTTGATGTGTTCAGCGTCACCGGCATGCTTGGTGCGCTTGGCGAGACCAACTTTGTCAGTGGCGCCTTGCGACCCTCTAAGTTCGACGGCACCTTGTTCGCCCCCGCCATCGTTCCCGGCGCGGGCTTTAGCTTCTCGGAAATCAAACTTGAGTTCGGGGTATACGAAATACTCGACGACGATACCCTGGACGAAAAATTCGCCAAGTCCTTCATCAAGACCATCACCAGCGAAGCAGGTGGCGACTTCATCCAATTCAACAGCTTTCTCGATCAAAACCTGGGTGACCCACTGGGCAGCAGCCGCATCCCTCTGAAAAACGGTAGCAGCAACCTGATTGTCGTCACCATGCAAGCCATGGTCGAACTCACTGGCACACCGTTCCCCGCCAGCGATCCGAGCCGCCTGGTGGCTAACTCGTCATTCAACAACACCTTCAGCTTCGGCGGCTTGTTTGACTTCAAGGATGCAAACGGCAATGCACTGAACGACGTCACCTTCACCAGCCACAGTGGCATGGACTGGTTATCACCCTTGTCAGTACCGCTGCCCGGTTCCCTTGCGATGCTGATCGGCAGCCTGCCGCTCCTTGCAGCGGCGACGCGCCGTCGGCGACACTGAGGCGGTAATCAACTCGGCAGGTCAATGCGATGGGACTACTGGTCGACGGCGTCTGGCATGACCAGTGGTATGACACCCGCGCCAGCGGCGGCCGCTTCATTCGCAGCGAAGCGCAGTTCCGCCACTGGATAACGCCCGACGGCGCGGCGGGGCCGACGGGTGAGGGCGGGTTTGCCGCGGAGCGCGGCCGCTATCACCTGTATGTCGGGCTGGCCTGTCCGTGGGCGCATCGCACGCTGATCTTTCGTCATTTGAAAGGCCTCACCGAGCACATCTCGCTGTCGGTCGTGCACTGGTACATGGCCGAACATGGCTGGACATTCGAGCCGGGGGAGGGCGTGGCTGGCGACCCGATACACCGTGCGCGTTTTCTGCACGAGGTATACACGGCGGCGCAGCCCGGCTATTCGGGGCGCGTGACGATTCCGGTGCTGTGGGACAAGCACCGCGGCGTTATCGTCAACAACGAATCCTCGGAAATCATCCGCATGCTCAATTCCGCTTTCGATGAGTGCGGGGCCGCGGCGGGTGATTACTACCCGCAGGCCTTGCGCGCCGATATCGATGCGGTCAACGCGCGTGTCTATGAGACCGTCAACAACGGCGTGTACCGCGCCGGCTTCGCCACCAGCCAGGCGGCCTACGACGAAGCAGTGCTGAGTCTGTTTGAAACGCTGGACTGGCTGGAAGCGCGGCTCGAGGGCCAGCGCTATCTATGCGCAGATCAGCTCACGGAAGCCGACTGGCGACTGTTCACCACGCTTATCCGCTTCGACGCCGTCTATCACTTTCACTTCAAATGTAATTTGAAGCGTATTCGCGACTATCCGCGCCTGCACGCCCTGATGATGCGGCTATACGAACTGCCCGGCATTGCCGAGACCGTCAATCTCGAGCACATCAAGGGCCATTACTTCGCCAGTCACAAGACCATCAATCCGACCGGCATCATTCCGCGCGGTCCTTTGACGCCGTTCTGAGCGGCGCGCGTCTCAGCGGCTGGCGGCAAGGCCCGCCTGCAACTTCGGCGCGGCGGGCTTGATCACGAGATCTTTCAGTACGAAGCCCGCGAACATCGCGCCGACGAATACCATCACGTCGACCGAACCACTGGCCAAAGCCACCAGTGCCGGGCCCGGACAGAATCCGGCCAGTCCCCAGCCGGCGCCAAACAAGGTCGCGCCCAGCAGCAGTTGCCAGTCGATGTCGCGGCGCGTGGGAACATCGAAGCGTGCGGCGAGGAGGGGATGGGGCCGCCCCACCGCCAGTCTGTAACCAACGAAATTCACCATCACCGCGCCGCCCATCACGAACATCAGGGCCGGGTCCCAGGCGCCGAAGAGGTCGAGAAAGCCGACCACTTTGGCGGGCTGGGTCATGCCCGAAATGCCGAGCCCGATGGCGAACAGCGCGCCAAGTGCAAAGAAGCTCACGAGTCTCACGACAGACCTCCCAGCACATGGCGAATGACGAAGACCGTGGCAAACCCCGCGGCCATGAATACGCCCGTCGCCACCAGCGAACGTGGTGACAGGCGGGCCATGCCGCATACGCCGTGACCGCTGGTACAGCCGCCGCCGAGACGCGTGCCGAAGCCGACCGCGAGTCCCGCCAGTGCCAACACCCCGTGATTGCTGGTCAGCGCACCCGGCAGCGCCTGTGGAATGACTCGTCCGATGGCAAGGCCACCCACCAGCATGCCGAGCAGGAAAGCGCCACGCAGCAGGCGTTCACTGCCGGAAGTGCCTGCGGCTATCATGCCGGCGGCAATGCCGCTGACGCCCAGAATACGTCCGTTCACCGCCAGCATCAGTGCCGCGGCGAGTCCAATCACGGCGCCGCCCACAAGGGCGGCGGGAATGCTTCCAGGCTCAATCATCGCGACCTCTCAAAACGCTTTAAGGTGGGATTCCGGCATCAGCCACGGCCACTTGCGTCCGGCAATCAGGCCTTTCCAATAGATGTAGGGCAGGATGTATTTTTTGAGCAGATACATGCTCAAGCGCTCCTTGCCCTGATCAAACGGAAAGGTCTCCTGCGGGTTCAACTCGTAATCGAACTCGGCAAGGATCAGACGGCCGTAGCCGGTAACCAGCGGACAGGACGTGTAACCGTCATACTTCTCGCCCAGCGCACGACCATTCATGGTCGCGACCAGATTGAAAATCAACACCGGCAATTGCGCGCGCACCGCGGCGGCGGTCTTGGAGGTCGGGCAACTGCTCGAATCGCCAAGACTGAATACGTTCGGGTAGCGCGTGTGCTGCAGCGTGCCCTTGTCGACTTCGACAAAGCCCGCTTCGTTGGCCAAGGGGCTGCTGCTGACCACCTGCGGCGCGCTCATCTGCGGCGTGATGTGCAGCATCTCGTATTTCTCGGTACGGGTTTCGCCGCTCTTGGTGTGCTCGAAATTGGCTTCGTGCGCCACCGCGTCGACCGCTTTCAGCTTCCAGGCAAACTGCGTGTCGATGCTGCGCTTGGCGCAGATTTCGTTGAGCGCGGCGGCGTATTTCTTGACCGCGAAAATGCTGTCGCCCGCGCAGCGATAGGACACCGTGACCTGGTTGCGCACGCCGCTGCGACGGAAATGATCTTCGGCGAGGTACATGATTTTCTGCGGGGCGCCGGCGCATTTGATCGGCGGCGGCGGGAACGTGAACATCGCCACGCCATGCTTCAAATTGCGGATGTTTTCCCAGGTCGACGGCACACTGTCATAGCTGTAGTTGCTGCAGATGCCGTGCTTGCCGAGATTGCCCTTCAATCCGTCTATCTTGTCCCAGTCGAGCTTGAGGCCCGTGGCCACGATCAGATAGTCGTAATCGATACGCCGCCCCGAGACCGTCAGCAGGTGGTTGTCGTGAGGGACGAATTCGGCGCAGCCTTCGTTGATCCAGTTGATGCCTTCGGGCACCAGTTCCGCCATCGGGCGGCGCGTGACTTCGCGCGGAAACAAGCCGGCGCCGACCATCGTCCACTGCGGCTGGTAGTAGTGATATTCGGAAGGCTCCAGGAGAGTGATGTCGAGTTTGTCCCGGCCCGGAAGTTGATCGAGAGCCGATACCGCGGCCATTCCCCCGGTGCCGCCCCCAACCACTACGATTCGCGTCTTGTTGTTCTGCATGATGCTCTCCGGCGAGCGCGCGCTTGCTGCTGTCGTCCTGTCAGTGCAGCGGTTGAGCGGCGGCGCCATTTCTTAACATTTTGGCCACCGGCGGAATCAGCGAGATCGCTCCCACACAGAGGATCCCGGCGCCGGCGATGAATCGATCGGCAGCAAACACCCGCGCCAGCAGGCCGCTGCCTTCGATGCAAATCAGTATAGCCGCGACGAGCAGTACGAAGACGCCGAAACCACGTTGCAGTTGCGTGGGAGACACGCGCCGCGCCAGACGCGCGCCGACCAGCGTGCCGGCAATACTGAGCACGCTAATGACGGTGGCTGAATCAACATCCAGGGGCACGTGGGAAGTCAGCGCGTAGCTGGCAATGCCGGCGCCACAGTTCATGACGATGACCAACAGTGAGGTGCCGATTGCGGTATGCATGGGCAAGCCTCCCAGCAAAGCCAATGCTGGCACCACCAGAAAGCCGCCGCCGGCGCCGACCAGACCGGTGACCATGCCGACGCCAAAACCGTCGGCGAGTACGCGTTGAATGCGCCGCTCAGCAGGTGCGGCGGCATGGGCGACGCTCTTGGCAGCGCAGCTCCGACGCAGCATGGCCAGACCACTGCTGACCATCACGCTCGCGAACAGCAACAACAAAAAGGCATCGGCAAGATGCTGCGCGAGGGCGCCGCCGGCATAGGCGCCGACCATGCCCGCCAGTCCGAATATGACGCCGGTGCGCCACGCGACGCGCCCGGCGCGCGAATGGGACAGCAGGGCTGCGAGCGAAGTCACGCCGACTATCAGCATCGACGTGACGATGGCGACCTTGGCATCGAGGCCGACGACATACACCAGCAACGGCACCGTAAGTATCGAGCCACCGCCGCCGGTCAGGCCCAGCAGAATGCCGATGGTCAGTCCGGCTGCAATTATCTCGATGGCCGCGAGCGACAGCATGGATTTGCGTTCGATTGAAACTGCGCCAAGCATATGTGGCCATATCGAATAAGTTAATACCCTGAGGTTATAAAAATTGATCGAGGTCGTGGACGATGCCGCGATGCGAATGACGGCGTCACGGAGGTCGGTACGCCCAGGTTGGCACCAGCGGAGATCGAGCAGACACGGCGCCTGCCCTGCGCTTCTTTGAGTGCACATAATGTATATTATGTTAAGTACTAATGATGGCACCACCCAATCATCCATGCGTAATCCCGCGCCATACGCCCGGCGCATCATTCGCCGGGCGTACTCATCTTCGACTCAGTCGTCGCCGCCCAGCCACCCGCCTTCCACCGGCAGCACCGCGCCGGTCGTAAAGCTCGAAGCGCTGCTCGCGAAATACAACGCCGCGCCGACGATCTCTTCGGGTTGGCCGCCGCGCTTCATGGCCATGCGCTGAGCTCGCTGTTCAAAACTCTGCATGTCCCAGGCCTTGGATATGTCGGTCAGGAATGGCCCGGCCATGATGCTGTTCACGCGCACCTGCGGCCCATAGGCATGGGCGAATGCGCCCGTGATGCAATTCAAGCCCGCTTTCGCTGCGCCATAAGGCTGCGAACCCGGCACCGGTCGCATGGCGGCGGTGCTGGAGATATTGATGATGGTGCCCCCACCCGCGGCCTGCATGCGTGGCGCAATGAGACCCATGAGGCGGAACGGTCCCTTGAGATTGATGGCAATGACCTTGTCGAAGAGATCTTCCGTCACCTGGTCGAGCGACGGGTACAGCGGCGACAAGCCGGCGTTGTTCACCAGCACGTCAATCTTGCCGAAGTGCGCGTACACGGCCTCGACCATGGTCGCGAGATCGTCCCAGCGCCCGACGTGGCAGGAATACGGCAAGGCTCGCCGTCCGAGTGCTTCGATTTCCGCGGCTACTGCCTGGCACTGGTCGAGCTTGCGGCTGACCACGGCGATGTCGGCGCCGCGTTCGGCAAAGGCCAGCGCCATCTGGCGACCGAGTCCGCGACTGCCGCCGGTGACCAAGGCGACCTTGCCGCTCAAATCAAACAAATCTTTGCTCATGTTTCTCCCCTCGATCTATTGATGCTGCATTGTCGCAGTGGCCCGTGTGAGGCGCCATCCATGCTCGCATCGCGCCCAAAAAAAAGGGCCGTCCCGGCCCCGATAAGGTGTTGCCATCATGCAATCGTCACCATCCGGTGCCGGGCATGGCAGTGTGGGAGGAAGCAACGCAGGGCTACATCCGTGTCCCGATGGAAAGCTTCATCGGCCCGCTGCCTGGGCGGGCACTGCGCCCGGCCATGGCAACCGGGGTAGAATGCCCCGACACCACGAACCAGACGCTAAAAACCATTCGATGTCGAATCCGCAGAAACCCACCTTGCATCGCGACGCCTGGCTCAAGAAAGCACTCGACGTGCTGTTCTCCCACGGCATCAGCAGTGTCAAGGTCGAAATCCTGGCGCGCGAACTGGCGGTCACCAAGGGCAGCTTCTACTGGCACTTCAAGAACCGCGACGAGCTGCTGCACCAGATGGTCGACTGGTGGCGCGACAATCAGAAAGCCTTCATCGCGCGCCTCGACGTCACCCACATCACCGACGCGCCCAACCTCATCAAGTCAGTGATCGATTTCACCCATCACACCGACGACTCGCGCCACGACGTCGCCATGCGCGAGTTCGCGCGCTTTGACCGCTACGCCGCCGAAGCCGTCGCCGAAATCGACCGTCGTCGTATCGATTACCTGTGCGTGCTGTTCAAGGCCGCCCACTTCGAACCGGCCGAGGCCCTGCTCCGCGCCCAGGCCCTGTACTTCTACCAGGTCGGTGAATACACCACGTCGCTGACCATGGACGCGGAACTCCGCGATGAACTCGCCGAGCGCCGTTTCCGTCTGCTGATCGGCAAGCCCGAAGGCGGCACCGCTTAAGCGTCCCGTACGGTATCGTACCGTACGAGGGCGTACGGGAATGTAGCAGTGCAGATTGGGCAGTGCAATGTTCGATAGAACGTTCGCACGGAGACGCTTGGTGCCAGACTGCACTCTGACCCACACCAGCAACCGAACAACAGTGTTCTTCCCGGTGGGTCAGACTTCAGTCTGACATTGAGAAATGCTTCAGCACGGCCGGCGCCCTGCTCTTCACACCTCCGCCGCGCCCGCCCACTTGAACGGCCCATACAGGCCCTGGGCGATATCCAGGCGATCACGTTGCGCGCCGCCCAGCCACATCTGCACGATTTTGTAATCGCGCATGTATTTTTCGAGATGACTCTCGTAGGCGTAGCCGGCCGAGCCCATCAACTCCATGCCGCGGTTGCATACGAGTTCGGCGGTGTCGCCGGCGTACGAGCGCGCGGCTGAACACTTGGCTTTCATTTCCTTGCTCCACGGCGGACCGTAGATGTCCGGCCGTGTCACCTGCCAGGTGACCGACAGGTAATACTGGCGCGCGATGTCGATGGCGCGATACATCTCGGCGAGGTGGTTGGCGAACAGCGAACGCTCGCGCATCGGCGTGCCTTCGATGATGCGGTTGCGGGTGAATTCGAGCACGATTTCCAGCACCGCCTCGCTCAAGCCCGTCAGTCGCGCCGCTCCGGCCAGACGTCCCAGTGCGATGATGAAGCCACTGACCAGGTTGGCGCCCTGTCCGCGCTCGGTATCCACGCGGTAGCGCCTGGGAATGCGCACGTTGTTGTACCAGAGGTCAGCATTCAACTCGGTATAGGAGAAGCCCATCTTCTGGTAAGGATTGGAGAACTCGAGGCCCGGCGCGTCGGGCGGCACGTAGAACAAGCCCACGCCGTCCGGCCCGAGCTTAGGATCGGTGGTCGCCACCGTCCAGTAGCCGAGGTGGCCCGCCATGTGCTCTGTCCTGAACCTTTCGGCATAACCCGACGGTCCGGGCCACAGCTTGTGGCCGTTGATGACGTAGTCGTCACCATCTTCCCTGGCGATGACCTTGAGACTGCGAAAGCCCTGTGCCGGGTCTTCAACATTGGCGCCGCCATGGGGCTCGGTGATCGCAACGCACGCTGTCCACGATTCGCCGCCGACGATGCGTGGCGCGAACTCCTGCAAAAGGTCGTCGCGCTTGGCGGCCGCCATGCACGACACAATCCAGTGAATCTTGCCGACCTTGGTCGCGAGACCAATGTCAGCGCGCGACAATTCCTCGTTGATCATCTGTCGCACCACCGGAGCATAGGCGAGACCGCCATAGGCTTCCGGCAGATTGGTGCGCGTCACGCCGAGGTCGACCAGCTTGGCGTAGAGCCGGTGCACGGTCTCCTTGGCGAGTTTCTCGTCGCGATGCCAGCCGCCTTCGAGATCATGGCGATAGGGCATCAGCTCTTTATTGACGAAAGAGCGGATGGTCTCGGCGATGACGATTTCATCGTCGGTGCAGAACGCGCGGGTGTATTTCTGGGCAGGTTCCAGCAGGCGATAGCCCTCGCCCACGACCTGTTGCAACCGCTCGGCGGCTTGTGCGCTCATCGAAAAATCCTCCAAACACGCTTGGCCGAAACCGTCATTGTAGGTGCGAATTCATACGCACATGGATTTCCAGTGTCTCAATCAATACTCATCGCGAGCACGCGGCTCACATAGGTGAGCGACTTTCCCGATTGCTCGCACCAGTGGTCGAACGCCGCCTGCACGGCCTGCATGTCGCGCTTCGATGACGGCGCTCGGTGCAGCACGCCCTCGTCCACCAGCACGCGCACCACGTCGATGGACAGCACCCAGCTTTCGAGGCCCATGCGGCGCAGAAAATATTGCGCTGTCATGCCGCCCAGCCGCGCGCCGCGCTTCTTCAGCACCTCCAGCAATTCCGCGTAACGTCGCGGCCCGAAGCTCGCGAAAAACGCGCCGGCGCCGCCATGCTGCTGGGCAAGGTCGAGCACCAATTGCGCGTTGTCACGGGTCGCGAGCAGCTTGGCGTGATGCCGGATGATGCGCGTATCCGCCAGCAGTTTCTCAATGTCTTCGTCCGACAGGTATGCCAGCGCATGGGCATCGAAGCCGTGCAGCGCCGCTTCGAAACCTGGCCACTTGTGTTCGACCACACGCCACACGAAGCCCGCCTGGAACACGCCCTGGGTCATGGCGGCGAGCCAGCGGTCATCGGCGATGGCGGCGATGGCGCGCGCACTCTTCGGCTTGGGGATGTGCGCCTCGAGCGCCGACACGCCGCCTTTGCGGCGCGCGGCGCGCTCGAGAAGCTCGTCGAAGGTACGCACGCCCGCCCTCAGCGATGCAAGCCGCCGTCGACGGTGTACTCGCCGTTGGTGCAGTAGGAGCTTTCGTCGCTGGCGAGGAACAACACCAGGTTCGCCACTTCCAGCGCGGTCGCCATGCGCCCCATGGGCACGAGTTTCAAGGCTTTGTCCATCTTGCCGGCCACCGCCGCCTGGGTCTGGGTCAGCATGACGGTGTCGATGAAGCCCGGGTGCACCGAGTTCACGCGCACGCCAAAGCGACCGAGTTCCTGCGCCGCGGCCTTGGTCATGCCGCGCACGGCCCACTTTGAAGTCGCATAGGCGAACGCACCCGCCACGCCTTCCATGCCGGCCAGTGAGGATATATTGATGATGGAGCCACGCTTGGCTTCGCACATCGCCGGCGCCACGGCGCGCATGCCGAGGAACACGCCCTTCTGATTGACCGCCACGACTCGATCGAAATCCTCGTCGCTGGTGTCGAGCAGGCGGCCGAGCTTGAAGATGCCGGCATTGTTGACCAGCACATCGATGTGGCCGTGCTTGGCGAGCGTTGCATCGACCACACCCTGCCAGGCGGCGGCGCTGGTGACGTCGTGGGTGATGAAGGTCGCGCCGATTTCCGCGGCTAACGCCTGGCCTTCAGCTTCAAGCACGTCGGTGATGACGACGTCGGCGCCTTCGGCGCGAAACAGCCGCGCTTCATCGGCGCCCTGTCCGCGCGCACCACCCGTGATGAGCGCTACTTTGCCCTGCAATCTTGCCATGTCATTCACTCCAGAAATTCGCGGACGGCGTTGGCCACCGCGAGAGGTTGATCGAGTGTCGGTGCGAATTCATTCGCACACTGGAAACGCACTTACCTGTCACCGCTGACCAGCAAGCCGCGCTGCGTAAGCTCAACAATCCGCGCCGCGTCATAGCCCGCCACCTCCGACAGCACCTGGCGGTTGTGCTCACCGAGCAGCGGCGCGACCTTCGCCGAGTAGTCGGTCTGGCCCGAAAAGCGCAGTGGAAAACCCGGCAGCATGAGGGTGCCGAGGAAAGGATCCTCGACCGGACGAATGGCGCCGCGGCCTTTGAAATAGGGATGGGTCAGGGCATCCATCGGACTCAACACCGGCCCGCAAGGCACGCGATGGGCTTCGAGATGTTCGAGCAGGGCTGCGTCGCTCGCCCAACTCCCCATCCACGCTTCTATCTGCGGAATCAATTCGGATTGGTGCTTGGCGCGGCCGGCCGCTTCGGCAAAGCGCGGGTCGGTTTCGAGATCGGGCCGGCCCATGGCCTTGCACATATTCTTCCACTGGCCCTGCACGATCAGCAGTGAGATATAGCCGTTCGGCGACTTGTACACACCACATGGGCAGATCAGCGGATGGTGGGAGCCCATGCGCTGCGGCACGAAGTCGGGGTTGACCTGCGGCACCTGCAGATTCATCTCGTGCATGGCGAACAGGCAATCGATCATGGAAATATCCATCCACTGCCCTTCCCCGGTCCGTTCCCGATTGAACAGCGCATAGCCGATGGCGGAAAACGCGTGTACTCCGGCCGACACATCGGCGACCGCCACACCGACAGGATGGGGGGAGCCATCGGCCGGCCCGGTCATGTGCATGAAGCCCGAAAAGGCCTGCGCAATCCAGTCGAAGCCGGTCTTGTGCGACAAGGGACTGTTGCGGCCAAAGGCCGAGATGGAAGCCATCAGCAGCTTGGGGTTGATGCGCTTGAAGGCCTCGTAATCCCAGCCGCGCTTTTCCATCACGCCCGGGCCGAAGTTCTCCACCACCACGTCGACCTTGGCCACCAGATCCTTGATGACTTCGTCGCTGGCGTCGTGGGCAAGATCCATGCACAGGCTCTGCTTGCCAAGATTCTGTTGCACGAAATAGGCGCTGCGCCCGTCCTTCACCGCCGGCAACTGGCGCGACGGATCGCCCACCGGCGCGCGCTCTATCTTGATGATCTCCGCGCCCATCTCCGCCATCAGACGCGTCACGGTCGGGCCGGCCAGGTACTGGGTGAAATCAAGTACACGTATGCCTTTCAGGATCATGCGGCTCCCCTTGGGCGCAAGCGCCGGGTTCAATCGTTAACAGAAGGACTGGTTCAAATCTGCTGCAGCGATTCGAGATACAGCATGATTTCGAACAGGCGGCCGCGCACATAGGTTTCATCGCCGCCTTCACGCTTCAGACGCTGGCCCCAGATCGGCATGGCGCGTGTGCCGTGGGCGAGCGGCAGGTCGCGACCGTCGATGCGACGATAGATGCGGCTGAACGGGAAATCGCCGCCCTGTGCGCGCGACAGCAAGGTCAGGTCCGGCGGCTTGACGTTCAGGAGTTCGGCGAAGGGCCCGTTGCCGCGCGCGTCGAGCCCATGACAGATGGCGCAATTCATTTCGAAGCGTTGCCGGCCGGCATCGATGCCGGACTCCAGCGGCGGATGGGGGTCGCTGCCTTTGCGGCTGTCGGCCGCCATCGACGGCGCCCACAAGAACATGCCGATGATGACCGCGATCAGCGCAGCCGCCGCACGCCCGAGGTGATACTCGCGCCGCGCGTCGATGGTTTCGGTAATCCCTGATTTCATATACTTTCTTACAAACTATGCTGCCGGTCATGATATTGCGCGGAGGCGCCATTCGCCATGGAAACGATTAAACGAATCCTGCTTGCGACCGATGGTTCCGATCACGCGCTGCATGCCGCGGCATTCGCCGGCATGTTGTCGCGCGAGACTGGCGCCAACATCGACATCGTCACCGTGCACAACGACGACGCGGTGATGCTGAACGCGATGGGTCCGGCCATCTGGCCGGCCACCGTGCCCTACTCGGCCATGAGCGCCGAAGAGATCCGTGAGACCGTCGAACAACACGCCACCGAGACCACCTTGCCCGATACCGTGAAGGCCTGCGGCGAGGGTGTACACATCGGCGCCAAGGTCCAGCTGTGGGGCCAGGTCTCGGAGCAGATCTGCGCCTATGCCGACGACCACGCCTGTGATTTGATCGTACTCGGCACCCGTGGCCGTTCGAGCTTTTCCAAGCTGCTGCTAGGCAGCGTCAGCACCCAGGTCACCAGCCACGCCCACTGTCCCGTGACCTTGGTGCGTTGAATCCGATTTCCCGTAAAAGGCTTTATATGAATATTTCGCGAACTCTCGTTGTCGCCGTGCTGTGTGTCGCCGTGCAAGCGGCGAGCGCGACGGAAAAGACCACCGACATCATGCACAAGGTCTACGACGCCATCGCTTACCTCTTGCCGCTCAGCGTGCGCAATGCCGACGCCCACTCGAAATGGGATAAAGAGCTGGTCGAGGAAAAGCTCAAGGTGCTCACCAATGCCTCCGGCACGCTGGTCAAGCATGGCGAAGACGAGGACGAGGAGTTCCGTCTGCTGGCGCGCTCGTTCGACCGTCTGGTGCAGGACATCGGTGTATCGTTCCGCGCCGAATGGCCGGACTACGCCTACTACTCGCTGATGGAATTGACCGATCACTGCGTGGCTTGTCATTCACGCCTGCCCTCACAGTCCCAGGACCTGTTCGGCCAGCGCCTCATGGCGCGCATGAACGTCGACAATCTCGAGCCCGAGTCGCGCACCCTGCTGTTCATCGCCACCCGCCAGTTCGACGCCGCGCTCAGCCTCTTCGAGCAACAGCTGTCAGACCCGGCGCTGGATCCCATCGAAGCCGATTACCGCGGCATCATGCTGCGCTACCTGCGCCTCGCGATTTCGACCGGCGAGTCCAATGAGCGGGTGGTGAAGTTCATCGACACCTACCGCGCGCGTAAAGACCTGCCCTACTTCATCGCCCATCGTCTCGAACACTGGCGCAATGCGCTCGGTGAGTTGGCGGGCGCCCTGAATGGCGAACCGGACCTGGCCCGCGCCCGTCAGATTTTCGACAACGCGACCCAACTCACCCTCGCGCCCGGCAATCGCCTGCGCGCGGTCGAAGACCTGGTGGCGGCGCGCATCATGCGCACCTATCTCAAGGCTCACCCCAAGGCGTCCACCGCCGAGCGTGGTGAAATCTATTACAAGCTCGGCGTCATTGCCCTGCGCACCAGCGAACCCGAGCCGGCGGTGCCGGAACTCGAAATGCTGATGGCCGCGTCCATCCAGTCCGATCCCCGTGGCCCCTACGCCAAGGACGCCTACGGCATTCTGGAAGAGTACGGCTACATCCACGACGAGCACCTGGCCAAGCAGAGCGAGTCGCGGGTGATGATCGATATGGCAACGTTGAAGAAGCAGGTGTTTTAGAGCACCGGCACTGCGGCGCCAAGCTACCGTGGGTCAGACTTCAGTCTGACATTCAATGTGCGAATGAATTCGCACCTACCCGCAGCTGGTGCAGGCGGTCGCATAGGGCACCGCCTGTAATCGCGCAGCCGCAATCGCCTCGCCGCAACGCACGCAGGTGCCATAGCTGCCGAGTTCGATGCGCGTCAGTGCCGCCTTGACCTGCGCGAGTTCCGCGGTCGCCTGTTCGCTCAAGGACTCCACCACCTCGTCATTTTCACGCTCGGAGGCCTGTTCTTCGAAATCGGCCGGCACACCGGCGCGGCCGTGTTGATCGAGGCGGCTGCGCCTCTCGATGAGCTCGCGCTCCATGGCGAGGAGTTGTTGCTGATAGGCACTGAAATCGGTCATGAGGTGGTTCCCGGGTAATGTACTGTGGCGGCGCTCACTCGCGTGACGCGACGCCGGAAAAAATAAGATTGTCGTCGCGCCAGCGCTGCGCCAGCAGTTGAAAGATATTCGATTCGGTCAAGACACCGACCACGTGCTCACTGGCATCGATGACCGGCAGGCCGCCAATCTTGTTTTCGAGCATGAGTTCGGCGGCGTGGCCGAGCGTGTCGACGTCGTAAATGCAGATAGGCTTCGGGCGCATGATGGTGCTCACCACCAGGTGTCCGAGTTCCTGCGCCACATCGCTCAAGGAATGGCGATGGGTGGGATCGGATTGTTTGACTTCGAGCAGGTCCGACAGCGTAATGATGCCGACCAGGCGCGCGCCCTCCAGCACCGGCAGGCGCCGAATGCGGTTAGCCATCATCAATTCGTAGGCGCGGGCCAAGGTGTCATAGGGACTGACGGTGATGACCGTCGTGGTCATGCAATCCTTGGCCAAGGTGTGAACGATAGATTGAGTCATGTGGGCCTTCGCGCTTGGCTGAAACAGGCACAGTCTCAAGCTTATTGGCGCACAAGGAAACCGCGTTGATCACGGTCAACATTCACCAAGGACGAAATCCCTCACACTGCCACGATGAATTCCGGTACTGCGCTCGACCTCATGGTCGCCTTCAATCTCGGTCTCGCCAGCCAGGTGCACTGCGTGGGCATGTGCGGCGGCATAGTCGCGGCCTTGAATATCGCCACCGCGCCACGCGGCGCTGTCACACCGCTGCGTTATGCCCTCGCCTACAACGGCGGCCGCATTCTGAGTTACGCACTGGCGGGCGCGCTGCTCGGCGCTGTCGGCGGCGGCGCGCTGACCTTGTTCGATCGTGAAATCGGCTATCGCGTGATGCGCTATGCGGCGGGCGCGATCCTGGTCTTGAACGGCCTGGCCTTGGCCGGCTGGCTGCCGCGCGGCGCGCTGTTCGAAGGCCTGGGGCTACGCATGTGGCGGCACCTGCAGAATCTCGGACGCGGCCTCATGCCCATCAACACCACGCCGCGCGCGCTGGCCTTCGGCATGGTGTGGGGCTGGTTGCCCTGTGCGCTGGTGTATTCGACCTTGATGCTCGCGCTCGCAAGCGCCTCGCCGTGGCGGGCGGCCGCGATCATGGCCGCTTTCGGCGCCGGCACTCTGCCCGCGCTACTGGCGTCGTTCTGGCTGGGCAATCGCGCCGCCGCCCTGTTCCGTGGGCGCGCGCTGCGACTGTGTGCCGCCTTGCTGTTGATAGCCGCCGGTCTCGTCACGCCTTTCATCGATCGGCTGCTGCCGGGAATGCACGCGGGACATGCGGGACATGGCGCGCACAGCGCGCCCATGCAGCACTCGAACGACATGCCCGGCATGGATCACGGTCAGACCATGGATCACGCCCAGCCGATGGATCACACCCAGCACATGCACCATCACCCCGCGCCGTGAGCCCTTGGGGATTATTTATCGTGCCGTGACGTCGGTCCGTCGTCGTCGTGCAGGATGTCGCGACCGCGCCGGTCCAGGTCGTCGAACTGCCCGGAGCGCGCTGCCCACAGGAAGCCGGCCACGATCACGATGACCAGCACCAGCGACACCGGGATCAGGAGATAGATGATTTCCACAGAGTGTCGCCCTCAGCGGCGCACCAGGCGCAGCGCATTCAATACCACCACCAGCGAACTGACCGACATGCCGAGCGCCGCCGCCCACGGCGCCAGCCAGCCGGCCGCGGCCAAGGGCAGGGCGATGACGTTGTACAGCACCGCCCACGCGAGATTCTCGCGCATGATACGGCGACTACGCCGCGCCATGGCCAGCAGCCGCGACACCGACGACAGCTGTGGCGTGAGCAGCAGCACGCTGGCCTGCTGACGCGCCGAGGCGGCGCTGTCGGCCATCGCTATCGAGACATCGGCCTGCGCCAGCACCGGCGCATCGTTGACGCCATCGCCGACCATCAGCACCACCGCGCCGTCTTTCTGCAGTCGCGCAACCTCGGCCTGCTTGTCCGCCGGCGTGCGCGCGGCCTGAAACGTTTTGACGCCGCACGCCCGCGCCAGGGCTTCTACCACCGCCAAACGATCGCCACTGACTATCGCCGTGCCATAGGCATGGGCATGCAGCCACGTGAATAACGCGGGCGCGTCGTCGCGCAGGCGGTCGTCGAATTCGAGGCGCGCGAGCAGTTCAGCGTCCCGTGCCAGCCATGCTTCCTTGCCGGGCGTCGCGCCCTGCCCCGCGCTGAGCGGCACCGTCACGCCCAGGCTCGCCATATAGGCCGCCGAGCCCAAGGCCAGACGCGCGCCGTCGAGGTGACCCTGCATGCCGGCGCCGGTGACGCTCTCGTAGTCCGTGAGTCCCGGTGCAGCGCCGGCCTCGGCGAGATTGCGCAGCGCGCGCGCGACCGGATGATTGGAACTCTGCGCCAGGGCGCAAGCCAGGCGTAATGCCGTGCCGCGCTCAGTGTTGCCCTGACACTCAATGTCGCGCAGCGCGAGTTGACCGACCGTCAAGGTGCCGGTCTTGTCGAACAGGCAGTGACTGACATCGGCCAGACGCTCCAGCGCGCGGCCGTCGAGCACCGCGATGCCTTCGCCCAACAGACTCGCATGAGCCGCCGCCAAGGCCGCCGGCACCGCAATGGCGAGCGCACAGGGACAGGACACCACCAGCACCGCCAAGGTCGTCGAAAACCAACGGCCGGCATCGTGCTGCCACCAGAACCAGGCCGTGCCGACGCTCACCAGCAATACCGCCGCCACGAACCAGCGCGCCGCGCGTTGACTCAACTCCACGCCGGCCGGACGTGCTTCGGCCGCCGCCCGCACCAGCTGCGCGAGGTGACCGGCGAAGGACTCCGCCGCCACCGCCGTCACCTGCACGCGCAATACCGATTCGAGATTGACGCTGCCGCCCAGTACGCGCGCGCCCAGGCCGCGGGTCTGCGGCAAGGCCTCGCCGGTCAATATCGATTCATCAACCGCACTCAGGCCCTCGCTCACCACGCCGTCGGCGGGAATGGTTTCACCGGCGCGCACCAGCACCGTCTCGCCCGGCGCGAGACGCATGGCTGGCACGGTGTCGAAGTGTTCGCCGTCCGCATCACTGCGAATGCGGCAGGCGCCATCGGGCACCAACGCGGTGAAGGCTTCCAGGCGCGCGCTGGCGGCGGCGCGCGCGCGCCTCTCGAGGTAGCGACTGGCGAGCAACAGGCCGACGAACATCGAGACCGAATCAAAATACACCGCGTCCTGGTCGAGCACCGTGTTCCACACGCTGCCGGCAAAGGCCAACAGGATGGCGAGCGCCACCGGTACTTCCATCACCAGTCCACCGGCACGCACGGCGGCCCACGCAGCGCGGTAGAAAGGCAGCGCGCAATAGCTGACCACCGGCACGCTCATCACCAGGCTCGTCCAGCGCAGAAAGCGCTGCATGCCGGGCTCGATGCCACCGGTATAGAAAGCGAACGCGATCATCATGACCTGCATGCCGAACAGCGCGGCCACGCCCAGGGCGCGCAGCAGGGCGCTGGTCTCGGCTTCCATCTGCGCGCGCCGCGCATCGGGCGTGAACGGTCGCGCGTCATAGCCGAGCGTCGCCACGGCATCGAGGATGCGCGAGAGACGGGTGTCGGCCAGCCGCCAGCGCACCGTCGCGCGCCGCGACGCAAAATGCACATCAAACCGTTCGACACCCGGCGCATGGGCGAGTCGCGACTCGAGCAGCCATGCACAGGCCGCGCAGCTCATGCCGGCCAGCGTCAGGTCGGCCTGCGCGACCTCGCCTTCGACCGTGGCGAAGCGCGCCAGCATGCCGGCATCGTCGTACACCTGATAACGCTCGGGCGGCAGTTCGTCCTTGCCCGGGCGCGGCGCGAAGCTGTCGCGATGGCGGTAATACTCGCCGAGACCGAAGTCACGAATGGCGCTGGTGGCAGCGGCACAGCCGGGACAGCACAGGTCCACCGTGCGCCCGTCGAGTTCGACCTGCCAGGTCGCGCCATTCGCCAACGGCTCACCGCAATGGAAACACGCTGTGGCCTCGGCAGCCGCCGATACAGGAGCGTTCATGGGGGCGGCGAGTGGCGCGTTCATGGGCTTGCGGGACATAGGCGGCGAGTGTGCGGCCGCCACTATCGATGCTCAAGCCCTGGCGCGATTGATCCATGTCAGCGAGTGGTCCGTTGCGTTCGCGCAAATTTCCATACCTTGCTGGTGCGAATTCATTGGCACATTGAATGGCGCGGCACGGCCCATGAATGGGCGAATGAATCCGCACCCACGGGACCTCAGAAGTCACCTAGGTCGTTAAGGAAATACCCCTATCGGGCTATCGACTTGATCCATGTCAAGCGAACTTTGCTGCGTGTGCGTCACTTTACTTTCCAATGGAACAGCGAATACTCAAGGCATAAATGCAACGCGGTTTCGCTTCGAACTTGGCACTCACGCCACAGCCATCGATGGCGTGCACACGCGCTTCCGTGCCGCGCAGAATTCTGAATGGGTTTTAACTTGGAGTACTGAGGAATGACGGAAACCTACAATTACAAGGTCGTCAGACAGTTCGCCATCATGACCGTGGTGTGGGGCATCGTCGGCATGTTGGTCGGTGTCATCATCGCCGCGCAGATGGCGTGGCCGGCACTGAACTTCGACCTTCCGTGGCTGAGCTTTGGTCGACTGCGTCCCTTGCACACCAACGCGGTGATCTTCGCGTTTGGTGGCTGTGCGCTGTTCGCGGGCTCTTATTTCATTGTGCAACGCACCTGTCACGCGCGGCTGTTCTCCGACGGCCTCGCGGCTTTCACGTTCTGGGGATGGCAGTTGGTCATCGTGCTGGCGGCCATCACGCTGCCGCTCGGTATCACGACATCCAAGGAATATGCCGAGCTCGAATGGCCCATCGATATCCTCATCGCGGTGGTGTGGGTGGCCTACGCCGTGGTGTTCTTCGGCACCATCGCCAAGCGGCGCGTCAAGCATATCTATGTCGCCAACTGGTTCTTCGCCGGCTTCATCATCACCATCGCGGTGCTGCATATCGTCAACAGCCTGGCGCTGCCGGTCACCCTTACCAAGTCCTACTCGGTGTTCGCCGGCACGCAGGACGCCATGGTGCAGTGGTGGTACGGGCATAA
>JADLGE010000002.1 GCA_020849475.1 Gammaproteobacteria bacterium
CGCGCGCGCGTGGTGCTGGACGGGCGGGTCATGGCGAGACGATATGCGGAACAGCCGGCGCCGTCCAATCAGAGGCGCGTGCGCAGCGCGACCCGGGTCGGCTATTCTTGCGCGACCCTGTGGGTGCAACCATTCGCGCATCGAACGGAGTGACCGGGCGCCTCGCCCCGCCTGGCAATGTTCGATTGGTCGCACCTGCAGATCCGTCTCAACCTCTGGAAAACCTCGACATGCATACCGCCATCAATCAAGACGCGAAGGCCTTGAAAGCCCAACTGCTGGCCTTCATGGACAAGCACGTTTATCCCAACGAAGAGCATTACCACGAACAGCTGCGCGCCCTGCCGAACCGCTTCGGCACCGTGCCCCTGATGGAAGAACTCAAGCAGGTGGCGCGCGACGAGGGATTGTGGAATCTCTTCATGCCCCACGACCCCGGCGGTCTGAAGAACGAAGATTACGCGCCGTTGGCGGAGGTCATGGGCCGTGTCGGCTGGGCGGCGGAAGTGTTCAACTGCAACGCGCCCGACACCGGCAACATGGAAGTGTTCATGAAGTACGGCACCGAGGCGCAGAAGAAGCAGTGGCTCGAACCCCTGCTGCGCGGCGAGATCCGCTCGGCCTATGCCATGACCGAGCCCGAGGTTGCGTCCAGCGACGCGACCAATGTGCAGACTTCCATCAAGCGCGATGGCGACCACTACGTCATCAATGGCCGCAAGTGGTTCATCACCAACGCCATGTACGAGCGCACCAAGATCATCATCGTGATGGGCAAGTCCGACCCCGACAACCCCAACCGTCATATCCAGCAGAGCCAGGTGCTGGTGCCGAAAGACACCCCCGGCGTGAAGCTGGTGCGTCCGCTCACCACCTTCGGCTACGACGACGCGCCCCAGGGCCACGCCGAAGTGGTGTTCGACAATGTGCGCGTGCCGGCGGAGAACATACTGCTCGGTGAAGGCCGCGGCTTTGAAATCGCGCAGGGCCGGCTCGGGCCGGGCCGTATTCACCATTGCATGCGCCTGATTGGCGCCGCGCAGCGCGCCCTCGAATTCGCTTGCCGGCGCGCGGTGTCACGCACCACCTTCGGCAAGAAGCTCGCCGAGCATCAGTCGATACGTGAAGACATCGCCAAGTGCTTCTGCGAAATCGAACAGGCGCGCCTGCTGACGCTCGCCACCGCGCGCAAGATGGATGAAGTGGGCGCGAAGGATGCGCGCGACATGATCGCCGCCGCCAAGATCACCGTGCCCCTGATGGCGCAGACCGTCATCGATCGCTGCATGCAGATTCACGGCGCCGGCGGTTTCACCGCCGACTACTTCATGGCCGAAGCATTCAGCTACGCGCGCTGGTGCCGTCAGGCCGATGGTCCGGACCAGGTGCACATGATGGCGCTCGGCAAGCAGATCATCGGGGAGTATGCGGGCTGAGGGAGCGCGCCTTCCTGTGGGTCAGACTTCAGTCTGACCCACAATAACTGCGTATCCTCTAGCGATACGACGGCCGCAGCGAATTCCTGTAACTCTGCGCCTGGAGATAACGCTCGCGCGGCAGCACGGTCTCGTCGTACACCCAGCCCGACGACGCATCCACGCCTTTGTAATAAAGCGCCCGCTGCGGATCTTCCGCGGCCAGCGTCACGCCTGGCACCGCGCCGGCCTTCAGCATGGTATTAAACTGCGTGCCCTGGTAAGGCACCATGATGGTCGAGTCGACGGAGTTCTTGAGCGGTCGGCCAAGATGATCCTCGCCCACCACCGGGTTGCTCACAATGAATTCCACCAGCTCGTCGGTGGCGCGCAGATCGGTTTCGTCTTCCCACGGATAAATCATGGTGAAGCCATCGACGGCGATGCCGAGCCGGTTGGCGATGCGCACCGCCTCGTAGTGTTCTTCGACTTTCTGGCGCTTGCCGTTGCGCTTGTTGATCATGTCCAGCGAGCGTTGCGAGCCGGTCTCGAGACCGATGCCGACGCGTCGTCCGCCGGTGTCGGCGAATGGGCCCAGCAGGTTGTCGCCATGGCGCACGATGAGATAGGCGTGGGTAAAGGCACGCCATGCGCTGTAGCCGTGCATGGCCACGCGCTCGGCGAGCGCGCGGGTCTGGCGCGGATTCAAGAGGCCCACATCGTCGAAGAACATCACCGCGTAGTGTTCGCGGCCCAGCGCGCGATGGGTGGCGGCCATGGTCCTGAGATCGTTGTCTATCATCGCGGTCGGAAAGTAGCGCGTGCGCTCCACGCCCGCTTCGCAGAAATGACAGGTGAAAGGGCAGCCCAAGGCCGTCACCGTGTGGAATGCCGGCAGGCCGGCAATCTCGTAGCGATAGCGCGCCATGAGTTCCTCCGGCCGCGTCGGCGCCATGGTGATCTCGGATAAATCGTGCTGATGCGACATCACATGGCCACGGCCGCGGTCCGGCAGTCCTGCTTCGAGCACCTCGAGCAGCGGCTGCCAGCCATCGTGGGGCACCACGTAATCGCAGGCCTCGAGGCCGCGTTCGTTGACCACTTGCTCGAGGTAGTAGCGCGCATGACTGCCGCCCAGCATCACGCGCGCACGCGGCTGCTCACGGCGCACCGCGGCCGTCACCCAGCGCGCGTATTCGGCCTGCGGCGTCATCACTGATTGCGCGATGAGATCAAAGCCTGCGAACACCGCGCTGTCGAACGGCGCGTCGAGCAAGGGCTGACCATCTTCCACTAACAGCATGTGGCAATCCGCCAGGCGTTTCGGCGGTGGGCGTGTACCATCGGCGCGGGGGCGCACGTACAGCACCAGCAGCGCCGATTCGTAGCCATGCACGTTGAGCCACGACTGCAGGTAGTGGGGCGCCAACTGCTGATACACGAATTCGTTGTCGAGGAACGGGTCCGGTGGTTTGACGAACAGCGTACGCGGCTTCATGGCGCGGTCTCCTGGCTGCGCACTTGCTCGGCCTGGGCCAGCGCGACGTTGAAGAAATCGTGAAAGCCCGACAGCACGGCGTCGTCGAGCGCCAGCAATTGGCGTTTGCGCCGTGCGAGCTTGGCGCGCATGCCGTCACGCACCGCGCCGGCATTGGCGAGCGCCACCGCGCGCGCGGCATAGTCCTCGGCGCCGTGGGCGAGGGCTTCATCCAGACCCAGCAGATCGCACAGGCCCGCCGTCACGCGGCCGCGCATGAAGGCGCCGCGTTCGGTGACGAACGGCGTTTCCGCCCAGATGGTTTCGAAGCTGGTGTAGCCGCCGCTGAAATGCAGGGTGTCGAGCACCACGTCGGCGGCGGCCAGCAGTGCGCCGAAATCCTGGGAGCTGACGGGTGGTACGAAGCGGATGCGCTCGGCGACGTCGGGCGCGGTGCAGGCAAAGCGTCCTTCGAGGCGCGCGCGCCACGCGGCGCGACTGTCTATCAGCACCACCACGCCATGGGGGTCCCGGCGCAGGATGGCGGCGAGGTAGGCGTCGAAGTCGGGGTGCAGCTTGAACAGGCTTTGCGGGCAGAGATAAATATTCTCGCCGGCCATGAAGCCGAAATCGCGACGCGTGGTCAGGCTGCGCGGCAGCGCCGGCTCTTCATACAGCACTGGCCAGTGCGGCAGTTGTATGAGTTGCTCGCGATAGTGGTCTTGCGCGTTCGGCGGCTCAAGCAGCTGCGAGGACAGAAAGTAATCGACGCTGGCGAGGCCGCTCGTGACCGGATGACCCCAGGTCACGCATTGCACCGGCGCCTGTCGTTCCGCTGCGAGATAGTAGCTCCACGGATCCATGCCGATGTCGCAATACACCACCACGTCGGGCGCGAGCGCCTTGAGACCTTCGCGCGCCGCGTGCAAGTCTTCGGGTACTGCCAGCGCATGATCGGCGGCCGAGGCGATGCGCGTGGCGAGCGGACCGTCGTGCTGACCGATGCTCAAGACCGCGACATCGAAGTCCTGGCGCGGCAGCCGTTCCAGCAGCGGCGCATACAGCCGTGCGATGGTGTGCTGGCGGAAATGCGCGGACACGAACGCGATCCGCGGACGCGCCGGCGGCGTGACCCGCGGCAGCGGCGCCGGCCGCCACGCGCGGTCGACGATGTCGCCGAGCGCGCTCATCAGCGGCCGGTCATTAAACCCTTGATAGGCGAAATAGAAGGCTGGCGTGGCAACGCCGCGCGACGGATCGGTCAGCGTGAGTGCGCGCTCCGTGAGCGCGGCGAGATTGCTTTCCACGCGGCTGCGATGGGCGGCCACTTCGGCGCCGTTGATACTGAACAAGGGCATCAACAGCGCGAAGCGCAGCAGCGTCGCATCGTCGGTGCCGGCCGCCAGCGCCGCGCGGTAATGGCCGAAAGCGGCCGGGTAGTCGTCCGCTTCCTGACGCAGGCGCGCGAGATTGGCGAGACTGTCGGCATCGCCGGGCGCGCATTGCAGAACGGCCTGGAATGCCGCCTCGGCAGCTTCCACGTCGCCCTGCGCAAAACAGGCCTCGCCGAGATTCTTGTAGGCGTCCGCCCATTGCGGACGCAACTGCGCCGCGCGCAGCAACAAGTCCATCGCCTCGCGCGGATGGCCACCGTGTAACGCCAGACGTCCGAGGTTGTACCAGGCATCGGCATGTTCGGGACTGCTTAGCAGGAGACTGCGCCACGCATTCGCCGCGCCCGCGCTGTCGCCGTCGCGTTCCATCAGCAAGGCTTCGGTGTTGGCGAAGTCGGCGTCGCCCGGACTCAGGCGCCGCGCGCGAGCAATCGCGTCGCGAGCATCGGCCAGGCGTCCGGTTGCCAGCAGGATGGCCGCGAGCATGTGCCACAGCAGACCGTCGCTGGTGCCGCGCGCCAGCGCGCGGCGGCAAGATCGTTCCGCCTGGGCAAGGTCGCCCGCGGCAAAATTTTCCGCCGCAAGCTCGGCATGCTTGGCTCCGGTGCTGGTATTTGCGCTGTAAAGGCGGCTCGGCCGCGACATTGCCTGTCTCCCGCTGGCTGTTCAGGAGCGAGAGAGCAAGACGCGTTCCAATTCTTTTCGCGCGCCGGCCGGCACGGCTTCGATTCACCGCTACACTGTCGCCGCCCACCGGCGACAGGAGCATGCGGCAGTGACCGAGCACAATCAGATCTTCGAGTTCGATACGCACGATGCGATTGCGCATCTGGCGGCCAGCAGTGCACGCATGCGGCGTCTCATCGAACGCATCGGTCCCTTCCAGATGGAAGTGCGACCGACGCCGAGCGTGTTTGCCGCGCTTGCCCAGGCGGTGGTCTACCAGCAGCTCCACGGCAAGGCGGCGGCCACCATCTTCGAGCGCCTGTGCCAACTCTTTCCGCGCCCCAGCGCCGGCCCGACCGCCGCCGGTCTCATGAAGCTCGATGACGAGACGCTGCGTGGCGCGGGGCTGTCGCGCAACAAGACCCTGGCGCTGCGCGACCTTGCCGCCAAGAGCCTCGCCAAACAGATCCCGACCATCACCCAGGCCGCCAAGCTCGACAACGACACCCTCATCCAACAACTGACCGCGGTGCGCGGCATCGGCCGCTGGACGGTCGAGATGCTGCTCATGTTCCGTCTCGGGCGACCGGACGTGCTGCCGGTGGACGATTTCGGCATTCGCAAAGGTTATGCGCTGACCTTTGGCAAAAAGGAGATGCCGACGCCGCGCGAGCTCGCGCGCTATGGCGAACGCTGGGCGCCCTATCGCACGGTGGCGAGCTGGTATCTGTGGCGCGCGGCTGACATCGGCTGAGGGCCGGCGGTAGTTCCATTGCGTTTCGCGACCTCGCGCAAGGTTTGCGTGAGCGGCGCGCTGCTATGGTCGGGCCAGTGGCGGCCACCGTCGCCCCATCAAGTTCAGACGAGGGTAGATTCATGACATCCATTCGCACCCATTGCCTGTTCATCGCCTGCTGCCTGTGCTCGACCTTGGCCATCGCCGAGGACGGTGTGCAGCGCGCCGCCGATGGCACGGTGCAGGCCGTCACCGCGCCGGTGAAAATAGTCGAAGGTGTGCAGGACGAAAGCCGCAAGAACGGCCCGGTCGCGGGCGCCGTGATCGGCACCGCCAAGGGCAGCTTGAACGCCGCGGGGGCAGTCATCGAAGGCGGCGCCGGCATCGCGGTCGGCACGCTGGAGGCAACCGTCGGCGTGGTGAAGCGCGTGGTGCAGCCCCTCGGCGGTCAGTGACGGCGGTGCCCGAGGGGCGCAGGCTCAGCCGCGCACTGCGGCCTCGATGGCCGCTACGTCGATTTTTCCCATGGTCATCATGGCACTGAAGGCCCGCGCCGCGACCGCAGGGTCGGCGTGGGCAATGGCGTCGCTGAGCACGCGCGGCGTGATCTGCCAGGAGATGCCCCATTTGTCCTGACACCAGCCGCACACGTTCTCGCGGCCTCCGTTGCTGACGATCGCTTGCCACAGGCGATCCGTTTCCGCCTGGTCATCGGTCGCAACCTGAAACGAAAACGCTTCGCTGTGCTTGAACATCGGGCCTCCGTTGACACCCAGACATGGAATGCCAGCGACCGTGAACGTCACCGTCAACACATCGCCACGCTTGCCTGAAGGGTAGTCGCCGGGCGCGTGACACACGGCGCCGATGCTGCTGTCGGGGAAGGTTGCCGCGTAAAACGTCGCTGCGTCCAGGGCTGTGCCGTCGTACATGAGGCAGACGGTGTTTTTTGCAATCATGGTCATTCTCCGGCGTGCGCGCTGTGTCAATGAGAATAAAGGCGCGAGGCCCACGCGCTTCGGCGGCCTTCAGTCCTGCGCATTCAAAGTCGCGCGCATCGCCTGCGCCGTCAAACGCTCATCACGCGCTTCGAGTGCATCGGCCGCCGACTGCCGGTCGCGCGCTTCCTTGTTCTGGCTGAGTTTCCACTTACCCTCCAGCCTTTCGACCTTGATTTCGATGCCGACCACCGCCGCCACCATCTGGTCGATGTATTCGCGCGACGAGTCCGTCATCTTCCACGGCCGCGCCTCGCCGGCACGGGTTTCGTGATCGCGGGTCAGGCGCGCCACCACCGCGCGCACGAATTTTTCGTCATCGCGAATGGTGAGCGGACCATGGGCATGCACGGCCTGGTAGTTCCAGGTCGGCACCTGCTTGTGGAATTCGTGTTTGCTCGGATACCAGTTCGGTGAGATGTAGGCGTCACCCGCGCGGAAGATCACCAGCGCCTGCTGACCGTCCCGCGCTTCGCGCCACAGCGGGTTGTTGCGCGCGACATGGGCGAGCAGGCGCACTGCGTCGCCTTCGACTTCGAGTTCGAAGGGAATGTGATTGGCGTCGAGCCCGTGCTCACCGTGCAGCACCAGCACGCCGAGCGGATGCTCGCGCATGAGGCGCTGCAGTTCCGCGGGATGCTGCTCTTCGAAATGCTTGGGGATGTACATGGCGGGCGGGCCTCTCGGTGAATTCCTGGTGACGGGCGCAGCCTAGTGTGCGAAGCGCTGTCGCGCACGGCAAGCCTCGCGACCTGCGCCGGCACGACTCACGCTGCCGTCAACGCATCCAGTTCGGCGTCCGTCGGGTAACGGCCGGTGGTCTTCTTCGAATACACCACCACGCCCTCGCGACGAATCTCGAACACGCCGCCGCGCCCCTGCACCAGCTCAACCTGGTGCCGACCGCCGGCCAACAAACGCGTCCTCGCACGGAGGGCGTTGGGCAGGTAGTTTCACTGTACGCAGAATTCAATCTCGAACTTCATGACGGTGCTCTTGCAAAAGTCTCGTTAGAAATCGCGCTGCGGCGCCCAGCTGTCCAGTTCCAGGCGCAGGCGCAGCGAATTCAACAGGCTGATGACGCTGAATTCGCGTACCCGCTTGCGATCGCCCGGCAGGCGCACTTCCTCGACTTTCACCTCGTCGCCGATGGCGATGCCGAGATAGGTGGTGCCGGCGTTGGTGCCGGCAATCCTGCCGAGATCGTGTTCGCCGGTGGTGGCGAGGCCGATGTCGGTGCCGAAGTGGGCGCGCACCGCGCTGGCAAGCGCGGCGGCCGCTTCGCGCGTGCCGACCTTGGCGGCCGGTACGCCGAGCACCCGTTCACGCACGCTGCCGGCGCTGGCCACCAGGCCGCCGCGGAACACCACGCCGTCGCCATCGAGCGCCGACAGGCGCTGGCTGGCGATGCCGCCGCTGGTGACTTCGGCGATGGCAAGGGTCTCACCACGCTTGCGCAGGTGATCCAGCACCACCGATTCCATCGTTTGATCATCGATGCCGAACACGTAGTGACCAAGCACTTCGCGCACGCGCGCTTCTTCTTCGGCTATGAGCGCGGCGACGCCGGCTTCGTCGGCGGCCTTGGCCGTGATGCGCACCTTGATGCCTTCGATGCCGCTGGCCAGGAACGCGATGGTCGGATTGCCGCTCGCTTCCAGCGCGTCGATGTGCGGCGCCAGCAATTCGGCGAGGCGCGATTCGCTGTGGCCCCAGGTGCGCAGGGTGCGGCTCGCGATCACGCTGGAGAGGCCGGCGCGGCGTTTGAGATCCGGCAGGATGGTGCCGTTCATCATGGCGTGCATTTCATAGGGCACGCCGGGCACCGCATACAGCACTTTGTCGCCTATCGGGCAGATGAGGCCCGGCGCGGTGCCGGGCTGATCGGGGATGGTGCTCGCGCCTATCGGCACGTCGGCCTGGCGCAGGTTGTTGTCGGCCATCACGCGGCCGCGCGATTCGAAAATGTGGCGGATGCGCGCCGCGATATCGTCGTGTCGCTCCATGCCGACGCCCATCACGCTCGCGATCGCTTCACGGGTGATGTCGTCCTGGGTCGGGCCGAGACCGCCACAGCAGATCACCGCATCGCTGCGCGACAGGGCGAGTTCGATGCTGCCGATGATGCGTTGCAGGTTGTCGCCGACCTTGGTCTGGAAGTGCGAATCAATGCCGGCCATCGCCAGCTGCTCGCCTATCCACGACGAATTGGTGTCGATGATCTGACCGAGCAACAGCTCGGTGCCGATGGCAACCACTTCACAGCGCATGGGATGCGTTCCTTCGATGGGTGAAGCGCGAGTCTAGCAGCGAACCGCGAGCATGCGGGCATCGCCGTAGGCGCGAATTCATTCGCAACTACGAAGGTTACTGATCGCGTCGGCGCGCCCGAAGCTTGACGCCGTCGCTCGCGCCTATCGAAATCCCGCAACGCACCGGGTGCGATACCGCGCCGGGCGGGCGTTCCATCCTGAGGCCGTGGAAGAGGGTCGCGAGCACCACTTTCATTGTCGGCGCCGGCATCGACACCCAGCGCCGCGCGCAGGATCACGCGCAGGGTGATGCCCTGCATGGCGGTGTCGGCGCGCACCACGGCGCCGCGCGCCCACTCGGCGGCGACCGCCAGCGTTTCACTCTAGCCCGCCAGGCGCATGGTGAAGGTGTGGCCGTAGCGTGCGCAGTCTTCGAGGTATTGCAGCGGCTGGAATGAATAGCGCTGCAGTTGCAGCACCGGCTGCTGGGACGGGCCGGGCGGCAGGGGCGAGGCGGTGTTCATGCCGCCAAAGTGAACCGCGCGTGCGCCGAAGGCGATACGCAACAGCCACAGACTGCTTCGTATACTGTGCCCATCCCGACCACAGCGAGTGCTCATCATGCAATTCACCATCGTCGGCGCCGGCGCGCTGGGCAGCATCCTTGGCGCGCACCTCCTGGCCGCCGGTCACGAGGTCGCGCTGGTGGCGCGCGGTGCGCGCGCCGAACAGCTGCGCGCCCAGGGGCTGCGCATCCGCGGCCTGCGCGATATCAATCTGCCGTGCCGCGTGCTTGCGCCCGGCGCGGCCGAGCGCGAACCCGGTGTACTCATCTATACCGTCAAGACCTACCAGATGGACGAAGCCTTGGCCGCCCACACGCACACCCGGCCGCTGGCGGTGTTTTCCGTCGCCAATGGCGTGATGAAGAATGAACAACTGCGCGATGTGCATGGCGCGGCGACGGTGCTCGGCTGCATGGCCAACGTCAGCGGCGAACTCATGAGCGACGGCGAAGTGCTGTTCACGCGCAATGTGCGTATGCCCTTGGGCCCGCTGGCTGGTTATGGCGGCCCCAGCGCGGCGAGCATCGCCACCGTCATCGACGCGGCCGGTGTCGTGACCGAGGCGGTGGCCGACATCGAAAGCGTGGAATGGTCGAAGTTCGCCGGTTGGCTGGCGATGTTCACGCTGGCAGTCATCGCGCGCACCACCACCGGTGTCTACCTCGAAAACCCGCGGCTGGCGGCGGTGGGCGTGAAGCTTGTGAAGGAGGCAGTGGCGCTGGCCCGCGCGCGCGGCATCGCGCTCGTTGATCAGTCGCCGATTGCAGTGGTGAGTGTGGACGCCGCGGCAACGCCGTCGGCCGCTGCCGAGATTCTGCGCGACATCGGCCGCAATCTCATTGCGCAGGCGCCGCAGCACCGCATGTCGGCGCTGCAGGATTTCGACGCCGGACGGCGCCTCGAAGTGCACGAGACGCTGGGCTATGCATGGCGCGAGTCGCAGCGTCTGGGGCTGGCCGCGCCGACCATGGAACTGTGTTACGAACTGGTGTCGGGGCTCGACAGCTTGCCGCGCAGCAGCTGAGCGCGCGCGCTCAATGGCGCCGGCAGATCTCGTCGGCGATTTGCTTCAATGGCACGCTGCGCTCCACCGCGCCGCGTTTCACCGCTTCCTTGGGCATGCCGTAGACCACGCAGCTCGCTTCATCCTGGGCGAGGGTGTGGGCGCCGGCATCGCGCATTTCCTTCAGGCCCGCCGCGCCGTCGTCGCCCATGCCGGTCATGATCACGCCGAGCGCGTTGCGTCCCGCGACTTTTGCCGCCGAGCGGAACAGCACGTCGACTGACGGCCGATGGCGTGACACCAGCGGCCCGTCGACCACGTCGACATGGTAATAGGCGCCGCTGCGCTTCAAGAGCATGTGGCGACCACCCGGCGCGATGAGCGCGCGGCCGGGGATCACACGCTCGTTGCCCTGCGCTTCCAGCACTTCAATCGTGCATTGCGAATTGAGCCGGGCGGCAAACGCGGCGGTGAATTTCTCCGGCATGTGCTGCACGATGACGATACCGGGCGCGGTGCGCGGCAAGGCCGTCAACACCGCTTCCAGCGCCTGCGTGCCACCGGTGGAGGTGCCGATCACGACCACCGTTTCGGTGGTCTCGGCCATGGCATGGCTGCTCGGCGCCGCCAGCACCGCATCAGCGTTCAGCTTGGGCTGCGCGTGCATGACGTCGGGTGCGGCCGCCGCGCTGTCGCGACGTTTGCCGACGCGCGCATGGGCCGCGCCCTTGATGGCATCGACCAGATCATGACCGTTGTCTTCGAGGTGGCGCTTGAGCCCCACTTTGGGTTTGGTGACGATGTCCACCGCGCCTGCCGCCAGCGCCTGCAGGCTGGTGGCGGTGCCTTTCTCGGTGAGCGTCGAGCAGATCACGACCGGCGTCGGGCGCTCGGCCATGATCTTCTTCAGAAACGTGATGCCGTCCATGCGCGGCATCTCGACGTCGAGCACGATGACGTCCGGCCACGCCTTCTGCATTTTGTCCAGGGCGTAGAGCGGGTCGGGCGCGACGCCGAGCAGATGCAAGCCGGGCGCCTCGCCGATCAGATCGGCCACCACCTGGCGCACCACGGCGGAATCATCGATGACGAAAACATTGACGGGGTTCATGCGTGTACCACTTTTTTCTTCCTCGGGCGCGACGGTGTCGGGCTCGGCGCCGGTACCTGGTGTTTGACCCACACCGCGCCATCCCACACGTCGAGCATCACCACGCGATGGCCGACGCCACCGACATGCCGGGCTTTGAACTGCATGCCGAGGTGGTCCATGAGCGCGAGGCCCGCCGCGATATTCTTCTGGCCGATGCTCATGTCGCGCGCCTTGTCGATGGCCGGAAACATGTCGCCACCGCCAAACAGCTTGATTTCGTAATGAGCAGGATTGGTGTAATGGCGCGCGCATTCGCGCAGAAACATGAGATACGCCTCATCGCCATAGCGGCCGTCCAGATCGGACCTGTTGTCCTTGCCGCGAGTCGGCAGCAGGTAATGACACATCGCGCCGTAGCGACGCTTGGGGTGCCACATGGTCAGGGCCACGCAGGAGCCGAGCAGGGTGCGGAAGCGCACATCGGGATCGGTCGTGAACTGGAAATCCCCGGGCTCGAGGAAGATCTCCATGTAGTCACTGGGGCGACGCTCGCGCGACATGGTCAGCGTCTCTGATAGATGGCGGGCTGTACCGGCGCCAACGGCAGGTTCATGCCATGCAGACTCTCCGAGTGTCCGCAAAAGAAATATCCGCCCGGACGCAGATGCGCGCACAGTCGCCGCACCACCTCGGCCTTGGTCTCGGCATTGAAATAGATCAGCACATTGCGCAGGAAGATCAGATCGAACTGGCCGACGTCGGGCAGTTTTTCATTGAGGTTGATCTGCTGAAAGCTGACCCGGCGCCGCAGATCCTGGCCGATACGAAACGTGCCTTCCTGGCTGCCGACGCCACGCAGGCAGTACTTGCTGAGCAAAGGCCGCGGAATGTGCTCGGCGCGTTCCATGGCGTAATGGCCGGCGGCCGCCTGCGCCAGCACGCGCGTGCTCAAATCGGAAGCAAAAATTTCCCAGGTGCCGTCGTGAAGTTTCTCGGCGAGGCGCATGGCGATGCTCCACGGCTCTTCACCGCTGGAACAGGCGGCACTCCACACGCGGAATTTGGCGCCGGGCTGGCGCTCGGGCAGGGCGCGCGCGTTCAGAAAATCGAAATGCTTGGGTTCGCGAAAGAAATAGGTCTCGTTGGTGGTCAGGAGATCGAGCGCAATCTGGCTTTCCTCGCGCGCCTGACCACTGCTGATCATGCGGTGATAGTCGCCATAGCTCGGCAGCCCATGATGCAATACGCGCTTTTGCAGGCGCCCCATCACCAACTGCTTCTTGGCATCGCTCATGGAAATGCCGGCCCGCGTGAATACCCAGTCACGCAGCAGGCCGAATTCCTTGTCGCTCAGTACCGGCACGCTCATCGTCGTTCTCTTTCCTTGTTCTCGTGTCTGGGCCGTGCGGGCACGGCGCCAGGCCAGGCTCTACGCGGCCTGTGCGGTGTGCTGTCCCAAGGCGGCGATTTCTTCCACCGACAACACATGGTCGCTGTCCAGCACCACCACGAAATGACCGTCGACCTTGCCCATGCCCTTGATGAAATCGGCGCGCAGCTTGCTGCCAAAATTCGGCGGCGGCTCGATCTGGTCGCGCGGGATCTCGATGACCTGGTTGACGCCATCCACCACCACGCCGATATCCAGCCATTCATCGCCCGATTTGATCTCGAGGATGACCACGCAGGAGCGGCGCGTCAGCACGCTGGCGGGGCGACCAAAGCGCACCGCGAGATCCACCACCGGCACCACCGCGCCACGCAGGTTCAACACGCCGCGCACGCAGGGCGCCATCAACGGCACATTGGTCAGTTCCGGATATTCGAGAATCTCCTTGGTGACCAGAATCGGCAGGGCGAAGGTTTCGTCGCCGAGCCTGAACGTCAGGTACTGCTGCTGCTCGCCACTCGCGGTGCCGGGCTGTCCCTTGTCGTCGCTGCTCATGGTGATGCCCTCAGAACTTCACGAATTCGGAGTCTGACCCGCTGTCCAGCGTGCGGCCGTGGCCGCCAGCGCTGCGCGCCCGACGCGGGCTGTCGAGTCGCCCGCCATGGGAGAAAATTTCCTGAGAGCCAAACTTGGTATCGACCTTGAAGAAGCCCATGAGCTCGCGCAGCTGCACCGCCTTGCCGTTCATTTCCTCGGCGGTCGCCGCCAGCTCTTCGGCCGCCGACGCATTCTGCTGCGTGGCCTGGTTGAGCTGGTTGATGGCGGAATTGATCTGCGCGGCGCCGGTCGCCTGTTCGCTGGACGCCGCCGAGATCTCCTGCACGAGGTCGGAAGTGCGCTGGATGGCCGGCACCATTTCTTCGAGCAGGTCACCGGCTCGTTCGGCGAGGTTGACGCTGTTGCCGGCCAGGCCGCTGATCTCCTGCGCCGCCACCTGGCTGCGCTCGGCGAGCTTGCGCACTTCAGCCGCCACCACCGCGAAGCCGCGGCCGTGTTCGCCGGCGCGCGCCGCTTCGATGGCGGCGTTGAGCGCCAGCAGATTGGTCTGGTAGGCGATGTCGTCGATGATGCCAATCTTCTCGGCGATGCTCTTCATGGCCTGCACGGTGTCGCGCACCGCCTGGCCGCCATCGGTCGCTTCCTGCGCGGCCTTGCTGGCAATGCCGTCGGTGACCTTGGAGTTCTCGCTGTTCTGATTGATGGAGGCCGCCATCTCTTCAATCGACGCGCTGGACTCTTCAACGCTCGCGGCCTGCTCGGTGGCGGCCTGGCTGATGGCCTGCGCGGTGGCGCTGATCTGCTCGGCGGCGTTCAGAATGCCTTCGGTGGTGCCGGTCACCTCAGTGATGGTGGTCGACAGACGGTCGACGGTTTCGTTGCACGCATCCTTGAGTGCGCCGAAGGTGCCGCTGTAGTCA
>JADLGE010000003.1 GCA_020849475.1 Gammaproteobacteria bacterium
ACGCAGTCCGCGATGCGCCGTCTGGGTACCTAGTACCCGACAGCACAGCCGTGCACAAAAGGCCGCGGGATGGGCAACCACCCCGCGGTTTTTTTTTGCGCGAGTTGCGCTCCATCAGGCGATGGCGTGAATCGCGAACCATACTGCGGCGAAGCCTGTCCCAAGCGTTGCGACGCGTTCACGAGGTAGAGTGATGACGAACCAAGACACATCCACACAGCCCATCGCGGGGCGCAGCATCCTGATTGTCGGCGGCGGCACCGCCGGCTGGATGACCGCCGCCCTGCTCGCCCACGGCTGGGCCAAACACGGCTTTCAGATCACCCTGCTCGAATCCGACAGCATCGGCACCATCGGTGTCGGCGAAGGCTCGACGCCCAAGATGCGGCGCTTCTTTGAGCGCATCGGCATTTCCGAAGCCGAATGGATGCCGCAATGCAATGCCACCTACAAGTGCGGCATACGCTTTCCCGACTGGTCGACGGCGCCCGGATACACGAGCTACTACCACCCGTTCTTTTCGCAGAGTGACGACGGGCCGATACGCGCCTTCTATCAGAACGCGTCACTGCGCAGTCGTAACGTCGATGTGCATGCGCATCCCGACGACTTCTTCATTTCCAATTTCCTGTCCAACCATCGTCTCGCTCCGCTGCCCGATGAGCGCAGCGGCTACAGCTGTGACTACGCCTATCATTTCGACGCGTCATTGATAGGCGATATGTTGAAGCGCTACTCGACCGCGCGCGGCGTGCGGCACCTGATCGGCACCGTCAACGAAGTGCGGGTCAAGGACAATGGCGACCTCGCGGGCGTCACCACGCCAGAGCATGGCGCGCTCGATGCCGACTTCTTCGTCGATTGCACCGGCTTCGCCAATCTTCTGATCGGCAAGACCCTCGGCGTGCCGTTCAATTCCTACAAGGACATTCTGTTCAACGACAGCGCGGTGGCAATGCCGACGCCGCTCGACAGCGACGGCACGATTCCCTCGGAAACCCTCTCGAAGGCACTCAAATACGGCTGGGTGTGGAAGATTCCGCTGACCAACCGTTATGGCAACGGCTATGTTTATTCCTCCGACTACATCGACAAGGATGCCGCCGAGCGCGAGCTGCGCGAGAGCATAGGCATGCTGGATTCACCGGTGGAGGCGCGCCATTTGAAAATGCGCGTCGGGCGCGTGGAAAAGTCCTGGGTGCGCAACTGCCTGGCGGTCGGCCTCTCGCAAGGCTTCATCGAACCGCTGGAAGCAACCGCGCTCATGATCGTGCAGGACACCGTCGAGACCTTCATGACGCGCTACGAGCAGGGCGGCTTCAGCGAACGCTACCGCGCCGACTTCAACGAAAAGGTCAATCTCATCTTCGACGGCGTGAAGAACTATGTCTTCACCCATTACAAGCTCAACTCGCGCAGCGACACTGATTACTGGATCAATGCGCGCGAGAACACCAAGCTCAACACAGATCTCGAGCGCATTTACTACACCTGGGACCACGGCGGCGACCTGTTGGCAGAACTGCGCTCGCAGGCCGCACGCCAGGTCTACAGCCCGACGTCGTGGTTCTGCATTCTGGCCGGCATGGGACGTTTCCACGACAAGCCCAAGAAGCCGGCAAAAGATCTGCAGGTCTACCAGCCGGCGCAGATGCGCAAGTTCTGCGAAAGCATGCTCGGGCACTTCCCCGATCACGCGCAGGCCCTCGCGCGCATGGCACAAGCAGCTTAGTGCGTGACTTGACGGTGCGCCCGGCGGCGCACCGTCATGCCGCTCTCAATACTGGTCTTTGAAATCCGGCACCTTCTCGCCCGGAAACCATTTCTGCACGCCGGCGGCATCGAACAGGGTTTCCTGGGAATCGACCTTCCAGCTTTCGCCGTCCTTGACCGTCACATAGACCTCGAATTCGGTCGTGCCCTGGTTGTTGAACTTGTCGCGTGATTTCAGGATGTTCGGCACGTTGGCCTTGGCCGCGCATTGCGCGTCGTCGTCGCTGGCCTGCGCCTTGCGGATGTCCATGCTCAAGATGTTGACCTCGCCGCCTTCGTAGAAAAGCTTCTGCTGCGCGGCCCAGTCCTCACGCGATTTGCCGTCCGTCATGTTGGCCGTGACGAAGTTGTAGGCGTCGTTGAACTTGTGCGCCTGCATGGCGGTGATGTAACTCTCCAGCGCTTTGCGCGGACCGCTGTCATCGGCACAGTCAGCGGCCAACGCCGCGTTCGACAGCAGCGCGCCAGCCATCAGTATTGCCGCGTTGAATTTCATGATCTTCACTCCCCTTACGATGGGCGCTTTTTCAAACGCACTTGCAGATTCTTCGGCATCATGGTGAAAGCCAGAAGTTCTTCCACCGCGCGGCCGCTGTCGGCCAGACTCACGTCGAAATTACGGCACAGGGTGGCCAGCACCGTGCGAATTTCCAGCAGCGCCAGGTTGCGCCCCGGGCAAAAGCGCGGGCCGCTGCCAAATGGCACGAAGGCCGTGGTGTCGTGCGGGCAGCCGCGTTCGGCTTCGCTCTTCAGCCAGCGATCGGGATCGAACTCGGCGGCGTGGCCGAAGCGCGCGTCGTCCATGGCAATCCGGCGCGTCAGCATCATGATGATGGTGCCCTTGGGAATGCGATAGCCGTCGAGCTCGATGTCCTCCAGCGGTTCCATGGCATTCAAGGGCGCCACCGGTTTCAAGCGCATGGTCTCGTTGTAGAAGGCCTCGATGAACGGCAGGGCGGCGGTCTGCTCGATTTCCTGCGGCAGGCGCGCGGCGCCCAGCAGCGCGTCGACCTCGGCGCGGGCGCGCGCGAAATGCTGCGGGTACTCGATGAAATAGTTGACCGCCCAGGCAATGGTGTTGGCGGTGGTGTCCTCACCCGCGAGCAGCAATGTGCACACGTTGCCAAAGATGTCAGCGTCGGAAAATTCAACGCCCTCGGTTTCCTTGGCGGCGATGATCGCTTCCAGAAAATTGGTCGGCGCTTGATAGAGCGATGGATCGGCCGCCATGCGCCGGCGCACATCGGCAATCATTTCGTTGACCTTCGCTTCGATGTCGACCAGCGCGCGGTCAAGATCGCGATCCTTGGGCAGGCGCAGATAACGCCAATAGGGAAACGGCGCGTTGACGCGCGAATTCAAAATCGGAAAGACCTTGTCGAGCTTCTGTTGAATGACCGGCCCGTCGGTCTCGATGGTGTTGACATCGATACCAAACGCGAGCTGGGTGGTGACATCGACCGTGAAGCGCATGAGGTCGCGACACAGGTCGACCACCGAGCCTTCAGCCGCGGCGCGATCCCAGCGCGCCAACAGACGCTCGGTGGTGACACGCAGCTTGGGAAAGAACGGCTTGAGATGCGCGGTATTGAGCGCCATCGCCACCATTTTGCGCTGGCGCCGCCAGTCTTCGCCTTCGGCGGAAAACAGGCCGTTGAAGCGCAGTTCCGACACTGCGTTGGCGAGCCGGCGCGTGCGCCGGAACAGGTCCGGTCGCTCGCGGAACATGCGCTTGATGGTTTCGGCGTCGCTGGTCACGACGATGGCGCGCGGCCCCATGTGGAAGCGATAGAGCTTGCCGTACTGTTCTGCCCAGTCTTCCAGGATCTGATGGAAGGCCTTCAGATCGATTTCATGAATGCTGCCCAACAAGGGCAGACCGCGCGGGCCAGGCATGGCCGCTACCGCGCGCGATTGTTCGTGGACCGACGCCATGCTGACCTGCCTCCCCTGCGCCCAAGCCAGCGGAATGCCGGCCTGAAGGCGGCAACCATGCTACGTCAATTCAGCGCGGCGGGGGCGCTCCGGGGCGTGGCAGCGCGCAGGCCGCCGAAGCGTTCATGGAAGGCGGGACTGGGCGGTGGCAACGGGCCGGCGGCGTTTTCGAGGGCGGCCTCGCAGTAGCCGCTGGCGGCCGCATGCAGCAGTCGATACAGCCGGGCGGTCAGTGCGCGCGCCGCATGACCGGGCCACGCCGGCGGCAACAATGCCGGCGGCAGCTCGGTGCTCTTCAACAGCACACGGCGATATTCGTGAATGAGCAGCGTGCGCAGTACGAAGGCCGCGCGCGGCGGCACCTGCGGCGTGGCCCCGAGCAGCGCCTCGAACGGTGCGAAGCGAGAGACGAATTCGCTGAAACGCGCCGCCAGTTCATCGAGCCGCCAACTGCCGCGCACCAGCGCCGCGAGCGAGGCATCGAGCGTAGTCGACGCCCGCCACACCACCACCTGCGCTTCGCATCCGAGTTCACGCAGGACATCCTGCACGGTGGCCGGCACGGCCTGGGGATGGGCCAGCAGGCCGCCGCCCAGCGCCCCGAAGCCGAGCCAGCCCAGTCGCCGCCGCAGTTCGTCGCGCACCACGCCTTCGAGGGCGACCGTGGTGACCAAGGTCCACAGACCGTCCCACTCGGCCGCCTCAGGCGCGTAGATGCGTTCGGCGGCGCGCGCATACTGGCGTGCCCCGTTTTCGGTGAAACTGTAATAGCTGCGGCGACCGCTCAGCGTCGGGACGAGCCATCCTTCACGGCCGAGGCGAAAAATTGCGGTGCGGGTCTGGCGCGTATTGAGCCCGAAGTCTTCCATGAGCGTCACCAGGCCACCCAGCCACACGCTGTTGCCCTGGTGCGCGATGCTGTCACCGAAGATGGTCACCGCCAAGGAGCCGGCGCGCGGTGTCAGCGTCGCCAGCAAGGCGCGCAAGGCCGACTCCAGCGTGGGCGACGCCTGCAGCGCCTGGCTCATGGCTCAGACCGCCTGGTCGAAATCCAGCAACACCTCGTCGGACACCGGATGGGCCTGGCAGCTCAGCACATAGCCGGCGGCGATCTCGCTGTCTTCCAGCGCATGGCGCACGTCCATCTCGACTTCACCCTTGACCACGCGACACTTGCAGGTGGCGCAGGCGCCGCCCTTGCACGCATAGGGCAAATCGACGCCGGCTTCGAGCGCCGCATCGAGAATGTTCTCGCCGTCGGGCGACAGGTCGAAATGGGTTTCACGGCCGTCGGCCTTGACCGTCACGCGGCTGACCCTGCCGGCGTAGCGCCGCGCACGTTCGTGGTGACGTTCAATCACCGTCTGTGCATCGGCCGCCGACGCGCCAAACAATTCGTAATGGATACGCGCCTCGTCGACACCGGCGCCGCGCAGACCGCGTGACACTTCCGAAATCATGCCCTCGGGGCCGCACAGGAAGAAATCATCGACCGCTTTCAGATCGAGCAGGTTGCGACACAGCGCCGCCCCTTTACGGTTGTCGATGCGGCCGTTCAGGATGTCGACTTCGCGATTCTCTTTACTCAGCACGTGAATCAACTGGAAGCGGTCCATGTAGCGGTTCTTGAGCCGCTCCAGTTCGTCGCGAAACATGATGCTGGCAACCCGCTGGTTGCCGTACAGCAAGGTCACATGGCTGCGCGGTTCGCGCGACAGTATCGATTTGACGATGGACAGGATAGGCGTGATGCCACTGCCGGCGGCGATGCACAGGTAGTTGTGGTCGTTGTCGGCCTTGAGCTCGGTGGTGAAGCGCCCTTCGGGCGGCATTACCTCGAGACTGTCGCCGACTTTGAGTTCGGCGTTGGCATATGCCGAGAAACGCCCGCCCTCGATATGCTTGATGGCCACGCGCAGGGCGTCGTCATCGACGCCGCTGCAAATGGAATAGGAGCGCCGCACGTCTTCGCCGTTGATGGTCTGGCGCAGGGTCAGGTATTGGCCTTGCCGGAACGCGAACGTGTCGCGCAGCGCGGTGGGCACCTCGAAGCGCACGCACACCGCGTCGTCGGTCTCGCGTTCAACTTCGGCGACAGTCAGGCGATGAAATCCGGCAACAGCCATGGCGTCCTCACAGGCATTTGAAATAATCGAAAGGCTCGAGACAGTTTCTGCAGCGATATAAAGCCTTGCAGGCCGTCGAGCCGAACTCGCTGATACGTTCGGTCTGACGCGAGGCGCAGCGTGGACACATCACGTGTTCACCGAGCAGCGCGCGCTTGTCGGTGGTGATACGGGTCGGCGGCGCGATGCCGACCGAGCGCAGCTTGGCATGGGCGGCCGCGGACATCTGGTCCGTGCTCCAGGCCGGCGCCAATTGCGTTTCCACCGTAAAGTCACGGTAGCCGGCCGCCGTCAGCGCATGTTCGATGTCATCTTCAATGGCATGCATGGCGGGGCAGCCGCTGTAGGTCGGCGTGATGACCACCACCACACGGCCGGCGTCGATACGCACCTCGCGCAGTACGCCGAGATCGGCGATGGTCAGAATCGGAATCTCGGGGTCATGCACTTCGTCCAACACCGAAAGCAGCGCCGCCATGGCGGCGTCGTCGGCGGGTGGTTGCGCGCTGGCCATTACCACTTCTGTCCGGGATAGGCGCGCTGCACGAACTGCAGTTCCGCCAGCAGGCGGCCCATGTGCTCGGTGTGCAGCCCCTGACGACCGCCGCTGGCCGACCAGTCATCGCGCGGCACACTCAGGGTCGCGAGCGCGAGTTGCGCTTCGACTTCATCGCGCCAGGCCGCGGCCAGGCTGCCGGGTGCAACGCCGATGCCGGCCGCCGCCATGGCGTCGTCGATGGCATCGCCATTGAACATCTCGGCGGTGTAGGCCCACACCTCGTCGAGCGCGGCCTGACAGCGCGCGTGGCTCTCGGCCGTGCCGTCGCCGAGACGCACCACCCAGTCGCCGCTGCGCCGCAGGTGATAGGCGCACTCCTTGACCGCCTTGCCGGCGATGGCGGCCAGCCCCGCATCGCTCGACCCACACAGCGTGCTGTACAGCGCATGGTGATAGACATCGACCAGGTACTGGCGAATGAGCGTGCAGGCGTAGTCGCCGTTGGGCAGTTCGCAGATCAGGAAATTGCCGAATTGACGTTCGTCGCGGCCATAGGCCAGCGCGTCTTCATCGCGGCCCTGCCCTTCCAGCGCGGCGGCATGCGCATACAGCATGCGCGCACGACCAATCAGGTCGAGCGCGGTGTTGGCCATCGCGATGTCTTCTTCAAGGAATGGGCTGTGCCCGCACCATTCCGACAGCCGTTGCCCCAAGATCAGCGCGTTGTCGCCGAGCCGTTGCACGTATTCGAAATGCGCGACGTTCACAGCTTCAACTCTTCCGGCACGTCGTAGAAAGTCGGATGCCGATAGACCTTGTCGGCGGCCGGGTCGAAGAACGCCGAGTCGTCCTCGAACTGGCTGGCGTGGATGTCACTCGAGCGCACCACCCAGATGCTCACGCCTTCCTGGCGGCGGGTGTAGGTATCGCGCGCCGACTGCATGGCCTGCGCCGCGTCTGCCGCATGCAGGCTGCCGATGTGCTTGTGATCGAGGCCGCGGCGGCTGCGGATGAAGACTTCCCACAGTGGGAGATGTTTGCTGCTCATGATGGACTGAACCTCGTGATCAAGCCGCGGCGCCGGTGGCGCGGGCGCGTTGTTTGTCGGCATGGGCGAGCATCGCGTCACGCACCCACTCGCCGTCTTCATGGGCCTTGCGCCGCGCCGCGAGGCGCGCGCGGTTGCATGGGCCGTGACCGGCCAGCACGCGGTTGAATTCATCCCAGTCGATGGGCCCGAAGTCGTAATGGCCGCGAGATTCGTTCCATTTCAATAACGGGTCGGGAATGACGAGGCCGATATGCGCGGCCTGCACCGCGGTCTGGTCGACGAACTTCTGCCGAAGTTCATCGTTGGACTGGCGTTTGATCTTCCACTGCATGGACTGTTGGGTGTGGGCCGATTCAGCATCGTGCGGACCGAACATCATGAGGCTCGGCCACCACCAGCGATTGAGCGCGTCCTGCGCCATGGCCTTCTGTTCGGCCGAGCCCGCAGCCAAGGTCTGCATGATCTCGAAGCCCTGGCGTTGATGAAAACTCTCTTCCTTGCAGATGCGCACCATGGCCCGCGCATAGGGACCATAAGACGTGCGGCACAGGGAGATCTGGTTGACGATGGCGGCGCCATCCACCAGCCAGCCGATGGCGCCGACGTCGGCCCAGGAGAGGGTCGGGTAATTGAAGATGCTGGCGTACTTGGCCTTGCCGGACAGAAGGTCATCGAGCATCTCTTCGCGCGATACGCCCAGGGTCTCGGCGGCGCTGTACAGATACAGACCATGACCGGCTTCGTCCTGCACCTTGGCCAGCAGGATGGCCTTGCGGCGCAGGCTCGGCGCGCGCGCTATCCAATTGCCTTCGGGCAACTGCCCCACCACTTCGGAGTGGGCATGCTGGGAGATCTGGCGCACGAGATTCAGACGGTACTTGTCCGGCATCCAGTCGCGCGGCTCGATCTTCTCTTCGGCGGCGATGGTGCGCTCGAAACGGGACAGGGCGTCTGGCGGGGAGGTATCAGCCATGGGTCTTGCGCCTCGCATGATTGGCAGGGAACGATGACCCGGAATGGGACACCGCAGGCGCTAAAGTATTACATGATGATTCGAAGTGTCTATATTTTTGTAGTATCAGCTGGCCACAGGCCAATGCCTCCGTGTCGGCGGGCCTGATCTAGAATCGCCGTGGGGCTAAGGCAAATCAGTGTTGAGGACTGACCGTGAAAGAAATGCGCCTGTTCTATACGCCGGTGTGGCAGACCAATGTCGCGGACAATGAGGCCGAGTGGACGGCGCTACGCGCGGCCATGCTGGAACGCATCAGCGCACTCGAAAGCGCGGGCCACGGTGTACAGCGCACCAATTTCGGTGGCTGGCAGAGCGATGACGACCTGTACAAGCACCGCGAATTCGGCTGGTTGACCCAGCGCATCATGGCGCTCGCCAACCAAGTCGCGCCGCAGTTCTCGGCCAAGGCCAGCTTCGACGACGGCATCCTGTGGGCCAACGTCAACCGCCGTGGCGACTTCAACGCCATGCACACCCACCCCGATGCCATCCTGTCGGGCTGCATCTATCTCAAGGTCGACAGCGCCGAGCAGGGCGCCATCCAGTTCCTCGATGCGCGCGAGGGCAGCCCGACCTCCCACTGGCGCTGCTATACCCGCCTCAATGATTCGACGCCGCTGACCGAGCAGGCGGTCACGGTCGCGCCGCGCGAGGGCGACATCCTGTTCTTTCCGGGTTGGCTCAGGCATTGGGTCACGCCGAACATGACCGATCAGGAGAGAGTCTCTGTGGCCTTCAACATCCGCATGAATTAGTGCCACGGGCGCCGCGGTCCTCGCCTTGGCCCCCTCGATAGGCTAAGCTGCCCCCGCAGCGACGCAGTGTCGCTGGTGTCCAGCCCTTCCGTTCCTACGCATCGACTCGACACACTGCTCGCCGGCAGCACGTGCCGGCCTTTGTATCAAGGTTAAATCATTGACGACTTTTTCTTCACTCGGCCTCGCCGAGACGCTGTTGCGCGCCGTTGAGGCGCAAGGTTATTCCACCCCTACCCCGATTCAGTTGCAGGCCATCCCGGCAGTGCTGTCCGGGCGTGACATCATGGCTGCCGCCCAGACCGGCACCGGCAAGACCGCGGCGTTCTCGCTGCCCTTGTTGCAGCGCCTGTCGGCCGAAGCACCGGCCCAGCGCCGCACGCCGCGTGCGCTGATCCTGACGCCGACCCGTGAGCTGGCCGCGCAGATTCTCGAGTGCCTGACCCAGTACGGCGCCAATCTCAAGATCAAGAGCGCGGTCATCTTCGGTGGCGTCGGCATCAACCCGCAAATCGACATGCTGCGCCGTGGCGTCGACATCCTGGTTGCGACCCCCGGCCGCCTGCTCGACCTCTATGGTCAGGGCGAAGTGAATTTCTCCAAGCTCGAAGTGCTGATCCTCGACGAAGCGGATCGCATGCTCGACATGGGCTTCATTCACGACATCCGCAAGATTTTGAAAGTGCTGCCGCCGAAGCGTCAGAACCTGTTGTTCTCGGCAACTTTCTGCGACGAGATTCGCCAGCTCGGCAAGGGCCTGCTCGACAGACCGCTAGAGATCACCGTGACGCCGGAGCGGGTCGCCGCCGACACCGTCACGCAGGAGATCTACCACGTTGAAAAAGATCAGAAGCCGGCCTTGCTGTCGCATCTGATCAAGCAGCACGACTGGCACCAGGTGCTGGTCTTCACGCGCACCAAGCACGGTGCCGACCGACTCGCGCGCAAGCTCGTGCGCGACGGCATCGAGTCCGCCGCCATCCACGGCAACAAGAGTCAGAACGCCCGCACCCGCGCGCTCGATGACTTCAAGGCCGGCCGCGTGCAGGTGCTGGTGGCGACCGACATCGCCGCGCGCGGCATCGATATCGATCAGCTGCCGCAGGTGGTCAACTTCGAACTGCCGAACGTTTCGGAAGACTATGTGCATCGCATCGGTCGCACCGGCCGTGCCGGCGCCAATGGCCACGCGGTGTCATTGGTCGAACGCGAAGAAATGGGTGACCTGCGCGGCATCGAGCGTCTCTTGAAGCGCCGTCTGCCGGTCGCGACGCCGAACGGCTTCGTGCCGCAATCGGCCAACGCCTTGCGTGAAGACAACGCTGCCGAAGCAGAGCAGCGCCGTGCTCGCGCCAACCCGCCGCCGGCGGCGCGCAAGCCCAATGCCAACAAGCCTGCCAGTCAGAACAACCGTCGTCGCAAGCCCGGCGCCGGTCACGCCAGCGCCAATGGCAGCAGCAGTGGCAACGCTAACGGTAACGGCAATCGCGCTGGCAACGGCAATGCCAATGGCAACCGCAGCGGCAACAGCAATGGCAACGTTGCGCCACGCCACGCCAGTGGCAACGGCAACCAGGCACGACGTCACTCTGCCTGAGTCCTTGCGGCTGAGGCGCACCCGCGCTTCAGCCGCGCCGACTTGGTGAACGGGTGGAAGTCATTACAATGGCTTCCACTCCGCTCCACCAAGGAAAACCGGCATGTCGCTCGCCAAACCCGCCTTAAGTCTCGCCGCCGTTCCTGGCCGCCGTCAGCGCACCCTCGAACTCGCCACCGAAATCGAACAGCGCGGCTACGCCGGCATCTACTGCCCGAGCCTCGGCGACGGTCTGGCCTTGAGCCAGGGCATCGCCCATGTCACCACTCGCATTCCTTTCGGCACCAGCGTGCAGCCCATTTACTATCGCCAGCCCGAGGACTACGCGCAGACCATCGCCTTCATCAACGAAATCGCGCCGGGCCGTTTCAGCTTCGGCATCGGTGTGGCCCATGCGCCGTCGCTCGCCACCCGCGGGCTCGCCGCCGGCAGACCGCTCGCTGACATGGAGGATTTCGTCACGCGTCTGCGCGCCGCACCGCGCGCGGGCGAGCTGCCGAAGCTGGTGCTGGCGACACTGCGTCGTCGCATGATTGCACTCGCCGCGCGCGTCGCCGACGGCATGGTGTTTGCCAATGCCGCGCGCAGCCACATGGCCTTCTCGCTCGCCGCGCTGCCGCCGGGGCGTGCGCAGGATCCCGACTTTTACATCGGCAACATGATCCCGACCTGCGTGAACGCTGATCTCGAGGCCGCGCGCGCCATCAATCGCCGCACACTGTCGAGCTACGCGCTGCTGCCGAACTACAGGAACTACTGGCGCGAAGCGGGCTATGCCAGCGAAATGGACGCAGTGGAACTTTGCATCGCCGAGAACCGCCTCGACCAGGTCGGTCATGCGCTGTCCGACCAATGGCTGGACGACACCACCATCGCCGGCCCGCCGTCACGCGTGCGTGAAGAACTGCAGCGCTGGTACGAGGCCGGTGTGAAGACACCGATACTGGTGCCGAGCGCGGTCAAGGGCGGGCAGATGCAGGCCTTCGAGGAGTTGTTCGCGGTGTTTGATTGATTCGAACGCTCGAATGTCAGACTGAAGTCTGACATTCACTCGCATACCCCCGCCAACTCAAATTTCATGTGCGAATGAATTCGCACCTACCCGTCGCGCAGTTCTCCCTCCCATTTCGACACCAGCGCGGTGGCAATACTGTTGCCGATGACATTGGTCGCCGAGCGCCCCATGTCGAGAAAATGATCGATGCCAAGCAGCAGCAGCAATCCCGCCTCGGGGATGTTGAACTGCACGAGCGTCGCCGCGATCACCACCAGCGATGCGCGCGGCACGCCGGCAATGCCCTTGGAAGTCAGCATGAGAATGGCGAGCATGGCTATCTGCTGGCTCAATGCCAGTTCGATGCCATAGACCTGCGCGATGAACATCACCGCGAACGTGCAATACATCATCGAGCCGTCGAGATTGAACGAATAGCCCAAGGGCAGCACGAAACTCGCAATGCGGTTGCTGGCGCCGAAGCGTTCGACTTCTTCGAGCGTCTTGGGGTAGGCCGCCTCGGAACTCGCGGTCGAGAACGCCAGCAGCAAAGGTTCGCGCAAACGCCGCACCAGGCGCAGTACGCGCGGGCCGAGAAACAGCGCGCCGAGCGCAATCAACACCGCCCACAGGATCAAGAGACTCAGGTAGAACTCGGCCATGAACACGCCGTACACCGTCAGGATGTGCAGACCTTCGCGGGCCACGGCGCTGGCCAGCGCGCCGAACACCGCCAGTGGCGCCAGCAACATTACGTAGGAAGTGACCTTCAACATCACGTGTCCGACCACGTCGAGCACATCGGCCAGCAAGCGCGTGCGCTCGCCGAGCGCCGCCATGGCGGTGCCGAAGAACACCGCGAACACCACTATCTGCAGGATTTCGTTCCTGGCCATCGCATCGACCACGCTGGCCGGGATGGTGTGCTCGATGAAGCCCTTGAGCGACAGCGCCGCGGTCTCGACGCCGCTGTGGGCGTCGGCCGGCGGCGTAAGATGCATGACGCGGCCGGGCTCGAACCAGGTCACCAGCAGCAGGCCCAGTGTCAGCGAGACCAGCGACGCGAACACGAACCACGCCAAAGCCTTGCCACCGACGCGGCCGACCGTCACCACATCGCCCATGCGCCCGATGCCGACTGCCAGGGTCGCGAACACCAGCGGCGCGATGATCATCTTGATGAGTCGTAAAAAGATGAATGGCAGCAGCGCCACCGCGTCGGCAAAAGCCACGGCGTGATGCGGCCAGATGGCGTGCACGCCATAGCCGCTGGCGGCGCCGACCAGCAGCGCCAGCACGATGATGACCGTCAGGCGATTGGAGCTGCGGGCCTGGCCCGCCCCATGCGCGCCTCCATGCCCGCCGCCATGGACGTGATAGCTGACGGCCGTTTCGCTCACGCCGGAAACGAACGCACCGGGTCGCGGCCATCCCAGCCCTTGGCCGCATCCTCGACCATGAGGAACAAGTCTTTGAACACCGAATGGTTGTCCCACAGTTCGATGTAGTGACCGACGCTGGCGACGGTATCGAAGTAGGTCAGTTCGGCGCCGCCCAAGGTGCATTGGAATGCGGCGCGGTGGCCGTTGGCGACGTACTGCGCGCAGGTCGCCGCATAGTCGACCGGCATCAAACCGAAGTGGTGCACGCCCACACGTCCGGCATCGAGAAACTCCTTGTACACCGACGGCTCGTCGTTGTGCTGCTGTATGAGTTCGATCTGCAGATCGCCGCTGTTGCCGAGCGCGATGGAAATATCGACGTTGGACGGTTTGCCGTAGAAGCGCTGGTCGGTGAGCGGTGCGTGGTCCATGCGGAAGAACGGTCCGACTTTCAACATGCCGGTCCAATAATCGAGCGCGGCATCGAGATCGCGCACCACATAGGCAAGCTGGCGCACGGTGTAAAGGGGTTGGGTCATGGCCTGTCCTCGGCGTGAATGAAGCTTCGATTAGAGCAAAACACGGCGCAAAGTCGAAGCGCTATGATGCGCTCGACCGAGCAGCTAGAACGAATCACCCATCATGACTGAACGCATCCTCGTCGAAGGCGTGGGCAGCGTCGGCGGCCTGTTGGCCGGCGAACTCCTGCACCAGGGTCACGCCCTGACCTTGGTGACCGGCAACCCCGCCATCACCGCCGCGATTCGCGCACAAGGCCTTGCCGTTGCGACCCCGGAGCGTCGCTTCACGGTCGCGGCCGAGGCCTACACGGCGCTCGAAGAACTCCCGTCTGGCGCGCGCTTCGACAGCGCGTGGCTGTTGATGATGGCGGGCGCGGTGCAAGACGCGGCGCGCGCCACGCTGCCGTGGCTGGTTGCCGACGGCACGCTGGTGTCGTTTCAGAACGGCATGGTCGGCGAACACATTGCGGCGCTGGCCGGCGCCGCGCGCGTCGTCAATGCCAGCGTGGTGTTCGGCGCGGTGATGACTGCGCCGGGCTGCTATACGCGCAATACCCGCGGTGCAATGTTCATCGGCCAGCCGGGCGTGCACGAAGTGACGCCACGCCTCGCGGCCCTCAAAGCCTTGCTCGACATCGCCGCGCCCACCACCGTCAGCACCAACATCGAAGGCGTGCTGTGGGCCAAGCTCGCCTGGAACTGCGCAGTGTCGGGCCTGTGCGCGGTGGCCGGCATGGCGCTCGGCGAGGTGGTGACCACGCGCGGCGGACAAGACGCATTTCTTGGCGTGTATCGCGAAGCGCTGGATACCGCGCACGCCTACGGCATCCACGCAGAGCGCATCGTCATCGACCATGAACGTTTTTACTTGCCGCCAAGCGCGGATGAAGTGAAGCGTGCGGAATTTCGAGCCGCGGTGGCGGGGCTGGTCGAGCGCTACGGGCAGGTACTGCCCTCAGCGCTGCAAAGCCTGCGACGCGGGCGTCGCACCGAGATTCCGTTCTTGAATGGCTATCTCGCGCAAAAGGCCGAGGCGATTGGCCGCGCCGCGCCCTTGAATGCGCGCATCGCGGAGATGGTCGAGGAAATAGAGCGAGGACAGCGAGCAATGGGCGTCATGAATATTGAAGCGTTGGACGCCGCTGTGTGAATGTCAGACTGAAGTCTGACATTCACACCCACCTCGCCGCGCAAACTGACGACGCCACCCCCCTCAATTCAAACTCGACGGCCGCGCCTCAATGGTCGCCAGTCGCGCCGTCAACTGCGCGCGCAAGGCATCGTTGGGCGCAAGCTTGATGGCGCACTCAAGCTCATGGCGGGCCATGCCCGGCACGCCCAGCGCCAGCCACGATTCCACGCGCTCCATGTGTATGCCTAGCGGCTGCGGCGCCACCGCCAGCTGGTAGTCAGACAATTCGATGACCTCGGCATGATCGCCCTTGCCCAAGGCCAGCAGGCGCAGGTTGTTCAACATGCGCAGCATCACGTCCAGCGGCGAGGCAACCTGAAACGCGCCGTCTTCCGGCAGATCGTTCGCGGCCAGCCACGCCCGACAGTTGTCGCGCGAGGTGAGTTGCATGCGGAAGGGGTCAATCAATTGACCATCGACGGCGACCAGGAAGTGCTGCGGGAAATTGATGCCGACGGCGGGCAGACCGCAGCGCTCGGCCACGCCTATCAAGACCATCGCGAGTGAAATCGGAATGCCGCGCCGGCTCTGCAACACCGCGACCAGCGAACTGTTGGCGACGCGGTAGTAGTCGTCGGCGCCGGCGAAGCCCAGACGCTTTAAATATCCTGCGACCTCGGCGGCGCTGCGGCCGGCCTCGGCGGCGAGGCGGTCCAGTTCGGCGCGACACCATGCGGCATCGAAGTCCTTGGCGATGGCGCGCCCGACCAGCAGCGCGGCGTCGACCACGCCACGCGGCGCGGCGGCGAAGGCGCGGAATTCTTCCAGCAGTTCGGCGTTACTCATGATGCGCTCATTCTAGCGGCAGCCCGCCAGCGGATTCGATCTGTCGCGACAGCTTGCATCATGCGACGAACACCGGACAATGCGGCGAGCGCGGCCGTCGGCCGCCTGCATCTAACCAGGAGCCCACGAGCCATGAGTGACCCGATACGTGAAGCCAGCGACTCGGGCTGGATTGCCCAGCACCGTGAAAAATATTTGAAGGACGGCGCCGCCGGCCATCTGTGGGATTCGACCTTTGCCGGCGGCCCGGGCCCGCTGCCGACCCTGCTGTTGACCACCATCGGCGCCAAATCGGGCGGCGAGTCGGTGATGCCCTTGCTGTATGGCAAGGTCGACGGTGGCTACGCGATCATTGCCTCCAAGGGCGGCGACCCCAAGCATCCCGGCTGGTATCACAACCTCGCCAAGCAGCCCGAATGCAAGGTGCAGGTCGCGAACGATGTGTTCAAGGCCCGTTCGCGCATCGCGACCGGCGCCGAGCGCCAGGCCATCTGGGACCAGATGGCCGCCATGTATCCCCCCTTCACCGCCTACCAGGCCAAGACCGCGCGTGAGATCCCGGTCGTGGTGCTCGAACCGCTGAAATAAGTCCCCGGCCGGCGCGTCGTCACGATGCGCCGGCCAGGTAGTCCGCCAGGAAATCGACGAACACCCGCACCCGGCTCGGCACGTGGCGGGTATGCGGATAGACCGCGTAGACGCCGAGATCGTAACCGCTGAATTCCTCCAGCAAGGGCGTCAGACGTCCGGCCTCGAGATCGTCCCGCACCACGAATTCCGGGCATAGCCCAATGCCCGCGCCGCTGACCAGGAAGTGACGCACCATCAATGCGCTGTTGACCTGCAGGGCGCCGCTCACGCGCACGTTGATGGTTCGGGCGCCACGTCGAAAGCGCCAGGTGCCGGGTTGTCTTAAATTGGCGTCGAGCACGAGATCATGCCCGGCAAGCTGCTCGGGGGTGGTCGGCACGCCGCGTCGCGCGAGATATTCCGGCGCCGCGCAGGTGATGATGGAACTCGAGGCCAGACGCCGCGCCAGCAGGCTGGAATCTTCCAGCTGCCCGACCCGTATCGCCACATCGAAGCCATTGTCGACCAGGTCGACGATGCGGTCGGTCAATACCAGTTCCACTTTCAACTCGGGAAAGCGCTGCAGGAATTCACGCATGGCCGCCGACAGATGCAGCTCGGCGAAGGTCTGCGGCCCGGCCACGCGCAGCACGCCGCGCGGTGATGCCTGGCTCTGCTGCACGTTGCTTTCAAGATCGTCCAGTTCAGCCAGCACCTGCGCGCAACGTTCCTGGTAGCGACGACCGACCTCGGTCAGGCGCACCTGGCGCGTGGTGCGTACCAACAGTTGCACGCCCAGCGATGCCTCGAGCATCGCAATCTGCTTGCTGACCACCGCCTTGGAACGACCGAGCAGGCGCGCGGCGCTGGAAAAATTACCGCTCTCGGCCACCTTGGCGAAGGCGCGCATGGCATTGAGCTTATCCAAGCGGGGCTCCTATTGTCTTCGTATTCGAAACAACGAATTTCATTTTTGCTGGATTGTATAGCTAATGGCAAAGTCCATAATGCCGTGATTAGTGCCCCGCGCACCCCCTCAACCCCGGGACCGCCGTCATCTGCCAGATTGCATCCTTGTTCGTCTCGCACGGCGCGCCCACCCTTGCGCTGGAAGACCGGCCCGCGCGGCACTTTCTCAATTCACTGGGCGCCACCCTCGGCCGCCCGCGCGCCATCGTGGCGGTCACGGCCCATTGGGAAACCGAGGAAGTACAGGTCGCGAGCGCTGCGCAGCCCGACACCATCCACGATTTCTTTGGTTTCCCGAAAGCCCTGTTCGACATGCGCTACGGCGCACCGGGCGACACCGCCCTCGCCCGCGACATCGTCGCGCGCCTCGAAGCAGCCGGCATCGCCGCCCGCTGCGATGACACGCGCGGCTTCGACCACGGCACCTGGATCCCGCTGGCCTGCATGTATCCGGCCGCCGACATTCCCATCGTGCAGATGTCGGTGTGCCCCAAGCAGCATCCCCTGTTTCACTTTCGACTCGGCCGCGCGCTGGCGAGCCTGCGTCACGACAATGTGCTGGTGATGGGCTCGGGCTCGGTCACGCACAACCTCGCCGACTTCCGCGCCCAGCGCGGCACCGCCGCGGCGGAACACACGCCGCCTTACTGCGACGAATTCTGCGAGTGGCTGGCGGCGCGCCTTGCCGCTGGCGACAGCGACGCGGTGATCGGCTATCGCGACGGCGCACCCCACGGTGCGCGCGCCCATCCCAGTCCCGAACATTTCCTGCCCCTGCATGTCGCGCTCGGCGCCGCCGGCGTGTCATGGTCGGGCGAGCGCCTGCACCACAGTTACATGTATGGTGTGGTAGCCATGGACTCTTATCTCTTTCGCTCCGGTCACGCAGCCGTTCATTGACGGCCACACGACCTTTCATCAACGCACCAGGAGAACATCATGCACCTCATTTCCAAGGGCACGCTTGCGGCTGCGGTTTTCGGTCTGACCGGCGCTTTCAGCGCGGTGGCGCCGGCCGCTGATTTCCAGATCGACCCGACCCATTCGTTCGTCGAATTCAAGATTCAGCATCTCGGCTATAGCTGGATGTTCGGCCGCTTCGACAAACTGGCTGGCACTTTCAGCTACGACCCGGCCAAGCCGGAAGCGAGCACCATTGCCATCGAAGTCGACGCGACCTCGATCAACACCAATCATGCCGAGCGTGACAAGCACCTGCGCAGCAAGGATTTCCTCGAAGTCGACAAGTTCGCCAAGGCGACTTTCAAGAGCACCGGCTACAAGGGCACGGCCGACAAGGGCGTGCTGTCGGGTGTGCTGAGCTTCCACGGCATCGACAAGCCGATTGAAGTGGCGGTGAGCAAGGTCGGTGAAGGCAAGGATCCGTGGGGCGGCTACCGCGCCGGCTTCATCGGCACCTACACCATGACGCGTGCCGACTTCGGTGTGAACTACGAGCTCGGGCCGGCCTCGACCACCGTCGAACTGACCTTCGGCATCGAAGGCACCAAGAAGTAAAATAACCAGCACGCGCCCGGCAGTGACGCCGGGCGCGACGCGCTACCTACACCAGGGAGATTGAAATGACTGAACCCGTACGCGCCTCGAACACCCCCTACGCCGTCGACGTTGAAGCCGGCAAGAGCTACTGGTGGTGCGCCTGTGGCAAGAGCGCCAAGCAGCCGTTCTGCGACGGAGCCCACAAGGACACCGGCATCACGCCGCTGAAATACGACGCCACCGAAACCAAGAAGGTCTACTTCTGCGGCTGCAAGGCGACCGCCAAGCAACCGATGTGCGACGGCTCGCATTCGAAGGGCTGATAGCCTTTCACCGTCCTTGTAGGTGCGAATTCATTCGCACCTACAAGGTGATGGTCAGCTTCTCAGATCTCCCATCCCGGCAAGCCTTCATCGGGCTGCACGCCGAACGAATTCAAGGCCATCGACACCAGGTTGTACTGTCCGACGGTAAACACGAGGTCCATCAACTGCTGCGTGGACAGGTGTTTCTCGAGCGCCTTCCAGGTCACCTCGCTGACAAACGCATCGGCGTGCAATTCATCGGTGGCCTGCAGCAGCAGGCGATCAAGCTCCGAAATCCCCGGCGTCGACGGTCCGCTCTTGGCACTGCGAATCTCGTCATCGCTCATGCCATAACCGCGCGCCACCTGCACATGCTGGCCCCACTCATAGCCGGCCTTGCACAGAAAGCCGATGCGCAGAATCAACAGTTCACGCTCGCGGGGCGCCAAGCTCTGTTTGAACAGCACGTGATTGGCAAACACCATCCAGCGTTTCATGAGGTCGGGATGGTTGGTCATGGTCTTGAAGATATTGAAGTCGCTGCCGGCCTTGATGAAGGGCTGCATGGCTTCACGGGCGGTGTCGTTCCATTGATTCGATTCAAGCGGCGGAATACGGGGCGCGGACAGGCGCATGGCGGGACTCCCAAGGTTGAAGTGGATGATGGGGACATGATCATGCCACCGCTGCGCATCGCACCACTCCCCGAAGCGGTGTGCGGCGCGGGCAAAAGTGCGCGCCGCCAGCGGCGCATCAACCCGGGTCGGACGCGCTCTCGCGGCTGTTGTCGTCGCGCACCACCGGCACCGCTTCCGGACGCGTCGCGATGTACAACGCGACCAGACTCAGGGTGCCACACACGCCGGCGCTGATCGGCAGCGAGCGGGTCATGATCACGGTGGCGAAGCCCGACAGCGCCATCGCACCGATGGCCGCGCGCTTGCCGCGCGCGTCGATGACGCCATGTTCGCGATACCGCCGCAGCGGCGGACCGAAAACCGGGTGCGCCTGGATGCGCTCCGCGAGCGCCGGATGACTGCGCGCGAAACACGCCACCGCGCCTATCCAGAACACCGTGGTCGGCAGCACCGGCAACACCGCGCCGATCGCGCCCAGCACGAACAGCGCGGCGCCCGCCAGCATCCACAGCAGGCGCGGCAGTCCACGAACGGGCGGCACGGTGATCATGTGTTCCATTGTCACGCTGGCGGCCAGCGGAAGACAAACTGTAGATGCGATTTCATACCCACATTCCATGGCGCACCCGCGATGCGCGCATGCATTCGCACCGGACGGTGTTCGGCGCTGCGCACGGCATTGCATTTCCCCGCTCCGCCACGCAAGGTGGCGCGATGACTTCAGCGCCCGACACCCATCGCCCCTTGCCGCGCACGGTGTGGGCGCTGGGCATCGTGAGTCTGTTGATGGATGCCTCGTCCGAAACCATCCATGCCTTGCTGCCGCTGTTCCTGACCACCACCTTGGGCGCGAGCGTGGCGCTGGTCGGCCTCATCGATGGCATAGCCGAAGCAACCGCCGCCATCGCCAAGGTTTTTTCTGGTTACGTGTCGGACCGCATCGGCCGGCGCAAGCCGCTCATCCTGCTGGGCTATGGCCTGGGTGCGCTATCCAAACCTTTATTCCCACTCGCCGCCAGCGCGGGTCTGGTGTTTGGCGCGCGCTTCATCGATCGCATTGGCAAGGGCTTGCGCGGCGCGCCGCGCGATGCGCTGGTGGCCGACGTCACGCCTTTGGATCAACGCGGCCGCGCCTATGGCCTGCGCCAGGCATTGGATACGGTCGGCGCGTTCATCGGCCCGCTCGCCGCCATCGTGCTCATGCAGCTCTATGCCGGCGACATGCGCACGGTGTTCTGGTTCGCGGCGATACCGGCCGCGCTCGCCGTGCTGTGCGTACTATTCGGCGTCGAAGACGCCGATCACACGCCGGCGCACAAGCCCGCCGCGCTGCCCATGCGCCGCGCTGACCTCAAGGCTTTGGGCGCGCGTTATTGGCGGGTGGTGGCACTCGGCGTGGTGTTCACGCTGGCGCGCTTCAGCGAAGCCTTTCTGATCCTGAAAGCCCACGCCAGCGGCCTGCCGCTCGCACTTGCGCCCTTGGTGTTGGTGACAATGAACATCGTCTACGCGCTGGCCGCCTATCCGGCCGGCGCGTTATCGGACCGCCTCCATGCACGCGGCCTGTTGCTGACGTCACTGGCGGCCTTGCTGGTCGCCGATGTGACGCTCGCACTCGGCGACGGCCTCGTGTTCGTGTTCAGCGGCATCGCGCTGTGGGGTTTGCACATGGCCTTGAGCCAGGGCCTGCTCGCCAAGCTGGTGGCAGAGCAGGCGCCCGTCGCCCTGCGCGGCTCGGCCTTCGGCCTGTTCAACCTCACCAGTGGTGTGGCCATGCTGCTGGCAAGCGTGCTGGCCGGCGCGCTGTGGCAAAGTTTCGGCGCGGCCACCACGTTCTGGGCCGGCGCCCTGTTCGCGCTTGTCGCCGCGCTGCTCGTGCAGTGGCTGGACACCGGGCCTGTGAGCGCTTCCCCTTGAGCGCGCAAAAAGCTTAGATTGCTCCGGCGCACAGCGCGCACCTAAAGAGGACTCGTGCATGGGTACCAGTACCATTCTCTATGACGACCGCGTCAGCGAAGGCATCAATGCCAGCGCCGATGGCGCACACCTGTGGCTGACCGCGGCAGACCTGACCAAGGCTACCGGCTGGAAAGTCGAACCCGAAGGCCTGTGCCGCGGCGACGCCTGCGTGCGTACGCAAGCCGCGTGGACCGACAGCCAGGGCCGCGTCGACCTCGCGGCTTTCGCCAAGTACATGGGGCAACCCATGCTCAGCGATGGTCAGGCTTACGCCTTCGGCGAATCGCTCGGCAACCGTCGTGATTCGCTGTTCTCGCTCGAAGCCCCCGACTTCACTCTGCCCGACATCGACGGCAAGCTGCATAAGCTGTCGGACTTCCGCGGCAAGAAAGTCTTCATGTATTCCTGGGGTTCCTACTGAGGCTGTTCATTTGACTTGTCCGTGTGGCAGGCAGTGTATGAAGAGCTGAAGGGTCTGAACTTCGAGATTATCGCCGTCGCTTTCGATACCGCGGGCAAGGCCGCCGTCGAAGCCGGCATCCGTGCCCCTGATTGCAAGGAACGCCCCGCGTTGCTCGCGCGTATCATGGGCTGGTCCGACGAACTCTGGGCGCGGCAAGCGCCGCCAACCTATACCTGTCTCATCGACGAGGCCCACGTGGTCGCGGAGCTGTATGGCATGGTCAACGTGCCGCAAGGCGTGTGGATAGATGAGCAAGGGCATATCGTGCGTCCCGCCGAATCGGCCGGCAGCGCCGACATGGCCAAGCACATGAACCGCGAGACCTTCGAGATCCCCGATGCCATCGCCGCGCAAGGCGTCGAGGTCCGCAATGCCTATGTCAACGCGGTGCGCGACTGGGCACGCAATGGCGCCAAGAGTCCCTACGTGCTGCCACCCGATGAAGTGCGCAAGCGCATGCGCGGGCCCAAGGAAGAAGACGTGCTGGCGGCAACCCATGTGAAGCTCGGGCGCCATCTCTACGCCCGCGGCGAACTCGCGCGCGCCAAGCATCACTTCCAGGAAGCGGTGCGGCTGTGCCCCGACAGCTGGAACTACCGTCGCCAGTCCAACATGCTCGACCCTGACAAGGTCGGCCAGTTGAACGGGGGCCCGGAGTTCTGGGACGCAGTTGATGCACTGGGCGATGCGCCCTATTACCCGCCGGCTGATTTCAGCATGGTGAGGTAGGGAGCGATCTTCTGTCTTCTGTGGGTCAGACTTCAGTCTGACCCACAGAAGCTTGCGGCGATTGTCAGCGTATGATGCCGCCATGAGCGAGCGCCCTTTTCATCACACCGATACCGGCTTCCGCAACAACTATCCTGATGGCTGGAAGCGCGGCAGCTTCTGGGCCTGGCAGCGCGACCGCTGGCGTGATGGCGTGCCGAAGCCGCCGCCCAGTGGCTGGAAATTTCCACACGAAGTGCCGAACAGCGCGTGGCTGCGCGCTAATCGCGATGTGCCGACCCTGACCTGGCTCGGTCATTCCACGTTCCTGTTGCAGATAGGCGGCTTGAACGTCATCACCGATCCGCATCTTTCACCGCGCGCCTCGCCGTTCAAGATGCTCGGGCCGAAACGCTGGATGCCGCCGGCCATCGAAGTCGAGGCCTTGCCGCATATCGACATCGCGCTCATCTCGCACAATCACTACGACCATCTCGATGAAGCCACGGTCACGCGCCTCGCGCGTCAGGCCGGCGGTCCGCCGCGCTACATGGTGCCCTTGAAGCTTGCCGAGTGGTTCAAGCGCCGCGGCTTGAACAGCGTCACCGAACTCGACTGGTGGCAGATTTTTTCCCACGGCGGCGTGACCTTGACCTTCACGCCGGTGCAGCACTGGAGCGCGCGCGGCACCTGGGACCGCGACCGCTCGTTATGGGGCGGCTGGCGGCTCGATCATCCGGATTTAAGTTTCTTCTTCGCCGGTGACACCGGCTACTCGCCAGACTTCAAGGACATCCACGCGCGCCTCGGCCCGGTGGACCTCGCCGCACTACCGATAGGCGCCTACGCGCCGCGCTGGTTCATGCAGGTCATGCACACCGACCCCGATGACGCGGTGCAGATTCATCAAGATCTGCATGCACGCCATTCCGTCGCCATGCATTGGGGCACGTTCGTGCTGACCGATGAGCCGCTGGATGAACCGCCGCAGCGTTTACGCCGAGCCTTGGCCGCGGCGGATTTGAGTGACGAGGATTTCTGGGTGATGAAACATGGCGAGATGCGGCGGCTCGCCGGTATTCGAATGTCAGACTGAAGTCTGACATTCAGAATCTGCCGTTGACCTGTGCATTGCGCATGAATATGCGAATGCATTCGCCCCTACGACTCAAGGATGATGTCCTTATAACTGCCGCCCGCCGGGATCATCGGATACACGTTCTGCTCTTGGTCGACTATCACGTCGACCAGATACGGCTCCTTCGGATCTTCCAGCATGCGCGCGTAGGCGGCGACCAGTTCGGCGCGCGTGCGCACGCGTTCGGCCTTGACGCGATAGCCGGCCGCGATGGTGACGAAGTCGGGATAGATGTCGGCGTCGTCACTGCGCTTGACGCTCATCGGGTCGGCCAGTGAAGACTCGGCGCGGTGACCGCCGTAGATCATGTCCTGCCACTGGCGCACCATGCCGAGCCATTGATTGTTGATGCACACCACTTTCACGCCGAGCCCATAACGATGCAGGGTCGACAGTTCGTGGATGCTCATGTTGAGCGAGCCGTCGCCGTCGATGTCGATGACCATGCGTTCGGGCGCGCCGACCTTGGCGCCGATGGCGGCCGGCAGGCCATAGCCCATGGTGCCGAAGCCCGAACTCGACAGGAAGGAGCGCGTCTGTTTCACCGCGTAGTGCTGCATGGCCCACATCTGGTGCTGACCGACGCCGACTGTCACCAGCGCATTGCCGTCGGTCATTGCCGACAGCAACTGGATGGCGGCCGGGCCCGCCAGCTTGTCACCACCGCGCGCGAGCAGCGGATGCTGACGTTTCAAGTCATCGAGGTAATTGCGCCATGCACTGCATTCACCCGCCTTCACCGCCGCCAGCAGTTGCGCCATGGCGACGCGCAGATCGGCGCTGACGCCCAAGGTCACGACCTTGTTCTTGTTGATCTCGTTGCGGTCGATGTCGATGTGGATGATCTGACCGTGCTTGATAAACTCGGCGACATTGCCCGTCACCCGATCGTCAAAACGCACGCCGAGGGCGATGACGAGATCCGCCTCGTTGACGGCGACGTTGGCGGCGTAGCTGCCATGCATGCCGAGCACATGCAGCCACAGCGGATGGCCGGCGGGCACCGCACCCAGGCCCATGAGGGTGGTGGTGACCGGACAGCCGAGTTTCTCCGCCAGCGCCACCAGTTGCGCTTCGGTGCCGCTGCTGATGATGCCGCCACCGGCATAGATGACCGGCCGCTCGGCCTCGGCAATCATGCGCACGCATTGCTTGAGCAAGGGTTCGGCGATGCCGCCCAGGCTCGACTCGGGCGCATCGATAACGGCCGGAATGCGCGGCGCCACATAGCGCCCTTCCGGATCGCGCGGCACGTGTTGCTGAATATCTTTCGGCAGATCGATCAAGACCGGGCCTGGGCGGTTACCGCCCGCCAATGCGAAACCGCTGCGCACCACCTGCGGAATGTCGACCACGCGCTCGACCTGCAGACTGGCCTTGGTGATGGGCCGCGTGATGGCGCAGATGTCCGCTTCCTGGAAGGCATTCTTGCCGAGCAGGTGACTCGGCACATTGCCGGTGATGGCGACTACCGGCGTTGAATCGCTGTTGGCGTCGGCAAGCCCGGTGACGAGATTGCAGGCGCCCGGCCCCGAAGTCGCGAGACACACGCCGATGCGGCCGGTGGCGCGCGCATAGCCCTGCGCGGCATGCACCGCACCCTGCTCGTGCTCGGTGCGATAGCAGCGTATGTCGAACTCTTCGAGCACGTCGAAGATTTCGAGATTGGCGCCGCCCGGATAACCAAACAGGCAGTCCACCCCTTCGGCCTTCAAGGCCGCGGCCAGGATCTGCGCACCACGCCGCGCAACGGCGCGGTCTTCGGCGCGTATCGCCGACAGCGGCCCGCCGGTGACGCTCGGCAGGTCGCCGTAGGTGACGTTGTCGGACGCCAATGACTCGTGTTCTTTTTTCATGGTGCCTCTGCGCGCGGTAGCGCGATGTCAGGCTTCAACGCGAAGGCAGATTCAGAACCTGCTTGGCGATGATGTTGCGTTGTATTTCGTTGCTGCCGCCGTAAATGGGCGTCGGCCGCGCGTTGTAATAAGGACTCAGTACGTCGAGGCCCGTAGCGCCGAATTGCGCAACACCGGCCCGCGCACCGGCCGCGCCCGCGCATTCGAGAATGAATTCAGAGAGGCGCGAAAAAGTTTCGCTGGCAAAAATCTTGAGCAGCGAGACATCGGCGCCCAAGGTGTCACCGCGCTTGATGATGGCGGCGAACTCTTTATACAGCGACTCCAGATCGGCGACATCCAGCGCATAGCCGCTGAGCCTGTCGACGAACACCGGGTTGTCATGCAAGGCACGCGCGCTGGCCAGCACCTCGAGACGGTTGAGCGCGTACTGACAGGTCTTGGGGCTGCCAACGAAGATGCGCTCAAAGCTCAACAAGGCCTTGGCGATGGTCCAGCCGTCGTTCTCGCGGCCGACCAGCGCGCTGACCGGAATGCGCACGCCGTCCAGAAACACTTCGCAGAATTCTTCATCACCGGCGATGTTGCGTATCGGGCGGATGGTGATGCCGGGCACCGAGAGATCAATCAGCACGAAGCTGATGCCGGCCTGCGGTTTGGCTTCAACATCGGTGCGCACCAGGCAGAACATGTGCGTGGCGTCCTGCGCGAGGGTGGTCCAGATCTTCTGGCCGGTGATGATGTATTCATCGCCCTCACGAATCGCGCGTGTGCGCAGCGACGCGAGGTCAGACCCGGCATTGGGTTCGGAATAACCCTGACACCAGATGTGCTCACCGGACAAGGCGCGCGGCAGGTAATGGGCCTGCTGCTCTTGCGTGCCGTAACGCATCAGCACCGGGCCGATCATGATGATGCCCTGGTCGGGCGTGCGCGCCACGCCCCAGCGTTCTTTCTCTTCGGTGAAGATCATGAGCTTGTCGGCATTCAGGCCCATGCCGCCGTGTTCGCTCGGCCAAGCCGGCGCGGCCCAGCCGCGCGCGAACAGCGCTGCATACCAGTCCCGGCACTGTGCCCAGCGCAGGCGCGCCGAGGGATTGCGCAGGTCGGTCGGATAATGGGCTTCGAACCAGCCACGCACGGTGGCGCGGAAAGCATCATCGCTGAGATTGTTCCAGTCACCGTCGGGCGCCGACGCCTCGATGTCGACCGTGACGGCCTTATCGCCCTCACTGGCGCCGAACGCGCCGCGCTGCGCGGCGAGCAGCGCGCGGTGTTCCGCCGCATTGCCGTAGCGCGCCGCCAGCACCAGGGCGCGATTGAGATACAGGCCAACATCGCAATCGTCGGTGTAACCGATGCCGCCGTGCAATTGCACCGCTTCGCGCGCCACCAGCAGCGCCGCATGACAGGCGCGATGACGCGCGCGACTCGCGGCGCGCGCGGCGACGGCGCCGCCTTGTTCGATGAGGCCCGCGCCCTCCGCCACCACCGCATCACCGAGGCGCAGTTGCAGGTACATATCGACCATGCGGTGCTGCAAGACCTGGAAGCTGCCGATGTGCACGCCGAACTGCTGACGCGTGCCGAGATATTCGCGGGTGATGTCGAACAAAGCGTGGGCGAGACCGAGCAAATAGGCGCTGGACGCGAGTTCGATCATTACGCGCGCATAACCTGCGGCGTCGCGCGCCACTTCGTCACTGCCCACCAGGCGCGCCGCGCAATCGGTCAGCACCAGGCGCGCGTCGCGACTGCCATCGGCCAGCGGCAGATCCTCGATGCTGACGCCGGCCGCGCTGCGCGCGACGTGGAACCACGCCGGCTTGCCGGAGATCGTGCCCGGCAGCAGCCAGCCGTCGGCGTCGCGCCCGAGCGGCAGGTTGTCCATGGCGCCGCTCAACAGGAAGGCGTGTTGACCGGCGCGCACGGTCAGCCGCGAAAACACTTCACCGTCACGTTCGTCGAGGGCCGCCACCAGCACTTGATGTCCGGACAGCAAGGCCGGCAACAGCACGTCGTCGGGCGCCATTTCACCGAGCAGCGCCGCCGCGCCGACCGCGGTCTCGAGCAAGGGCTCGGGCGCCGCCACCGCGCCGAGTTGTCGACTCACGGCCAGCAAGGCCGCCACCGGCGCACCGAGGCCGCCGCAATAATCGGGCACCACAAGACCGGTCCAGCCGAGCTCGGCCATCTCCTGCCAGCGTGCGCGCTCGAAAGCCGGATTGGCGCCGCGCAACGCACGCAGCCGCGCACGCGGCAAGGCGCGCGTGCAGAAGTCCGCGGCGCTGTCGGCCATGAGCTGCGCGAGATCCTGATCGGCGTCGCTGTCGCCATGGCTGGGGGCTGGTTGATTCACGCGGCAATGCTCCGGGTAATGCGGCGCTCGCGGCATCGTGACGATGCGCGGCGAGTTTCATCCGCGGTCAAAACAGGAATTTGATGGCGACGCCGGCAAGCGCCGAGGCCGCCAGCACACGCACGAGACCGATGCGCCACTGGAACAAGGCGACAAAGGCCATTACCGCCACACCGACAGACGGCCAGTCCGGCGCGTGGTCCAGGCCCTGCGGCCAGAACGTGTGGTGGGCGAAGAATACCGCGAGACTTGCCACCACGCCGACCACGGCCGCGGTGATGGCGGTCAGCGGCGCGGTGAAATGCAGCGCGTCGCGCGTCGATTCCACCAGCGGCGCGCCGGCCAGGATGAACAGGAAGGACGGCAGGAAGGTGAACCACGTGACCAGCAGCGCCGCCAACACCGCATTGGCGGCGGGCGACACACCGACCGGCAGCGCCGCACCGTGACCACCGACAAACGCGACGAAGGCCACCACCATGATCAGCGGCCCGGGCGTGGTCTCGCCCAGCGCCAGACCGTCGATCATCTGCGCCGGTGTCAGCCAGCCGAAATGCGCGACCGCGCCCTGGTAGACATAGGGCAGCACCGCGTAAGCGCCGCCGAAGGTCAGGAGCGCGGCCTTGGTGAAGAACCAGCCCATGTGCGTGAGCGTGTCGCCGGCGCCGCGCCAGAAATGCAGCGCCGCCATCGGCAAGGCCCACAGCGCCACACCGATGAGCGCCACGCCGAGCAGGCGCGACCAGCGAAAGTGCGCGTGGGCCGGGCGCGGCGTGTGATCGTCGATGAGCGCCGCGCCGTAATGGGCCTGACGGGCGGCGTGCCGTCCACCGCCGTCGAACAGCGCCGGTCGCCAGCGACCGCCGGCGGCGCCAAGCACGGCCGCCATCAAGACGATGTAGGGAAACGGCACATGCAGCAGCGCAATCGCCACGAACGACAGGGCCGCGAGGCCCCATAGCCAGCGGTTGGCGAGCGCGCGCGTGCCGATGCGATGCGCGGCCTGCAACACGATGGCGGTGACCGCCGGCTTCAAACCGTAGAACAAGGCCGCCAGCAGCGGCAGGTTGCCGTAGCTGACATACAGCCACGACAAGGCGATGAGCAACAGCAACGAGGGCAATACGAACAACACGCCGGCCGCGACGCCGCCGGGCGTGCGATGCAACAGCCAGCCGATATAGGTCGCAAGCTGCTGGGCCTCGGGGCCTGGCAGCAACATGCAGTAATTGAGCGCGTGCAGGAAACGGCCTTCGGAAATCCAGCGGCGCTTCTCCACCAGTTCCTGGTGCATGATGGCTATCTGCCCGGCCGGCCCACCGAAGCTGATAAGGCCGAGCCGAAACCAGTAGCGCAGGGCTTCACGGAATCTTGGCGCGTCCGGCGCGCCTTCCTGCAGGTGCGAATTCATTCGCACATTCAACCACCTCGTCGAACACCATTGTCCCGGCGTCGAAGGTTCGATATCCGGCGGCCAATCCTAACGGAGTTCGCGCAACGCGCCTATGGCGCTTGAAATGTCCGGCGCCGTCGCCATCTAAGCGCCATGAACGAAGCCGTCATCCTGGTGTGCGCCCACTGCGCACAATTGAACCGCATCCCCACCGCCCGCCTGGCCGATCAGCCGCGCTGCGGCAGTTGCAAACGCGCCCTCATCGGCAGCGCGCCCATCACCCTCGACGATCACAATTTCGAACGCTACGTCAGCCGCAGCGAACTGCCGGTGGTGGTCGACTTCTGGGCGGCGTGGTGCGGCCCGTGCAAGATGATGGCGCCGGTCTTCGCCCAAGCGGCGCAGCGCCTCGCGCCGCGCGTGATCCTGGCCAAGGTCGACACCGAGACCGCACCGCTGACCGCCAGCCAGTACAACATCCGCAGCATCCCGACCCTGCTGGTGTTCCGTGATGGGTTCGAAGTGGCGCGGCAATGCGGCGCGGTCGATCTGTCGCGCCTGCTGGCCTTCATCGCACCGCATGTGGATATGGACAGCGGGCATGCGTGACCTGGCCTGTTGTTTCTTTGTGGGTCAGACTTCAGTCTGACCCATAACGCTCGCTATCGTGCCCCCACCTTCAGCAACAGGTTCACGCCATGGCTCCCACCCCTACTGAACGCTCCGTCACCCGCATCGTGCAAGGCCAGGCGACTTCCGATGGCGCCGGCGTGCGGCTGTTTCGTGTCATCGGTGGCCAGACGCTGCCGGAGCTAGACCCGTTCCTGTTGCTGGATGAATTCGTGTCGGACGACCCCGACGATTACATCGGCGGCTTTCCCGAGCATCCCCATCGCGGCTTCGAGACCGTCACCTACATGCTGGCGGGGCGCATGCGCCACGGCGACAACCAGGGCAACAGCGGCCTGCTGCAGCCCGGCAGCGTGCAATGGATGACGGCCGGACGCGGCATCCTGCATTCGGAAATGCCAGAGCAGGAAAACGGCCTCATGTGGGGCTTTCAGCTGTGGGTGAATCTGCCGGCGCGCTCAAAAATGACAGCGCCGCGCTACCAGGACATTCCACCGGCCGACATTCCGTCGGTCACCACGCCCGCCGGCAATCCCATGAAAGTCATCGCCGGCGCATTTCATGGCGTCAGCGGCCCGGTGCAGGGCATCGAAGCCGAGCCGGTCTATGTGGATCTCGAACTCGGCGCCGGCGCCCGCGAAACCCTGAGCCTGCCAAGCACGCACAATGCCTTCGTGTATTGCTATCAGGGTGCGGTGACGGTCGGTGATGCCGACCCGACCTTGATCGGTCACCGCCGATTGGCGGTATTGTCCGGCGGTCCTGAGGTCTCGCTCAGCGCCGGCAACGACGGCGCGAAAGTGATCGTGGTGGCCGGCAAGCCCTTCAATGAACCGGTGGCGCGCTATGGCCCGTTCGTGATGAACACTCGCGAAGAGTTGATGCAGGCGGTCGACGACCTGCGCAATGGCCGCTTCTGAAGCGGCGCGCGTTCAGCCCGGAAAGGCAGCGCGCGTCGCCACCCACAGATAGCCGCAGGCGAACGCGACCAGCAGCAGGACGCCGAGCTGGTCGCCGGCCGACAAGGAACGCTCGTCTTCCCAGCGCCGCGCCAGGGCACGCTCGCGTGCAAACATGAATAAAGGCAGGGCTGAACTGAAGGCAATCAGACAGCCGTAGACGACATACAGCCACACCATGCCGATGCGCAGTCGGCGCGCCTCGCTGACCATCCACACGGTGGCCGCGGCACACACGAACACCAGATCGATGGTCGCAAAGCGACTGGCGGGATGCAGCAAGGTGTCGCGCCAGAACTGCGTCTGCGCCTGCATGAAGGGCAGCTTGAGATAGTCGAGGATCTGCGCCCAGGTGCCGAGCAGCGCGGTCAAGGCCAGCAGCAACCAGCACGCCTGGCGCACATGGGTATTCAAGCGCATGACGGGCTCCCCGCGAGTGGTCGATGGACGGCCGGCTCAGGCCGCCGGCTTGTTGCGTTTGATACCGATGGAGCGCCCCACCGCCGCCGGTCGCGCGAGCCGCGCCTGCGCGCCGTGCAACTGTTCAAGGCTGGCGCGCACCGCTGGCGTAAAGACACTGCCGCGGCGCGCGGCCGTATCGAAATGCAGGCCCAACTGTTCGTGGGTGGCAAGCAGTTCATCGCCGCGCGACATCTCCTGGTAGATGTGCATTTTCTTGTCGTCGAAATCGAGCACGCGCGATTCGATACGCAGCTCATCGCCAAGCAAAGCTTCGTTCTGAAACGTGATATGGCTTTCGAGCGCGACCCAGGAATTGTTGGTGCGGCGCGTGTAGTCGGCGCCCATGCCGATGATGAGGGTCAGCCCTTCACCGGCGTCGTCGAAGGCCTTGAGGTAATAGGCCACGTTCATGTGCTCGTTGTAATCGAGCCAGTCGCGGCCGACCGTCACGCGGTATTCGCACAGACCGTTTTCGGGAAGCGTCATGCCCTGTCCTTCAAGTTTCATCGCAGCGCGGCATTCTGCCCGAGCGCGCTGCGCAGGGTCCAGCGTGGTGCTTAGCACTGATAGCGCAGGCGATAGGCCGCATGGGTGCCAGGCGGCGCGACGTCGAGCGCCTCGAAGCCATCATGGCCCTCGCCCGCCACCGCTTCATGCACTGCCGCGGTCAACAGAATCTCGCCGGCCACGGCGGTGTCTTCGCCGAGCTTGGCGGCGGCGTTGACCTCGGCGCCGAATACGTCGGCATCACCGATGCGCAACACGTCGCCATAGCCCACGCCGACGCCCAGCAACACATGCTCGGCGCGCGGCCGCACGGCGTTATAGGCCGACAGGCAGCGTTGCATGTCGATGGCGGCGCGCACGGCATCGGCGGGGCTGCGGAAGATCACCAGCATGCTGTCGCCTTCGGTCTTGAGCAGGATGCCTGCGCCGCGTTCCAGGCACGGCACCAGCAGCCGATGGGATATATGGATGGTCTGCAGGAACTGCACGATGCCGAACTCGGCAACGTTGCGCGAGAAGCCGATGAGATCGGTGAACATCACCGCCCAGCGTTCACCGAACAGCTTCCAGATCACGGCGTCGATGGCGGCGGTGTCGGCGCCCGGTAACAAGCGTTCCTCGATCAGGCGTTCGAGGCGGTCCTGCGAGGCGTGGGATTCAATGCGGTCGAACAGCGGCATGGCAAGTCCTGTGGGGTATTGCGCCTGAATGAATGTGCGATTGAAATCGCACCTACAGATTCGGATCGGGATAGCGGATATCGACGATGATGCAACGCTTGAGCACATCGCCCAGGGCCACTTCATCATCGAGGCCGCGGCCCAGCAGCGCGCGCGCCACCGGCGCATCGATGCTGATCTCGCCGCGCCCGGCATCGGCTTCGTCGGCGCCGACGATGCGCAGGCTGCGCAGTTCGCCGCGTTCATCCTCGACCTCGACCAATGCACCAAAGAACACCCGCGAGGCATCGTCCGGCACCGTGCGCACCACGGTCAGCGTCGGCATGCGTCGTTGCAGGTAGCCGAGCCGTCGGTCGATTTCGCGCAGTTCTTTCTTGCGATAGATGTACTCGGCGTTTTCCGAGCGGTCGCCCTCGGCGGCAGCGGCGGCGAGATGCACCACCACTTCGCGGCGACGCGTCCACAGCGCACGCGCCTCGGCCTCCAGCGCACGATAGCCGCGCGCGGTGATGTAAGGCGTGGTCGCTTCACGCGGCGGACGCCAGCGACTCATGGCAGCGGTGTCGTAATCAACATGGCCGCAAGCATACGAGCGACGCGCGATGAATACACCTCCAGCAACGCGCTGGACGCACCGCGACCTCAGGCGGCCGACGTGCTGAACCACGGCCACACCAGGCGCTCGTTGATGGCGTCTGTGTAGGCATGGCCCCATTCCGGCAACTCAGTGTAGGTGAGTTGGTAGCCGAGCTTGTCGAGCAAGGCGCAGTGGGAACGCACGCTGCGCACATCGAAGATGAAATCGCGTGCGCCGTGCACCACCAGCAGCGGCAGTTCGAGTCCGTGTCTGGCGCGCAGCAAGGCATCCATGATGGGATGCAGCACGCCGGCGATGGGCGCCACGGCGCTGAACAGGGACGGACACGACAGCCCCAGGCAATAGGCGAAGCTGCCACCGTCGGACAAGCCCGACAACAGCACGCGCTGCGCGTCGTAGTGATACTGCGCGGCCACGGCGCCAAGCATGGCGCGCACCGAGCTTATGTCCACGTCCGGTTCGAGCAGTGACCAGGTCGGCGCTCGGGACTTCGGCGCCAGCAGCAGGGCGCCCGCGCTGTGCGCGACGCGCATCCACGTCCACAGATATTCATGGCCGTGACCATAGGCGCCGTGCAGCGCCACGATCAGTGGCAAACGATTGCTCGGCGTATGGCTTTCCGGCACGTACAGCGCATAACCGGCGTGAACGTCAGTGGCGGCCTGCAGCATCACGCCGGTGGGCGGCAGTGCGTCGGCCGGTGCATGGTTCACGGGCCGCGTCAGCGGCGCGCACTCGGCACTCGACCAATAGTCTTCGAGCACATGACACTCATTGCGCAGCCCGTAGGCAAGCGCCAGGCCCTCGCACCACAGGCGGCGACTCTCGATGAAGGCCAAGGGGAAATCGGCGCCGGCGCCGGCCAGCAGACGAGCGACCGCACGCGACCACAGCGCCTCGATGGCCTGCAGTTGACGAGCGGCCGACCTTAGCGCGGCGTGCGGCGCAAGCTGCGCCGGCAGCGTCGCGAGAGTGCTGGCGTGACATTCACGCAGACGCTGCTGCGCGGCGCCAGGCTGTCGGAAATCGATGTCCTGCTGCCACTGCTCGAAAAAGCGCATGAAGCGCACGAGTTCCAGGGTGATGGCCGCGAAGCCGTCGTCGTCCTGTGGGTTGTCAGACATCCTTGCGCTCCGCCGCTCGCCACCATCGGTCGACGCCGATTTACGCGCGTCGCGGCGTCCAGGTCAACGTCAGCACGCAGAGCGCCGCGCGCTTGCGGCTACAATCGAAACGCACAGTGCTTCATGCTCGGCCCAACACAGGAACCTCATCATGCAATTGCAAGGCAGAATCGCGCTCGTGACCGGTGGCGGCCGCGGCATCGGTCAGGCCATATCCTTAGGTCTCGCCCGACAGGGCGCCGACATCGTGATCTTTTACCGACGCGATGCCGAGGCGGCCGCCGACACCGTCAGACAGATTGAAGCCATGGGCCGGCGCGCGCGCGCCTACGCAGCCTCGGTGGACGATCTCGAAGCGTGTCGCCTGGCGGTCGACGAAGCCTGCCGCGATGTCGGCCCGATCAGCATCCTCATCAATAACGCCGGCATCGCCAGCCGCGGGCGCAGCGTCGCCGACACCGACCCGGCCGAGATGGAACGGGTGGTGCGCACCCATGCCTTCGGGCCGTTCTATCTTTCGCATCTGCTGGTGCCGGTCATGCGCACCCAGCCGCGCGGCGACATCATCATGATCTCGAGCATCGCCACCCGCCACATGAGCGCCAACGGCGCGCCCTACAACATGGGCAAGGCGGCCCTCGAAGCCTTGAGCGCAACGCTCGCCAAGGAAGTCCATGGCGATGGCATTTTCGTCAACACGGTATGCGCGCCGCTGACCGCGACGGAGATGGGCGAACGACTGGCCAAGGCCGTGTATGGCGTCAAGCAGGACATCCATGAGTTGAACGCGGAGATGGGCTTCGGCCGCATCTGCGAGCCGGAGGATCTGGCGGGACTGGTGAGTTACCTGGTCTCACCGGGCAACACCTACGTGAGCGGCGAGCGCATCTACGTGCACGGCGGCGTGCAGTAATCGAAGCCTGCGCCCTGCCCGCGCACACCGCGCGTGGGCAGGGCGACAGCCGCGCCTCAGCCCGGCATGCGCTCGAAGGCCGGCATGCCGGCCGGCACGTGATGAAAGCTCTGGGCGTCGCAGGTGAAGATGGCGAGGTCAGGCGTGAACAGCGCGGGATTGTCCATGGTGCCGACTTTCAGCAGCACCACGTCGGGCAGCGCGTGGGGCGCGCGGCTCAGCAACTGCGTGCCGCAATCCGGGCAGAACTCGCGAGTAACGGGGTTGGCCAGTTCGGCGCGCGCGAATTGTTTGGGCGTGCCCTTGGTGTATTTGAAGCCTGCCGCCGGCATGCCGATGGTGACGTTGGCGCTGCCGCCCGACAGGTACTGGCATTCGCGGCAGTGACACTGCAGCTTGATGACCGGCTCGCCCGCGACCTGGTAGTGAATCTTGCCGCAATAGCAATGACCCGAAAATTCCATGACCTTCTCCCATTTCATGTTGGATTGAAAACGGCGCCAGTCTACGCCACCTGCCCGATAGCGGCATGACGGCGCGCCCATGCTTCTGCCTATACTCAAGGCCATCGTCCATGCGCCCGAGGAGTGCCACCATGTCGCTGTCCCTGCGCCCCACCGACGCCACGCTCGGCGCGGTCATCACCGACGTCAAGCTCAGCGCCCTCGATGCCGCCGCATGGCATGACATCGAAAGCGCGTTCCTCGACTACGGCCTCTTGATTTTCCCCGGCCAGCATTTGAACGCCAAGGCGCAGCTCGAATTCGCGCTGCGCTTCGGCGAGATTGAAGTGCTGGCGGAAGGCATGACCACCATCCCGATAGCCAACAAGACGCCCGACGGCAAATTGCTGGAAGCGGAATCAGATCGCATGAAGCTGCTGCGCGGCAATGAAGGCTGGCACACCGACAGCTCCTACATGCGCCTCGCCTCCAAGGCCGCGGTGCTGTCGGCGCACGTGGTGCCCGCTTCCGGCAGCCAGACCCAATGGGCCGATGCGCGCGCCGCCTACGATGCCCTGGACGACGCCACGCGCGCGCGCATCGCCGGCCTTGCCGCCCATCATTCCTATTTCTATTCGCAGGCCAAAATCGGCCACCAAGTCGAGGTCGGCGCCGCCTATGGCTTCTTTGCCGGAGAGTCGCCGCTGCGGCCACTGGTCAAGATTCATCCCGTCACCGGCCGCGCGGCGCTGTATGCGGGCCGCCATGCGGCCCGCATTCCGGGCATGGAGCAGGCCGAAGCCGAGGCGCTCATCAAGCACCTCAACGAATTCATCTGCCAGCCGCCACGCGTCCACACCCATCACTGGCAGCCGGGTGACGTGGTGGTGTGGGACAACCGCCGCCTGCTGCACCGCGCCTGTCCTTACGATTACAGCCAGGAGCGCGTGATGATGCATACCCGCATCAAGGGCGACATCGAAACCGAGAGCGCGCTCAACGCGCGCCTGATGGCGGCCTGAGTGGGTGAGTTTTCGCGCCTACATCGCCGCTGAAGTGCAGCGACTGGCGTCGCCCGAAGCGCAGCAGGCCATCGGCAACCTGCTGGCGCTGTCGCCGCTGGTCATCGGCGACCTCATCGATGAAGTCTGGCGCGCCCGCAATGCCGATATCCGCGCCGGCATCGTGTTTGTCATCGCGCAGTTTGGCGATGAAACGGCGCTGGAATTCTTTATCAGCGCACTCGACGATGTGCACGACCAGACCTGGATGAACGCGCTCGACGGGCTGGTCAATATCGGCAGCCCAGCGGTCATCAAGCGCCTGACCACCTTCATGGTGTCCATCAACCCCGACGACATTCGCGGCGCCTGGACCATGGAAGCGATTGAGCAGATAAGCCACGCGCTGTCGTGATGCGCGTGACGGTGTTTGACCAGGCGCGATGCGCCGGGCTAGCGCCTGCTGAACAGCAAGCGCGCGCCGGCCGGGCCGCACTCCTCGTGATGGCTAATGCCAGCGCCGAGGCTGAAGGTGTCGCCCGGTCCGCAGGTGGTGGTGGCGTCGGCGGTCACGACACTGATGCGGCCATCGAGGATGAGCGCGCAGGCGCTGAAGTCATGCACGTGGTCGCTGGTCACGAGATTGGCCTCGCGCTCGATCACGCTCGGCTCGGGGAAGCCCTGGCTGGCCAACATTTCGCGGAAAGCGCTTTCGTTCATGGGGCAGGACTCCGTGACTCGGGGGCGCCACTATAAACCGCTCATTGCCCGTTGTGGCACCGATAGATGACAGGAGATCCACTGCCATGCAGTACACCCAATTCGGCAACACCGGTCTGCGCGTTTCGCGCCTGTGCCTGGGCTGCATGAGCTACGGCTCGCCGGGCTGGCGCGACTGGGTGCTGGACGAGGCTGCCTCCATGCCGTTTTTCGAACGCGCGTTCGAACTCGGCATCAATTTCTTCGACACCGCCGACGTCTACTCGCTGGGCGAAAGCGAACGCATCCTCGGCCGCGCCATGCGTGCCTACGGCGCACGCCGTGAAGACCTCGTGATCGCGACCAAGGTGTTCTTCCCGATGGGCGCCGGAGAGAACAACCGCGGCCTGTCGCGCAAGCACATCATGCACGCCATCGATGAATCGCTGCGGCGCCTCGGCACCGACTACGTCGACATCTACCAGATTCATCGCCTCGATCGCGTCACGCCCATGGCGGAAATACTGGACGCGCTCCACGACGTGGTGAAGGCCGGCAAGGCGCGCTATCTCGGCGCCTCGAGCATGTACGCGTGGGAGTTCTCGCGCCTGTTGCACCTCGCCGAACAGCGCGGCCTCACGCGTTTCGTGTCGATGCAGAACCACTACAACCTCGTCTACCGCGAGGAAGAACGCGAGATGCTGCCGCTGTGCCGCGCCGAAGGGGTGGCGGTGATCCCGTGGAGTCCGCTGGCGCGCGGCTTTCTGACCGGCAGCCGCACGCGCAGCGACGGCAAGGCCAGCGGCGCCACCGTGCGCGCCGCGAGCGACGCCTTCGCCGATGAAATGTATTTCCAGGACGACGACTTCGCGGTGGTCGACGCGGTCAGCGCGATTGCCAAGGCGCGCGGCGTGCCCAATGCGCAGGTTGCGCTGGCGTGGCTGCTCGCGCAGCCCGGCGTCACCGCGCCCATCATCGGCGCCACCAAGCTGCCCCATCTCGAAGACGCCGCGGCGGCGCTGGACATCCCACTGACGGCCGAAGAACTCGCGGCGCTGGCCGCGCCCTACCGGCCGCACCCGGTGCTCGGCAACCTGTAGCCGCTGGCTTTCGGTCCGCCGCGCCGTTTATCTTTGTGCCTCAAGTCTTTTAATCACCAAATCTTGCGAGGGGAAATCTCATGCGTCGCGATATCGATTTCAAATCAGAAGGCCTGACGCTGCGCGGTTGGCTGTACAAGCCGTCCAAGGGCAAGGGCCCGTTCCCGACCGTGGTCATGGCCCACGGCTTTTCGGGCGTCAAGGAAATGGGCCTGGATGAATACGCCGAAGTATTCTGCAAGGCCGGCATGGCGGTGCTGGTCTACGACAACCGCTGCCTGGGCGAGTCCGAGGGCAAGCCGCGTTCCGACATCGACCCGGTGATGCAGATGCGCGACTACCGCAGCGCCATCACCTTCGCACAGTCGCAAAAGGAATGCGATGCCAACCGCATCGGCGTGTGGGGCACGAGCTATACCGGCGGCACGGTGTGCGCGGTGGCGGCACTCGATCGGCGCGTGAAGGCAGTGGTCAGCCAGGTGCCGTTCATGAACGGCGTACGCAACCTGCAGCAGTTCCTGCCGGTGGTGAACATGAAGGGCTTCCGCCAGATGCTCGACGAAGACCGTCAGCGCCGCGTCGAAGGCAAGCCTTCGCAGTACATGAAGATGTGCACGCTCGACCCGACCGAACCGCACCTGTTCCCCGGTGAGCAGACCTATAACTTCATCCACCGCTATGTCGGCAAGGGCAAGAAGTCGACCTGGGAAAACCGCGTCACCCTGCGCTCGATTGACTACATGCTGGAATACGATGTGAGCGGCTACATGAAGCTCATCAGCCCCACGCCGCTGCTCATGATCGTCTCGGAGTTCGACACCTGCACGCCGACCGACATCGCGCTCGACCATTTCAACATGGTGCCGGGCCCGAAGAAGCTGCACATCATCGACTCGGATCACTACGAGGCCTACGTCGAGAAGTTCGACGAAACCAGCGCCGTGGCGCGGGATTTCTTCGTCGAGAATCTCTGACTCCCTTGATGATCCGCGCGTCACCGATGCGCGGGCCATCAACATTCCGCCAGCGCGCATTGAATGTCAGCCTGAAGTCTGACATTCAATGCAATGACCGGCTGCAGCGCAGCGGTCCCGCCTTCAGCAGACGGCTACGCGCCTTCCCAGGCGTCTCTGGAACCACACTCCCAACGTAATCACGCCCACGCCCGCCGCGCTGAAGGCCGCGCCGTAGCCGCCGCGGTCGATGACGGCGCCGATCAGCAAGACGCCGAAGCCCTGGCCCAGGAACATCATGAACACCCACAGCGCGAGCGCGGTGCCGCGTGCATTGGGATCGAGTTCGGTGGCCTGGGTCTGCATGGTGTTGTGAAAGGTGTAGAAGCCGAAGCCAGCCAGGAACAGCAGCGGTGGCGCCAGCCACCAGTGCGGCAGCATCGGCAGCAGCAGGTAGCAACTGCCGAGCAAGGCCGTGCCCGCCACCACCATGCGCCGCTCGCCGAGCCGCGCCACCAGCGGCCGCACCATCGCGCTGTAGGCCATGCCGCCCACGCCATACATGCTCAGCACGGCGCCGATGACCGCATAACCGAGTTCGAAGCGCTGGCGCAGGTAAGCGCCGTAAAACGCCGCGACGCCGAAAATGAACACGCCTTCCAGGGTGCCGGTGATGACCACCGCACGACTGTGGGGAGCGCGCAGCACCGCCCAGTAGATGCGCAGGATCTCGCCCACCGAGCGCTGGTGCGCGGCATGGGCAGGTGGTTGCTGGCTGGCGCGCATCCACAGCGCCACCGACACCAGCGCGCAGCACGCCGCGAACAGGTAGAAAATCGAGCGCCACTCCAGGTACTCGGCGACCAGCCCGCCCAGGCAGCCGCCGCCGATCTGGCCCAGCACCAGGCCGTTCAGAAAACGCCCGATGACGAGCTGACGGGTCTCATAGGGCACTTCGTCGGCGATATAGGCCATCGCCAGCGGCACCGTGCCCGCCATCGCGGTGCCGCACAGAAAGCGCATGCTGGCCAGGCCTTCGAGACTGTCGGTCAGACCCGAAGCCAGCACGAACACGGTGGAGACCGTCATCGCACCGGCGATCACGCGCAGCTTGCCGGCGCGATCACCGAGCGGGCCGAACACGATCTGGAAGGCGCCATAGGGCACCGCGAAGGCGCTGACCACGATGCCGGCGGCGCCGACGCTGGTGCCAAAATCGTGGGCGATGAGCGGCAGCAACGGTCCGGTCACCGTCATCACGGCCACCACCACGAAGCTGGCCGCGCCGAGCAGAAAGACTATCGATGGCACCGTCGATGGGGTCCTGTGGAAGGCGTTGTCGGCCGCGGGCGCTGGCCGCCGCGCGGCGGGCCCGCGACCTTAAGCCCTGGGCGCGTGACTGTCCAGGCAGTGCCTGTGCTGTGCGCCAGTGCCTTTGGGGCGCCGATATTGATGCACTAGAATCGTCGCAGCCATGGAGTCAGATGCATCGATGCAACCCCTCTTGCCCAAGCCGCCACTGTCGCGACTCGAGGAGATCGGCTTCGAGTTGGCCGGCGAGTGGCTGCTGGAGGATGGCGAACCACGCATCGAAGTGCGTCGCTACGCAGCGGCGGCCAATGTTCTGTATGTCTTCGTCAGCGAGCAGGAACTGCTCTACATCGGCCGCTCGGGGCGCGCGCTCGGGCTGCGCATGCAGGGCTATGAGCAGGGCGGCCCGGCGCGTTCGGTGCGGGCGCGCAATCGCGAACGGGTGGTGGCGATGCTGATGCTCGATCAGCAGGTGGCGCTGTACGCGATGCCGGATCCGGGCTCGATGTTGTACGGCAGTTTCCGCGTCAACCTCGCGGCGGGCCTGCAGCACAGTCTCATCGATGCCCTCGACCCCCCCTGGAACAAACTCGGCGGCGGCCTGCTGGAAGCGGTCGACCCGACCCCGCTGCACCAGGTGCCAGTGGCGGCGCGGCGCCGCGCGGTGGGCGGGCGCCTCGACGACCAGGCCACCAACGACACCTCCGAGCGTCCGAGCTACCGTTTCCTGGTCGGCTACATGTACATGGACAAAGGCTTCTTCAACGTGCCGGTGCGCTATTCGCGCCTGTTCGGCAACGACCGCGAAAAGATCAAAATCCTGTGCGGCCGCGAGAAGTCGACCATTCATGGCCACATCGACCGCGCCTGCAATACCAACGCCGCGCCGCGCATCGTCGGCGGCACGGCCCTGAAACTGTGGTTCGAGGAGCATGCCGGCCTCAACAACCCGGTCGATATCGACATCCTGGCGCCCAACGCGGTGTGGATCCGCAATCCCGGCACCCGTTTCGAATGAGTGACAGCGCGCGCGGGCCGATGCCCATCACCGACGCATTGCTTTAGACTTGGGCGCCAGCGCCATGGATAAATCATTAAAACAACTTGCCGTGTTGTACGCCGACGTGTCGGGCAGCACACGTCTGTATGAGCAGTACGGGGACGCCATCGCGCGCACCGATCTGGCCTTGTGCATCGACATCCTGCGCGACATCGCGCGCGGCCTGTCGGGCGAAACCCTGAAAACCATCGGCGACGAAATCATGGTGGCCTTCGCCGAACCGGTGAAGGCCGCGCTGTGCGCGACCGAGATGCAGGCCAGCCTGCGCCGCAGCGGCGAAGAAGGCCGTTTCAAGATGGGCGTGCTGCACATCAAGATTGGCTGGCATTACGGCGCTGTCGCGTGGCGCGACAACGACCTCATCGGCGAAGCGCCGATCACCGCCCAGCAGATCATCAAGCTCGCCAAGGCCGACGAGATCCTGACCTCGCGCCAGGCGGTCGACACCCTGCCGCCGCCGTTGTTTCCCGATATCCATCCCATCGAGAAAGTGCCGGCCGAAGCCTGGAACGGCGAGCTGTCGATTTACAAGATGCCGTGGGAGCGCACCGGCGAAGAAACCCAGATCTCCTCGCGCCCGCGCCTCGCCGCGACCGCCGGCGAAATCGCGCTCATCCTCACCTACGGCGAACAGCGCCTGCGTATCGACTCACGCAACACCGGCTGTAGCGTCGGCCGCGGCAAACAGGCCGGCATGCAGGTCAACGGCCGCCTCACTTCGCGCCAGCACGCCGAAGTGTCATTTCGCAACGGCCGCTTCTACCTGCGCGATGAAAGCACCAACGGCAGCTACATCATCAGCGAAGACGGCGCGCGCAAACATCTGCGTCGCGAGGAAGACGTGCTGGCAGGCCGCGGGCGCATCGGCTTCGGCGCGTGGCCGGATGACGATGTCGACGGCAGCGTGGGGTTTGATTGCGGGGGCTGATCGGCCGTAAATGTGAATTCATTCGCACACTCCGGGCGCGTGCACTCGTTTTGAATGTCAGACTGAAGTCTGACATTCACGCGCACGGCACACGCCTGTCAGCCAGGCGCAATGTGCGAATGAATCCGCGCCTACAATGCGCGCCGCGCCGTCACCCGCGCCACCTGCCACGCGATCACCACGCCGCCGGCAAGGCACAGCGCCACGCCATAGAACACTTCCACCGCCAGGCCATGGTCGAGCATCTTGCCGAACACCAATGGTCCGGCGGCGATGCCGGCGTCGAGGCCTGAATACACCACGCCATACACGCGCCCGGTGGCGCCGGGCGGTGAGGCGCTGCGAATCAGCATGTCGCGCGACGGGCCGGACAGGCCCGAGCCGAAGCCCATCACCACCATGAACACCATCGCCACGGGGCCCGGCACCAGTTTCATGGCCACCGCCACGGCCGCCAGCACCGACAGCGCGAGCGCAGGGGTGATGTTGCGTTCCAGCGCGCGGCTGCGCGACACCAGCCAGCCGCCCGCCAGCATGCCGGTGGCGCTGGCCAGCATGTAGACGGTGATGCTCATGGCGGCGGCATGCCTGTCGAGGCCATAGCCCGGCATGAACACGGTGGGCGAAAAACTCTGCACGCCGCCGAGCGCCGCGGCGACGAAGAAAAAGAATCCGAAGCACAACCAGATCACCGGCAGCTTCAAAAACGCCAAGGGTGATTCGGCGACGCTCGGCGCACCGCCAGCCGGCGCGCTGACCGTGGTCGCGGGCGCGTCCAGTATTTCGCGATACACGAATACCAGCGCTATCACCAGCACCGGCAACAGCGCCGCCGCCAGCACCGCCGCACGCCAGCCGAAAGGCGCCGCAATGCCGACCAGGAACACCGGCGCAAAGGCCCAGCCGAGACTGCCCGACAGACCATGGACCGAATAGGCCGGCCCCAGGCGCGGCGCGCTCACGCGATGGTTGATGAACCAGTAATCGACCGGATGAAACACGCAGTTGCCCAAGCCCGCGAACACCGCGCCAAGCACGAAGCCCCAATAGCTGTGACTCAAACCGAACAGCGTCGCGCCGGCGGCCAGGCAGGCCAGCCCGCCGCACAGCGTGGCGCGTGGTCCGTAGTGATCGACCACGAAACCGGCCGCCGCCTGGCCGAGGCCCGAGACCATGAACATCACCGAGACGATGAAACCGAGTTCGGCGTAGCTCCAGCCGAACTCAGCCTTGATCCAGGGGAACAGCGGCGCCAGCACCAGTTGGAAAAAATGACTGACCAGATGCGCGCCCGCCACCAGGCCGACGATCAGCGCATCGGCACGCCACGGCACGGGCGTGCTTTCGAGACTCTCGGCTTGCGTATTCATGGCGCGGCACGGACCTCTGCTTGCGCGGATTTCCCCTTGTCGGACATCATGCGGGACGGTGTCGCGGCTCGGTGACGAAGCGCGCACCATAACCCAGTGCACGGCCTTGAATCCACGCACTGCGCGGCCACGCCCGCAGCGCCGTGCACAGCACAACGCAAGAATTTTGCTCACGAACGGAGATCCCGAATGAAAGCCATGCTCAGCACCGCGCCAGGCGGCCCGTCCACCTTGGTCTTGAGTGAACTGCCGTCGCCCACCGCCGGCCCGGGCGAGGTGCGCATCCGGGTGCGCGCCTGCGGTGTGAACTATCCCGACACCCTCATCATTGAAGACAAGTACCAGTTCCGCCCCGCGCGCCCGTTCGCGCCCGGCGGTGAAGTGTCGGGCGAGATTGATCAACTCGGCGAAGGCGTCAGCGATCTCAAAATCGGCGACCACGTGATCGCGATGCTCGGCCATGGCGGCATGGCCGAACAGGTGGTGACCAAGGCGGCCAAGGTGTTCAAGGCGCCGGCCAACATGCCCTTCGACGAAGCCGCGACCTTCATCCTCACTTACGGCACGTCCTACCATGCGCTCAAGCAGCGCGGCACCTTGAAGCCGGGCGAAACCCTGCTGGTGCTGGGCGCGGCGGGCGGCGTCGGCCTCGCGGCGGTGGAACTCGGCAAGGCCATGGGCGCGAAAGTGATCGCGGCCGTGTCCAGCGAAGAAAAATTGGCGCTGGCCAAGGCCCATGGCGCCGACTCGGGCGTCATCTATCCCACCGGACCATTCGACAAAGACGGCACCAAGGCCCTCGCGGCCCTGTTCAAGGACGCCTGCGGCGCGAACGGCGCGGACGTAGTCTATGACGCGGTCGGCGGTGATTACGCTGAAGCCGCGCTGCGCTCGACAGCCTGGGAAGGGCGCTTCCTGGTGGTAGGCTTTCCTGCCGGCATTCCGCGCATTCCGCTCAATCTCGCGCTGCTCAAGAACTGCGCCATCGTCGGCATCTTCTGGGGCGCGTGGACCGAGCGCGACCCGCAGGCGAGCCAGCAGAACAATCGCGAGCTCGTCGATTTCTACACCCAGGGCAAGATCAAGCCGCACATTTCCGGCCGCTATCCGCTGGCCCAGGCCGGCCAGGCGATAGCCGACTTGGCGGCGCGCAAGGCGCTCGGCAAACTGGTGGTGATGACTGACCAATAACGTGATTGAGCGGCGCCGCGCTGCACACTGCGTGCGCGGCAGCCGCCAGACGCGCGACCCAATTCATCGCGAACCAATTGAAGGATAGGGACATGTCCCACACAGATGGCATCGCAGAACGGGGCGCCCGCAGCCTGCCGGGGTGGATGGCCCTGCTGGTCTTCATCGGCGTCGCCGGCTGGGCGGCTGTCGGTTTCGTCGCGCCACTGGTGCTTGGCCACGGCAACCCCAACGGTGCGCTGCTGTTTCTCGTGCCACCGCTGCTGTTTGCCTTGAAAGGCTTCGTGGTGCTCGAGCCCAACAAGGCCACGGTGCTGAATTTCTTCGGCAACTATGCCGGCACCCTGCGCGAACCCGGCTTCTTCTACGTCAACCCGTTCAATCACAAGCATCCGATTTCGCTGCGCGCGCACAACCTCAACACGCCGACTCTCAAGGTCAACGACCGCGCCGGCAATCCCATCGAAGTGGCGGCGGTGATCGTGTGGCGGGTGTATGACACCGCGCGTGCGGTGTTCGATGTCGAGGACTACCGCGCCTATGTCACCATGCAGAGCGAATCGGCGGTGCGCAAGGTCGCGAGTGCGCGCTGGTACGACGGTGACGAACACGGCGCCGACAGTCTGCGTTCCGATCTCGAAGCGGTGGCGCGCCTGCTGGTGGAAAGCATTCAGAGCCACTGCGCGCTGGCCGGTCTCGAAATTCTTGAAGCGCGCATTTCCCATCTCGCCTATGCGCCGGAGATCGCCGGCGCGATGCTGCGCCGTCAGCAGGCGGTGGCGGTGGTGGCGGCGCGCACGCAAATCGTCGAAGGCGCGGTGGGCATGGTCAGGCTTGCCATCGAACGTCTCGAGACCGACGGCGTGGTGAAACTCGCTGACGACGACAAGGTGAAGCTCGTCACCAACCTCATGACCGTGCTGGTCGGCGACAACGAAGCGCAGCCGGTATTGTCGGTGGAGCATTCGTGAGTCGCCCCTCCCCGTTCGCCGCCGTGCCGCGTCGCACGCTGCTGGCCGGCGGCGCCCTGTCGGCCTGCGGCGTGTCGATGCTGACGGCAGGCGCGCTCGCGCTCACCCAGCCCGCATGGTTGCCGGCCCTTGCCACGCCATCGATTGCGTGGCCGCTGGTGATAGTCGGCAGCCTGCTCGAAACCGGCGCCATGACCATGCTGCTCGGCGCGCTGCGCGCCGCCCGCTCAGGATAATTCCAGGGTGAAGCGCGCGCCGGCGCCCGGCGCGCTTTCCAGTGCGATGCGCCAACCCAGGCGATCGCAGATGCGCTTGACGAGATTCAGCCCCACGCCCTCCCCCTGGCTGTCGGGCCCGCGCCTATCGGGCTCGAAGACCTGCTCCTGGGCGTGCTCATCGATGCCACGGCCATAGTCCTGAATCACCAAGCGCGGCGCATCGAGTTCAACGTCGATGCGCCGGCTCTGGCTGTGGTCGAGCGCATTGCGCAAGAGATTGTTGACCACGCACAGCAGCAGACCGCGCGGCACGCTGACCTCGCAATCGCGCGTGATGCTGACACTCAAGGCCGGCGCACGCCGCCCGGCGGCAATGGTCAGGGTGCGCACCGCCTCGTGCAGCAGACCGCCAACGCTGAACGCCGCGGTGGCGCGCCCGAGCTCTTCACCGCGCGACAGAAACAGCAGCCCTTCGACCAAGGCCTGCATCTGCGCGGCGGCGGCCTGCGCGCGTGCCAAGCGTGTGCGTTGCTCGGGCGCCAGATTCGGATCGCTGTCCATCAATTGCATGCCGCTCGCGATCACCGCCAGCGGCGTGCGCAATTCATGGCTGGCGTCGCGTGTGAAAGCGCGCTCGCGCTCGGCGAACTCATCGAAGCGCGCGAGCGTCGCGTCGAAAGCACGGGCGATGACCGCAATCTCCTGCTGATCGTTCGGCGTGAGCAAAGGTTCACGGTGGCGACCGGGCGCAATCGCGGCGATATTGCGCGCCAGGCGTTCCACCGGCCGCATCACCACCTGCGACAGCCACAGCGCGAGCCCAAGATCGAGCAACAGGGCAATGAGTCCGACCCATAGCGCGATGCCGAGCAGGCGCCGCTGCAGCCGCACCACCGGGTCGTGGGCCTGGTCGAACACCACGTACAGCATTCCGCCGTCGACCGCGGTCTTGGCCACCGACAGCACGCGACGCCCATCGGTCACACGCTCATGCACGCCTGCCGGCAAGGCGCGCAGCGTAGCGTCGAGGTGCGCGTCGTTGGCACTGGCGGCAACGAAAGCCGTGAAGCCCGGCGGGAACGGCAGCGAAAATTTCTCGCGGTCGCGGTAGTCGGACAGCAAGCGCTGATATTCCGAGCGAAACTCCGCGCCAATGAACTCGACTTCGATGATGTCGAGAAAATGCTTGATGCCGAGCGCAAACACGCCGAGCAACAGAGCCGACAGCAGCAGGAACGCGACCAGGAAGCGATCGCGCAGGGCGAAACGGGAAAGCGGGGAAGTCGACGACAGACCACGTATGTGCCGGTGCAAAAACGTGGTCTGTCCCCGCTTTCGATCCTCGCTAGACTTCTCCATGCGGCGCCAGGCGATAGCCAATGCCCGGCACGGTGTGCAGCAGCTTGATATCAAACGGCCGGTCGAGCGCCACGCGCAGACCATGCACGTGTACGCGCAGCGCCGCATCACTGTCGGGCGGCTCATCGCCCCAGATGGCGCGTTCCATCTCCTGACGACTGACCACTTCGGGCGCGCGGCGCATCAACAGTTCCAGCATGCGCAGGCCGGTGCGCGTAAGTTTGACCGGGGCGGCGCCGCGGCGCACCGCCAGCGTGCCGGTGTCGTAGACAAGATCGCCCAGCGCCAGCACGCGGTTGCCGCCGCCGGCGCGCCGCACCAGTGCTTTCAGGCGCGCGCGCAGTTCCAGCAGATCGAAGGGCTTGGTCAGGTAATCGTCACCGCCGGCCTCGAAGCCGTCGAGCTTGTCTTTCAAGGTGTCGCGCGCGGTGAGCATGAGAATCGGCGTGCGGCGTGAAGAATTGGCGCGCAGCTGCGTGGCCAGCTGCAGGCCGTCGAGGCCGGGCAGCATGAGGTCCAGCACCAGTGCGTCATAGGCATTGGCCTCGGCCAGGCGCAGGCCGCTCAGGCCGTCGTGGGCGAAATCGACGATGTCGCCCTCCTGCTCAAGATACTCGCCGATGTTGGCGGCCAGCGCGTCGTTGTCTTCGACCAGCAGTATCCACATCGCCGTCACCTCATCGCTTGCACGCGACCACGCCGCGCTGTGTGGGAGGACCGCCCTCAGCGCTCGAAGTTCTTCGGCCACTCGTCCATGCGTACCGCGTAGAAGCGACGCGCCTGGAATTTCCAGCCCTCGGCGGTCTTCACATAGTTGTCCTCGTAGTAGCCGGCGCCGATCCAGCCCATGTCGTGGCTGGCGCAGCGCAGGTCCAGGTAGCAGCGGCCGCTGGCGCTGTGGGCGCTCTGGTGATCGATGACGTGATTGTGGATGTAGGGCCGCGGTTTGAAATCCATGGCGCCGTTGAAGAAGCTGGCGAGATTGTCGCGGCCGGTGATGGTGGTCTCGCCCTTGTCCGAGATGGCGGTGAAGCTGGCGTCCTGGGCGAACAGTTGCGCGATGCCGGCACTGTCGTTGCGCCACACGCAATCGCAATAGCGGTTCGGCAGATCGCGGATGGCCTCGCGCGCCAGCAGGGCGTCGAGGCTTTGTTCCAAAGTGCTCATGCGGATTCTCCCCGGGAAGAGTGGTTGTTGGTCTGACCGCGCCGCTTTCGCGATTTGGCGCGAGGCCGGACCGTGGGGATTATGGCATGGCCCCAGGCTCGCCACGCCGCGCCATCGCAGCGCCCATGAGGCATAATTGCGCCAAACCGAGCAGCCAGCCGCGCGTTGCGTCGCCGGCCAACACGGGGGAGCCATGAGCGACACACCGAAAACCTCACGACTGGAATTAGCCAGTGACTCATTGCCGCAGGATCGCGTGTTCGTCGATCCGTCCAGCGCCGGCGTCGATTTCCAGTTCGACGGCAAGACCGCCGCGGTATTCGACGACATGGTCGGCCGCTCGGTGCCGATGTACGACGAGATCCAGCGCCTGACCGTCGAACTCGCCAACGACTTCGCGGTGCCGCGCACGCGCCTCTACGATCTCGGCTGCTCAACCGGCACCACCCTGCTCAATCTCGACGCCGTGTTGCCGCAGGATGTGTCCTTCGTCGGCGTCGACAACGCCCCCGAGATGCTGGCCAAGGCGCGCACCAAGTTCACGGCGCGTGGCGCGCAGCGCGACATCGATTTCATCACCGCCGACCTGCAGCAGGACCGGGTGGTGGAAGACGCCTCGGTGGTGATCATTCTCCTGACCCTGCAGTTCATCCGTCCCTTGAACCGCGCCAGCGTCATCCGCCGCATCTACGAAGGCATGCGCGAGCAGGCCGCGCTCATCCTGGTCGAGAAAATCATCGTCGACAACGGCCTGTTCAACCGCATGTTCATCCGCCACTACTACGACATGAAGCGCCGCAACGGCTATTCGGAATCCGAGATAGCCAACAAGCGCGAGGCCCTGGAAAACGTGCTCATTCCCTATCGTCCGGAAGAGAACGTGGCGCTGCTCAAGGAGGCGGGCTTCAACCAGGTCGAGGAATTTTTCCGCTGGTACAACTTCAACGGCATGATTGCGGTGAAGTAGCGTGACGCAGGGAACGCCAAGCCTCGCGGTGCGCTATGGCCGCTGGCTGTTCAAGCATCGCAACAAAGTTTTCACGGTCGTGATGCTGGTGCTGCTGCTCGGCCTGCCGCCGGTGACCTTCGCCCACGACGTGGCGCTCGACCGCTGGCTGGACGTGCTCGGCATCGCCATCGCCGCCAGCGGCCAGATTCTGCGCGCGGCGGTGATCGGGCTCGAATACATCAAGCGCGGCGGCGTCAACAAACAGCCCCATGCCGACAAGCTCGTCACCGGCGGCATGTTCGCGCACTGCCGCAACCCGCTGTACGTCGGCAATCTGCTGATCCTGGCCGGCCTGTTCGTGATCCATAACCATCCCCTGGTCTACCTCATCGGCGGTCTGTTCTATCTCAGCGCCTACTACGCCATCGTCGCCGCTGAAGAAGATTATCTGCGCAACAAGTTCGGCGCTGACTTCGACGCCTACTGCCGCGAAGTGCCGCGCTGGAATATTCGCTGGGCGGGCCTCGGCGCGACCATGGCGTCGATGGAAATGAATTGGAAGCGCATGGTGCAGAAGGATTACGGCACGGCCTATTTCTGGATGGCGGGCGCGGCCTTGTTGTTGACGGTCGAGCGCTTGCGCGCCGGCAGCACTGGTTATGTCGGCGACAGCATGCTCGCGCCGCTGGCCGGCCTCGCCGCGCTGACGGCGCTGTTCTTCGTGGTCTGGCGTCTCAAGCGCGCCCGCTATTTTCAAACCAGCAATGGCTGAGTCCTCGACGGCCGCGCAGGCCGAAACGGCGCTGTTGCGCAGGCGCGGCACCCACACGCGCCTGTTCGCGCTGGCGGTATTCACCGCCTTTCTGTTCGCCGCCCCGGTCAGCGCCCAGCATCCAGCCCTGGAACGCGTGATGGTGGCGCTCGGCAATCTCCTCATCGTCGGCGGTGGACTGGTGCGAGTCTACGCCGCACTCTTCATCGGCGGCTGGAAGAATCAGCGCCTGGCGGCCGTCGGCCCCTACGCGATGACACGCAATCCGCTCTACGTCGGTTCTTTGTGCGCGACCTTGGGCGTCGGCCTGGTGACCGCCAGCGTCACCCTGACGGTGCTGTTGTGGGCATTCATCATGGCCTACTACAGCCGCACCGTGGCACGCGAAGAGGCTTATCTCGAACAGCAGTTCGGCGAGGAATATCTCGCCTACAAACGCAGCGTGCCGCGCTGGCTGCCGAAGGCCGGCGCACGCCTGGTGCTGCCCGCCGAAGTCACCGCCAAGCCGCGCTATGTGTTGAACGGCATCCGCGACATCACGCTCATCATCCTCGCCTATCCGCTGTGCGAACTGGTGCGCGTCGCCCATCTCGTGGGCTGGTTGCCGGGCTTGTTCCGGCTTTGGTGAGAACCATCGTTGATCGCACCCAGCCTGTGCCTGGCCACGAGTAATCAATTCTGAATGTCAGACTGAAGTCTGACCCACAGTAGAGCGAGGCTTGATTTTGTGGGTCAGACTTCCGTCTGACATTGATGAAGCGACGCTGGAGCGCCGCCGGCCAGGGTTTTCCGCTCCCCTATCGGTTACCTATCTCGCCCTTCGGCGATGGTGCAATAATCGCCCCTGCTTCGTGTCGGACTTTTGGGGAGAAGTGCCGTGCGCCTGTTGGCTCTAGCCTGTTTGTTTGTGTGTGTGGCCATCGAAGCCCACGCCACCGACGCCAAGGTCGATGGCAAGATGTTGTTCGACAGCGCGTGCGCGCGTTGCCATGACCGCGACCTGCCGCGCATGCCGTCGCGCACCGCGCTGAAAGAGAAACCGCCGCAGGACATCTTCACGACCATCAGCGCCGGCGTGATGGCGCCCTATGCGCGCGGACTCGGCCACGCCGAGCGGCGCGCCATCGCCGAATACGCGTCGGGCAAATCGCTGGGCGAATTTGCCTCGGGCGCGGCCGCGATTCCACAAAGCGCCTACTGCAAGGCGCCACCCGCGCAAGCGCTGAACAATCTCGACGCGGGCTGGAACGGTTGGGGCAACGGCCTTGCCAACACGCGCTTCCAGGACGCCGCACGCGCTGGCCTGTCGGCGGCCGACGTGCCCAGGCTCAAATTGAAATGGGCCTTCGGCATTCCGGCGGTGTCGACCATGTCCGGTCATCCGGTCGAGGCCGAAGGCCGCCTGTTCTTCGGCACCTTCTCCGGTCTCGTCATCGCACTCGATGCCAGCAGCGGCTGCGCGCTGTGGGTGTACGAGGCCCATGCCGGCGTGCGCACCTCGCTGACTCTCGCCAAGGGTGAAGACGGCAACAACAATCTCTTCTTCGGCGATTTGTCGGGCAAGGTCTACGCGCTGGACCCGGCCACCGGCAAGGAACGCTGGTCGATGGTGGCGGACGATCATCCGCATATCCGCATCACCGGCACGCCGGTCTATCACGGCGGACGCCTGTTCGTACCCTTGTCGTCGCTGGAAGAAGTGGCGGGCGCCATGCCCGACTACGAGTGCTGCACTTTCCGCGGCGGCGTGCTGGCGGTCGACGCGGTGAGCGGCAAGGAGATCTGGAAGACCCGCACCATTGCCGAAGCGCCCAGCAAACGCGACAAGAACGCTGCCGGCGCGCAGCTGTGGGGCCCGTCCGGTGCGGCGGTGTGGTCGGCGCCGACCCTCGACCCTGAGCACGACACGCTCTATATCACCACCGGCGACAGCTACTCCGACCCGCCGGCGCCGGAATCCGACGCCATCATGGCGCTGGCCATGAGCACGGGCAAAATTCGCTGGATCCACCAAGCCCTCGCCGGCGACGCCTACACCATCGCCTGCGCCGATCCGTCGGCCAAGGCCAAGGTCGCCTGCCCGAAGTCCAACGGCCCCGATCTCGACTTCGGCGCGTCGCCGGTGCTGGTCACCCTGAAGGACGGCAAGCGCGTGCTGCTGGCCGGCCAGAAATCCGGTGAACTGCACGCCCTCGAGCCCGACACCGGCAAAGCGCTGTGGAAGATCAAGGTCGGCGAAGGCGGCATCGTCGGCGGCATCGAATGGGGCTTCGCGGTTGATGATGAAAAAGCCTATGTCGCCATCGCCGAAGCCTGGGAAAAGGCCGCCGATGAAGCGGGCGGCGTCGCTGCGGTCAATCTCGCCGACGGCAAGCTCGCCTGGGAAGTCGGCCCGGTGAAGGGCGGCTGCGCCGGACGCGAACGCTGCAATACCGGTCAGCTGGCGGCGGTCAGCGCCATGCCGGGCGTGTTGTTCTCCGGCAGCCTCGACGGCCATCTGCGCGCCTACAGCACGACCGACGGCCACGTGCTGTGGGATGTCGACACCCACCAGCAGTTCACCACCGCCAATGGCATCGCCGCCCACGGCGGCTCCCTGAACGGCCCGGGCCCGGCCATCGCCCACGGTCAGGTCTACGTGGTGTCGGGCTACGCAATGTGGAACAAGTGGATGCCGGGCAATGTGCTGCTGGCGTTCAGCGTCGACGGCAAATAAGCCAACCCTTCAGCCATCAACGGGAGAGCATTTCGTGTCAACCACCATCCAACCCACCGACATCAAGCTCAATTACGTCAGCATCGCCAGCGCGCGCAAGATGAGCGGGCTGCGCCTGGTGCTCGGCGCCTACAGCATTCCCGGACCGTGGCGCGAGGCCTGCAAAGGCCTATTCCATGTAAAGGGTATTCCCTACACGCCGGTGGTGACCGCCGACGAAGGCAAGTCCGATCTCGCCATCGGCATGGACGGCTCACAGAGCGAGCTCATCGCCTGGACCGGCCAGGCCAGCGCGCCGGTCGCCATCTGGAACGACGAGCGGCCGCGCTCGAGCTGGATAGACCAACTCAACCTCGCGGAGCGCCTCAACCCCGAGCCGCCGCTGATCCCGGCCAACATCCATGACCGCGTTCTAATGTTCGGCTTGATCAACGAACTGGCCGGCGAGAACGGCATCGCCTGGGAAAAGCGCCTGCTGATGGTGCACGGTCCGCTCACGAACATGCCGCCGGGCGCTGAAGGACGCGCGTTCTTCGAATACCTGGGCTCGAAATACGGCTACACACCGGCGCTGGCCGAGGCCGCCGTGCGCCGCATCGTCGACATCCTCAACACCTTCGACGCGCAGCTCGCCAGCCAGAAACGCGCCGGCCGCGACTACCTGGTCGGTGACCGCTTTTCCGCCGTCGACATTTACTGGGCGACGTTCTGCGGCCTCATCGACCCGATGCCTGAAGACCGCTGCCCGATGGCGAGCTCGTTCCGCGGCGGCGCCTATGGCAACGACAACGCTGACGTCGCACGCGCGCTGACGCCGGCCCTGCTCGCCCATCGCGACAAGGTCTACGAAAAGCATCTTGAGCTGCCGATAGTGTTCTGATGCGCCGGAAGGGGTGGTGTCAAAGCCACCACCCCGCACTCGCAACGACTTGATCTAACGGATCTCTAATCATTTTTTGTGTATCCTGCGCGCCTTTTCACTCAACGCTCTCCGCCTACACGCATGTCTCAAGTGACGCTGGTCTCCAACGGCCTTCCGCTTCCCCGCTCTTCTCAGTATGTCGCCCCGCTGCATGCCTCGCCTTCGAGTGCGCTCGAGGACGGCAGCGCGAGCGCGCAGCTCGCCGAACACGGATATGTGTATGTGCGTGGCCTGTTGCCGCGCGAGCTGGTGCTGGCCATGCGCGAACGCTATTTCCAGCGTTTTCCGGCGAGTTTCGTGCAGGACGGCGACAGCCGGCGCGCGGCTTTCTCCGGCTTTGAACCCGACGGCCTGCCGCCCCATGGCACGCGCGGCCATCCCGCTTACGACTTCGTGCGCGACCCCGCTTTCGCCGAATTTGCCGAACACCCCTTGCTGCGCGGCGCCGCCGAGGCGGTATTGGGCGGGCCGGTGGAGCGTCTGCGCCGCACGCCCATCCGGCATTTCGTGCCGGGCCGACCGGCTTCTTCCCGCGCCCATATCGACGGCACCTACGTCGAGGCCAAGGCCGCTGATCTCGTAACACTGTGGGTGCCGCTCGGCGATTGCCCGCTGTCCAGTGGCGGCCTGGTGTACCTCGAAGACTCGCACGAGGAGCAGGACATCTCTGAACGCGTGCGCAACCTCGCACCCTATGATCGCCCCGGCGATCGCCGTCCCTTGACCCATGATCTGAAATGGATGGCGGAGCACACCCAAAGGCGCTGGCTGGTCACCGACTATGCGGCGGGGGACGTCGTCATCCATTCACCTTTGATCGTGCACGCCTCGCTGGATTGCCAAAGCGAGGAAATGCGTCTGTCGACCGACATCCGTTACCTGCGTCAGGGCACCCATTACGATCCGCGCTGGCGCGGTGACTGGGCCGCCGACGACAGCTACTGAGGTCACTCCCAATCCGCCTGACGCGCAGCCGCGACCGTGCGGCTGCGATTGCTTTGCGGACGCGCTGGTTCTAAGTTGCGGCCGACCCGCATTAAAAGCTTATGAGTGGCTTATCCATGTTCACCCTCGTGCTGCTGATACCCGTGGTGAGCGGATCAATCTTCAGTGTGCTGACGGTGCTGGCCACGTGGCGTTTCTACACGCGCCGGGTCAGCGAGTCCGCCGCGCCGCTGCCGCCACTCACCGTGCTCAAACCCATCTACGGTCTCGATCGCGAACTCGAGCCCGGCCTGCGCAGTTTCTGTGAGCAGGATTACCCCGAGCTGCAGATAGTGATGTCGCTGCAACGCCGCGACGATCCGGCCCTGCCCCTGCTACGCACGCTCGAGGCCGAATATCCAGAACGCGTGACGGTGGTGATCGGTGAAAGCCCGCCGAGCGTCAATGGCAAGGTGCAGAACATGGTGATCGGCATGACGGCCGCGCGCCACCAGCACCTGGTGGTGAGTGACAGCGATGTGTTCGCGCCGCGCGATTACCTCAAGCGCATGGTGGCGCCGCTCGCCGATGCGCGCATCGGCTTCGTGTGCAGCCTGTATCGCATCCGCGGTGCGCGCAATGTCGCGGAGCGACTCGATCTGTTATCCATCAACGCCGACTTCATGCCGAGCGTGATCTTCACCTACATGACGCGCGCGGCGATTTTCTGTCTCGGCGCCTCCATCGCTTTCCGTCGCAGCGATTTGGAAGCGGTCGGCGGCATGGGCGCGTTCGCCGACTACCTGGTCGAAGATCACGAACTCGGTCGCCGCCTGCACGAACGCGGCCTCGATGTGCGCCTGCTGCCGCTGACCATCGATCTGACCCCCGATTACGCCGATCTCGGCGCGTGGTGGCGACACCAGGTGTATTGGGATCAGAACACCCGCGCCGCCAACCTGCCGGGCTTCGCGCTGACCATTCTCACCCGCGCGGTGCCGTTCGCGCTGCTCTACGCCCTGGCGAGCGGACTATCGGGCGCGGGCCTCGCGGTGTTGACGGCCAGCGTCGCGCTGCGCGTGCTGTGTGCGGCGCTGGTCGCCGCCATTCAGCGCGACTTTGAAACCCTGCGCACGCTGCCGTGGCTGCCACTGCGCGATGTGCTGGCGCTGGCGTCATGGGCGCTGGCGCTGACGCGCAACACCTTTGAATGGCGCGGCAATACCTTCAAGCTGACACGCGGCGGACGCATCGTGCCACGCGATGGAACGCCATGAAGCTGGGCGGCTTGGTCGCGCTGCTCGTCGGCCTCGCACTGCTGGGCGCGGTCATCGCCCACAGCGACCTCGCGCTGGTCGGCCAGCTTCTGTCCCGTCTTTCCTTCACTGGTGCGCTGGCGGTGCTGGGCCTGTTCACGCTGGCATGGGCCGCCGAGATCGGCGCCTGGGCCTTGACCTTCACCCAGCGCGCGCTGCGCCTCACCTGGCTGTGGCAGCTGTGGCTGGTGAACATGGTCGGCGAAGCGATGAACGTGGTCATGCCTTTCGGCTCGCTGGGTGGCGAGCCCGTCAAGGCATGGCTGCTGAAAAAGCACTACGCGATCGGCTATCGCGAAGTCACCGTCACGCTGATCTTGATGCAGACCCTGTTGGCGGTGGCCGAAGCCATCTTCGTCTCCATCGGTGCGCTGCTGGCGGTGCAGCTCGCGATTCTGCCGGTGCGGGTCGCCGATTTGCTGAGCGGCGCGGCCGTCAGTTTGCTGCTGCTGATGGCATTGGCCATCATCGCCATGCATCAACGCTGGCTACGCCATGCGCTGGCAGCCTTCGAACGGCGTCACAACAGCGCCCGTTACGCCGCCGCCAAACGCGCCCTCGACGATATCGAACTCGAGCTGGCGGAGTTCGCGCGCGGACGGCCGCGGCGCTTTGCCGCCAGCACGCTGCTGTATTTCCTGAACTGGGCAGGCGGCGCCGCGGAAGTGTGGCTGCTGCTGAAATTGCTCGATGCGGCCCTGCCGTTCAGCCATTGCTGGGTGGCGGAGGCGGCGGTGGTCTCCATCCGCTCACTGACTTTCTTCCTGCCGGCACAGCTCGGCTCGGTCGAAGCGGTGACGGTCTATGTCATCGGCGCCCTGGGTGGCAGCACCGAAATCGGTCTCGCCCTCGCGGCCCTGCGCCGCGCCCGCGAACTCGCATGGGCGGTGCTGGGATTGGGCGTCGGCACCGCGTATCACCTCGACTGGCGCGGCGCGACGAAATCGTCCTAGCAGCCATCTCGAACACAGGGGCCTTGGCGCTCGTCGCCATGCCATCAAATTCAGACTCAAGTCTGCCCCACAAACAGTCTCAGCCTTCCTCTGTGGGTCAGACTTCAGTCTGACATTCGCACCTACCCCAGCAAGCCCTTGGCCTTCGCATCCGCCAGCGCCGCCAGCACCCGGTCCACTTCCTCGGCCGTCATGCTCGCAAACATCGGCAGGCAGATATGCCGCGCGCACAGGTATTGCGACTGTTCCAGCCCCGGCCCCGCGAGGTGCGCCAGCGCCGGGTGTTCATGCAACGGCTTTTCATAGACCTCGCCTGCGCAGATCACACCGTGGGTCTCACGCAGCCAGCTCTTCACAGCCGCGCGATCCACGCCGTCGCGCAGCATCACCGGGTACTTGTAGTAATTGGCGTGGCAGTTGGCGGGCGGCGCGATGGGACACAGGCCGTAGTCGTTGGCCGCGAACGCGGCGTCGTAGCGCGCCGCCCATTGACGCCGGTCCGCGACCATCTGCTCGAGATGGCTGTGGTGGCGCAGGCCGATGATGGCGTGAGGTTCGGACATGCGCCAGTTGCTGCCCAGACGCACATGCAGGTTCTGATGGAAGCTGGCCTTGCCCTGGTCGCGATAGATGCGCGCCTCCTTGGCAAGTTCGTCATCGTCGGTGACGATCATGCCGCCTTCGGCGCTGGTCATGACCTTGGTCGGATAAAAGCTGAATGAGCCGGCGATGCCGAAAGTGCCGGCATGCTTGCCGTCGAGGCGCGAGGCGTGGGCGTGGGCGGCGTCTTCCACCAGCCACAGGCCCTTGTCTTTGGCGAGCTGCGCGATGGCCGGCATGGCATCGGTGACGATGCCGGCGATGTGCACAATCATGATGCCGACGGTGTTGGGCGTCAGCTTGCGCAGGATCTCTTCGGGACTGGTCGACATGGTGCGCACGTCGCTGTCCATGAGGATGGGTTTGCCGCCGGCGGCGATGACCGCGGTGGCGGTGGCCATGAAGGTGTCGGCCGGCACCAGCACATCACGCCCGTCTACTTTCAGCACGCGCAGAATGATCTCGAGAGACGATGTCCCGCTGCTGACCGCAATCGCATGTCTGGCGCCCGACTGGCGGGCGAACTCCGCTTCGAACTGCTCGCCGTACTTGCCGAGCGTGAGTTGGCCATTGGCCAGCACTTCATCGATGCGCTCGGTGATCCAGCGGCGATCCTCGGCGCTGAAATCGATACGAATGGGGGGAACCGGCGGGCGTGGGTTGCCCGATGCGGGAGTGGAAGCCATGGCACTATCCGTCACGTTGTCGAGGTTGAAATGGAGGGCGCGATCATCGCCGAGCGCGCGCCCGAGGTCGAATGCTATTGCAGATCCATGAAGCCGCCGGGCTCGATGCCGAGCGCACGCAGCCGTGCCGCGACCGCCGGGCTTTGCAGCGCCGCGCACTCGGCCTCGTTGAAATAGCCGGGCATGGCGGCGGCCACGGTGGCATCGCGGGTCACGGCCGGATGTAGATGTATCTCGACCCGCCCGGCCGGCAGCCGTTCCAGGTAGCCGAGCAGGCAGGCCTCGTCGACGCGGCCGCTGTCGCGTATGCCGAGCAGCCAGTCGTTATGGACGAGCCCGGCGCGCGCGAGGCGCGCGGCCATGAGGCCAATCCACGGCGCCAGCAGCACACCGGCCACGCCGGCCAGCGCGAGCGGCTCGCGCGGCAGACGCACCGCCGCTTCGCCGGGCCTCAAGTTAGCGATGATTTCGCTCAACACCGAGGGGTGCAGATGCATGTGATTGTGCACATCGACATGATCGAGCGTGAGCCCGGTGGCGCGGAAGGCGGCGAACTGGGCGGCGATTTCGCGCTTCAAAGCGCGACGGGTGGGGCCGTGGAAAAACCAGCCCAGGGCGGCGCGCAGCAGGTTGTCTGGGAAGCGGCCATCGGCATCGACCAGCTGCGGGATGTCGGCCGCCGGCAGCACCGGCACGCCCTGCACCACCGTCACATGCAGCCCGACCCGCAGACCCGTCAGGCGCCGCGCCCGCGCGATGGCGTCGGCCGCCGCCGGCGCCGACACCATGAGGCTGGCGCTGCGCAGCACGCCGTCGCGAAAACCGCGCTCGACGGCTTCATTGACCGATTCGCTGAAGCCGAAATCGTCGGCCGTGATGACTATCCTGCGCATGGGGGGCGGAGTTTACTATGGGCTGCCCCGACCGCGGGACGTCCGCTGCGGGTGCGAACTCATTCGCACATTGGGGCGCGCCATGGAATGTGCGCATGAATTCGCACCCGCAACGCCATCGGCGAATCGCTGCCCCGGTCGCATCCGCCGCCGTACGGGTCTACCATAGGGCCCGGTCGCCGCGCGGACGGCGCCTTCACAGGGGAGAGACACAGCATGCCGCACAGCGCCTTTCGACGCGGCTCGACATTCGCCATCGGCCCGGCCTGCCCGGGCGCGTAAGTCTGGCCATGTCCGCCATCGGAACACCTCGCACTTTCGGGCGCAGCGCCGCCGTCACCACGCCGTCGCGGCTGCGGCTGTTCAGTGGCAACTCCGGCATGGCCATGCGCATGCGCCAGATAGACTGGGAGCACACCGAGCTCGGCGCGCCCGAGCACTGGTCCCACGCCATGCGCACCGCGCTGACCCTGTGCCTGGGCTCCAGGCTGTGCAGCTGCATCTACTGGGGCCCGCAGCACCTGTTGCTGTACAACGACGCGTTCGCCTCCCTGCTCGGCACCAAGCATCCGTGGGCGCTGCTGCAACCGGCCGACGTGGTGTGGCCCGAGATTTTCGAGACCATGCAGCCGCAGCTCGAAGCGACCCTGTACCGGGGCGAGTCGAGCGGCACCGTCGATTCGCCGAGCTTCATCAATCGCCGCGGCTATCTGGAAGAGTTCTACTGCACCTATAGCTACGCGCCCATCGTCAACGAATACGAGCAGATTGAAGGCGCCTTCGTGACGGTGCCGGAAACCTCCACGCGCGTGATCGCCGAGCGGCGCCTGCACACCTTGCAGCGCCTCGGTCTTTCCACCCGGCGCGCGCGGCGCAGCGAAGAGACGCTGCGGGTGGCGGCCGAAGTGCTGACCGAGAATCCCTACGACATTCCGTTCGCCGCGCTCTACCTGTGCGATGAAGACGGTGAGCAGGCGCAGCTGCACGCGGTCGCCATCATCGACAGCGAGCATCCCCTCTGCCCGGCGCTGCTGCGCGCCGACAGCGCGTCGCCGCTCGCCCATTTTGTGACGCGCGACGTGCGCCCGCTGCTGCAATTTCTCGATGTCTCGTCGACCATGCATCCCCTGCCGCTCGGCGCATGGCGCATTCCGGCGCAGCAGCTCGCGGTGCTGTCGCTGGTCTCGCCCGACACCCGCGCGCCGCGCGCCATCGTGGTGGCGGGCGTCAGCCCGCACAAACGTCTGGACGATGACCACATCACCTTCTTCCGCATGCTCGCCGATCAGATCATGCGTGCGCTCGGCGAAGCTTTCGCCCATCAGCAGGAAGACGCGCGCATCAAGGCCCTGCAGACCCGCGCGCGGGTCGCGCAGCAGGAAGAGCGTCTGCGCATCGCGCGCGATCTGCACGACACCCTCTTGCAGAGCGTGCAAGGCATGCAGTTCATGCTCGAAGCCGGTCTCGAACGCGTCAAGGCCGGCGACCCGTCGGCGGCCGATCTGTTCACGCGCGCGCTGGCGGCGTCCGGCCATGCGGTGACCGAAGGACGCGAAGTGCTGTCGCTGCTGCGTTCGTCGTCGCACGGCGTGTATGAACTGTCGGCGCGCCTCGACAACCTGTGCGCCGAGCTCACCACCGAGGCCGATGCGCGCTGCGTGGTTGAAATCGAAGGTCTGGAACGCAACATCAACCCCAGCATCTCGAGCGAAATCCAGGTCATCTGCCGCGAGGCCGGCCTGAACGCAGTGCGGCATGCCAATGCGCGAGTGATACGCCTGCATGTGCAGTTCGGCGACGATCTCACGGTCGAAGTGAGCGATGACGGCGCTGGCATCCGCGAAGAATTCATGATCAATGGCCGGCCAGGCCACTATGGCATCCGTGGCATGCGCGAACGCGCCGCCACCATCGGCGCACAGCTGCAATTGCAGCGGCGACAGTGCGGTGGCACCGCGGTAAGATTGACCCTGCCGGGCAGCTCGGCATATCTGGATTGAAGGACAGCACGTGTTGGCACAAAACATCACCCCCTCGGCCATCCGCGTCATGTGCGTGGACGACCATCCGATTTTCCGCGAAGGCCTGTCGGCGGTGCTCGCCAATGACCCCGGCTTCGAGCTGGTGGCCGAAGCCGGCACCGGCGAAGAAGCGATCGAGAAATTCCGCACCTTCCGGCCCGACGTCACGCTCATGGACCTGCGCCTGCCGGGCATCTCGGGCACCGAGGCCATCGCCGCCATCCGCGCCGAGTTTCCCGACGCGCGCATCGTGGTGCTGACCACCGAGACCGGCGATGTGCCCATGCAGCGCACGCTCAACGCCGGCGCCAAAGGCTATGTGCTGAAGGGCATGGCGATGTCGGAACTGCTGGACATCATCCGCAGCGTCAACGCCGGCAAGACCCGCATTCCGGAGCGCGTCGCGACCCATATCGCCGAGCATCTCACCGACAAGAACCTGTCGGCGCGAGAACTCGAAGTGCTGAAGCTGATTGCCGGCGGCCATCGCAATCGCGAAATCGCCCACAAGCTTTCGATCAGCGAAGAAACGGTCAAGATGCACGTGCGCAACATCATGGTGAAACTCAACGCCAATGATCGCACCCACGCTGTCACCATCGCGGTGCGGCGCGGCTTCATCACCCTCTAGTCAACACGCGCGCTGCCGGCCCCTGCCGCAGCGCGCTTCGCACGGAAGCCGTCGGCCGGCCCCATTCCCGTCTGTGACCCCGCGCCCCGAAATCACGTTCACACGCGAGACCTGGCAGCACTGGCTGGCCCAGATTCACGCCTTCGCGCGCGCGCCGGACGCCGGCCTCATGGCGCGCACCCTGTTCGCGGTGGTGATCTTTTTTGCGCTGGCGTGCAATGGCTTGAACGTCGTCAACAGCTACGTCGGGCGCAATTTCATGACCGCGCTGGCCGAGAAAGATCACCACGGCTTCATGGCCCAGGCGCTGGTGTGGGTCGGTGTGTTCGCGGTGGCCACGGTGATGTCGGTGCTCGGCCGTTACTACGAAGACCGCCTCGGCCTTATGTGGCGCAACTGGGCGACCACTCGCCTCATCGAGCGCTACATGGCGCGGCGTAATTACCTCAAGGTCGCGACCGTCGCCGGCATCGAGAATCCCGATCAGCGCATCGCCGAGGACGTCAAATCCTTCACCACCGTGACCCTCTCGTTCGTGCTGATGATTTTCAACGGCAGCCTGACGGTGATCTCGTTCGCCGCCGTGTTGTGGTCAATCAGTCCCGCCCTGTTCGGCGTGGGCGTGCTGTATGCGGCGGTCGGCACTTTGCTCAGCCTGCTGCTCGGCCGACCCTTGGTGCGTTTGAACTATCAGCAGCTGGATCGCGAAGCGGACTTTCGCGCGGCGCTGGTGCACGTCAAGGAAAACGCCGCGCTCGTTGCGCTGACCGGACGCGAAGGCAATTTCTCCGGGCATCTGCGCCGCCATCTCGATCACCTGGTGGAAAATGCCGGGCGCGTGATCGTGGTCCAGCGTAACCTGAGTTTCTTCACCACCGGCTACAACTGGCTCATCCAGATCATTCCGGCGCTGATGGTCGCACCGCTGTTCATGCGCGGCGACATCGAGTTCGGCGTCATCACGCAGTCAGCCGTGGCCTTCACCCATCTGCTCGGCGCGTTTTCATTGATAGTCACCCAGACCCAGTTGCTGTCGTCGCTGGCGGCGGTGGTGACGCGCCTCGACGCCTTGATCATGGCCATCGACAACGGCGAGCACGATCCACACCACGGCATCACCACCGTTGAAGACGACGGCCGCCTGGCGTTTGAAAACGTCACCATGCTCTCGGCCCACCGCCACCGCATCCTGATTGCGGATCTGAACCTGGTGCTGCTGCCGGGCGCCTGCCTGCTGGTGCGCGGCGCGCAGAACGACGTGCGCGCGGTGCTGATGCGCACCACCGCCGGCATCCGCAACTGGGGCCGCGGTCGCATCATCCGCCCACGCAACGAGCAGATGATGTTCGTCACCGAGCAGCCCTATCTGCCGGACGGCACCTTGCTCGAAGTGCTGCTGGCCGACGACCGCGAGCAGGCCGACGTGCAGTCCTATCGCGACACCGTGCTCGCCACTTTGCGCATGGTCGGGCTGGAAGCCGTGCTGGCGCGCTGCGTGGACATTGATACCGAGCAGAAATGGACGTCGCTGTTGACCATTGGCGAGCAGCAGCTGCTGGTGTGCGCCCATGTGCTGCTGGCGCGACCACGCTTCGTGATGCTCGAGCGTTTGAGCGTGACCCTCGAGCGCCACACCATCAACCACATGCTGGACTTGTTCGCGCAGCGCGGCATCACTTACATCGTGCTGGAACCCGAAGCGCAGGAACTCGATCACTTCGATCTGGTGCTCGATCTCGCCGAAGGCGGTTCCTGGCAGTTGCGGCGCGTGGCGCAGGGCAAGCTGCTGCCTGAGCATGGCGGTCGCGCGTGAGCGCCAGCGACATCCTGCTCGACGACTTTCATGACGCCACGCCCTGGCAGGCCATCGCGCCGGGCGCCGCGCAACTGCGCTTGCGTCACACGCGCGAAGCTGACGGCTACGCCTTGCATCTCGATTACGACCTCGCCGGTGGCGGCTTCGTCATCGCGCGGCGCGCGCTGTCGCTCAGCCTGCCCGAAGACTACGCCTTCGCGCTCGACAGTCGCGGCCAAGGCGCGCAACACATTGTTGAATTCAAACTGGTCGATGAGCGCCTCGCCAATGTGTGGCGACTGCGCGATGAGAACTTCTGTTTGCACCAAGCGTGGACGCCGTGGCGCATCGCGGCGCGCGACATCGGCTATGCGTGGGGCGCGCACCGCACGCGGCGCCTCGACCATTGCGACGCGCTCGAGATAGCCATCGTCGGCAATGGCGCCGGCACCCTCAGCCTGCGCAATTTACGCCTGCACGACCTGACCTATCGCGGCACTCCCACCGTGAGCGCATCCAGCGCCACGCCAGCGCACGCCGCCGCCCACGTGCTCGATGATGACGATCGCCATTGGCAAAGCGCGGCGGACGGTGAACAGTCGCTGGAGCTGGACTTCGGCGGCGAGCGCGCCTTCAGCGCAGTACACCTCGACTGGCTGCCATCGGCGCGGCCCGCAAGCTTCGCCATCGATGTGCGCGGCGCGGACGGCGCATGGCAGTGCCGACATCACGCCGGACAGCGCGCCGGCCTGCGCAGCACGGTGTTGCTGCCCGATACGCGCAGCGGCGCTGTGCGGCTGCGCGTCGACGGCGGCGCGGCGCTGCGCCACATCGCGTTCGCGCCCTGGTATTACGCGCCCACGCTCTACGACGGCCTGAGTGCCATGGCGCTGGACGCCGCGCGCGGCGACTATCCCAAGGCGCTGCGCGAACAGCAGAGCTATTGGACCGTGACCGGCGCCGCCCAGGGGTCGGGCGTGGCCTTGCTCAATACCGAAGGCATGCTCGAAGTCGATGGCGGCGACTTCAGCATCGAAGCCTTCGTGCAAGTCGGCGCGCGGCTCTACACCTGGGCCGATGTAGAGCTCGACGCCTGGCTCGAAGACGATAGCCTGCCGCTGCCGTGTGTGAAGTGGCGCGCCGAACCATTCACCCTGACCATCGCGCCCGTGATGATTGGCAGCGGCGCCGATGCAACGCTGCATGTCGCCTACCAGCTCACGAATCACGGCGCGCTGCGCGAAGACTTCATCCTGCATCTCGCTGTGCGGCCGTTCCTGGTCACGCCGATATGGCAGCAATGGCAGGGTCGCGGCGGCATCACCGCCTTGCATCATCTGCGCGCTGACGCGCACGGCCTCAACATCAATGACCAGCGCTGCATGCAGGTGACGCCAGCGGCCGACCAGGTCGGCGTACAAGGCTTCGCCGCCGGCACGCTGCTGGACCGCCTGCGCGGCGGCGTATTGTCGGCGGCCCACGAAGTGCACGACAGCGATGGCCTCGCCAGCGCCTGCCTGGGTTTTCGACCCACACTCGACGCCGGCGCCAGCATCCAGGTTGAAGTCGTGGTGCCGGCCGCGGGCCGCTGGGCGCCCATGCAGGCCGTGGGCTACGCGGCGGCGCACAGCCAAGCCGTGCATGAATGGCGCGGCCTGCTGGGCGCCGCGCCCATCGCCTTGCCTCATGCATGCAACGGACCGGTGCAGACTCTGCGCAGCGCCGCCGCCCATATCCTCGTCAATCGACAGAACGCGCGCCTGCAGCCCGGTCCGCGCCGCTATACGCGTGCCTATCTGCGTGACGCGGTCGGCATGGGCACGGCGCTGGCGCGGCTCGGCATCACTGCGCCGCTCAAGCGCCTGCTCGACTGGTACGGCCCTTATCAACGCGACGATGGCGAATTGCCCGATTGCGTCGACGACAACGGCGCCGAGTGGCTGCCCGAGTACGATGCCTACGGCCAATACCTGCACGGCGTCGCCGAAGCGCAGCGCCTCGCACCCGATGCCGCGTTCCTCGCGCGCCAATGGCCGCGCGCGCAGCGCGTGCTGGCGCGCTTCGAGACGCTGCGCGCACGGCGCACCACCGATGAATATCGCGACACCGCGTTCTTTGGTCTGCTGCCGGAATCCATGAGCCATGAGGGTTACATGGCGCAGCCGGTGCACGCCTACTGGGACGACTTCTGGGCGCTGCGCGGTCTGCACGATGCCGCGTGGCTGGCAACGCAGGCGGGCGCTCCCCATGAAGCGCGGCGCATTGCCACGCTGGCCGATGAATTCGCCACACAGCTGCATGCATCCTTGCAGCGGTGCATGGCGACGCACGCCATAGACTTCATTCCGGGCTCGGTCGAACTCGGTGATTTCGATGCCACCGCGATTGCCGTTGCGCTGACGGTCGCCGATGACGGCGATGGCCTGCCGCGCGCGGCGCTCGACGCGACCTTCGACCGCTATCTCGCCATCCGCGCCGAGCGTCACGCCAGTCGCAGCTGGAGCAATTACAGTGCCTATGAGATTCGCATCGTCGGCGCGCTGATACGTCTGGGGCGCCGCGACGATGCACTCAAGGTCCTGAATGAACTGCTGGCCGATTGTCGCCCACCCGCATGGCGTCAATGGCCGGAGCAGTCGTGGCGCGATTACGACGCGCCGGCTTTCCTGGGCGATCTGCCCCACAGCTGGATAGGCGCCGAATACATTCACGCCCTGACCAGCGCCTTTGCCTATGAGCATCGCAGCGATGCGAGCCTGGTATTGGCGGCCGGCGTCGATGGCGCGTGGCTGCACGACGCGGGCGTCACCGTCACGGCGCTCGCGACCCATTACGGCGCGCTCAGCTATCGGCTGCGGCGCATCGATGCCGCGCGCGTTGAAATGTACATCGAGGCCGGCATCGACCTGCCGCCCGGCGGCCTGCTGCTGCGTCCGCCCTTGCCGGCGGCGCTGCGCGCGCTGACCATCAATGGCGAAGCACGGCACGACTTCACCGAGCTGCAATGCCGTTGCCACGCGCTGCCGGCGCACATCGTTTTCGACTGTGGAGACTCCTCGTCATGACCCGCCGCACGCTCACCAACACCGCTGGATTGCGCGTGACCTTGAACGCCAATGCCTCCGTCTCGCGCATCGATCACGCGGATGTGATGCTCAACCTGTTTCGTGGCAATGCCATGGAAGGCGGCGAGTGCAATCTTTATCTGCGCCGCCTCGGCGGCGCGCCGGCCACCACTGCCCTGCTCGGACCGCGCAGCCCGTCGCGCATGGAAGCGGGTGATGATGGCTTTGCCCTGCGCGGCCATTGGCAGGGCCTGGACTACCGTGTGGTGCTGCGCCTCGCGGCCGACAGCGCGAGCTGGTTCTGGCATGTCAGCATCCGCAATCGCAGCGCCGACACGCTGAGCGTCGACCTCATCCACAGCCAGGATCTCGGCCTCGCTGATTACAACTTCATCCGCACCAGTGAGTACTTCGCCAGCCAGTATCTCGATCACACGCCGTTGTTCGACCCCCGCCATGGCCGAGTGATAGCGACGCGCCAGAACCTCGGCATGGGCGGCCGGCATCCCTGGTGCCTGCTTGCGTCGCTCACGCGTGCCGTCAGCTACTCGACCGATGCGCTGCAGTTTCATGGCACCGCGACACGCGCCGGCCAAACACCCATCGCACTACGTGACGGCCTGGCCGGCATGCGCCTGCAGCACGAACACGCGCTGGTGTGTCTGCAGGACGCGCCGCTCACGCTGGCGCCGGGTGCGCGCGCCGAACGCGGCTTCGTCGGCTGCTTTGAGGCGGATCATGCGCAAGCCAGTGGCCCACGGGATCTCGCGCGACTGGCGACCGCCTGCGCTTTGCCGGAGGCGCAGCCCGACCAGGATGTGCCTGACAATGTTTCGCTCGCGCCGCTGCCCACCACGCTCTTCACCAGCGCGCCGCTGTTCGCCGCGCAAGCCGCGCCCCTGACTTCGTTCATCGACGCGCTAGGCGCGCCGCTGCTGGAAGAAAAGCGCGGTCATGAAACCGTCGCGAGTTTCCACGGCAACGATGTGCACTGGGTGTCGCAGGCCAAGGAAAACAGCGTGCAACGCGCCCATGCCCAGATTCTGCGCACCGGTTCCGCCCTGGTGCCCGACGAAGGCGCGCTGACCAGCACCACGCTCATGGGCGGTGTGTTCAATTCCATGCTCACCCACGGCCACGTCGGCATCAATCGCCTGATGTCGTCCACGCGTGGTTACCTCGGCCTGTTCCGCGCCCTGGGCCAACGCCTGTTCGTCGAACAGCGCGACGGCTGGCGCCTGCTCGACCAGCCGTCGGCGTGGGCCGTCGCGCCGCGTAGCTGTCGCTGGTTCTACATCAATGCCGAGCACGACATCGAAGTACAGACGCGCGCCGATGACGTCGCGCATCGCATCGATGTCGAAGTGCGCGTACGACGCGGTGCACCGTTGCGCATGCTGCTCGCCAACCACATCGCCCTCGACGATGACGACGGCGCCGAGGCGCACGCGCCGGCATGGCGACGTGACGGCCAGGAAGTGTTCATGCACGCCCGCGCCGGCAGCGCCATCGCCGCGCGCTTCGGGTCGCGCGGCTTTCGGCTGCGCGTGGCGGATGACACCGTCATCGAAGCCTGCGGCGGCGATGAACTGTTGTTCGATGACGGGCTCGCCCACGACACGCCTTACCTGTGCCTGCAGACCGCGCCAAGCGCGGCGGCGCGCTTCACCTTCAGCGGTGACCTGCTCGATGCGCCCGTCATCGAGGCGCCGCTGACGGGCGCGCCGGTCACGATGGCGAATGGTTTGAACCTGCACGTGCCGGACAGCAGCGCGCATGCGCGCGAGCTTGCGCAATGGTCGGCCATCCTGCCGTGGTTCGCCGACAACGCGCTGGTGCATTACCTCGCGCCGCGCGGACTCGAGCAGTTCACGGGCGGCGGCTGGGGCTCGCGCGACATTTGCCAGGGTCCGCTCGAAATGCTGTTGGCGCTCGGCCAGCTGGCTCCGGCGCGCGACCTGTTGTTGCGGGTATTCGCGGCGCAGAACGAAGCGGGTGACTGGCCGCAATGGTTCACGTTCTTTCAACGCGAGCGTGAGATTCGCGCCGGCGATTCCCATGGCGACATCATCTTCTGGCCGCTGATGGCCTTGGCGCGCTATCTGGAAGCGAGCCACGATCTTGAATTTCTTGAAACGCGCCTGCCGTTTCACCAGGCCGGCGCCAGCGTGCCCACGCTATGGCAGCATGTCGAACGGGCGCTCGCCCATATCGAAGCCCACTGCCTGCCGGGCACGCTGCTCATTGCCTACGGTCATGGCGACTGGAACGACTCCATGCAGCCGGCCTCCGCGCAGCTGCGTGATGAACTGTGCAGTGCCTGGACCGTGACCCTGCATTACCAGATGTTGAATACGCTGGCGGCCAGCCTCATCGACGGTGAGCATGCCGCGCGCGCCGCCAGCCTGCGGGCCATGGCGGGCCGCATCGAGCAGGACTTTCAACAGTTGCTGGTGGTCGACGACGTGGTGCCCGGTTACATGCACACCCGCGCCGATGGCGCGCGCGACTACCTGCTGCATCCACGCGATGCGGTGACCGGCCTGCGCTACAGCATGCTGCCCATCCCGCACGCGATTCTGAGCGGCATACTGACTCCCACGCAGGCCGAACAGCATCTCGCGCTCATCGAACAGCATCTGCTCGGCCCCGATGGCGCACGCCTGTTCGACCAGCCCATGCGCTATCGCGGCGGGCCGACCACCTTGTTCCAGCGCGCCGAGAGCGCGGCTTTCTTCGGCCGTGAAATCGGCCTCATGTATACCCACGCACACCTGCGCTATGCCGAAGCGCTGGCCCATGTCGGACGTGGCGCGCGGTTCTTCGCCGCGCTCAACCTGGTCAATCCCATTGGTCTCGGTGCGCGACTGCCGGGCGCCTCGCCGCGGCCTTCGCACTGCTACTACTCGAGTTCCGATGCAGCCTTCCCTGATCGATACGCGGCCTATGAGGATTACGGCCGCATCGCGCGCGGCGAGATAGCCTTCGACGGCGGCTGGCGCGTCTATTCCAGCGGCCCGGGCCTCGCCATTGCGATCATGATTCGCAGCCTGTTCGGCCTGCGTCCCGCCGGCTTACATCTGCATATCGACCCGGTGCTGCCGGCCTCACTGGATGGCCTCAGCGTCAGCCTGCCGATAGCGGGGCACGCCAGCCGCTTCACTTATCGTGTGGGGTCGCAGGGCTTTGGCGTGAAAAGCGTGCGTTTGAATGGCGTGGCCTTGCGTGGAAGCGCGTTGCGCAATCCTTATCGTCAAGCCGGGCTGGCAATTGCAATGGACGACGTGCGCGCCGAGCTTACTGACGCGCGGAATGCATGGGAGATAGAGACGTTCTGATGACCCTGCCTGTAGGTGCGATTTCATTCGCACCTACAAAAGAATCCTCGAATCGACGCGATTGATATCGGTGTGTCCGCAGAACGCCATGCTGAGATCGAGCTCGCGCGCGATGATTTCGAGGGCCTTGCTGACACCGGCTTCGCCGAGCGCGCCCAGACCGTATAGAAACGAGCGCCCGATCAAGGTGCCGCGCGCGCCCAGCGCCCAGGCTTTCAGCACGTCCTGGCCGCTGCGTATGCCGCCGTCCATCCACACTTCGATGCGCGAGCCGACGGCATCGGCAATCGCCGGCAGCGCCGAGATGGAGCTCGGTGCGCTGTCGAGCTGACGGCCACCGTGATTGGAGACGATCAAGGCATCGGCGCCGCTGTCGGCCGCGAGGCGCGCGTCTTCGACATCCATGATGCCCTTCAGGATGAGCTTGCCGCCCCAGCGCTGCTTGATCCATTCGACATCGGCCCATGACAGGCGCGGGTCGAACTGTCTCGCCGTCCATTCACCGAGCGAACCGATGTTGTCGACATCCTTGACGTGACCAACGATGTTGCCGAAGTTGCGCCGCTGCGTGCCGAGCATGTTCATGCACCAGCGCGGGTGCAGCGCCAGGTTCAGCAGGTTGTGAATGGTCGGTTTGACCGGCGTCGACAGGCCGTTCTTGATGTCGCGATGACGCTGGCCCAGCACCTGCAGATCGAGTGTCACCATCAGCGCCGAACAGCCGGCGGCCTTGGCGCGATCAATGAGGCCCTCGACAAACGCGCGATCACGCATCACGTAGAGCTGGAACCAGAACGGCGCCTTGGTATGCGCGGCAATGTCTTCTATCGAGCAGATGCTCATGGTCGACAGCGTGAACGGAATGCCGAATTTTTCCGCCGCGCGCGCCGCGAGGATTTCACCATCGGCGTGCATCATGCCGGTCGAACCGGTAGGCGCGATGGCGACTGGCATCGCCACTTCCTGGCCTATCATGGTGGAACGCAGTGAGCGGTTCTCCATGTTGACCGCCACGCGCTGGCGGAACTTGATGGGTTTGAAGTCGGCTTCGTTGGCGTGATAGGTGCTCTCGGTCCACGAGCCGGTGTCGACATAGTCATAGAACATGCGCGGCACGCGCTTCTTCATCAATACGCGCAGGTCTTCGACGGTGGTGACAACGGTCACGCTGCTCTCCCCTGGATTGGATTGCGGCCCTCAGGCCGCGGCACTTTCCGGCGGATTCAATTCCGCCGCTAACTGAAGCTTGGCAATCAGCCGCTCGACATCGGCGTCGGCCAGCTTGTTGCCGTGGCCGTCATGCACGAAGAACACGTCGATCGCCTTCTCGCCAAACGTTGAAATATTCGCGCCGCGCAGATCAATGCCGGACTCGGCGATGGCGGCAGCGAGCGTCGCCAGCAGGCCCTTGCGATCGGCCGCCACCACTTCGATGGCGGTGACGGTCTTGGCCGCCGCTTCGAGACTCCGCACCTGCACCGGCAGCGCTTTCATCAAGACGTCGGGCTTGACCGGACGCTTGATGGCGGGCGGCTCCTCGCCGCCGAGCACCGCTTCCAGACGTTTACGCAGGCGGTCCATCTGATCGCGCTCGCTGACCGCCACGTCGTTGGCATCGGTAATATGAAATTCATCGAGGATGCGCCCGTCGCGCAACGCGTAGGCATGGGCGGTCAGGGCCTTGGTGTTGGCGTTGGCCAGCGCCGCGGTCAGATGGGAAAACAGCTTGGGCCGGTCGTGGCCCCAGGCCAGCACCTGCGTATAGCCCATCGACTCGTTCACTTCGAGATGGGCGCCGCTGTCACGCTCCAGCAAACGACACAGATCCAACAGACGCGCCGGCGGAAAATGCAGCATGAGGGAACTCGACACCGCCGCCAGTGAAGTGGCGATGGTGTCACGCTCGCCAGCGCTGCACAGACTGAGCACGCTGTCGCGCCGCGACTGCAGGCGCTCGGCGTGGTCGGCCGGCAACACCTGGCCGGTGCGCAGATAGGCTTCGGCGGCGCGGAACAATTGCGAGAACAGTGTGCCCTTCCAATCGGTCCACACGCCGGGCCCGACCGCCGTGACATCGGCGACCGTCAGCAGGAACAGGTAGACCAGCCGCTCGTGGTCACCGACAAAGCGGCAGAAGTCAGCGATCACGCCCACGTCGGACAGATCGTAGTGCTGCGCGGTCTTGGAAAAGCGCAGGTGATGCAGCACCAGCCACGCCACCAGCTCACCATCGTCGTGAGACAGGCCCAGGCGCCGGCAGAAACGCCGCGCGAGGTTCTCGCCTATTTCAGAATGATCGCCGCCGCGGCCCTTGGCGATGTCGTGATACAGGAGGCCGATGTACAACAGCTCGGGGCGCTCCAGCGTCGGCGTCAGCTTCGACGCCAGCGGCATGGTGATGAACTGCCCTTCGCCGAGGCGGAAGTCACGCAGGATGTCGATGGCGCGAATGGTGTGAGCGTCGACCGTGTAGTGATGATAGCGATCGAACTGGCAATGGCCGGTGATGCGGCCGAAATCCGGGATCAGACGTCCCAGCACGCCGGTCTCGTGCATCTGGCGCAGCGCGGTGGCGACATTGCGCGGTGAACGCAGGATCGCCAGCAGCATGTCATTGGCGCGCGGCGATGCGCGCAACGCGGCGTCAACCAGGCGCGCATGCTTGCGCACCACGCGCAGCGCGCGACTGTTGAGATAGCGCCGCTCTTTTTGCGCCTCGACGAAAATACGGATGAGGTTGTGCGGGTCGGCGGCGAACGCGGCCACGTCATGCACGCCCACTTCGCTGCCATGCACTTCGATGCCGCCGTCGAGCTTGCGCCGACGACGCAGACGGCCGCCCGGATGAATTTGCTCCTCGAAATGCAGCACGAAGATGTCGGCGAGATCGGCGATGGTGCGGACGTTGAGAAAGTAATTCTTCAGGAAGCGTTCGACCGCGCTCGAGCGTTCGCTGTCGCGATAGCGGAAGCGTGCCGCCAGCTCCGGCTGCAGGTCGAAGCGCAGCTTGTCGGTCTCGCGGCCGGTGGCGAGATGCAGGGCGCTGCGCACCCGCCACAGAAAATCACGGCTGCGCACGAAACCGTTGAATTCGTCTTCCGAGACCAGCCCCTGACCAATCAGCTCGCGCGCGGTCGGCACGCCGTACCAGGCCATCGACAGCCAGAAGATGGTGCTGACATCGCGCAGCGCGCCCTTGCCGTTCTTGAGCTCGGGCTCCATGCAGAACGCGGTGTCGCCCTGCGCGCGGCGGCGCTCGGCGCACTCATCAAGCTTCTGCGTGCAGAATTCGATGCGTTCGCGGCGGCTCCAGTGCTGCTGGCCGCTGCTCTTCAAGAGGTTCGCATAGAGCGCGCCACTGCCGCTGACCATGCGCGACTCAAGCAGCGCGGTGCGCGCCTGGTGATTGTCGCGCGCGAACTTGCGCGCTTCCTTGACGGTGCGCACCGCGTGGCCGAGGTGCGCGCCGCTGTCCCACACGGTCTGGCCAAAAAGCTTGATGGCGGCATTGACGCGCGTGTCATCGGCGTCCGGCACCAGGAACAACAGATCCCAATCGGAATATGGACACAGTTCGGCGCGTCCATAGCCGCCGACCGCGACCACGTCGACGCCGGCGGCGACATCACCCGCCACGCGCTTCCACAGATCGATGACCAGGTCGTCGACCGCGCCGCTGACGTATTTGACGATGGCGCGGCCGCCCTGTTGCGCGTCGATACGGTTGTCGGCCGCCGCCATGATGGCCAGCCGACGCGCTTTGGCGAACTCGCGGAGATCATTATCCGGCACTTATTCGGGCTCCATGGAACGGCCGCCCACCGGTGGCCAGGACAGGCGGAGCGTAACAATTCGAAGCGCGCGGCGAAAGGCGCGCAGGGCCATGCGCTCCATGGCAGAAATAGTGGGAATGAAGTCATTGCTGCCACCCCGTGCGAGCGCCATCCTGTGGCCATGAAAAAGCCGCCCCGCCCTGCTGCCACCGCGCGCGCATCGCGCGGTGCATTGGTCATGCTGGTGTTCCCGGACGCTGAAGTGCTCGACATCGCCGGCCCGCTCGACATCCTGTGCGCGGCGGGCGTGCGTGCCGCGCAAGACCGGCAACGCGCGCTGCTGGTCTCCGAACACGGCGGCCTGATACGCACCTACCCGAGCGGCATCTGTGTCGACAGCGAACCTTTGGCGAGCGCCGCGCGCACCGCCATCGACACCTTGCTGGTGCCGGGTGGCGTCGGCGTCGAACAGGCGCTCACACGGCCGGCCTTGTTGCGCTTCGTGCAACGCCAGGCGCAGCGCGCACGGCGCGTGGTGGCGATTTGCACCGGCAGCTTCGTGCTGGCCGCGGCCGGCCTGCTCGATGGCCGCCGCGCCGCCACGCACTGGGCCTACGGCGCGGATTTTCGCGCGCGCTTTCCAAGCGTCACGCTCGATGCCGAAGCGATCTTCGTCAACGACGGCAAGTACTACTGCTCGGCCGGCGTGACGGCCGGCATGGATCTCGCGCTGCACCTGGTCGAGCAGGACCATGGCAGCGCGCTGGCGCTCGAAATCGCGCGGCGCTGGTTGCTGTATGCCAAGCGGCCGGGTGGCCAGTCGCAGTTCAGCACCCTGTTGCCGCCGCGCGCGCCGTCGCGTGGCACGCTGGCCGAGCTGTGCGCGTGGCTGCCGGCGCATCTCGACGCCGATCTCAGCGTCAACGCGCTGGCCGCGCGCATGGCCTTGAGCCCACGTCATTTCGCGCGCGTGTTTCACAACGAACTCGGCGTCACGCCGGCGCGCTTCGTCGAAGGTCTGCGCATCGAAGCCGCGCGCCGTTACCTCGAACGCGGCGAGCATTCCATCGACAGCGTGGCCGGCGCCTGCGGCCTCGGCGCCAGCGAACGCCTGCGGCGCGCCTTTCTGCGGCGGCTCGGCGTCAACCCACGTGATTACCGCACCCGTTTCGAATCACCGTCTCCCCACCCACCCGCATCGCGGAGCAAACACTGATGGACACACGTCTGAAGGTCGGCATCTTCCTGTTCGACGAGATGACCATGCTGGACGGCTTCGGCCCTCTGCAGGTGTTTGCCCTCGTGCCGCAGTTTCACGCCTTCACATTCGCCGCCAGCACACGCCCGGTGTTAAGCGATTGCGGCGCACGGCTGACGCCCGATCATGATTTCGACAATTGTCCGCCACTCGACATCCTGGTGGTGCCGGGCGCCGGCGATGTGCTGGCGCCGATGCGTGACGCGCGCACGCAGGCTGCATTGCAGCGCCTGGCACAGGGCGCGCGCTACGTGACCTCGGTGTGCACCGGCGCCTTGATCATTGCCGAAGCGGGCTTGCTCAACGGCTATCGCGCCACCACCCATTGGGCCTGTCTGTCACACCTCGGCCGCTATCCATGCATCGAGGTCGAACACGCGCGCGTGGTGGTGGATCGCAATCGCATCACCGGCGGCGGTGTAACGGCGGGCATCGATTTCGCACTGACGGTGGTCGCCGAAGTGGCCGGCGCAGGACTTGCACAGACCATTGAACTGCTGCTCGAGTACAACCCCGCGCCACCTTTCGATTGCGGCTCGCCGACCCGCGCACCGGATGCCATCCGTGCGCAGGCCTTGGGATTGTTTCAGCCGCAGCTCGACAGGCTGAGCGCCCACCTCGATGCCCGCGCGCCAAATTGATCTGCGTATAAACGAGGAATGGAACCATGCTGGAATTGCGCCCAAGCTGTGAACACTGCAAGCGCGCGCTGCCGCCCCATAGCGAAGACGCCATGATCTGCAGCTATGAATGCACGTTCTGTCGTGACTGCGTTGAATCGCTGTTGCGGAACGTATGCCCCAACTGCGGCGGCGGCTTCTGTGCGCGACCGATACGACCACGCCACGATCACAAGGGCGGCAACTATCTCGGCGCCGATCCGGCCAGCACGACCGTCAGGCATCGGCCGGTGGATGTCGCCGCGCATCGCGTGTTCGCCGCGGCGCTCGCGGCGCTGCCACCGGCGCAGCGCTGATTCGAGCAGCGCCGGCCGTCAGGCCGGAAACAGCAGTCGGATGACGGTGCCGGTGTCGACGCCGGTCTCGACCACGATGTGGCCGCCGAGGTCGTGCATGATGCCGTGCACGACCGACATGCCGAGCCCCGTGCCCTTGCCGACTTCCTTGGTGGTGTAGAAGGGTTCGAAGATCAAGGGCACGCGCGCGGCCGGCATGCCGCAGCCGTCATCGCGGACCGCCAGTTCGACGAACGTGCCCGCGAGGTTTTCACCGCAGTCACTGCAGCCTGCTTCCAGCACGCGCGGCGCGCGCAGACTCACGGACAAATGCCCGACATCACGCACTTCGCGTATCGCATCACGGGCGTTGATGGCGAGATTGATCAGCACCTGGTGCATGTCGGCCGGCGGGATCGGCAGCTCGGGAGTGTCTTCCAGATCCTGCGTGATATCCAAGGTGACGGGCAGCGCGGCGCGCAGCAGTTTGACGATTTCCTCGACCACCGCGCGCGTGGTGTGGGCGGCTTCGCCATCGATGCTGCGCGGACCGCGGCTGAAGATCTGCATCTTCTGCACGAGTTCGGCGGCGCGCTCGGCGCCCGCCACCACCTCCTGCACATAGCTGCGCACCTTGCTGTCGGCATCGAGCTGCTTGTTGGCCAGCGCCAGCTTGGCGTAGCCAAGGATGCCGGTCAGGATGTTGTTGAAGTCGTGCGCGATGCCGCCCGCCAACTGGCCGATGGCCTCCATCTTCTGGGCGCGCAGAAACTGCGCCTGCAGGCGTTGATGTTGCTGCTCGGCGTGCTTGCGCGCGTCGATGTCCCACATCACACCGTCCATGCACAGCGCTTGTCCGTCGGTGTCATAGCCGGCGTGCCCGCGCGAGACCAGCCAGTGAATGCTGCCGTCCGGCCACACTACACGGAACTCCAATTCACAGTCACCGTGGCGGGCGATGGCCTGCTCGACCGCACTCGCGACCGCCGCGCGATCGTCGGCATGAATCATGCGGAACGACAGCGCGCGATCCAGGGCCTGCCCCGGCGCCAGGCCGAACAGTTGCGCCGAGCGTTCAGAATACTGGGCGGTGTTGTCGACCAGGTTCCAGCGCCAGGTGCCGAGTCGCGCACCTTCAACGGCGAAGCGCAGCAGGTCATCGCTCACGATCGTGCGCTCCCGTCGATACAAGACCATGGACGCCCATGGGCGTCGCTGCCGTCGACGATGAGCGCTATCGGCCCCGACCAATTGATATTCGTAAGCGTGTGCATAACGTGCGGCCACTCCTGCCAGCTGCCGCCGGCATGCGCCGCGCGGACAGGTTTCGAGTCAGGTGAGATAGTCGCGTTTGCATGTCGCGGCGACGGACAGGCGCGCCGCACGGTTGAGGCGGCGCTTGCCAGAATTAAGCCTATCAGCGGCCGCAAGTCCAGAACTTGTAGCGTCAGCTTCAAGGGCGAGGCTTGGGTGAAGGCCGCGTGAGCGTGCCCATGGCATCGCGGCCACTGGTGCGCAATGGAAAGTCGGCGTGGTCGACTTTCAATTCGATGGTGTGGCCGTCCGGGTCGGGCACGTAGACGGAGGTGCCGAAGCCGGTCGCGCCGTAGAGCTCCACCGGGCCCCAATCAACGGGCACGTCATGGCTGGCCAGGTGGTCGAGCAGTTCGCCCATGTCGCCATCGAGCAGCACACACACATGGTCGATGCCGCGCGCGGCCTTGTCGGCGAGTGGGGCGCCAGCCGGCATCACCGCGAGGTCGATGAGATTGCGTCCGCAGCGCAACTGGTAAATGCCGAAGTCCTCGATGATGCGTTCGAGTTTCATGCCCAGCACCTCGCAATAGAAATGCAGCGTGCGTTCGATGTCGGTGACCCTGAGCACCACGTGATCGAGGCCGTGATAGCGGAAGGGAGGATTGGACGCCATGCTGGACCTCGTTGCTCGATGACAGAACCATCACCCTACTGCGACGCCAACGCGGCGTCGAGCGGACTGCGCGGCGGCGCGTGGCCTCGGGCACAATGACGCCAGCCGTTCACGAGTCATCATCGATGCCGCGCGTCGCTCTCATTGGTCTGGCCGAACTCGAGCCACCGTGCCTCAAACGCATCGCCATCGCGGGCCACGCGCCGGTGCTGCTGGTGGCGAGCCAGGGCCGTTATCACGTCATGGACGACACCTGCGGGCACGGCGCGGCGTCCTTGGCAGACGGCGAACTCGCTGGCGACGAGATTCTCTGCCCCCATCATCGCGGCGGCTTTGACATCCGTACCGGCGCCGCGACGAGGCCGCCCTGCGCGCAGGCGCAGCGCCGTTACGAGGTCACCGTCGAGGCCGGCGTGCTGTACATCGACATCGGCGCCGGCGATAGCTGAATAAACCAATGGGCGAACGCGCCGTCAGCCACACACCGGCGGCTTGCGGCCGCGCCACGGCCGCGCCGATTCGACCTGCGCGGCGACGCGCAGCAACAGCGCTTCATCGGCGTCGCGCGCCACGAACTGCACACCGATAGGCAAGCCATCGCGCGACCAGCCCATCGGCACCGACATGGCCGGCGAGCCGGCAGCGTTGAACGGCGCGGTGTAGCAACAATCCGGCCCCATGCGCGTGTCGTCATAGGTTTCGACATCGAGATCCATGGCGTAATAGCCATGCACGCGCGGCAGCATGGGGACGGTCGGCATGAGCCACAGGTCGAACGCCGCCATGCGCGTCAGAAATTCGCGGCAGGCAGCGCGCATGAATTCGATGTGATTGGAATGCTCGGTGGCGGTATGGCGGCGGCCTTTTTCGATCATGCTCCAGTACAGCGGGGCCATGTCATTGGTGGTGGCGGCGCGGCCGACGAGTGGCGCCATGGCATCGAAGAAGCAGGCGGTCTGCACCGCCACCAGCGCCGTGTAGGTTTTGTGCAGCGGCCAGAAATCATAGGGCACGGGCTGCGGTTGGATGTCGTGGCCGAGGCTCTCCAGCAAGCGGCCGGCCTCTTCCACCGCCTGGCGAATCTCGGCGTCGAGCGGCGTGCCGTGGGCCGGCGTATCGGTAACGATGGCGATGCGCAGCCGTCCGGGGTCGACCCCCACCTCGTCCAGGAACGGACGCGCCGGACGCGGCAGGCCATAGGGTTCGCCGGGCAATGCGCCGGCGGTCACATCGAGCAAGGCCGCACTGTCACGCACGCTCAGTGACACGCAGTGCAAGGTCGCGCCGCCGTACCAGAAGTCGACCACGCCCGGCGCCAGCGAGATGCGCCCGCGCGCCGGCTTCAATCCAAACAGGCCGCAGTTGGCAGCCGGCACGCGAATCGAGCCACCGCCGTCGGAGGCATCGGCCATCGGCAATACACGCGCCGCCACCGCGGCCGCCGAGCCGCCGCTGGAGCCGCCCGGTGTGCGTTCGAGATGCCAGGGACTGCGCGTGACGCCATGCAGACTCGATTCGGTGCTGAGCGCCCAGCCGTTTTCCGGTGAAGTGCTCTTGCCGAAGGGAATCATGCCGGCCGCTTTCATGCGCGTCATGAGTAGCGAGTCGCCGGGCGCGCGCAGGTCTTTGAGATACGGCAGGGTGTTGGTGAATGGCTGGCCGCCCCAGCTGCTGGCCAGCTCCTTGACCAGCCACGGCACGCCGGTCAGCGGACCGCGTGGCAGCTGCGGCGAATCGGCCGCTGCACGCGCCTCGTCGTAGGCCCGATGGGAAAGAAAATTCAGCGCCGGATTGACCGCCTCGGCACGCGCGATGGCCTCGTCCACCACTTCCCGCGCCGACAGCTTGCCGGCGCGCACCAGCCCCGCCAGACCGACTGCATCGTATTGATCATATTCCGGCAAAGCCACGCGCAATCCCCCAGTGAATTCTCGGCGGAGTATGGCGCTTTGCGCGGCGAAGGTGAGCCCACCGAATGGGGAAGGCGCCGGGTATTGTCGCTGCGAATTCATTCGCACATTCAACAGCGCCTTTGAATGTCAGACTGAAGTCTGACATTGGCAACGCTGGCACTGGGCAGCGGAACGAATGCGCGACTGAATTCGCGCCTAGCGGGCGGGCATCCAATTGCCGTGAAAGCCAAACGGCACGCGTGTTTCGAGATGGGCGGTGGCCAGCGGACCGGCGCTCAACTGTTCGGCATCGAAGACCAGCAGATCGCTGCGTGCCTGCGCGGCCCGGTAGGCCACTGCCAACAGAAAGCCCTGCCCTTCGGGCGCGTCGCTGGCGCGCGGCACGAACACCGGCTCGGAAATGAAATCACCGGCAGGCAAGCGATAGAGTGCCTTGTGTCCCCGCACGAAGTCGTAACGTGCCAGCTCATCGAACACCGCCGCGCGCCCCTGCTCGCCCCGGGTGGTGGCGAAGTAACCAAAGCGATGACGCAGGCCCGCATAGCGCTCATCGAGACGTGGATACTCCGAGGCCTGCTCGTCCAGTCGTTCCATGGCCACCGCTCGGCCCGTGTTCGTGACGGGGATGCGCCAGCGTTCCAGCCGCGCCACCGCCAGCGCCGGATCCGGCGCGCTGCCATCGGCGCCGGGAAAGCCCGGGCCGGCGTCGTAGCGCAACATGTCGGCGACCAGCACATCGTCATCGTCGTAGGCATTGAGCGGATGAAACACGCAGCAGGCCTCGGCTTCAATCCATACAATGTCGCTGGCCGCGCCATCACGCGGCATCACCCCCAGCAGCGATGGCAACTGCGGCTCCCAGGCCAGCATCGGTCCGCCGCGGCGCGCGCGCTCGGGAGAAATCGTCAGCGGAAAAACAGGAAACACGATGTGTGCGCGGGTGACGATGAAGTCATGCACCATCGCTGCATAGGGCGCGTCGAATTCAACGCTGCGCGTCAGCCGGCCAGCGGCATCGATATGGTGATAGGCCATGCGCCGCGAACCAAAGCCGCCAAGACCGTAGCCAAACGCATGCAGCGCGCCGGTCTCGGCATCGACCTTGGGATGCGCGCTCATCGGGCCGCGCAGCGCGCCGCCGTAATCGTGGCTGCCGCGCGAAGCGAGCGTCACCGGATCGAGTTCGAACGGTGGATTGAATTCTTCCAGCGCCAACAGCCGCCCGCCATGAAAGAGAACATTGGTGTTGGCGACGTTATAGGGCGTGCCGCGCACAGAAGGGTCGCTGGTGGCGGGATTGCCGAAGGTGCCATACAAGGCCTGGCCCGCCGCCCACTCCCGTTCGAATTTGGCGGTGCGCACCCAGCGATTGCGATAGCGCACGCGGCCGTTCTCGATGTGGAACGCATGCACCATGCCGTCGCCGGAAAACATGTGGTAGTTGTCGCGCGGCGGGTAGAGCGGATTGGGACCGTTGCGCAACAAGCTGCCGTTGAGCTCGCGCGGCAGTTCACCGGTGATGACGAGATCGGGCGCATCGCATTCGGTGCGCAACGGCGCGAAGTTGCCGCGCAGGAAACGTTGATTCGGATAGGGCTGGGTCATGCAAGCCTCCGCGCGCGGACGCGGCACGAAGGTGCCATACCGCAGTCGTTCATCGTTACAGGACAATCACCGTTCAATCCCACACCATGCGCTCATTGAACACGAAATGCTGGCGGGCGCCGGGCGCCAACGCCACCCACTGGCCGTCTTCGAGGGTCCACTGCGTGACTTCCAGCTGGCTGTAGCGCTGCGGCGCACCGTTGCGGGAAGGGCTCGCGAGTTCCGCGCCGAGCAGACGCGCGGCGACCTCGTGGCCTAAATCTTCCTGGAACGACAGCGTGACACGGGTGACATTGCCTTCCACGCGTACGCTGCGCCCATCGATGCCGACCAGTTCCCAGCCGCTGGTGTCGATATCCATTTGCCGCGCGTAGGCTTCGAACGGCACCACCGCGGCGAAGCGCGCACCGCGCAGTGCGTAGGCGGTCTGCCAGTCGTGGGTCTTCTCGGCCTGGTAGTAATCGAGGATGGCCTTGATGAGCGCGCGATCGCCGAGTTCATCCAGGCCGCTGGCGGCCAGGGTGTCGGCGGCGCGGGCCGCCGCAGTACCGAGCAGCAAGACCAGCATGAATGGCATTGCCATCCGCCACGTCATCAGCGTGCCCCGCCCCGTCCCTGTTCTCATCATCACTCTGTCTGCTCTGTTTCACGACCACGCGCGCCGCGCATGGTAACAGGCGCAGCGCGCCGCGTTCAGGGCGCGGGCGTGTCGGTGGTGAATGCCGGCGACGCGGCGGGGTCGCTGTGCAGCGCCGCGCCAATGTGCTTCAGCACTTCATCGAAATCCACCGGCTTGGTGAATACGCCGCGCACGCCGAGGCTTTGCGCCATCAGGGTGTCGAGGCGATCGCTATAGCCAGTGCAGATGAACACCGGCAGCTCGGGGCGACGGGTGAGGATCTGTCGCGCCAGGCTGTCGCCGCTCAACTGCGGCATGGTCATGTCCAGCACCATCGCATCAAATGCCTCGGGCTGGGCCTGGAAAGCGGCCAACGCCGACGTACTGTCGTTGAACGACAGCACGCGATAGCCGTTACCCTCCAGCAATTCCTGCCACAGGCGTGTGAGGGCCGGTTCATCGTCGACCACCGCGATGCAGGCGCCACCGCCGGCGTTCCCGACCACCGGCAGCGCGACGGGGGCAGCTTGCGGACTGGGTCCGCCGAAAGGCGGGAACAACAACTGGAAACGCGTGCCGCTGCCGGGCGCCGATTCGAGCAGGATATGACCGTGGGCGTCGTGCACGATGCCATGCACCATGGCGAGGCCGAGGCCGGTGCCCTTGCCGACTTCCTTGGTGGTGAAGAACGGGCGAAAGATTTCAGTCTGGCTCTCGGGCGCAATGCCGGGCCCGTCGTCAGCAATGCGCAAGACCACGTAGTCGCCTTCGAACCCGCGCTGACAGGACGCGCACACGCTGCGCCCGACATGCTGCAAACGCACGCTCAAGGTGAGTTGCCCCTGGCCATTCATGGCGTCGCGCGCATTGATGGCGAGGTTCATCACCGCCTGGTGAAACGCCACCGAACTCACCGCCAGCGCCGGCAGCTGTTCGTCGTATTCGCGCACCACCGCCATGCTGGCCGGCAGCACCGCACCCAACAGCTTCGTCACTTCTTCGAGCGCCGCCTGCGGCTGCAGCACGTCCAGCACCGACCCCGGTTTATCGACGCGGCTGAACTTCATCATCTTCGCGACCAGGTCGCGCGCGCGTTCGGCGCCGCGTTGCACCTCGTTGAGATAACTCGCGAGCTTGCTGTCGGGGTCCGGCACTTCGCGCGCCAGCGCCAGGGTCGTGAAGCCCAGCACGCTGCCGAGGATATTGTTGAAGTCGTGCGCGATGCCGCCGGTCAACTGGCCGATGGCTTCCATCTTCTGCGCCTGGGTGAGTTGACTGCGCAATCGATCGCGCTCCTGCTCGGCCTGCTTCTGGTCAGTGATGTCCATCACCACGCCACTCCACGCGACCTCGCCGTCCTGCTCGGGATGCGGCTGCCCGAGGGTGCGTATCCAGCGCACCGCGCCGCGCACGATGTAACGCATTTCCAGCGCTACCGGGCCGTGCAACAAGCGGCTGCGGGCACGAATGCGCTGATATTCGGCGAGATCCTCCGGATGCGCGATTTTGAGCGGCGTGTTCGGGTCGCGCATCATGCGCTCAGCCGTGACGCCCATGAGATGACAGTACTGCGGACTGACATAGGTATAGCGATAGCCGCCTTCGCGATCGATGGCGAGCGAGAACAGGCCCACCGGCAGGCGCACGGCAAGTTCCGCGAAGCGCTGCTCGGAGGCCTGCAAGGCGCTGAGCGCGGCGGCGCGCTCGGCCTCGCGGCCGTAGTTGTCCAGCGCGAAGGAAATATCGAGCGCCACCTCTTCCAGGGTGGGGATGGCATAGGCGCCGAAATATTCGGCCTCGCGTGCGTAGAGATTGAGCGCGCCGACCACTACATCGTTGCGCCGGATGGGAATCGCGGCGGTGTGGTAGCCCGCGCGCATGGCCTGGCGATGCCAGGGCGTGGGCGCGGGATCAGCGTCGCTCTGGTTGCTGAACAGATACTTGTTCAACAGCAGCGTCGGCGCATAGGGCCATGCGCTGCGTGGCTGCGGCTGCTCACCGTCGGCATCGCCGAGCACACCGGGCGCCGCGCCGGCCTGCGCCACCAGGCGCGTGACCCCGGCTTTGGCATCGAGCATGGCTATCCACGCAAATTCGAACTGCCCGAATTCAACGGCCACCTGGCACACGCGCGGGAACAACGATTCTTCATCGGGACAGCGCACGATGGCCTGGTTGGTCTGCGAGAGCTGCGAATAAAGACGCGACAGGCGCGCGAGCTCACGATCGGCCACACCCGCGCGGCGCGAGTTGTGCCACAGCAAGACCGTCACCACCACCGTCAACACCACCGACATGATGGCCAGACCAAAGCCGGTGTCGTACCAGCCGGCGTGCTGCCCGGCCAGACGCAGCGAACCGATCACCGGCACCGCCAGCGCCACCGCCAGCAGGGTGTTGCGCGCTGCCGCTGAGGATGGCGTCGGCTGGGAAAAATCCGCTATCCAGCCACGGTCCGCAGTGACCGCCAGCAGGCCCAGGGCGAAGGCCAAAAAGACGATGGATGAATGCAGCGCAATGGCGGACAACTCGTCGGTGCGATAAAGCGCTTCGACGGCATACAAATGGCCGTAGGTGGTGGTCAGCATCAGCACGCCGAGCGCGGTGGCCAGCAACTGCGGCATGGACTGACGTCGCGTTGCCGGCAGCGCCAGCAGCAGCAGCGCGCCCGCGCCGAGTGCGATGGCGACAGCCGCGACCGACGCCATGCGCATCGGTAACTGCTCGGCGCTGTCGGACGCCGCTGGCGAGCCGATGAGCGCGTCGATGCCGAAGTCCAGCGACCACAAGTATTCGCCGAGGGTCAGCAGCGCGATGAGCAGGGACGGGGCCGCCAACAGCAGCAGGCCCAAGTCCGCGCGCCCTGCCGATTCGGCGCGACGTTCGTTGCCAACCGCCTTGAACAAGCCCACGCCGAGCGCGATGGCGCACAGCGCGGTGTTGGCCTTCATGGTCGCGAAGCCCGGCAGCAGCGACTTCATGGTGTCGATATCCGCCAGCCAGCCGAGCAGCACCACGCAGCCGACCAGCGCCACCAAGCCGCTGGCGACCGATGCCAGCAAGAGCTGCTGGCTTCTTATCTGCTCACGCACTTAGGCCCCTCGGTTGCAACGCGGGCTACCTTGTAGCACGTCGGCGCAGCACAGAACCTTGATCCGGACCAGAAACCTGACGCGCCGGACGCGCTGGCCTCAATCCTCGCGCAGGGCAGCCGCGAGCTGGTAGGACCTGAGCCGCGCCTCATGATCGAAAATCTGCGCGGTGAGCATGAGTTCGTCGGCCTGGGTGCGGGCGATGAAATCGTCGAATTGGGCGCGCGCGCTGTCGCGCGTACCGACGATGGCCAGGCGCAGGGCGCGATCAACGCCGGCCTTCTCGCCCGGTGACCAGTAGTCGTCCATCGAATCGAGCGGCGGCTGCACCTTGCCCGGCGCGCCGCGGAACAGATTGGTGAACTGCTGCTGGGCAGAAGTGAACAGGCGGCGCGCCTCGGCGTCGGTGTCGGCCAGCACGCAGTTCACGCCCAGCATCACGTAGGGTTTCGCCAGGCGGTGCGAGGGCTGGAAGTAACGCCGGTAGACGTCGAGCGCATCGAGCAGCATTTCCGGCGCGAAGTGCGAGGCGAAGCCAAACGGCAGTCCAAGCGTGGCGGCGAGCTGCGCGCCAAACAGGCTCGAGCCCAGGATCCACACCGGCACCTCGAGACCGCAACCCGGCACCGCCTGAATGACCTGGCGCGGCTGCGCCGGTTCAAACAGGGTCAGCAGTTCGGCGACGTCCTGCGGAAAACGTTCGGCGGCGCGCACGGAATCACGGCGCAAGGCCCGCGCGGTCATGCCGTCGGCGCCCGGCGCACGCCCCAGCGCCAGATCGATACGGCCCGGGTACAGTGATTCAAGCGTGCCGAACTGCTCGGCGATGACCAGCGGTGAATGATTGGGCAGCATCACACCGCCGGCGCCGACGCGAATGCGCTGGGTGCCGCTGGCAATGTGGCTCATCACCACCGAAGTGGCGGCACTGGCAATGCCGACCATGTTGTGATGTTCCGCCAGCCAGTAGCGCTGATAGCCCCACTGCTCGGCATGGCGCGCGAGATCGAGGCTGTTGCGAAACGCGTCGGCCGGCGTGGCGTCCACCACCACCGGACACAGGTCGAGCACGGAAAATGGAATCATGGGCGCGCAGGCTCCAGCGGTTTGACGAAACAGGCCGCGCAAAAGCCGGCCGCGGCGCCGAACATCACGTAGTAGGCAGCCGCGTACGGGTCGCCCGTCGTGCCTATCAACCAGGTCACGATGAACTGCGCGAAGCCGCCGAACAACATCACGGCGAGGTTATACGCCAGCGACAGACCGGTGGACCGTACCCCCGGCGGGAACTGCTCGGCGACAGCGGTCGCGACCGGCCCGAAATAGAACGCGAACAGCACGCACACCGTGACCTGCAGCAGCATGAGATTGGCGATCGTCGGCGCCGCGTGCACGCGATGGAACAGCGGCAGCAGCACACACAGCATGGCCGCCGAGCCGAACATCAACAAGGGCCGGATGGCGATGCGATCGGCCAGCCAGCCGGCGGTCGGCGTCAGTATCGAAAGCGTGATCAGCGCCGTGACCTGCACCTTGAAGGCGTCCTTGGCGGCGAAGTGCAGCTCGTGCTGGGCGAAGGTCGGCATGTAGATGAGGATGACGTAATAGGTGATGGTGCCGCAGATGACGAGACCGAAAGTCACCATCACCCCGCGCAGGTTCTCATGCAGCATGGTCAGCAGCGGCAATCGCTGCGCGGCCGATTTCTGGTGATCGAGAAAGGCGTCGCTTTCTTCGAGATGACGGGCGATGTAGACGCCGACAGGCGCGATCAAGAGGCCGACCGCGAACGGCAGGCGCCAGCCCCAGGCCATGGTCTGCTCGGGCGTCAGCAGCACGCTCAAGGCCATGCCAGCGCAGGCGCCGCCGAGCGCCGCCAGGGCTTGGCCTATCTGCGTCATGGAACCGTAAAGCCCTTTGCGGCCGGGCGGCGCGACTTCGACCAGGAAGGAAGTCGCGATGGCGTACTGGCCGCCGGTGGCAAAGCCCTGCAAGAGGCGCGCGAACACGATCAAGGCCGGTGCGATATAGCCGATGCTGGCATAGGTCGGCGCGAAGGCGATGGTCAACAGCGACACCGTCATCAGCGCGATGATGATCTGCATCGCCGCCTTGCGCCCTTTCTTGTCGGCATAGATGCCCATCAGCACGCCGCCGATGGGCCGCATGACGAAGCCCACGCCGAAGGTCGCGGTGGTTTTCAGTAGCCGGATGTATTGATCGTCGCCAGGGAAGAACAGGTCGGCGATCATCACGCTCAACATGCCGAACACGACGAAGTCGTACCACTCGAGCGCATTGCCGAGCACGGCAGCGGCCACCTGTTTTTCGCGTGAAGCAGGCATGACTATCCCTGGGATTGAAGGCCGGTGCAGGGTACTTGAACGGCGGGGGAGCAACAACGGCGGGCGCCATGCCCTGTCGGTCAGACTTCAGTCTGACATGGCGCACCGAATGTCAGACTGAAGTCTGACCCACAGGAAGGGTCGCAAAGTGTTGAGGATGGCCCCCGATTGACGCCCCCACGCCCGCGCCGCCATAGTCTGGTCATCCATCAACGCACGGGATGATCACCATGAGCAGCACGCCGCTTCACTACCTCGACCTCACTGAACTCAGCGCCCAGTTGCGCAGCGGCGCCCTGTCGCCGGTGGCGGTCACGGAAACGATGCTGACGCGCATCGCCGAACTCGACCCGACCTTGTTGAGCTATGTGACGACCATGGCCGACAGCGCGCGTGAGGAAGCCAAGGCGGCCGAGCGTGAGATTGCCGCCGGACGCTATCGCGGCCCGCTGCACGGTGTGCCGCTGGCGGTGAAAGATCTGTGTGACGCGACGGGCGTGCGCACGTCGGCCGGCATGCCGCATGTGCGTGCCAAGATCGCGCCGGCCACCAGCGATGCGACCGTGGTCGCGCGCCTGCGCGCCGCCGGTGCGGTGATCCTGGGCAAGCTGCAACTGACCGAAGGCGCGGTCGCGCATCATCATCCCGACATCGTGCCGCCCATCAATCCTCACCAGGCAGGTTACTGGAGTGGCGCGTCTTCGAGTGGCACCGGCGTGGCGGTGGCTGCGGGCCTGTGCTTCGGCGGCCTCGGCTCCGACACCGGCGGCTCGATACGCTTCCCCTCCTTCGCCAACGGCATCACCGGCTTGAAACCCACCTGGGGGCGGGTCAGTCGCGCTGGCGTGTTCGCACTGTCATGGTCGCTCGATCACCTCGGCCCGATGGCACGCAGCGCCGCCGATTGCGCGCTGCTGTTGAATGCGATTGCCGGCGCCGATGATGCCGACCCCACCGCGCTGTGCGCACCGGTGCCGGACTACAGCTACAAGCTCGACGGCGATCTGCGCGGCGTGAAAGTCGGTATCGACGAAAACTTCGCCACCCGCGATGTCGAGCCGGCAACGGTCGCCGCCATGCGTGAATGCCTGGCGGTTCTGAAGGATGCCGGCGCGACCGTGGTGCCGGTGCGCTTCCCCGACACCAGCGCCGCACTCGCGGCGTGGACGCCGCTGTGTTGCGCTGAAGTCGCCGCCTATCACGCCGCCACCTATCCGTCGCGTGCCGCCGAATACGGCCCGGGCCTCGCCGGTCTGCTCGACATCGGCCTCGCCACGTCGGGCGTCGAGTATGCGCGCGCCCATGACGTCCGGCAGGCCCTGCGCGGTGAGTTCGCGCATGTGTTCCAAGGCGTGGATGTGGCCATCTCGCCAGCGCTGGCGCGCCAGAATCTGACCCTCGAAGACTTCGCCGTATTTGGCACCCGGGACGATGACTGGCCGAACCTGCTGCGCTTCACCGCGCCGTTCGACATCACCGGCACGCCGACCTTGTCACTGCCTGCCGGCCGCAACAACGATGGCGCGCCTTTCGGCTTCCAGCTGGTGGCGGGACATCTCGAGGAAAGTCTGCTGCTGCGCGCTGGCCATGCCTGGCAGCGTGCCACCGCGCATCACCAGTTGCGGCCACGGCTGGCGCCGTAAGCGCGGGACGCCGACGGCGTCAGTCGTCGGCGTTGACGTCGATTTGATCCATGTGCAGGCCACCGCTCACGGCGGTGCCCGTGATGCGGATCTGGCTCGGCTGCGCGGTCTGATCGAAATCGCATAACGACAGGAAGTGCGTCGAGTACCACACCGCCTTGGCTTCGGCCGCAAGCACACTGTCGCGGCCGTAATAGCTGTCGTTGGCGCCCATGATGCGGTGCTTCAAACCCAGGCCGCGCGCCAGCACGTCATTGGCCACCACGCTGCGCGCGGCGCCAAAACTCACCAGCTCCACCGCTGGCACGTTCCATAGCGGTTGATTGAGCTCGAGGTAGCGCTTGACGCGTTCGCGCCAGGCTGGCTCTTTCAAACGCGTGGTCGGATCGAACAGCAGCACACGCGCCGACAGCTTGCGATCAAGGCAACGCTGCCACACACCGGGCAACAGGCAGTTGTTGGGCGCGGTAGCAAACAACACCGCAAGCTTGGCGTCGTCGTAAGCATTGGCGCCGCAGGCGAAGCGCATGACCTGAAAAGTATCCTGCGGATGCGCCGCGACGTATTGGATGAATTCCTTGACGTAAGCGCTGATCAACTTCAGCGGCAGCAACCGGCAATCGGTATCGCGAAATGGAACGGCATAGGCGTTGCCGGCCGGCCCGTTCGCCAGGCCCACCTGGGCGCCATGGACGCGCACCGCGAACGCCGCGCCAGGCAGGTCGTGACGACCGGCCTGGTCGGTGCCAAATACATGGATGGGCTCGGCAGCGGAGACGCCGGACAATACATGGGACGCTTCGGCCGCCATCTTTTACCTCGCGACAATGGTTCCTTGATGATTCGACCCCAAGGCCATGGGGCGAGGGGTCGGCGAACCCAGCTAGTAGCGGCGGCGGCGCGTCAATGCTTAGGCGCAGCGGACACGCCGCAGGCAAATCGCTCAAGCCGCTCCCGCGCTGCTATGCTCGATGCAGAGACTTGAAACCAACGGAGAGGAAAGCATCATGGATTCGCTGCAAGGTTACGGCGCCATCGCCACCCAATACGCCACCGAAGGCGCGCTCAAGGTCGGCGCGGCCCTGCTGTTCTGGATAGTCGGCCGCTGGTTGATAGGCTTGGTCGGGCGCCTGCTGCAGGAGCTCATGCAACGCCAGAAGGTCGACCCGACCTTGATGCGCTACCTGGGCAACATCCTGTCGGTGATGCTGAACATCGCGCTGGTGGTCGCCATCTTGGGCTACTGCGGCATCGAGACCACCAGCTTCGCGGCCCTGGTCGCCGGCGTCGGCATCGCCATTGGCGCCGCCTGGGGTGGACTACTGTCCAACCTCGCGGCCGGCGCCTTCCTGATCGTGTTGAAGCCGTTCAAGGTCGGCGACTTCATCAGCGCCGGCGGCGTGACCGGCACGGTCAAGGAGATTGGTCTGTTCGCGACCGCCATCGATACGCCCGACAACGTGCTGACCATCATCGGCAACAACAAAATCTTCGGCGACAACATCCAGAATTTCAGCCACAACGCTTTTCGTCGCGTCGAGCTGAAATGCCAGCTGGCCGGCAACGCCGACCACGTCGCCGCCATGGAACTGCTGCGCGCGCAGATGACGAACATCGCCAACGTCGCCAAGACGCCGGCGCCTGAAGTCGAGATTCTGGAATTCAACCTGGTGGGACCGGTGCTGGCGGTGCGGCCGTTCTGCCATAACGATCATTACTGGCAGGTCTACTTCGACGGTAACCGTGCGATTCGCGAATCCTTGGCAGCCGCCGGTTTTCCGGCGCCGACCCCGGCGCAGGTGGTGTTCACGCGGGCGGGGTGAATCACGCCGCAAACATGAGCTCTTGCATGATCTTTTTTGTGGATCAGACTTCAGTCTGACCCACAGAACACAGCGCCGCTTACGCTTAGCGTAATTCCAGCCGCATCGCGCGATGCGCAATACCGGCGTCCATGAATTCCTCGCCTTCGGACACGAAGCCATGGCGGGCGTAAAATTTCAGAGCCTGCACCTGGGCATCGAGATGCACTTCGGTGAGGCCTTGCATGCGCGCGGCCTCGATGGCCGCGCCTAACAAGCGCGAACCGACGCCGTGCTTGCGGTATTCCTTCAGCACCGCCATGCGCCCGATGTGGCCGCCGGCGCGCAGGCGCACGGTGCCGATGGGCGTCGAGCCGTGCCATGCCAGCCAGTGCTGCGCGGCGCTGTCTTCACCATCCCACTCGAGATCTTCCGGCACCTGCTGCTCGTCGATGAAGACCACGCGGCGTACGTGACACAGCGCGGCGTGGTCGTGCCGCCAGTCGGCGGCGCGTAGCGTGACGGGCGATGATTCAACGCTCATCGTCGAACAGCAGGGCGCCGAAGTTGTAGAGTTCCAGCGCCAGCGCGCAGGCATCCCGCGCCCGCAGATCGGCGGCGGTTATGCGTCCGTCTGCAGCGCCGCACAGCCTTTCGGCAAGGCGCGCCGCGGCGCCGCGGCACACCAGCACCTCGCCATCGACGAACAGATGCAGCTCACGCGCCGCGTGCATGAAGGCATAGCGACTGGCGGGATGACGCGCGAGAGCGGCGCCGCGCGCCACGCGTTTCTCAAACTGTGGCACTGTCAGCGGACGACTGGGGCGGTCTTTCAAGTCGGGATATTTGCGCTCGGTGGCATGGCGGCCGAACCACAGAGCGAAAGCCTCGGTGTCGCCCAGCGCCTCCATCACCATGCCCTGCAGACGCGCGAGCGTCGCTGCGTCGATTTCACCGGCATTGGCCGGCACGCTCAGGCCGGCATCACTGTAGCGATCGTCTTCGCTGAGCGTCTCGAGCACGGTGTCGGCCCAGTAGCCGACGAGATCGGCGCGCGCCGGTGCGCGAAAGCCGATGGAGTAAGTCATGCAATGCTCGCCCACGCCGACGCCGTTGTGACCATGGCCGGGCGGCAGGTAGAGGATGTCGCCCGGCTCCAGCAACCACTCGTGCTCGACGTCGAAATCCGCCAACAGACGCAAATCGGCATTCGGCACCAGCGCGCTGCTGGCGTCATAGCGCGGCCCGACCTGCCAGCGTCGCGTGCCCAGCCCCTGCACCAGAAACACATCGTACTGATCGAAATGCGGGCCGACGCCGCCGCCCTCGGCGGCATAGCTCACCATCACATCGTCGATGCGCCAGTCGGGCACGAAGCGAAAGGCATGCAGCAAGGCCGCGACCGCCGGCACCGAGTGATCGACCGCCTGCACGAGCAGCGTCCAGTTGCGCTTGGGCAAGCTTGCGAAACGCGCGGCCTGCAACGGCCCGGGCTCGAGGCGCCAGCGTTGCCGGTCACGCAGCACCAGGCGCGCCTCGACATCAGGCTCACAAGCGAGGCCCGCCAACTCCTCGGGCTCGAGCGGGTTGTGCCAATGCTGCCAGGCCTGGCGGATGAGCAGCGGCTTGCGCTGCCACACCCGCGCCATGAAGTCCTGGTGGTCGAAGTCCGCGCGCCAGGTGTAGATGGGTGGCGCCTGCTCGCTGCTGCTCACGGCGCGGCGGCGGCGAACAGCGCCTTGGCCGTCACGTAATCGGCCTTGCCGTTAGGCGCGCGCGGCGTGTGCGGCACCAGCACCAGGCGTTTGGGCAGCTTATAGCTCGCGAGCTGGGTGCGGGCTTCAGCCATGATGGCCTCGGCCGTGGCCTGCGCGCCGGGCTTCAGCGAAGCCACCGCCACCACGCGCTGGCCGAACTGCTCATCGGCTTCACCGAACACCAGCGCATCTTCCACCGCCGCATGGCGTTTGAGGATCTCTTCGACTTCCTCGGGAAAGACCTTCTCACCGCCGGTGTTGATGCAGTTCGAGCCGCGCCCGAGCAGCGTGATGCTGCCGTCCGCCTCGACCGTCGCCATGTCGCCGGGAAACGAATAGCGCTGGCCGTTGATGGTGCGGAAAGTGCGCGCCGATTTCTCTTCGTCCTTGTGATAGCGCAGCGGCACCATGCCGCCGTTGGCGACCATGCCGACTTCGCCCGAACCCGGCTGCACTTCGCGGCCGTCGTCGGTGAAGACCTTGGTGGTCGGGCGCAGTGCGAACTTGGCGGTCTCGTTATCGGGCGTGTCGCGGGTCATCAGCGACTGGCCCATGCCGCCCTCGGTCGAACCCAACAGATCGGCCAACGCCACCTGTGGCAGGTGCTCGAGCATGGCGCGCTTGACCTCCAGCGACCACATCGCGCCCGATGAAATGATGGCCTGCATGCAGGAGAGATCCCAACGCTTGGGCTCGGCATCGAGGGCGCGCAGCATGGGCCGCGCGAAGGCGTCGCCGACGATGATCAACTGCTGCACACGCTCGCGCGCGATGGTGTCCCACAGTTCGATGGGGTCGAGGCCGCGCCCTTCCAGAAACACCGTCGCGCCGCCCAGCATGTGCGGCGCCATCATGCCCAGCCAGCAGCCGGTGCCGTGCATGAGCGGCGGCGCCGACATCGCCACCAGGGGCGAGCCCGCCGCGGCGCGCGCCCGTGCGGCGTCGAGCAATTGCGCGGTGCTCTCCAAGGGCGGCTTGCCGAACATGGTCGGATAGGACTGGTAGAAGAAGCGCGTGAACTCCAGCATCGAATAGGTCACACCCTTGGGCATGCCGGTCGTGCCGCCGGTGTAGAGGATATAGAGTTCGTCACCCTCCGGCTTGATGCGCGCGGCGGGGCGGGCATTGGCCTGGATGTCTTCGTAACGCAGCGCGCCCGCCACGTCGTGACGGCCGTCGGCACAGGGGCCATCGTCGACTTCGATCAAGAGCTTCAAGCCTGGCACCTGGCCACGCACCCGCGCCACGCGGTCCGCCAGCGAACTGTGGTAGACCAGCGCTTCGGCGTCGGCGTTGTCGAGCAGGTAAGCGAGCTCCTGATCGAGATAGCGGTAATTGATGTTGATGGGCACGCCGCGGATTTTCATGGCGGCGAAATTGGTCTCGCAGTATTCGGGGGAGTTGTACAGATACATGCCGACCCGCGCGTGCGGCCCGAGGCCGCCCTCCAGCAGGCACTGCGCGAGACGCGCCGCGCGCTGCTCGTACTGCGCCCAGGTGTAGCGCCGCGCGCCCTGCACCACCGCCACTTCGTCCGGCAGCGCGTCGGCGACCGCTTCCCAGATCGCGCCGTAATGTGTCTCGACCATGTGCCCTCCCCCGGCTTTTTCGCCATTGTCGGCGAACGGCCGGGCGGACGCGAGAGGCGACCGAGCTCAGGTGAAGATGACGTGGCTTTCCAAGATGTGGGTATCGATGCGGACCACCGCACTGCCATTGTGGTAGTCCTGAAAGCCGACCTCGCCGGACACCGCGTTCTTGGTCCAGCCGGCGCCGTTCAAGTGCACGGTGTCGTCGGCCTCACCGATGACTTTCAGGCTATCGGTGGTCGACGACATGGCCAGCACGTCATCGATGCCCAATGTGATGCTGTGGGATTGATTGATGGCATCGCCGTTCGAGGCGAACAGCACGACCTCAATGTCCTTGACGATGCTGCCGGCGACGCCTGTCAGATCGACATCGACGTTGGCGACGCCAACGCCAACGATGTACAGCGCATCAAACCCACCGCCGCCATCGATTTCAACGGCGCTGGCGCTGTAATGGAGAATGTCGCTGCCCTCACCGCCGAGCAGATGGTCGGCCCCACCGCCGCCTATCAATTGATCGTTGCCGCCCAGACCACTCAGAACGTTGGCGAAGGTATTGCCGAATATCACGTTGCCGCCGCCGTTGCCGGTGCCGTTCACGGCCGCTGCGGCGTTCAACAGCGTGAGGTTTTCCTGGTTGTTGAACAGCGTGTAGGAAATCGTGCTTTCGACCGTGTCGATGCCATCGTCGACGTCGGCGGCGCTGATGTCGCCGAGGTGATCGACGCGGTAGGTGTCATTGCCATCACCGCCCACCAGGTGATCGTCGCCAACGCCGCCGTCCAGAAAATCATTGCCGCCCAAGCCCAGTAACTCGTCGCCGGCCTGCGCGGTGCGGGCCACGAGCTGGTTGGCGAAATCATTACCCTGCGCACGCAGCGCGGCGTTACCGTACAGGGTGATGTTCTCCTGCCCGGAATTTAGCTCGAGCGCGAAATCGAAGTTCGCCGCCACGGTGTCGTCGCCCGGATCGGCGCCGATGGCGATGTCCGCCGCCGTATCCTTGGCCACACCAAGGAACAAACTGCCATCGAGCACGTAGATATCGTTGCCGTTACCGCCACTCAGAATGTCGACGCCGGCGTCACCTTGCAGCGTGTCGTCACCGTCATCACCGTTCAAGACGTCGATGCCCGCGCCGCCGTACAACCGGTCTTTGCCAGCGCCGCCGTTCAGAACGTCGTTGCCGTCGCCGCCGCCTAGGTCGTCATCGCCGTTGCCGCCATAGAGCACATCGTTGCCCTTGCCACCGTCGAGGGTGTCCGCGCCGTCCAGGCCGCGCAAGGTGTTGGCCTTGTCGTTGCCCTGGATGAAATTCACACCGCTGTTGCCGGTGCCGGAGATCGCGCCGCTGCCGATGAGGATCAGTTCTTCCTGGAAATTGCCCAGCGCGTAGCTGACCACGCTGCGCACCTGGTCTTTACCCGCATCGGCAAAGGTCTTGTTGATTTCGCGGGCGTTATCGATGATGTAAAGGTCATTGCCATTGCCGCCGCGCAGGTCATCGATGCCCTTGCCGCCGTCGAGGGTGTCTGTGCCACCGAGGCCGCTCAGCACGTTGGCGCCATCGTTACCGGTCATGGTGTTGGCGAGGTTGTTGCCGACGCCGTTCAGCGCGGTCTTGCCGTACAACAGCAGCTTTTCCTGCTGCGTGCCGAGCGTGTAATTCACGAACGCAACCACCAGGTCGGTGCCGGGGTCGATAAGCTTGCGGTCGATGTCGTTGGCGTTGTCGACGATATAGGTGTCGTTGCCGGCGCCGCCGCGCAAGTCGTCGTCGCCCGCACCGCCATCGAGATAGTCGTTGCCGCCAAGGCCGCTCAGCACGTCACTGCCGCCGCCGCCATAGAGTTCATCAGCCTTGGCCGTGCCTGTGAGCTTGTCCGCTTTATCCGTGCCGGTTCTTTTCGCCATCTCGTCGTCCGCGCAATCAACCGCGCCGACATGGCGCGCAGGCGACCTTATACCGTGGCCACTTCGCGCCTGCCATGCACCAGCGCCGTGTTCGGGAAATCTGTCAATTGTTCACCAATCAAACTCATGCCACGGGAACCTTGGGCGATGCCAAGCGCAAGTGCGCTGCACTCGGCGGCGAGCGTGAATTGGGTATCATGGCCACAGCATCGGTCGGTCCTGTGCACCGTCCGTCAATCGAGGACACACAATGACTGCTATCCCTCCGACCGCGACGAGCACCGGCCAGCCCGATCTCGAAGCACTGTGGCTGCCGTTCACCCACAACCGTCATTTCAAGCAGCACCCACGCATGGTGAGTGGCGCCGAGGGCATGTACTACACGACCCCCGACGGGCGTCGAGTGCTCGATGGGCTGTCGGGACTGTGGTGCTGCAATGCCGGCCATCGCCATCCGCGCATCGTCGAGGCCGTCAAGGCGCAGCTCGACGAGCTGGATTACGCGGTGGCCTTTCAAGTCCATCACCCCAAGGCTTTCGCGCTCGCCAATGCGCTGACCACCGCGGCGCCGGGCGATCTGAATCATGTGTTTTTCACCAACTCTGGATCAGAAGCGGTCGACACCGCACTGAAGATGGCCCTCGCCTATCACAAGGCGCGCGGTGACGGCGCTCGCTACCGTTTGATTGGCCGCGCCAAGGGCTATCACGGCGTCGGCTTCGGCGGCATCTCGGTGGGCGGCATGAGCGCCAACCGGCGCGCTTTCGCCAGTGCCCTGCTGCCGGGCGTCGATCATCTGCCCCATACCCACAACCTCGAGCACATGGCCTTCAGTGACGGGCAGCCAGCGTGGGGCGCGCATCTGGCCGACGAACTCGAAAACATCGTGGCTCTGCACGACGCCTCGACCATCGCCGCGGTGATCGTCGAACCGATGCAGGGCTCGGCCGGTGTGATCGTGCCACCGCAGGGCTATCTCGAACGACTGCGCGCCATCTGCGACAAGCACGGCATCCTGCTCATCTTCGATGAAGTCATTACCGGCTTCGGCCGCATCGGCGAATTGTTTTCGCCGACACGCCTCGGGGTGATGCCCGACATCCTGACGTTCGCCAAGGGCATCACCAGCGGCATGGTGCCGCTCGGCGGCGCGCTGGTGCGCGACCACGTCTATCAGGCTTTCATGCACGGCCCCGAACACCTGGTGGAGTTCTTTCACGGCTACACCTATTCCGGCCATCCGCTGGCCTGCGCCGCTGGCCTCGCGGCGCTCGAGGTATATCGCGACGAAGACTTGTTTGCGCGCGCGCGGCGCCTGGAACCGTTGCTGGCCGAAGCCGTGCACAGCCTGCGCGGCGAAGCCAATGTCATCGACATCCGCAACTTCGGCCTCGCCGCCGCGGTGGAACTCGCACCGCGCGCCGACGGCGTGTCCTTGCGCGCCATGGAAGTCTTCGACCGCTGCTTCGAACAAGGCCTGATGCTGCGCTACACCGGCGACATCCTCGCGCTCGGCCCGGCCGCCACCGCCAGCGAGGACGAGTTGGGCATCATGGTTGATACCTTGCGCGCGGCATTGCGCGCGGTGCGGTGATGGACGCGCAGCCTTTCAATCCTGTTTGTCGGTCACACTTCAGTCTGACACTCATCTTGTACGTCGAATGTCAGACTGAAGTCTGACCCACAATGGAATCATCGGCATGAACCAACGCCTGCGCGGCAAACGAGTACTCGTCACCCAGTGCGAAGACTACATGGGCCCACCCACGGTCGAGATTTTTCGTGAGGAAGGGGCCGAGGTCATCGCCGACAATCGCGACCTCCGTGCGCCCGGCGCCTGCGAAGCGCTGGTGGCGGGCAGCGGCCACATCGACATCCTCATTGCCAATCTCGCCGGCCCGACGTTTACAGGCATCGCCACCAGCGAACTCAGCGACGCCGACTTCGCCACCACGTTCGACTTGATGGTGCACCCCCTGCACCGCCTGACGCGCGCCGTGTTGCCGCAGATGATCGGGAGACGCGCCGGCAAGGTGGTGGTGTATGGCAGCGCGTCGGCCTTGAAGGGCATGAAGACACTGGCGGCCTATTCGGCGGCGCGCGCGGCGCAGGTTGGTTACGTGCAATCGGTGGGTGTGGAAGTAGCCAGTCACAACGTGCAGGTAAATCTCATCGCGCAGAACTATGTCGAGAACCCCAGCTACTACCCACCGTCGCTGACCAGCCGCGAGTCATTTCAAGCCTCGCTGCGACGCCAGGTGCCGGCCGCGCGCCTCGCCACCGCGCGCGAAGACGTGTTGTTCGCCTTGTTTCTCGCCAGCGAGGAAAGCAATTTCTTCACCGGCCAGGCCATCCCGTTCTGCGGCGGCTGGGTGCAATAGGCCGGCGTGAATCCGCGGTTTTCGTTGTAGGTGCGAATTCTTTCGCACATTCATAGGGAGGATCAGGCAATGCGCAGCCATCACGACATGGGCGGCCTTCCCGCCGGCGACATCAATGCTAGCGAGCACGATTACGCGCTGTGGGAAAAGCGCGTCGACGCGCTGCTGGTGATGTTGACCGCCAAGCAGCTAATGACGGTCGATGAACTCAGGCGCAACATCGAAGCCCTGGGCGCCGAGGCCTACGACAGCATGAGTTACTACGAGCGCTGGATACACGCCATCAGCCAGACGCTCATCCAGCGCGGCGTGCTGACGGTCGATGAGATCGGCCGGCGCATGCGTGAAGTGGAACTGCGCGGCCATGAGTGACACGCCGCAGCCACACTTCAAAGCGGGCGACCGCGTGGCGGTGCGCATCGCCGCGCCGCCCGGGCATGTGCGCACACCGGCCTACATCCGCGGCAAGCGCGGCGTCATCGAGCGCCTGTGCGGCAGCTTCGCCAACCCCGAAGAACTCGCCTATGGGCGCGACGGCCTGCCGCGTCAGCCGCTGTACCGAGTGCGCTTTCGCCAGTGCGAGGTGTGGCCCGATTACCATGGCGGCGCCGCCGACAGCATCGAGGTCGAGATTTACCAGCATTGGCTGGAAGCCGTGCGCGAGGAGAAATGACATGAGCAACGGACATGATCCCGAGCACGACCATGAGCACGGTGCCGATGCGCCCCACAGTCCGCCGCGTGCCGATCTCGATGACACTTTGAGCTACTGGCGCAAGCTCGAAATCGCGGTGCGCGAGCTTCTGCAGGACAAGGGCATCCTGTCGGCCGAGGCCGTGCGCCGCCAGGTCGAGAACATGGACAACCGCACGCCGCAGGTCGGCGCGCGGGTGGTGGCGCGGGCCTGGGTGGATGAAGGCTTCAAACAGCGACTGCTCGCCGACGGCAATGCGGCGCTGGTCGAACTCGGCATCGACCGCGGCCCCTATACCCTCGTGGTGGTGGAAAACGACGACAGCGTGCACAACATGGTGGTCTGCACCCTGTGCTCCTGCTATCCACGCTGGCTACTGGGCCTGCCACCCGACTGGTACAAGAGCCGTGAATACCGTTCGCGGGCGGTCAACGAGCCGCGCTCGGTGCTGCGCGAATTCGGCACTGAACCTGGCCCCGACATGACCATCCGTGTGCACGATTCGACCGCCGACATGCGCTACCTGGTGCTGCCACGACGCCCGCCTGGCACCGCGGGCTGGGACGAAGACGCCCTCGCGGCGCTGGTCGGTCGCGATGCCATGATTGGCGTGGCCGAGGTCGCGCTACCGGCCTGAAGGAACATGGGGAGGTCTGGCCCCAAGGTCCCGGCTTCAGCCACGCACCCGGCGGGCCGCTAAAAGGCCTACCTTCCCTGCGCGGCGGCTCAACCTTGCTTGCCTTGACCTCTCTTCAGCGGTATATGAAAACGGCGCCCGCCACACAACGCCCACGCATGTCCGTCAGCCCAACTTTCAATCTCAATGCCCTGCGCCATGGTACCGAGCTGCACTGGTATACCATCGACCGCGTGCTGGGCCAGGGTGCTTTCGGCATCACTTACCTTGCCACCGACAACAACCTGCATCGGCCGGTGGCGATCAAGGAATACCTGCCCGGCCAGCTCGTGCATCGCGAGCAGGACGGCTCGGTGCTGGCCCTGACCGACGAACTGGTCGGCGAATACGAGGCCGGCCTCAAGCGCTTCATCTTCGAAGCGCGCACCCTCGCCAGGTTCGAACATCCGGCCATCGTGCGCGTGCACAACATCTTCGAGGCCAACCGCACCGCCTACATGGTGATGCAGTACGAGCAGGGCGAAGGCCTGGACCGCCTGTTGAAGACGCGCGGCACGCTGACCGAACACGAGATCCTGCAGCTGCTGCATCCTTTGCTCGACGGCCTGGAAGTGATCCACGGCCACGGCTTCGTGCACCGAGACATCAAGCCCGCCAATATCTTCGTACGCAGTGACGGCTCGCCGGTGCTACTCGATTTCGGCTCGGCGCGCGAAGCGATGACCGGCGAATCGCGCACCATCACCAATTTCGTCTCGCCGGGTTACGCGCCGATAGAGCAGTACGCCGGCAAGAGCGATCAGCAAGGGCCATGGAGCGATATCTATGCGCTGGGCGCGACGGTGTATCGCACCATGACCGCGCGCGCGCCCAACGATGCGGTCGAACGCTCGCAGGCCATTGCGCAGAACACCGCCGACAGTTACCAGGTGGGCGCGCGTCACGCCAAGCGCAGCTACAGCACGCAATTGCTGAACGCGGTCGATCATGCGCTGGCGTTTCGAGTGCAGGACCGTCCCCAGAACATCACCGAATGGCGCGCTGAATTGCCGCCACGGGTCGAAGCCGACATCCACACCGCCGACTGGGACAGTGCCACCGCACCGACCATCGCCATGGACAACGGTGCGCCGACGCTGGCCGTGACTATTGCCACCAGCCTCGCCGCGGCGCCGCCCGCCGCACATCCCGACGCGACCCTGCTGTCGACGGCAGATGCCAGGCCAGGCGCCACCGCGCGCGCGCGCCTGGCGCGCATCGAGCGTCGTCACTATGTGTACGGTCTCATGGTGCTGGTGGCGTCGGCCGCGGCACTCGGCACCTGGCTGGGTCGCGGCGTGATCGATGCCGAACCCGAGGCCGCCAACACCGTTACGCACTCTACGCCGTCGACGAATGCGCAGAGCATGCCGGTGGCGCCGACGAGCGCGCCGGCCACCGAGAACACAGCGCCCGCGCCTGCCGCAGCGCCCGCCAACAGCGCCAACACCTCGACCAGTGAACAGGTGACGCTGCTGCTGTTCGCCGCCAGCAGCGATGTCGATGCGCAGCGTTTGATGTCACCGACCGGTCAGAACGCTTATGAAAAATATCGCGCGGTGCTGAACATCGAACCCGGTAACACGGCCGCAAGACAAGGCCTCACCGCGCTCGCGGCACGCTATGTGGCGCTGGCCTACAAGGAAATGGATGCGCAGCGCTTCGAGCGCGCCGCGACCTACATCAACAACGCCGCAACCGCGGCGCCCGACGAACCGGGCGTGGCGCAGGCGCGGCGCGATCTCGCCATGCGCAGGCCCGCCGTCAATGCGCCAGACCTGCCCGTCATCGCGCCACGCCACGCGGCGCCGATCATCGAAATGTCTTCCAACGCACCGGGCCGCGGCGCGAGCACTCAAACCGGCGGGCGCTGACCCGCGGCGTCTCCTCCCCTTTGGATAGTCGTGTGCGTTCGAGACGCACGCGGCGCACGCATCCTCGGCTATAGTCCCATGCTCACGGCCGCAGAGCCTCGTGACATGCATTGTCCAATCGGGAGGAGCCCATGATCCGTTTAGAATTCGTACTCCGTCGCAAGCCCGGCATGAGCCGCGCGGATTTCCAGGCCTACTGGCGCAACGTGCACGGGCCGCTGGTGGCCAGGCACTCCACCACCCTCGGCATTCATCGCTACATTCAACTGCACACGCTCGACGATCCGATAAACGACGCACTGGCGGTGGCGCGCGGCGGCATGGAGCCCGAATACGACGGCGTCGCCGAACTGTGGTGGGAGAACCCCGAGACCCTGGCGGCGGCCAATACCGCGGCCGGCGCGGCGGCCTTGCAGGAACTGCTGGAAGACGAAAAGAACTTCATCGACCTGCCGAAATCACCGATGTGGTTTGCCTACGAATATCCACAGGTCAATCCTTCGGAATATGTCATTGCCCACGAACACGGGCCGTTGGTGAAACTGTTCTTCTGCCTGCGCCACCTGCCTCATCAGTCACTGGCGGAAGGCCAGCTTTACTGGCGCACCAACCATGGTCCCTTGATTCGCAGCGTCGCGCCGGGCTTCCGCATGCAGCGTTATCTGCAGGTGCATTACTGTGAAGACATTCCGGGCGTGAAGGCCATGAGTGAAGCCCGTGGCATCACCACGGCGCCCTACTCCGGCCACGCCGAAGCGTGGTTCAACCGCGGAGACCTCATGACCATGGCCAACATCCCGGAAGCGGCCAGCGCCATGCAGATTGCGATTGCCGACGAAGCGAAGTTCATCGACTTCAAGCGCTCGGCAATGTGGATAGGCAAGGAGCGGGTATTCATCGACCGGCGTTGAGTGGCGGCGAATCAGCGGAGGAGTCGCACGACTCCGCCGCTGACTCGGCACGGCGCGGCATCCGCGCCAGGTTCATTTGCCGGCGGCCGGCGGCGGCACCGCAGGCGCTGTGACAGCCGGCACATTCACATACCCCGGCGCCATCAGATTCAAGGTCAGCGTGTAGCTGGCAATCTGGCCGTCAATCGCATCCAGCGCTTTCTCCAGTCTGGCCGCTTCTGTGGCCTTGCCGGCGGCATCGAGCGTGGCATCGGCGCCGACACGCGCGAGCTTGTCGACCGTCGCGGCACGCGCAGTCTTCAAGGATTCAAGCTGCGCCGACACACCGGTCTTGAGATTGACCGCGTAATCGTCCTGGCCGGCCTTACCCAGCAACGAGGTCAGGCCTGCGTAGAACGAGCAGCCTTCGTGCATTTCCGATACGCGCTGTATGACCTGCTCAGGCCCGGTGATGGCGCGCGGCGAATTGCGCTCCGCGCCCGCGCCCTTGGCAATGGCTTCGGCGATATCAATCTTGGCCGCCTCGCGGTTCTTCTGGATTTCCTTGATCACAGCCTCCGCCACGTAGTTGCGATAGACCTCTTCGTTGAACAGGGAACGGTCGGCCGTCAGGAAGCCCGCGGAGCCGGATAAGGCATTGGCGGCGCCGCCCGAGACCAGGCCGCCGGCGATGCCGGTGGCGGCCGCCAGCGTGCCGATGGCCACATTGGTGACGGCGCGATTGCCGAAGATCTTCGACAGGTGCACGGAACAGATGCTTTCGGATTTGCGCTCGAGAAACGCCGCGCATTCCTTGAGATCGGCGTTGGCCCCGCATCTGGTGGTGAGCTCCTCGGACTTGATGGTCTCTTCCTGCCCTTCACAGTCGTTCTTGAACAGCGGGTTGTTCCAGGAGGTGGGATCGGCCGCGCTCTTATCGCCGGTCGGGAATTCATAGCTGGAACAGGTATAACTGCGCACCAGTGGCGGTACGCGCGACGCTTCCGCGGCCGGCTTGAGCATGGTGCGGTCGATGACCGCGCAACCCGAAGTAAGCGCCAGGGCAAATAGCCCCGCGACGAAGATTGTGTGCTTGAACATCGATGATCCCTCCCGAGGTTGGAACGGTGGCCGGCGACGGCCGTGCTGCCGCGCGAGTAGCGTCCGTGGCGCCTGGCGACTTTCCTGAGTCTACGCAAAGCCGCGGCGCTGCACTGTGCAAAATCGCACTTTCCGCCTCGACCCTGCGCACCTCGGCCGCGGGCGCCTGTGGCACAATCCTCGCACAGCCGGCGGCTCGCGCCGCTCACCATTCATGCCAGCTTGAACCAACACATGAGCACCACCGCCCTCTACTTCGACGATCTCAAACCCGGTGACCTGTTTCACTTCGGACCCTACCACGTGAGCCGCGAAGAGCTGATTGAATTCAACACGCGCTGGGATCCCCTGCCCATCCATCTCGACGACAGCGCCGCGCAGGCGCGCGGATTGAAAGGCATGACGGCCTCCGGGCAGTACACCCTGTGTGTCAAACAGAAGATGTTGAATGGTGCGCCGTGGACGGACGCGGTGATCGGCGCGCTGGGCTTTGATGAACTGCGCTTTCCGCACCCGGTGTATCCAGGTGACGATCTGCGTCTCACCATCGAATGCCTGGAATTACGCGCATCGAACAGCAAGCCCGACCGCGGCATCGTCAAGTTTGCGTTCCGCGTCGCCAACCAGGACGGTGTGGCGGTGCTGAATTATCTCGACACGGTGATGTTCGCGCGGCGCAAGACCTGAACCTGTAGGTGCGGTTTCAATCGCGCATTGAGAATATCAGCGGCGAAAATATCAGCTGCCGCTCGCGATCCTGAGACCTTTCAATCCATAAAACGCCCCCAGCGCGCGATACAGCGCATGCGCATCGTCGGCGCCCGCCAGCTCACGGATGGAATGCATGGCGAAAGTCGGCACGCCGACATCAACGGTGCGCACACCGAGCGCGGCGGCGGTCAGCGGCCCGATGGTGCTGCCACAGCCCATGTCGGTGCGCGTCACAAAAGCCTGCACATCGACCTTGGCCAGTGCGGCGGCATGCTTGAACAGCGCCGCGCTCTCGCTATTGGTGGCATAGGACTGGTTGCTGTTGACCTTCACCACCGGCCCGCGATTGAGCACTGGCCCGTGACGCTGGTCGTGCTTGTCGGCAAAATTCGGATGGATGCCGTGGGCATTGTCGGTCGACACCAGCAAGGAGCGCGCGATGCAGCGCGCATAGCTTTCGTCATCACCCGCCCAGCGCTCGAGCACACTCTTCAAGAAATTGCCGCGCGCACCCGCCACTGAATTGCTGCCGACTTCCTCGTGATCGCTCGCTACCATGAGCTGCGCGGTGCCCGCCTTGCTGTCGATGAGGGCCTGGATGCCGGTGAAGCAACTCAGGAGATTGTCGAGACGCGCGGCGGCAATGAACTCCTCGGCCACACCGACCATGGCCGGTGCCTGCGTACCGTAGAACGACAGCTCGAAATCGAGAACGTCGGCGCGTGCGAGGCTCGCATCCACAGTCTTCAATTCGCGCTTGATGAGCGCATGCAAATCAAACGGCTTGTCGCCAACGAGCCCCAGCACCGGCGGCAGCATGGTCTGCTTGTTGACGGAACGGCTGTCGTTCGCTTCTCGGTCGAGATGAATGGCGAGACTCGGAATGATGGCGAGCGCCCGTTGGCAATCGATCAGCACGCTGCGCAATGCGCCGCGTTTGTCGCGCACGGTAACGCGACCGGCCAGGGAAAGATCGCGATCGAACCACGGGTTCAGCAACACCCCGCCGTACACTTCAACACCGAACTTCACATAGCCGACCGTCTCGTTGACTGCGTTGGGCTTGAGCTTGAGGCACGGGCTGTCGGTATGGGCGCCGACCATGCGCAGGCCGTCTTCAGCCAGCGCGCGCTGGCCGCAGCGAAACGCTATCAGCGACGACTGATTGCGCGTGACGAAATACTTGCCGCGCGGCGCCAACTGCCAGGCGTCGGCTTCATCGAGTTCGGTGAAGCCGGCCGCCAGCAGTTGTTCACGCATCACCGCCACCGCATGGAAGGGCGTCGGCGCGCGCTGCAGGAAGTCGAGGAGTTCGCGATTGAATTGCGGTTTGGACATGGCGTCTCGATGCTACTGTCAGTCAAAGCGGCGATGCGAATGCGCGAATGAATTCGCACCTACGGGGCAATCACGCCATCAATGATGATGACCGCCCGCGCCGTGCACATGGCCGTGGGCCAGCTCTTCGGCGCTCGCTGCGCGCACTTCGACGATTTCAATGTCGAAGTTCAAGGTTGCGCCGGCCATGGGGTGATTGGCGTCGACATCGACCACGAACTTGCCGGGCTTGAGCACACGCACCTGGCGCGGACCATGCTCGGTATTGACCATGATCGGCTGGCCGGGCGCGAGGCGGCCCTTGGTCAGCACGTGCTTCATCTGTACGCGCGCCACGGCATCTTCGCGACGCGGGCCATAGGCCATTTCCGGCGCAATGGTGGTGCTGAAGTTCTCGCCCGCCTCCTTGCCGGCCATGGCGCTTTCGAGCCCGGGAATGATGTTGCCGTGGCCGTGCAGATAGGCGAGCGGCTCGCCCTCGTGGGAATCCTCGACCTGCTCACCGTCGACGCGGAGGCGGTAATGAAAAGAGACGACGCTGTCTTTGTCTATCGGCATGCCGAAGTCCTCGTAACGATGATTGGATGGCTGCTGTCGGCATGGCGCGGCAAGCGCCGCGCGCGCAGATTCGCGGCGCCAAGAATACTTTAAAATCGACGGCCCAGGCACGGGATGGTCCCGCGCCAATGCCACGGGAAGCGCGGCTTGCATCGCTACGACGTCATCATCATCGGGGCCGGGGCCGCGGGCCTCATGTGCGCACTCACCGCCGGCCAGCGCGGCCGCCGCGTGCGGGTGCTGGACCACGCCGAGGTCGCCGCCGAGAAGATTCGCATCTCCGGCGGCGGGCGCTGCAACTTCACCAATCTCGACTGCGGCCCGGGCAATTTCCTGTCCGCCAATCCGCACTTCTGCCGCTCGGCGCTGGCGCAGTACAGCCAGCATGACTTCATCGCGCTGGTCGAGCGCCACGGCATTGCCTGGCACGAAAAAACCCTGGGACAGTTGTTCTGCGACGACTCCGCGCAGCAGATCATCGACATGCTGCTCGACGAATGCGCGCGCGCCGCGGTCGAGATCAGCCTCGCGACCACGGTCACCGAGGTGCGACGCGAGGACAACGGCTATGCGTTGCTCACCAGCGCCGGCCCCTTGGCCTGCGAGCGCCTGGTGTGCGCCACGGGTGGCCCCTCGATACCGGCCATCGGCGCCAGCGGCTATGCCTACACGCTCGCCGCGCAGTTCGGCCTGCAAGTGGTGACGCCGCGCCCTGGCCTCGTACCGCTGGTGTTTGCGCCGGCCTTGAAAGCCGCCCTCGAAGGCTTGAGCGGCGTATCCGTGGAAGCCGAAGTGCACTGTGGTGCGGCGCATTTCCGCGAAGCGCTGCTGTTCACCCATCGCGGTCTCAGCGGCCCGGCGATTCTGCAGATTTCTTCTTACTGGACGCCCGGTGAGACACTCACCATCAACCTCGCGCCGGACGCCGACGTGCTGGCGCTGCTGCGCGATCAGCGCGCCAGCCATCCACGTCAGCAGGCCGCCACCGCCTTGAGCGCGCTGCTGCCGCGTCGTCTTGCGCAACGTCTGGTCGAGCAGGCCGAATGCGCGCAGGGCAATCTCGCCGAACTGTCCGATGCGAAATTGCGCGTGCTGGCCGAGCGGGTACAGCGCTGGCAGGTGCGGCCGGACGGCAGCGAGGGCCTGCGCAAGGCCGAGGTCACGGTCGGCGGCGTGGCCACCGACGGACTCCATTCCAAGACCCTGGAAGCGCGCGCGGTGCCGGGCCTGTATTTCATCGGTGAAGCAGTGGATGTCACCGGCCACCTGGGTGGGCATAATTTTCAATGGGCGTGGTCGTCTGGCGTGGCTGCCGGCCGCGCGCTTTAATTTTCATCGAGGAGCTTGGCGCATGTCGGATACGGTCCTGCTGGATGTCAGTGAGCGCGTTGCGCTCATCACTTTGAATCGCCCCGACAAGCTCAACGCCTTCAGCGACGAGATGCTCATGCTGCTGGTGGCGCGCATCGACGAATGCGCGGCGCGTGACGACGTCGGTGCGGTGGTGCTGACCGGCGCCGGGCGCGGCTTCTGCAGCGGCGGTGATGTCAGCACCATGGGCGGCGAGGCCGACAATCGCGCCCATGTGACCAAGGAATACATCTGGCACACCATTCAGGCCTTCCCCAAGCGCCTCGCCCATTTCGACAAACCGATCATCGCGGCGGTCAACGGTGTGGCTACCGGCGGCGGCCTCGATCTCGCACTCGCCTGCGATCTCCGCGTGGCCGCGAAGAGCGCGCGCTTCGCCGAGACCTACGCCAAGATTGGCCTGTTGCCAGGCGGCGGCGGTGCGTGGTTCCTGCCACACCTGGTCGGCAAGGCATGGGCGCTGGAACTGTTGCTGGCGGCGGATTTCATCGACGCCGACACCGCCCTGCGTATCGGCCTCGTCAATCATGTCTACGACGACGACGAGATGCTCGCGGCAGCGCGCGCACTCGCCCATCGCATGGCGCACATGCCGCCCTTGTCGGTGCGCCTGATCAAACGTGCGGTCAATCACGCCTTGAACGGCGACATGACGGCATCCTTCGATTTGATCTCATCGCATATCGCCATCGCCAAGGGCGGGCCCGATCACGCCGAAGCCATCAGCGCGTTCCGCGAGCGGCGCGAGGGCAAGTACCAGGGGTATTGAACTGCGCAGACGCGCAATGTGCGAATCAATTCGAACCTACGGCAGGCGCCATTTTTGTAGGCGCGAATTCATTCGCACCTTCATTCGACAGCCGTCCATTTGCCCGACCGCCCTGCGCCCGCTAACTTGTCCCATATGGACTGCAACACGGAGCATCGCCATGTACAAAGTCGTCGGCATCATCAAGCGTCCCCATGGCATGGAGTTTGAAGCCTTCAAGAGCTGGTGGCTCACCGAGCACGCGCCCAAGGTCAGGAAGTGGCCGGGCCTCAAGAAATATCACATCAACCTGTGCACCACGCCGGACCAGGCCTTCGACGGCATGGCCGAAGTGTGGTTCGAGAGCAAGGCGGACATGGATGCGGTATTCCATACGCCTGAAGGTCAGTATGCCCGCGACGGCGCCACTGTCACCGCGTCGAACATCGCCATCCTGCTCACCGAAGAACACATCATCGTCGAGTAACCTCATCCCATGTTGAATCCCACGCCCCAGACCACCTATCTCAAGGACTATCGTCCACCGGCTTACCTCATCTCGAACGTAGCGCTGGACATCGACATCCAGCACGACGCGACCGTGGTGCGCGCGGTGCTGGAGGTGCAACGCAACAGCGGCGCCGACGCGCTTGCGCCGCTGGTATTGAACGGCGACAGCCTGGAACTGGTGAGCGTGGCGCTCGATGGTCGCGAGCTGGCGGTCGATGAATATCATCTCGATGCCGAGCGCCTCAGCATCACGCGTGTGCCGGACAAGTTCACCCTCACCACCGTGGTGCGCATCCATCCCGAGCAGAACACGCAATTGATGGGGCTCTATGCCTCGCAGGATGGTTATTTCACCCAGTGCGAAGCCGAAGGCTTTCGGCGCATCACCTGGTTCGTCGACCGACCGGACGTGATGGCGCGCTATGTCACCGTCATCCATGCCGACCGTGAGCGCTTTCCGCTGTTGTTGTCGAACGGCAACCTCGACGGCAGCGGTGACGAAGCCGATGGGCGGCACTGGGCACGCTGGGTCGACCCGTTCCCGAAACCGTCCTATCTCTTTGCGCTGGTCGCCGCGCGCCTCGATGAGCGTGACAGTGACTTCGTCACCGCCTCCGGGCGCCCGGTCAAACTGAAACTGTTCGTCGAGCCCGGCAAGCTCGACCAGAGCGCGTTTGCGATGGAAGCGCTGCAAGCGGCGATGCGCTGGGATGAAGAAGTATTCGGGCTCGAACTCGATCTCGACCAGTACATGATTGTCGCGGTCGGCGACTTCAATATGGGCGCGATGGAGAACAAGGGTCTCAACATCTTCAACACCAAGTACGTGCTGGCGCGCGCCGACACCGCCACCGACATGGACTTCATGATGCTCGACCGCGTGGTCGCCCATGAGTATTTCCACAACTGGACAGGCAATCGCGTCACCTGCCGCGACTGGTTCCAGTTGAGTCTGAAAGAAGGTCTGACGGTGTTTCGCGATCAGCAATATGGCG
>JADLGE010000004.1 GCA_020849475.1 Gammaproteobacteria bacterium
GGCCAGCCGCGCTTGCGGATGATGCCCTTCCACGTCCCTGCCGGCGTCTTGACGAAAGTCGCCATGGTTCACCTCCGTGTACCCCAAGTGTACCGAAAGTGTAACCGCTGACTGGGTTAGTTCAAGGTCGATGCCCGTAACTAACTGTTTTTATGGTGGGCCGTGCAGGGATCGAACCTGCGACCCTCGGATTAAAAGTCCGGTGCTCTACCAGCTGAGCTAACGGCCCCAGTGCGAACTGGAGGTGCGAGGCCGGCCGCGTGACCGACATCGCGCTGCCGTGGACGAGTGTTCGCCCGCGGCAGGGGGCGCAATCCTAACGAATCCCGCCATGGCAGTACAGGGCGGGCACGGCCGAAAAGCCGCGAATTTGGCCCAATTGTCCCCTCAACCGCGCGCGGCGCTTGAATTTTCGGAATTCGCCGCCATGATCGCGGCTCTTTTTCACGGTACGGGGACCGACATGCCGATTTATGAATATCAGTGCCAGGAGTGCCAGCACAAGCTCGAAGTCATGCAGCGCATGAGCGACGCGCGCCTGACCACCTGCCCGACCTGCGGCAAGGAATCCCTCACCAAGCTGGTGTCGGCGGTCGGATTCCAGTTGAAGGGCACCGGCTGGTACGAGACCGACTTCAAGGGCAAGCCCAAGACCCCACGTGGCGGCGACGGCGAATCGTCGTCGAGCTCCAGCAGTTCGAACAGCAGCACCTCGAGCTCGGACTCGGGTGCCTCGGACAGCAAGGCCAAGACCTCCACCGCCAGCGCCGGCGCCGGCGACTGAGTCGGCGCGGCGCGTCCACGCGCGAGGGCCGCCGTCGTTGCGGCCCTCGCGCGCAATCCGTATCATGCCCGCCTCCCCGGTCTTAGCTCATTGATTGGACAGCACCTTTTTCTATGCGTACCCACTACTGCGGCGAACTCGACGAAACCCTGGTCGGCTCTGAGGTCGTTCTTTGCGGGTGGGTCCATCATCGGCGCGACCACGGCGGTGTGGTGTTCATCGATCTGCGTGATCGCGAGGGCGTGTGCCAGGTCGTGATCGACCCTGACACCCCGGCCGCCTTCGCTGCCGCCGAGCGTTCCCGCAGCGAGTACGTGCTGCGCGCCACCGGCAAGGTGCGCCTGCGGCCGGAAGGCACGGTCAACGCGGAGCGCCGCACCGGCAAGATTGAAGTGCTGGTCAAGCACCTCGAGATCCTGAACGAAGCGCGCACCCCGCCTTTCCAAATCGACGAGAAGAACGTCAGCGACGACACCCGTCTACGCTACCGGTACATTGATCTGCGCACCGAGCGCATGCGCGAGAACCTGCGCCTGCGTGCTCGCGTGGCCCGCGAGCTGCGCGGCTACCTCGACGGCAACGGCTTTCTCGAAATCGAAACGCCGATGCTGACCAAGGCCACGCCGGAAGGCGCGCGCGACTACCTGGTGCCGAGCCGCACCCATCCCGGCCGCTTCTTCGCGCTGCCGCAGTCGCCGCAGCTGTTCAAGCAGATCCTGATGATGTCGGGCATGGACCGCTATTTTCAAATCGTGCGCTGCTTCCGCGATGAAGACCTGCGCGCCGACCGCCAGCCGGAATTCACCCAGCTCGATATCGAGATGTCCTTCATCGACGAAGCCGACATCACCGGCATGATGGAAGGCATGATTCGCCAGGTGTTCAAGACCGTGCTCGATGTCGAGCTGCCGAATCCGTTTCCGCGCCTGACCTATGCCGACGCCATGCAGCGCTATGGTTCGGACAAACCTGATCTGCGCAATCCGCTGGAACTCGTCGAAGTGGCGGACCTCATGCGCGAGGTCGATTTCAAGGTGTTCGCCCAGGCCGCGAGCCGCGACGACCACCGCGTCACGGCGCTGCGCGCGCCGGGCGGCGGCAAGCTGTCGCGCAAGCAGATTGATGATTACACCGCCTTCGTCGCCATCTACGGTGCCAAGGGCCTGGCCTATATCAAGGTCAACGATCGCAAGGCCGGCATCGAAGGCTTGGCCTCGCCCATCGTCAAATTCATGCCGCCGGCGGTGGTCGAGGCGCTGCTGGACCGCGTCGGCGCCGAAGACGGCGACTTGGTGTTCTTTGGCGCCGACAAGGCGCGCATCGTCAACGACGCACTCGGCGCGCTGCGCGACAAGCTGGCCGCCGATCTCGACCTCGTGGCCAAGACCTGGGCGCCGCTGTGGGTGGTCGATTTCCCGATGTTCGAGTGGGACGAGGACGACAAGCGCTGGGCCGCGCTGCATCATCCCTTCACCGCGCCGGCCGACGCCGATAACGTCGCCGACGCGCCGGGCAAGGCCATTTCCCGCGCTTACGACATGGTTTTGAACGGCTCGGAAATCGGCGGCGGCTCGATTCGTATCCACAACTCGCAGCTGCAGAGCAAGGTGTTCGGCCTGCTCGGCATTGCGGACACGGAAGCGCAGGAGAAATTCGGCTTCCTGCTCGAAGCCCTGCAATACGGTTGCCCGCCCCACGGCGGCATCGCTTTCGGTCTCGATCGCCTGGCCATGCTCATGACTGGCGAGACTTCGATCCGCGAAGTCATCGCCTTCCCCAAGACCCAGACCGCGAGTTGTCCGCTGACTTCGGCGCCGAGCGAAGTCAGCGAACGGCAGTTGCGCGAGCTCTCGATACGCCTGCGCAAGGGCGCCGGCGCTGACAAGGAATAGCGCGCAGCATCTTTACCAAGAGTTTACGCAGGCGTGCTCGCCACGCTTGTATTCGACAGGTAGGCTGACCATATTCGATTGCACGGGGCCGCGCCGTGGCCCCCGCGTCGCAACCAACCCGCCGTCCGCGGCCCGACACCTATGCGCAGTGACGTCATCCCCCATCTCGCCGTCGATACCATCGTCCACACCCGCGTGCCGCCGGTGGTGCGTGAACATCTCGAGGCAAGCGAACGCGAGCGTCTGCGTGCCGAGATCAAAAGCCTGCTCATCGCCAACAACGCCGTGCTGGTGGCCCATTACTACACCGATCCCGAGCTGCAGACGCTGGCCGATGAAAGCGGTGGCTACGTGTCGGATTCGCTCGACATGGCGCGCTTCGGCCACGAGCACCCGGCCTCGACCCTGGTGGTGGCGGGCGTGCGTTTCATGGGTGAGACCGCCAAGATTCTGAACCCTGAAAAGCGTGTGCTGATGCCGGATCTGAAAGCCGACTGCTCGCTCGATCTCGGTTGCCCGGCCGATGCCTTCAACGCTTTTTGCGACGCCCACCCGGACCGCACCGTGGTGGTCTATGCCAATACCAGCGCGGCGGTCAAAGCGCGCGCCGACTGGATGGTGACCTCCGGCATCGCGCTTGACGTGGTGCGCCATCTCCATGCCCAAGGCGAGAAGATCATCTGGGCGCCGGATCGTTACCTTGGCGATTACATCCGCACCGAGACCGGCGCCGACATGCTTCTGTGGAACGGCGCCTGCATCGTGCACGAGGAATTCAAGGGCGTCGAGCTCAAGATCCTGCGCGAGCAGCATCCCGAGGCGCGCGTACTTGTGCATCCCGAGTCGCCGCCGTCGGTCATCGAACAGGCCGACTATGTCGGCTCGACCACCGGCCTTATCAACGAAGTGAAGAGCCACCCGGCCCGCGAATTCATCGTCGCCACCGACAAGGGCATCTTCCACAAGATGCAGCTCGCCGCGCCGGGCAAGCACTTGATTCCGGCGCCGACCGCTGGCCGCAGCGCGACCTGCAAGAGCTGTGCGGAATGTCCGTGGATGGCCATGAACGGCCTGCGCTCGCTGCGCGAAGTATTGGCCAGCGGCGCCAACGAAATCCTCGTGCCGGAAGACATCGCAGTGCGCGCGCGTCGTCCGATCAAGCGCCTGCTGGACTTCGCGGCGGCACAAAAGCGCGTGGTCATGAGCAACAACGACGCCTGAGCGCGCTCTCGACGCTGCATCGCAGCGCATGATTTGCGACAATGCCCCTTATTTCCAAGCGCAGACTTCATCGCGGGTGAACCATGGCCGGACACAGTAAATGGGCCAATATCAAACATCGCAAGGGCAAGCAGGACGCCAAACGCGGCAAACTGTTCACGCGCCTGATTCGTGAAATCACCGTTGCCGCACGCACTGGCGGCGGCGACGCGAGTTCCAACCCGCGTTTGCGTGCGGCGATTTACGACGCCCTGAACGCCAACATGACCAAGGACACGGTCGAGCGCGCGGTGGCGCGCGGTGCGGGTGATAACGAGGCCGACAACTACGAAGAGATTCGTTACGAGGGCTACGGCCCGGGCGGCGTGGCGGTGATCGTCGACTGCATGACCGACAACCGTAACCGCACCGTCGCCGAAGTACGCCACGCGTTCTCCAAATGCGGCGGTAACCTCGGCACCGATGGCTCGGTGGCCTACATGTTCAAGAAGGTCGGCCTGCTCGATTATGCCAAGGGCAGCGACGAAGACGCGGTGATGAGCGCGGCGCTGGACGCCGGTGCGGACGACGTCATCGTCAACGACGATGGTTCCATCGAAGTGCTGACCGGTCCCGACCAGTTCAGCGAGGTCAAGGACGCGATGGTCGCCGCCGGTTTCGAACCGGAGAACGCGGAAGTCACCATGCGCGCCGCCAACCAGAGCGAACTCGACGCCGACAACGCGCAGAAGATGGTGCGACTGTTGGATATGCTGGAAGACCTCGACGACACCCAGAAGGTCTACTCGAACGCCAGCATCTCCGACGAAATCATGGCTAGCCTCGGCGCCTGAGCGGCGCCACCATCGCGCTTGACTGTCATCATCGGCATCGATCCGGGCTCCAGGGTGACGGGCTATGGCGTGGTGCGCACCGTCAAGCAACGCACCGAGTATCTGACCTGCGGCTGCATCCGCCTCGCCACCGACGGCAGTTTCGACGAGCGCCTGGTGCAGTTGTACGACGAACTGTCGGCGGTCATCGCCGAATACGGGCCGGCCGAAGCCGCCATCGAAAAGGTTTTCATGAACCGCAACGTCGATTCCGCGCTCAAGCTTGGCCACGCCCGCGGCGTGGCGATGGTGGCGGCGCGGCGTGCCGGCGTGCTGGTCAACGAATATTCCGCCACGCAGATCAAACAGAGCGTGGTGGGTCGCGGACATGCCGACAAGGCGCAGGTGCAACACATGGTGAAGTTTCTGCTCGGCCTGTCCCAGGCGCCCAGTGCCGACGCCGCCGACGCGCTGGCCGCGGCGCTCTGCCATGGCGCGATGCGCGACGGCAATGCGCGCATAGCGCTGGCGGGAGGCGCGCGATGATCGGGCGCATCACTGGCGTGCTGCTTGAAATGCGTCCGCCGCAGCTCATCGTCGATTGCAATGGCGTCGGCTATGAAATCGAAGCACCCATGACCACCATCTGGGCGCTGCCGGAAATCAACCAGAAAGTTTCGCTCTACACCCATCTCACGGTGCGCGAAGACGCGCACCTGCTCTATGGCTTCGTCACCGAGAGCGAACGCGCGCTGTTCCGCAGCCTGCTGCGCGTCAACGGCGTCGGCACCAAGATGGCGCTCGTGATTCTGTCGGGCATGGATGCCAATGCCTTCGCCGAATGTGTGCATGCCGGCGACACCGCGCGCCTGACCGCCCTGCCCGGCATCGGCAAGAAGACCGCCGAGCGGCTGATCATCGAAATGCGCGACCGCGTGGAGCGCGTCGACAGCGCGGTCACCCTGCCATCCAAAGTGGCCAATCCGCGCCTGGTCGATGCCGCCGCCGACGCCATCGCCGGCCTCATCGCGCTCGGCTACAAACCCCACGAGGCCAGCCGCTTCGTGCACGGTCTCGATACCGAAGGCATGAAAAGCGAAGAGATCATCCGCGTGGTGCTGAAGGGCCTGGCGCCAAAATGAGCGCCCCACGCGACATTCGCCTGAGCGGGGCCGCCCATGTCTGATGGTGACCGCCTGATCACGGCGTCTTTGAATTCCGACGATGTACAGCTCGAGAATTCGATACGGCCCAAGCTGCTGTCCGATTACATCGGCCAACCGGCTGTGCATGAGCAGATGGAGATCTTCATCGGCGCCGCCCGCCAGCGCGGCGAGCAGCTCGATCATGTGCTGATCTTCGGGCCGCCCGGACTCGGCAAGACCACGCTCGCGCACATCATCGCCAATGAACTCGGCGTCAATCTGCGCCAGACCTCGGGCCCGGTGCTGGAACGCGCCGGCGATCTGGCCGCGCTCCTGACCAACCTCGAGCCGCGTGACGTGCTGTTCATCGACGAGATTCATCGCCTGTCGCCGGTGGTCGAGGAGATCCTCTATCCCGCGATGGAGGACTACCAGCTCGACATCATGATCGGCGAAGGCCCGGCGGCGCGCGCCATCAAGCTCGACCTGCCGAAGTTCACGCTGGTCGGCGCCACCACCCGCGCGGGGCTGTTGACCTCACCGCTGCGCGACCGTTTCGGTATCGTGCAGCGCCTCGAGTTCTATTCCGAACAGGATCTCGCACGCATCGTCACGCGCGCCGCGCGCATTCTCGACGTGCCGATAGAAGCCGGCGGCGCCCACGAGCTCGCGCGCCGATCGCGCGGCACGCCGCGTATCGCCAATCGCCTGTTGCGCAGGGCCCGTGATTACGCCCAGGTTAAGGCCGACGGCGTACTTTCCACCGAGGTTGCATCACGGGCTCTCGATTTGTTGAACGTCGACATGCATGGCTTCGATGTCATGGACAGGAAACTGTTGCTCGCCATCATGCAGAAGTTTGATGGTGGACCGGTAGGCGTCGACAGCCTGGCGGCTGCCATCAGTGAAGAGCGCGGCACCATTGAAGACGTCATCGAGCCCTATCTCATCCAGCAGGGCTTCTTGATGCGCACCGCGCGCGGGCGTGTCGCGACGCGCTCTGCCTGGCTGCACTTCGGCCTGGAAATGCCGCAAGCAGTGCGCGCCATGCCCGATCTGTTCGAAGGCGGCGAGTAGGCACGATGCTGAAAGACACCTTCCTGTGGCCCGTCAGGGTCTATTACGAGGACACCGATGCCGCCGGCATCGTCTACCACGCCAACTACCTGCGCTTTATGGAACGCGCGCGCACCGAATGGTTGCGCACGCTCGGCTTCGAGCAGGATGCGCTGGCGCGTGAGCATGGCGTGGTGTTCGTCATCATCGAGTCGACGCTGGCCTTCAAGCGCGCCGCGCGCTTCAACGATGAACTCGTGGTGCGCTCGGCGCTCGAAAGATTGCGCGGCGCCACGATCGAATTCGCGCAGAGCGTCACCGATTTGTCGGGCACAGCCCTGTGCACCGCTCGCAATGTGGTGGCCTGCGTCACCGCCGGCAACCTGCAACCGCGACGTATACCCGCGCACATGATGGAGATATTCAAGGGTGGAGACTGATCTTTCGATTGCGAATCTGATTTTGGGCGCGAGCGCGCTGGTCAAATTCGTCATGCTCATTCTGCTGTCGGGTTCGGTGGCGTCGTGGACGCTGATCTTTTCCAAGCGGCGTCAGATGCTCGTCGCCAAGCGCGAGATCATGGAATTCGAGGATGAGTTCTGGTCGACCGAGGATCTGACGCGGCTGTTCAACCGCGTCGCCGCCCACGCCGAGGACGCAACCGGCATGGAGCGCATCTTCGAATCGGGCTTTCGTGAGTTTGCGCGCCTGCGCAAGCGCGGCGGCCTCGATACCACCGATATTCTCGACGGCGCGCAGCGCGCCATGAAAGTCACCGTCAACCGCGAGCTCGAAGCGCTCGAGAATCACCTGCCGACGCTCGCGACAATCGGTTCCATCAGCCCCTATGTCGGCCTGTTCGGCACGGTGTGGGGCATCATGAATTCCTTCCAGTCCTTGGGCAACGTGCACCAGGCGACCCTCGCGATGGTTGCTCCCGGTATTTCGGAAGCGCTGGTCGCGACCGCCATGGGCCTGTTCGCGGCGATTCCGGCGGTGGTGGCCTACAACCGATTCGCCAGTGACATCGACCGCATCTTCGGCCGCTACGACATCTTCGCCGAGGAATTCCTCGCGATTCTCCGCCGCCAGGCGCACGACTGAGCGCACGACCATGGCAGGCGGTGTATCACAGGGCAATTCGCGCCGCGGGCGCAAACGCGTGATGGCGGAAATCAACGTCGTGCCGTACATCGACGTGACGCTGGTGCTTTTGATCATCTTCATGATCACCGCGCCGCTGGTGACCCAGAGCGTGCAGGTTGAACTGCCGCAGGCGCCGTCGCAGGTGGTCGATTCGAGCGACAACGAACCAGTCAACGTGACGGTCGACCGTGAAGGGCAGATCTACGTCGACATCGGTGAAAACCCTGAGCAGCCGGTGGACGAGGCGACCCTGGTGACGCGGGTCTCGGCCATCATGAAATACAAGCCTGAGACCCAGGTCTATGTCGGCGGTGACAACGGCGCCGATTATGGCAACGTGGTGCGCGCCCTGACCGCGCTGACCAGCGCCGGCGTGCAGAGCGTCGGCCTGCGCACCGATCCACCCAGCGCAAAGGCGCAACATTGAGCGACATGGGCGCCCGGATAGCTTTGTCATGATGCCTCGCAAGTCCATAGTGCTGTCGGTGCTGTTGCACAGCCTGCTGCTCGGCGTGCTGTTGTTCGGCGGCTTCAATTTCTGCAGCGAGCAGGCCTTGAACCCGCAGCCGTCGGGCCCGGTGATGAAGGCGACCATGGTCGACAGCAAGGCCGTCGATGAGCAGGTCAAGAAGTTGAAAGCCGCCGACGCGCAAGCGCAGGCCGAGAAAGACCGGCAGGTCAAAGAGGCGGAGCAGAAGCGCGAGGCCGAAGAGCAGCGCGTCAAGGAACTGAAGGCCGAACAGCAGCGCTTGAAGCAGGAGCAGGAACAGCAACGCAAAGAGGCCGAGCAGGCCAGGCAGGAAGCGGCCGAGGCCAAGCACAAGGTCGAAGAGCAGAAGCGCGAGCTTGCCGAGCAGCAGAAGAAGAGGGACGAGCAGAAGAAGCTCGAAGACCAGAAGCTGAAGGAAAAGAAGAAGGCCGACGAAAAGAAAAAGGCCGAAGAGCAGAAGAAAGCCGAAGCCGAGCAGAAGAAGAAGGACGCCGCCGAGGCCGAGAAGAAGAAAGCCGACGCTGAAAAGAAGAAGGCAGCCGAGGCCGAGAAGAAGAAGCAGGAAGCCGCCGAGCAGAAGAAGAAAGACGAGGCCGCCAGGAAGAAGGCTGCCGAGGAAGCGGCCGAAGCCGAGCGCAAGAAGGCGCTGGCCGATGAAATCGCCGCCACCGAGGCGGCCGAGGCCGAGGCGGCGCAGGCCAGCGCCGATGCGTCCGAGATCGACACCTACGCGTCGGCCATCACCCGGCGCATCAAACAGTCGTGGACGGTCTTGCCGGGCACCGAAGATCTGGTCTGCACTCTTAGGGTCACTATAATTCCCGGCGGCGAGATCGGTGGCGTCGAAATCATCAAATCAAGCGGTGATCCGACCTTTGACCGTCAGGCCGAAAACGCTGTGCGCAAGGCCGCGCCTTTGCCCTTTCCGACCGAGCCACGCTTGATGAATCGTTTGCGTAAATTCACCCTGGAGTTCGATCCCAGGGATCTTTGAGCGCCCGCCCGCGGCATCATGAAGACGCCGCCTACTGAGGAGTTTTGCCTGTGAAAACCATTCGAAAGTTCGCCCCCTTGCGGCGCCTGCTGCTGGCCGCATTGGCCTTGATGGTCGCGGCGCCGTTGGCTCTCGCGCAGGAAGCTGAACTCAAATTCACCATCAAAGGTGGCAACAAGTCGGCCCTGCCGATAGCCGTGGTGCCTTTCGCAAGCGTCGGCGATACCGGCAACACCGACATTGCCGCGGTCATCCGTTCGGATCTCGAACGCAGCGGCCAGTTCAATCCGATGCAGCCTGGCGACATGCCGTCGCAGCCGTCGAGCTTCACCGCCGTCAACTTCAAGGACTGGCGCGTGCTCGGCCAGGAGAACCTGGTGCTCGGCAAGGTGATGGCGAGCGGTGACGGCGGCTATGTCGTCGAATTCCGCTTCATCGATGTGTTCAATGGCAACCAGCTGCTGGGCTTCCGCATCCCGACCTCGGCCGACAACATGCGCCTGACCGCGCATCACATCAGCGACCTCATTTACGAGACCCTGCTCCACCGCAAGGGCGCGTTCGCGACGCGCATCGCATACGTGACGGTCGAGCGCGCGTCGGCCAAGGATTCCCTCTATCGCCTGCAGGTGGCCGATGCCGACGGCTACGACCCGCACACGATTCTCGAATCGAAGCAGCCCTTGATGTCGCCCTCGTGGTCGCCCGATGGCGCGCATCTCGCCTACGTGTCATTCGAGGATCGCAATTCGGCCATCTACCTGCAGGACATCCGCACCGGCAAGCGCGAGAAGCTGGTGTACGGTCCGGGCATCAACAGCGCGCCGTCGTTCTCACCCGATGGTCAGCGCCTGGTGGTGACCCTGTCGCGTGACGGCAATCCCGAGATCTACACCTATAGCCTCGCCTCGCGGCAGCTCACGCGCCTGACCTATCACGCGTCCATCGACACCGAGGCGATTTATTCGCCCGATGGTCGCCAGATTTATTTCACTTCCGATCGTGGCGGCGGTCCGCAGATCTATCGCATGAGCTCGGACGGCGGCACACCGCAGCGCGTGACGTTCAACATGGGCAATTACAATTCGCGCGCGCGCATCTCGCCGGACGGCAAGAAGATTGCCATCGTGCATGGCGGCAAGGGCGGCTATCGCATCGGTGTGCTGGACTTGGCATCCAACAGCTTCGACGTGCTGTCGGACTCGGCGCTCGACGAGTCACCGAGCTTCGCGCCAAACGGCGATATGATAATTTATGCGACAATGGCCGGACGTGGCACCGAGCTCGCGGCGATCTCCGTCGACGGTCGCCAAGGTCCACGTATGGCCGTGCAGCGCGGCCAGGTGCGTGAACCGGCCTGGGGTCCATTCCGGAACTAGACCGCGGCACGCGTGGTCTCGCACATCGAGACCTCATCCCGAGCCGCCGCGGCCTCACCCTGCCGCGGCGGTGCCGATGATCGAAGCTGCCAGCGCGTCGTTTGAGACACACAGAATCATCCACCACCACAGCCGCGTAGCGCGCGGTCAACAATAAACTCTCAATGGGAGAATGAAATGAAGGGACGAATCCTGAAACTGCTGCTGGTCATCACCGCCAGCCTGATGCTGGCGGCCTGCAGCTCGCACAAGACCAAGAGCGACAGCGCCCAGAACGGCGCGCGTGTCGAGGACCGGGGTGCGGCCGGCGCCAATGGCGCGGCGAGTCAGGGTCTTGCTGACGATGGCAGTGCTGGCGCCGGCGGCGCCCTCAACGATCCGAACAGCCCCCTGGCCGTGCGCGTAATCTACTTCGATTACGACAGCGCCAACATCCGCGCCGACTTCAACGACACCGTCGCCGCCCACGCCGCCTACCTCGCCGCCAACCCCAACACCGTGGTGACCGTCGAAGGTCATGCCGACGAGCGTGGCTCGCGCGAATACAACCTCGCCCTGGGTGAGCGTCGTTCGCTGGCGGTGCGCAAGCAACTGGTGCTGCTCGGCGCCTCGGCCGGCCAGATCAAGACCGTCAGCTACGGCGAAGAGCGCCCGGCGGTCGACGGCCATGACGAAGGTTCCTACGAGAAGAACCGCCGCGCTGAACTGGTCTACTGAGTGAGATGAGCGCCATGTCCCGCCACCTGTTCCGTGTCACGAATCTGCGCGCCCCCCTGTGGCGCGCGCTGTTGGCATTGACGGTGGCGGCCGTGGCCTTGCCCGCGGCGGCGGCCAAGGACGAAGTCCAGCTCGCCGACCGCGTGGTGAAGCTCGAGCGAGCCTTGAACAGCTCGGGCCTGATTGAATTGTCGAAACAGATTGAAGCCCTGCAGCAGGAAGTCCGGCAACTGCGGGGCGAACTTGAGAATCAGGCGTTCACCCTGGAGCAGGTGCGCAAGGCACAACGCGATGCCTATGCCGACACCGACCGCCGCCTGGGCGCGCTCGAGCAGGGTGCGGCCGGGGCCGCCGGTGTACCCGCCGATCCGCCGGTCTCGACCATTGATTCCCCGACCGACACCGCCGTCGCCGGCAAACCGAGTGCCGAACAGATGGCGGTCGAAATGCAGCGCCCGGCGCGGCGTGCCCGCCCCGCGGCGCCCAGCGAAGACGGTATCGACGTCAGTGACGAGGCCGCTGCAGACATGCAGCCGCCGAATCGCCCCACCACTCGTCCAACCGTCATCATGTCGCCCAACGACCCGCCCGAAGGCTCGATGAGCATCACGCCGTCGGCGCCGACCCGCGTGGCGCGTCAGGCCGACGTCGAAGACCCGGGTCTGGCCGCGCCCGCCGCGGCCATCGCCGCCGATGCGCGCAGTGAAACCCCTGAATCGGAAGCGGCCTACCGCGAAGCTTTCGGTCTTTTGAAGGCTGGCCAGTACGAGCAGTCGATCAAGGGCTTCAGCCGTTATCTCCAGCAGTATCCTAATGGGCAGTATGCCGACAACGCGCAGTTCTGGGTCGGCGAGGCCTACTACGTGATGCGCAAGTTCGAGCCCGCCATCACCCAGTACCAGAAGCTCATCAGCAATTATCCCGACAGCCAGAAGCAGGCCCATGCCCTGCTCAAGATTGCCTATAGCTTCGACGAGCTCGGGCGCAGCGACCAGGCGGTCAAACTGCTGACCCAGCTCAAACAGAAATACCCCGACTCCTCGGCCGCGCGCCTCGCCGACGAACGCCTGCAGCGCATTCGCGCCAAGGCGCCCTGAGGCCGGCCGTGGCGAGCCTTGCGCCGCAGCCTGCCGGCGCCGAAAAAGCGTCGGCCGAGCCCGATGCGCTGCGCATCACGGAAATCTTCCTGTCCATCCAGGGTGAATCGACCACGGTCGGTCTGCCGACCGTGTTCGTGCGCACCACCGGCTGTCCGCTGCGCTGCCAGTACTGCGATACCGCCTACGCCTTCAGCGGTGGCGAGCGCATGACGCTGGACGCCATCCTGGCCAAGGTCGACAGCCACGGCGTGCGTCATGTGACCGTGACTGGCGGTGAGCCGCTGGCGCAGCCGGCCACGTTGACGCTCATGCGTCGGCTGTGCGACGCGGGATATCAAGTGTCCCTTGAGACCAGCGGCGCGCTGGACATTGCCGCGGTCGACCCGCGCGTCATGCAGGTGGTCGACATCAAGACCCCGGCCTCCAAGGAAGAGGCGCGCAACCTGTGGTCCAACCTCGCGCATCTGCGCGCCGGCGACCAACTAAAGTTCGTGCTGTGCGACCGCGCGGACTACGAATGGAGCCGCGCCAAACTGACCGGGATGAAGCTCGCGCCCGGTGTCGAGGTGCTGTTCTCGCCGAGTTTCGAAACCCTGCCCGGCCGCACGCTGGCCGAGTGGATCCTGGCTGACCGCCTCGGCGTGCGCATGCAGGTGCAGTTGCACAAGGTGCTGTGGGGCAATGAGCCGGGACGCTGAAATACGCGCGGTTGTGCTGCTGTCGGGTGGCCTCGACTCGGCGACGGTGCTGGCCAAGGCGCGCGCCGACGGGCGCATCTGTTACGCCTTGAGCGTGGATTATGGTCAGCGTCACCGCGCCGAGCTCGCGGCCGCGGCGCGGCTGGCGGTGCAGTTGGGCGCGCTCGAGCACCGCGTGGTGACCGTCGACTTTGGCCAGTTCGGCGGCTCAGCCCTGACTGATCCCGAGCTCGACATCCCCACCACCCCGAGCGAGGGCATCCCCATCACCTACGTGCCGGCGCGCAATACCGTGATGCTGTCGCTGGCCCTGGGCTGGTGCGAGGTGCTGGACGCCCACGAGCTCTATATCGGCGTCAACGCCATCGATTACTCAGGTTATCCCGACTGCCGACCGGAATTCATTGCCGCCTTCGCCGAGCTTGCGCGTCTCGCGACGCGCGCCGGCGTCGAGGGCCGCAAATTCCACGTGCGCACGCCGCTGCAGCAGCTGAGCAAGGCCGACATCATCAAGCTTGGCCTGACGCTGGGCCTCGATTATGCGCAGACCGTGTCCTGCTATCAGAGTGATGATGATGGCCGCGCGTGTGGCGCCTGTGACGCCTGTCGCCTGCGTCACGAGGGCTTTCGTGCCGCCGGCGTCGATGATCCGACGCGCTATCGACCGCTGCTTTAAGCCCCGCCGCGCACTAAATCCGCGGCTGCGTCCGGCGCCCGTCAAGTCCCGCGGTCAGCGATTCCTGCTGGCGGTTATAGGTGTTGTACAGCGAGCGGATGCCGCGCACGTAGTCGACCGCCTCGCGATAGGGGCCGACGGCAATCTTGTTCGCCTCGCGGCCCATCATGGTTTCCACATTGCCAAACCAGCGGCCTGGATCGAGGCCGGCCGCCGCGGCCCGTTCACGCGCCAGAATGACGCGTGCGAGGCCAGCGTTGTAGGCCGCCAGCGCAAACCAGGTGCGCTCGCGCGGCGGCAGCTCTTCTTCGAAATGATTGCGTAGCTTGTTCAGGTAGCGCACGCCGCCGCGGATGCCGGCATCGGGGTCGAAGGGGTTGGCGACGCCCATGGCACGCGCGGTGTCGCGGGTCAGCTGCATCAAGCCCAGCGCGCCGCCTGAGGAGCGCGCGCCGGGATTGAACTGACTCTCGAAGTACATCTGCGCCACGATCAAACGCCAGTCGAAGTCATAGGTATCGGCGTAGCGCCGCACCAGGTTGTCATAGGGCGACAGCCGCGCCAGCGTATTGATGTAAGAGAAGCCCGGTTCGTCGAAATAGCGCTGCGCGAGGATCTGATAGGTGTCGGTCGCGAACTCGGCGCGCACGAAGCCGTCGATGGCGCGCAGCAGTCCGGCGTTCTGGGCGCGCGCGGTCCACGCATAGTTATAGGAGATCGGCACCGACATGCCGGCTTCCAGCAGTGGGTGCATGGCGCGCAGGTCGGCAATCAGGTGGGCGTCGACGATGGCGGCGTCGACCGACCAGTTTTCCAGCTGCTCGGCCAGATAGGCCGGCGGCGTGCCGGGATTGATCACCACCGGTCGGATGGCGATACCGCTGGCGACCAGTTCCGACAGCGCGCGGTGCTCGACCGTGTTGCCGAATACCGCCACGCGTTTGCCGGCCAGCGCCTGCAAATCATGCAACTGGCTGCCGGTGCGGCCGACCAGCACTGAGGCCGAATGGAAATAGCTGCGCGCCTGGGTCAGCTCGCTATCCGCGGCGACGTCGGCCGCGCGGATGCGGGTGGTGATGACATCGCCGGCGCCGCTGCGCAGCCATTCCAGCATCTGCTGATCGTTGTCCGCCACCAGATACTCGACGCGTAAAGAGTGTTCGCGCGCGAACAGTTCCACCATCTCATATTCGAAGCCGGCCGGGCGGCCATTGCGCACGAAATAGTTCTGGGCATCGATGCGCGTGATGGCGCGCAACAGGCCGCGGGTCTTGATTGCCGCGAGGTCGCCATGGTCGGCCTGTGGCCTCAGCACCGCGGCGTGGAAGCGTTGCATGTAGGAATCGAGCGCGTCGCGAAGGGCCGACCGTTCGCTCGGGAAATACCATACCACCGGATTCTGATCTGACAGCTCGAACAGAGACTTCAGGTTGGCATAGTTGGCCAGTGGTTTTTCATTGGCGCGCGCCGGCGCGATGGCTACATCGAAATGGCCGTCGGCGACGCCTGCCAGCAGCGTTTCGCGCGGCGTGCCATTAGGCAGCAGCACCGGCACGATGCCCGCCACTTCGCGGCGCAGTTGTTCGAACCAGGGCCACAGCGGCGAGGCGACGCTGATGGCGACGCGCAGGCCTTGCAGGTTGCGCGGATCGGTGGCCAGCAAATTTTTGCGGCCGTAGGCGAAGTAACGGAACGAGCCCATCGAGCGGCTCGGCAGCAGGCCCGCGTCGCGCGCCTGTTCCGGCGCCAGGTCGGTGGCCAGCACATCGCCTTCGCCGCGGCGCAGCCGCTGGTAAAGCTGGTCGGGGCGCTCGGCTTCAATCCACTGGATGCTCATGCCGCGACGGCGCGCAAAATCGGCGAGCATGCCGAACTCTCCGGCGCTGTCCCGGTGCGGCAGATTGATTTCCTGTTGTTTGAGTTTGAGAACGCGAAGGACGGGGGGAGGAGCGCGATCACCACCGGAGCCGGCGCTGGCACTGGCGCCATAGAACACGGCCAGCGTCAGCAAGACGGCGATGAATGGTCGATGCCGGTGCCATGCGGCCCACCGGCAATGCATGCGTGAGCGATACTGCATTGCGAACGACTTCGTTTGAAAACATGTGCGCTTTCTTCGGAATCAGGGCCCGCTCAAGGGCGCTGGTCCGGGGTCTTTTTGTAGGTGCGCGGCGGCATCTTGGCCGCTCAAATCCGCCCCGTCAACCCTTGGGCCTCCCCATATGGGTAGGTGTCACTGTTCGGGCAAGACCGCCGCGACCGCCGTTCGCGCAGCTTCCAGACGCTCGAGCGTACCGATATCAAACCAGCGCCCGTGATGGATCTGGCCGCTCAGTCGGCCCGCCGCGCTGAGCGCGAAGAGCAGCGGCGCGAGCGGAAAATGGGCCTCCCCATGGTCGCGAAACAGCGCCGGTTCGTACACGCCAATGCCGGCGTAGGTGTAGTGATAAGGCGCTTCGCGCGTGACGCGTGAACCTTCGAGGTTGAAGTCGCCGCGTGGATGATGGGGCGGGTTGGGGATCAGCACCAGGTGCGCGGCGCCTTGGGGGCGTTGGCTGAAAGCTAACGGGCAGTCGGTCCACACATCGGCGTTGACCACCAGGAACGGCGCGTCGCCGAGCAGCGGCAGGGCGCGCGCGATGCCGCCGCCGGTTTCGAGCGCGCCCTCGCTCTCGCGTGAATAGACGATACGCGCGCCATAGGCTCTGCCATCGCCGAGACGCGCTTCGATCAGGGCGCCGAGATGGGCGACATTGATGACGATTTCATTGAGGCCGGCCGCGCACAGGCGCATGACGTGACGCTCGATGAGGGTGGTGCCGCCGATCTCGACCAGCGGCTTGGGCAGGGTGTCGGTCAGGGGCGCGAGGCGCTGGCCGCGACCGGCGGCAAGGATCATGGCTTTCACAGGGCTACTCGAGGGCTGCTCGGCTTTCGATTATAGAAGCGCAGCCGACTGTCACGGATGTCGTAACACCGGCCGATCTGGCATTATTCGCGCGGTGTTGAAACCGCGCTCCAGCGTCCGCCTTCTGGCCGTGCGCCGCGCGCCGTCCCCTTCCCCTTCATTCGGAACGATGCCGCGGCAGCGGTGGTCAAGAACAACGTGAGCCAACAGCCATCGAACAAGCGTGAGCCCGATACGACCGCGCTCCTGGAAATGGGCCGCGCGGTGCTCGAAATCGAATCGCGCGCGGTGGCGGATCTCGTGGCGCGCGTCGACGCAAGTTTCGTGGCGGCGGTGCGCGCCATGCTCGCCTGCAGCGGCCGGGTGGTGGTGCTGGGCATGGGCAAGTCCGGCCACATCGGCGGCAAGATAGCCGCGACGCTCGCCAGCACCGGCACGCCGGCGTTCTTTGTTCATGCCGGCGAGGCCTGCCACGGCGACATGGGCATGATCACCGCGAGCGACGTGGTGCTGGCCCTGTCCAACTCCGGCGAGACCGAAGAACTGACGACCCTCCTGCCGCTCATCAAGCGCCTCGGCGTGCCTCTGATCGGTATCACCGGCAACCCGCGCTCGACGCTCGCCAGCGCCGCCACCGTGCATATCCTGGTCGATGTGCGCGAGGAAGCCTGCCCGCTCGGGCTCGCACCGACCTCCAGCACCACCGCCGCGCTGGCGATGGGCGATGCGCTCGCCATCGCCATGCTGCAGGTGCGCGGTTTCACCGCCCGCGATTTCGCCCGCGCCCACCCCGGCGGCGCGCTCGGCCGGCGCTTGCTGAAAATCGACGACCTCATGCATTCCGGCAGTGATATGCCGACCGTGCTACCGACCGCGCCGGTCGCCGACGCGGTGGTCGAAATGACCCGTTCGGGCCTCGGCCTGACCGCGGTGGTCGATGGCGACGGCACGCTGGTCGGTGTCTTCACCGACGGCGACCTGCGCCGTGTGTTCGAACGCAATCACGATATCCGCGCCGCGCGCATGGCCGACGTCATGACCCGCGGCTGCAAGACCGCCGGTCGCGACCTGCTGGCGGCCGAAGCGCTGCGCCTCATGCAGGAGCACAAGATCAACGCGCTGCTGGTGGTCGGCGAGGGCCAACGCCTGATCGGGGTGTTGAACATGCATGACTTGCTGAGGGCGCGGGTCGTCTAGTGCGCTGTCCCGTGATGAACTTCGATAATTCGCGCGGCTATCGGGCCGCCAGACAAGGCGCGCGGAGGAGTAATAGCGGCGCTATTGCGACGACAAGCAACGCGGCCTGGCGGTTCGAGAGCAACCGAATTACGAAGATTCATTGCGGGACAGCGCACTAATGCAAGGTCGCTCCGCTCCGCGCGCCTTGCGCCGTCACGCCGAGGCCGTCGGCCCGCAAGCATGAACGCCTGGCTGACCACGCTCGCCGTTGTGCTGCTCAGCATCGGCAGTTTCTGGATGCTGCACCGACTGGAACTCGAGGAGCGCAGCGCCGCCGCCCGGCGTCAGCATGAACCGGATTACTACATCGACGACATGGTCCGTCGCACTTTGAGCATGGAAGGCCAGGTCGCCAACGTGCTCTACGCCAAGCGTCTCGAACATTTCCCCGACGATGATTCAACGGAATTGGCCAGCCCGCATCTTGAGATTTACAATGGCACACTTGAGCCATGGCATGTCGTTGCCGAGCGAGGCTGGGTGAGTTCGGGTAACGAAGTCGTGCTGCTGCATGGTCCGGTCGAGATCTGGCGCCAGAACAAGGCCGGCAAACGCGTCTACCAGGTGCTGACGTCGGAACTGCGAGTGTTGCCGAAGGAACAATATGCGGAGTCCGACCAGCCGACCACCATCATCGCGCCCGCGACCGTATCCCATTCCGTCGGCATGCGCGCCAATTTCGCGCATGAACGTCTCGAATTGTTGAACCAGGTAAGAGCCAGGCATGAAGTCGTCAAGCCGCAGAGTTGAGGAGACTCTGAACCCGCTGCTGCGCTGCCCGCGCGCGGCCTCGTGTGCTCGCTCGCTGTTGCTGCTGGCGGTGTTTGCCAGCCCGGCCCACGCACTGTCGACCGATGCCCAGCAGCCGGTGCAAATCGAAGCCGACTTCGCCGAGCTCGATGATGAAGAGCACACCACGGTATATGTCGGCAACGTGGTGGTCGACCAGGGCTCGATGCACATGACCGGTGACCGTCTGCGCGTCAACTTCACCGAGAACAAGGACATGAAGGACGCCTACCTCGAAGGCCGTCCCGCGACCTTCAAGCAGACCCCGGACCACGACGACGACGTGCACGGCCAGGCCATGCAGATTGAATATCACGCCGACCGTTCGCTCTTGAACCTCATCGACAAGGCGCGCGTGACCCAGGGCGAACGGCTGTTCGAAGGCCATCGCATCAATTACGACACCAAGAAGAGCATCATCACCGCGCGCTCGGCGCGCGCCGGCGAAGCGGACAAGGACCAGCGGCCCAAGGAAGGCAGCGGTCGCGTGCGCATCATCATTCCGCCCAAGAAGAAACCGCCGGAAACCGCGCCCGCCGCCTCCACCGCGGCGCCGGTGGCCACACCCGCGCCAACCGCGCCCGCGGCGCCTGCCGCGGTTGTCGTGCCGCCGGCGGGCGATGGTGACAAGGACGGTGTGCCGGACGGCGAGGACAAATGCCCGGCATCGGCCGCCGGTGCCAAGGTCAACGCGCAAGGGTGCCGGGTGTCGTCTTGACCGCGCTTTCCCCCATTCATCGGCCTTGGCGCCAGCCACGCAGGGCGCTGCCGTGAGCGTGCTGGCGGTCAGCCATCTCGCCAAGACCTACCGTTCGCGGCGGGTGGTGAAAGATGTGAGCCTGTCGGTGCAAAGCGGTGAGGTGATCGGCCTGCTCGGCCCCAATGGCGCCGGCAAGACCACCAGCTTCTATATGATCGTGGGGCTCATCGCGAGCGAGGGCGGATCCATCCACCTCGACACCGAGGACTTGACCCGCCTGCCGATGGACGTGCGTGCGCGCAAGGGGCTCGGCTATCTGCCCCAGGAAGCCTCGGTGTTCCGCAAGCTGACCGTCGAGCAGAACATCCTCGGCGTGCTCGAAATCATTCCGGAATTGAACGACCACCAGCGCCAGCGGCGCATGGACGCCCTGCTGCAGGAATTCCACATCGAGCATATTCGCCACAATCTCGGCATGTCGCTGTCCGGCGGCGAGCGCCGCCGTGTCGAAATCGCGCGCGCGCTGGCCACCGAGCCGCGTTTCATCCTGCTCGACGAACCCTTTGCCGGCGTCGACCCGATTTCGGTCGGTGACATTCAGCGCATCATTCGTCACTTGAAGCAGATCGGCATCGGCGTGCTCATCACCGACCACAACGTGCAGGAAACCCTGCGCATCTGCGACCGCGCCTACATCGTCAATGAAGGCACCATCATCGCCGAGGGCGATGCCGAGGCCATCCTGTCGGACGAAAAGGTCAGGCGCGTCTACCTCGGCGAGACCTTCAAGCTGTAAAGGCTGGTCGCGCCCGGCCGAAGATCCCTTGGGACGCGCTCCACGCGCACAAAGCCCAAAAAGCCTATGCAAGTATTGATCCAGTCAAAGCTGGGTGCGCTACTATAGGTTCAAACAGCGTGATGAGTATTTGATTCAACGGTTGCCGGGAGGATATGAAGCAATCACTTCAATTGAAGCTCGGCCAGCATCTGACGATGACGCCGCAGCTGCAGCAGGCCATTCGCCTGTTACAGCTATCCGCCATGGAGCTATCTGTCGAGATCCAGGACGCGCTGGAATCGAACATGATGCTCGAGGTCGCGGACGGCGCCGACGACTATGAAGACCCGGGTTTCAGCGCCGTCGAACCCGCCGCCAGCACCAATGGCGACGACGGTGAATTCGAAGCCAGTTTCGAATCGAGCTTTGAAGTGGGCGGCGGCGACCCGGTGGAAACCGAGAGCCGCACGGTCAGCGACGACATCCCCGATGAACTGCCGGTCGATACCGACTGGGACGAAATTTACGACACCCTCACCACCTCTGGCACCTCCACCGGCAACCGCGACGGCGAGGACGGCGACTACGAACGCGCCAGCGTCACGCCACCGACCCTGCGCGAGCACCTGTTGTGGCAGGTCAACCTGACGCCGCTCAGCGACCGCGACCGCGCCATCGCCGTGACCATCGTCGATGACCTCGATGGCGCCGGCTACCTGACCAGTCCGCTGGAGGAGCTGGCGGCCACCGTCAGCGCCGCCATCAAGGATGACATCGAAGCCGATGAAGTGCAGGCCATCCTGCGCCTGGTGCAGGGCCTCGAGCCGAATGGCGTGGCGGCGCGCGACCTGCGCGAATGCCTGCTGCTGCAGCTCGCGCAACTGCCGGCCGACACGCCGTGGCTGGCCGAGACCCGTCGCTGCGTGTCCGACTACATGGATACCCTGGCCAGTCGCGATTACAACCAGCTCATGCGGCGCCTGAAGCTGGCACGCGAAGAGCTCGCCGAGGTCATCGCCCTCATCCAGTCGCTCAATCCGCGCCCCGGCTCGCAGTACAGCGAAGAGCAGACCGAATACATCGTGCCCGATGTGTTCGTGTTCAAGGTCAAAGACCGCTGGCGCGTTGAATTGAACGCCGAGACCATGCCGCCCTTGCGCGTCAATCCCTACTACGCGAGCATGATCAAACGCGCGGACAACAGCGAAGGCAACAACTCCCTGCGCAGCCATCTGCAGGAGGCACGTTGGTTCATCAAGAGTCTGCAAAGCCGCAGTGAAACCTTGCTGCGCGTCGCGACCGCCATCGTCGAGCGTCAGCGTGCGTTTCTTGAGCACGGCGAAGAAGCGATGAAACCGCTGGTGCTGCATGACATCGCCGAAGCGCTGGAAATGCACGAATCAACCATTTCGCGCGTCACCACACGCAAGTACATGCACACGCCGCGCGGCATCTTTGAACTCAAATACTTCTTTTCGAGTCACGTCAGCACCACCTTGGGCGGTGAGGCGTCATCGACCGCCATACGCGCGGTGATCAAGAAACTCATCGCGGCCGAAAACGTCCAGAAGCCGCTGAGCGATCACAAGATTGCCGAGCTGTTGTCCGATCAGGGGGTGCAAGTGGCGCGACGCACTGTGGCCAAGTACCGTGAAGCGATGTCCATTCCGCCGTCCAACGAAAGAAAGCGAATTGCTTGAGCGGCCCGCCGCCGCCGGCCAGAATCAATTACAGAAGTCCAGAGGAGAGAGCCATGCATATCAAAGTCGATGGGCGCCACGTCGAAGTCACTGACTCGATGAACGACTACATCCAGACCAAGCTCAGCCGCATCGAGCGTCATTTCGACCACCTCGTGAACGTGCACGTGGTGTTGGGGGTGGAAAAGCAGCGCCAGATGGCGGAAGCCACCATCCATGTCGCGGGCAACGACATCCATGCCCACAGCGAGGATGACGACATGTACGCCGCCATCGATGCGCTGGTCGACAAGCTCGACCGGCAGATCAAGAAGCACAAGGAAAAGGTCACCAACCACCGCGGTTGAACTTCTCCATGTCGAGCCTCAGCACCCGCAGTCCACGGTTCACGCAATGAGCGATGGCCGACGATTTTTGATCGTCTCCGGACTGTCGGGTGCCGGCAAGTCGATAGCGCTGCATGCGCTGGAAGACGCCGGCTACTACTGCGTCGACAATCTGCCCGTCGGCATTCTGGTCAATTTCGCACGCTTCATCGCCGATCAGAATCAGCCTCATTTCGACAAGGTCGCGGTCGGTATCGACGCGCGCAATCAGCCCAATGCACTGGCCTCCCTGCCGGGTGTGATGGACCGGCTCGCGCTGGAGACCGCCCAGGCGGAATTGATCTTCGTCGATGCCAGCGATGAAACCCTGTTGCGGCGCTTCAGCGAGACGCGCCGCAAGCATCCGTTGTCTTCCGAGGAGCGACCGCTGGCGGACGCCATCGCGCTCGAGCGCAGCCTGCTCGACCCGCTGGCCATGCGCGCCGACATCCGCATCGACACCACGCGCACCAATGTGCACGAGTTCCGCGCCGCGATTCGCGAACTCATCACCAAGCGCGCGAGCGGTTCGCTGGCCCTGCAGTTTCAATCCTTCGGCTTCAAGCACGGCGTGCCGAGCGATGCGGATTTCGTGTTCGACGTGCGCTGCCTGCCGAATCCCTACTGGGACTCGCAGTTGCGCGACTATTCGGGCTGCGATGCGCCGGTGCGGGATTTTCTCGACGCCGCGCCGATGGTGCAGCAAATGGCGTCCGACATCGGGCGTTTCCTCGAGACCTGGGTCGAGCAGTTCGAAGAGGTCAATCGCACCTATCTCACCATCGCCTTCGGCTGCACCGGTGGCCGCCACCGCTCGGTATACATGGCTGAACGCATGGCGCGCGAATTCGCCGCGCGCGGCAAACGCGCCGCCATCAGCCATCGCGATCTCTAAAAGACCATTTTCGGAACCGTCGCCCATGCCCACAGCGCAACTCATCATCATCAACCGTCTCGGACTGCATGCGCGCGCCGCGGCCAAGTTCGTGCAGACGGCGGCCAGCTACGGCTGCGACGTGGCGCTCAGCAAGGGCGGCAAGAAGGTCAACGGCAAAAGCATCATGGGCGTGATGATGCTGGCTGCGGCGCAGGGCGCCGAGATCGAGATCTGCACCACCGGCGCTGACGAGCAGGCGGCGTTGGATGCCCTGACCGCCCTGATTGCCGACAAATTCGGTGAGCCCTCATGAGTTTCTCACTGCACGGAGTGGCGATTTCGCGCGGCATCGCCATCGGCCGCGTACACATCGTCGAGCGCAACCAGCTCGACATCGCCGAGTACCATCTCGAAGTCGGCGAAGTCGATGCCGAGATCGAGCGCCTGCACGCCGCGGTGGCGCTGGCCAAACATCATCTGCGTGAGATTCGCGCGCACATTCCGTCGGGTACGCCGGCCGAGATCGTGGCCTTCATCGACACCCACATGCTGATGCTGGACGACGCCGCCTTCAACGACGAGCCGGCGCGCATCATCCGCGACAACCGCGTCAACGCCGAATGGGCGGTCAAGCTGCAGCGCGATTCCTTGATCGCGGTGTTCGAGGAGATGGAAGACCCCTACCTGCGCACGCGCAAGGACGACGTTGACCATGTGGTCGACCGCATCTTCCGCAATCTTCTGCGCCATCCGCCGCTGCGGCATGAACTGCCCGACCAGAAGCTCAAGGGCATGATCATCATCGCGCGCGATTTGGCGCCGACCGATCTGGTGCTGCTGCAACACCATGGCGTGGCGGGTTTCGTCACCGAGTTCGGCGGTCCAACGTCCCATACCGCGATTCTGGCGCGCAGCCTCGGCATTCCGGGCGTCGCCGGCCTGCATCACGCGCGGCGCTACATACAGGAAGAAGAGACCATCATCGTTGATGGCGATGATGGCGTGGTGCTGGGCGGCGCCGACGAACGGGTGCTGCTCCAATACCGCAAGCGTCAGGCTGAGCGCCTGAGCTATGTCGAAAGCCTGCAGGTGCTGCGCGATGCGCCCACTGTCACGCTCGACGGTCGCGTCATCCATCTGTATGCCAACGTCGAACTGGCGGAAGACTTCAAGAGCGTGCGCGAAGTGGGTGCGGACGGCGTCGGCCTGTATCGCACCGAGTTCCTGTTTCTCAACCGTTCGACCTATCCCGACGAAGACGAACACTTCAACACCTACCGGCAGATGATCGACGCCCTCGGTGGCCTGCCGTTCACCATCCGCACGGCCGATCTCGGCGCTGACAAGATGCCGGACGTCGGCGTCGCCAACATCCCCTTCGCGGCGAATCCAGCGCTGGGTCTGCGTGCCATTCGTCTGTGTCTGCGCGAGCCGTCGCTGTTCTGGCCACAGTTGCGCGCCATCATTCGCGTGTCGGCCTTCGGCCCGGTGCGCATGATGATCCCGATGCTGTCCAGCGTCGACGAAGTGCACCAGGTGCTCGATATCGTCGGCACCATACGCAACGAGTTCACGCGTCGCGGCATCGCGTTCGATCCGAACATGCCGATAGGCGGCATGATTGAGGTGCCGGCCGCAGCGATTTGCGCGGACGTGTTTGCCAGGCATCTCGACTTCCTGTCGATAGGCACCAACGACCTCATCCAGTACGCGGTGGCCATCGACCGCGTGAACAATGAGGTCAGCTACCTCTACGATCCCTTGAATCCAGGCGTGCTACGTCTGGTGTCGACCACCATAGGCGCCGGCCGCAGCGCCGGTATTCCGGTCGCGATGTGCGGTGAGATGGCCGGTGACGTGCGCTACACGCGGCTGTTGCTGGGCCTGGGACTGACGGAGTTCAGCGTGCATCCGGCCGCTCTGCTCGAGATCAAACACATCGTCACCCACACCGATGTGCGCCACGCCGAGACCCTGGCCGAGGAATTCCTGTCCGACTCGCGTCTCGAGCGTCGCCGCGAATTGCTGCAGGCCCTGGAAACCGGCGCTCTTTAGCATGGTGTCCGCCGGTCGTCTCGTTTCGGCCACAACGAGGGCCGCCCACTGACGCCCGGCGCCAGTCGCGCAGGCTGAAGGAAAGCAGCGCAAGGCGTGGCGCCAACGGCGGTTTTTCCGCACTGAGCGCATGACTCCCGCAGGCTAGGCATCGAAAATTTTTGTGTTATCATCCTTGTTGCCGTTACGCCGTTACATTTCTGCAACAAAACGAAGGCATGGAATGCTTGGGACCGGCACTGAACTCGGTGCGATTGACGGCTCGACTACAAATTGAATCAAGTGGGGACTTCGGCAATGAACAAACTTTATCGAATTGCGCTCGTTCTGCTCATGGGCGCGCTGGCCGCAGGCTGCGCGAACCAGGAGATCAAGCCTGCCACCGTGCTGTGCCCGCTGCTGGGCGCCACGCTCGGCGCAGGTGTCGCGGCCGCCGTGGGCGGTGACGATCCTGGCCCGATGGCCGCCGGCGCCGTGCTCGGCGCCACCGCCGGTTACTTCATCTGCCGCGAGAAGCCTGCCGAAGCACCTGCGCCCGCACCGACCCCGGCCGTCGCGCCTGCACCAGCGCCGAAGCCGGTGGCCGTTGCGCCCAAGGATTCCGATGGTGACGGCGTCATCGACCCCAATGACAAGTGCCCGGGCACCCCGGCCGGCGTCAAGGTCAATGCCGAAGGCTGCCCGGAAGTGGGTGCGACCCTCATGTCCCTGCAGGGCGTGAACTTCGACACCGACAGCGCCAAGCTCAAGGCCGAATCGACCACCATCCTCGACCAGGCGGTTGAAGTGCTGAATCAGCAGTCGGCGGTCTCGGTGCGTATCGAAGGTCATACCGACAGCCGCGGTGCCGACGCCTACAACCAGGCGCTGTCCGAGAAGCGCGCCAAGTCGGTGATGGACTACCTGGTCAGCAAGGGTGTCAGCGCAGCGCGCCTGACCTCGGCGGGCTTCGGCGAGTCGAAGCCGGTGGTGGCCAACGATTCGGCGGCCAACATGGCCAAGAATCGTCGCGTCGACCTGGTCGTGACCAACAACTGAGTCAAGCACTCAGGTGACGAAAAGGCCCGGCTCTGCCGGGCCTTTTTGTTTTCAGGGCAAGAGTTTTTCGAACTGGCCGGCCGCGCCGCGTCCGCACAGCAGCACACGCTTGAAGGGCTGCGGATCCTTGATGTGCACCAATTCCCCGTCGCGCGGGAAATGCATGTCTTTCAACCGCGACAGCCAGAAACGCAAACCGGCGGCGCGCAGCGCCATCATCCAGGCCGCCCTTTCGGCGGGCAGCAGGCTGCGCACCTCGGCATAGGCGCCCAGCAGGGCTGCCGCCAGCGGGCCTTGCAGCGCGACCTTGTCGTCGTCAAAACACCAGTCGGCGACCGCTACTGCCAGGTCGTAGATGAAAGCGCCGCTATGGGCGTAATAGAAATCGATGAGGCCCGTGAGGCGCTGCCCTTCAAACAGCGCGTTATCGCGAAACAGGTCAGCATGGATGACGCCGCCGGGCAGGCCGGTAAAGCGCTCTTCAGCAAATTCCCGCACCGCTTCCCACAGCAGCGCGGCATCGGCTTCGTCCAGACGGGGCGCAACCACGCGTGCCGTGCTGGCGCGCCACGCCGCGCCGCGCTCATTGTCGCGCCGGGGCGTGAAGTCGAGCGTCGCCAGATGCATGCGCGCCATGGCGCTGCCGATGGCGCGACAGTGCGCAATTTCCGGCTGCGCGACACTCGCGCCCGGCAGGCGCATGACCAAGGCCGCTGGCCGTCCGTTCAATTCACGCAGGTAGCGGCCGGCGCGGTCGGCGAGCGGATGCGCACTCGGCACGCCGTGTTCAGCCAGATGCGCCATCAGCGCCAGAAAGAATGGCAATTCGCTGGCGGGAGTGAACTCGAACAAAGTCAGCACATAGGCGCCAGCCACTGTGGTGACGAAATAATTGGTGTTCTCTATGCCGGCAGTGATGCCGCTGTAGTTGAGCAGCGGCCCGACATCGTAGTCGGCGAGGAAGGCTTCGAGCTCGTGGCGCTCAACGACGGTGTAGACGGACATGCCGTGACCGGGACATGGCCCGCGCATGGGTTGGCGCGCGGGCGTGGGCTTTCAATTGCGCCGACTTACCAGCTCAGGATCACCCACTGCGGCGCTCGCGGCTCGGCGCCGCGGCCGTTGATCTTCGATTCCATCAAGCCATCGCCGTCGCGATCGACGTAGTAATAGGCTGGACCGACGAAGGGCATGACCTTGACCATGTAGAGGCGGCCATTGAGGCGATATTCTTCGACCTTGGCATCCTTGCGCTGCACGATGGTGACTTCGGGCTGCGGACCACTTGAGGTGGCCGCGGCATCGTCGCCTTCGTCGGGCACCGGCACCGTTGCGGCTGGCGGCGGTGGCGGCACCTCACTGAATTTTGTGTTGTCGTCGGCAGCCAAGCTCGCGAGCGGCGCGACAAGACTGCTGACAAGAAGGGCGACTAGGGATGCTCTCATGGGTTACTCGCAGGCACTGCCTTGGCGCTTGATTGCCCGCTTAGAATACCATCGAATCCCGCACAGAATCACGGCAGCCATGGCCGTGCGGTGACACGGTTCCGCTAGAGGCACACAGTACATGACCCAGTTGCTCGTCCTGGTCGACGGATCGTCGTACCTGTATCGCGCCTTTCACGCCTTGCCCGCCTTGAATAATTCCAAGGGCGAGCCGACGGGCGCCATGCACGGTGTGATTGCGATGCTGCGTCGGCTGCGCAACGCCTATCCGACCGATCACTTCGCGGTCGTCTTCGACCCGCGCGGGCCGACCCATCGCGACGCCTGGTTCCCCGCATACAAAGCCCAGCGTCCGTCGATGCCCGACGACCTCGCCGCCCAAATAGAACCCCTGCACGAAATGATCAAGGCCATGGGCATGCCCCTGCTGCAGATCCCGGGTGTGGAAGCGGACGACGTCATCGGCTCGCTGGCCGAGCAGGCGCGCGTGGCGGGCATGCAGGTGCTGATCTCGACCGGTGACAAGGATCTCGCGCAACTGGTCGACGCGCAGGTGACGCTCATCAACACCATGGACGACACCAGGCTCGATCCGGCCGGCGTGCTGGCCAAGTTCGGCGTGCCACCCGAACGCATCATCGATTACCTGACCCTGGTCGGTGACAGCGTCGACAACGTGCCCGGCGTGCCGATGGTCGGCCCCAAGACCGCCTGCAAATGGCTCAATACCTACGGTTCGCTCGATGGCGTGGTCGCGCATGCCGCCGACATCACCGGCAAGGTCGGTGACAACCTGCGCGCCGCTCTCGAGCAGATCCCGCTGTCGCGGCGCCTGGTGACGGTGATGCGCGACATCGACACCGGCATTCATCCCGAACAACTCCTGCTTGCCGCGCCGGACGACGCGCGTCTCACCGAGCTCTTTCAGCGCTACGAATTCACGAGCTGGCTGAAGGAACTGCGCGGCCGGCAGCTTGATAAGGCGAACGAAGAGGCGCCGCCACCACCGCCGGCGAACGCCGCCGAGTACGAGACCGTGCTCGACATGGCGCGCTTCGATGAATGGCTGGCCGAACTCGCCGCCAGCGAGGTGTTCGCCTTCGATACCGAAACCACCAGCCTCGACTACATGCAGGCGCGCCTGGTCGGCGTGTCGTTCAGTCATACCGCTGGTCGCGCCGCCTATGTGCCGCTGGCGCACGACTATGTGGGTGTCCCCGAGCAGCTCGACCTCGATACCGTGCTGGCCAAGCTGCGCCCTATGCTCGAAGCCGACACCCCGCGCAAAGTTGGTCATAACCTTAAATACGACCGCAATGTGCTCAAGAACCACGGCGTCGATCTGCGCGGCATCGCCTATGACACCATGCTCGAGTCCTATGTCTTCAACAGCACCTCGGGGCGCCATGACTTCGATTCAGTGGCGCTGAAATACCTCGGTCACCACACCATCCATTACGAGGACGTGGCCGGCAAGGGCGCCAAGCAGATCGGCTTTGAGCAGGTGGCCCTCGAGCAGGCCGGGCCTTACGCGGCCGAAGATGCTGAAGTGTGCCTGCGGCTCCATCAGCATCTGTATCCGCGGATTCAGGCCGAAGCGTCGCTGCTTGCGGTATTGGAAGAGATTGAAATGCCGCTGCTGCCGGTGCTGGCGGCCATGGAGCGGCGCGGTGTGCTCATCGACGGCCGGCTACTGCGCGAGCAGAGCGCCGAGCTCGACGAGCGTATGCGCGAAATCGAAGCGCGCGCCCACGACGAAGCCGGCGAAGTGTTCAATATCGGCTCGCCCAAGCAGATTCAGGCCATCCTGTTCGACAAGCTGAAACTGCCGGTGCTGTCCAAGACGCCGACCGGCCAGCCTTCCACCGCGGAATCGGCGCTCGAGGAGCTGGCCGCCGAGCATGCGCTGCCGCAGCTCATTCTCGACCATCGTTCGCTGTCCAAGCTGAAATCGACCTACACCGACAAGCTGCCCGAGCAGCTCAACGCCGTGACCGGCCGCGTGCACACCAGCTATCACCAGGCGGTGGCGGCGACCGGGCGCCTGTCATCGACCGACCCCAATCTGCAGAACATTCCCATCCGCAGTCATGAAGGACGGCGCATCCGCCAGGCCTTCATCGCGCCGCCGGGACGCCTGCTGATTGCGGCCGACTACTCCCAGATCGAATTGCGCATCATGGCCCACCTGTCGGAGGACGCCGGCCTGACCGAGGCCTTCGCGTCCGGGCAGGACGTGCACCGCGCGACCGCCGCCGAGGTGTTCGGCGCGACACTCGCCACCGTCAGCGACGAGCAGCGCCGCGCCGCCAAGGCCATCAACTTCGGTCTCATCTATGGCATGTCGGCCTTTGGTCTCGCGCGCCAGCTCGGCATCGACAGGGGCGCCGCGCAGGCCTATATCGACCGCTATTTCGAGCGCTATCCGCAGGTGCGCGCCTACATGGACCGCATCCGCGCGCTGGCCCATGAGCAGGGCTACGTGGAGACCGTATTCGGGCGCCGTCTGTACCTGCCCGAAATCAACACGCGCAATGTGCAGCGTCGCCAATACGCCGAGCGCACCGCCATCAATGCGCCCATGCAGGGCACCGCCGCCGACATCATCAAGCGCGCCATGATCGCGGTCGCCGCCTGGCTCGAACGGGATGCGGTGCCGGCCGACCTCATCATGCAGGTGCATGACGAACTGGTGCTCGAAGTCGAGATTGCGGCGGCCGACGCCGTGGTCGAGGGCGTGCGCGACATCATGGCCAGCGCGGCCACGCTCGCCGTGCCGCTGGTGGTCGACGTGGGCCGTGGGCAAAATTGGGATGAAGCGCACTGAGCCTTGGGCACGGGACTGGACGATCTTCGAAAGTCCTTGTGCTAACATTTCGGCAGAGCTTGAAAATAAAGCCGCCCAAGTAAAAAACAGCAAACCACAGCCCTGCTCTGTCACGACGTCGACCCTGTCCCATGTTGCTGATCCCTGCTATCGATATCAAAGACGGTAAGTGCGTCCGCCTTCGGCAGGGCGACATGAACCGCGACACGGTTTACTCGGACGACCCGCTCGCGGTCGCCCGACGTTGGGTCGAGGCCGGCGCGCGGCGCCTGCACATCGTCGATCTGAACGGCGCCACCGACGGCCGGCCGGTCAACCACGAAATCATTCACACCATCGCCGAACACTGCCCCGACGTACCGATACAGGTCGGCGGTGGCATCCGCGACGAAGACACCATCCAGCGTTATCTCGATGCCGGGGTCAGCTACGTGATCCTCGGCACCAAGGCCGTCACCGCGCCGCACTTCGTGTCGGACATGTGCCTGGAATTCCCCGGCCACATCATCGTCGGGCTCGACGTGCGCGACGGCAAGGTGGCCATCGACGGCTGGTCCAAGCTGTCCCGCCATGATGCCGTCGACCTCGCGCTGCACTTCCAGTCCGATGGCGTTGAGGCGATCGTGTTCACCGACATCGGCCGTGACGGCATGATGAGTGGCCTCAACATGGACGCCACCGTGGCGTTTGCCCGCGCCCTGACCATCCCGGTCATCGCCTCCGGCGGCGTCACGAATCTCGACGACATCCGCGCTCTGTGCGCGGTCGCCCACGAGGGTATCGAAGGCGCGATCACCGGTCGTGCAATCTACGAAGGTTCCTTGGATTTCGCTGTCGCACAAGCGCTCGCCGACGAGCTGTGCGACGGCAAGACCGGCTGATGGGCCTCGCCAAGCGGGTGATCCCGTGTCTGGATGTCGATGCCGGACGCGTGGTGAAGGGCGTCCGCTTCGTTGATATCCGCGATGCCGGCGATCCGGTCGAAATTGCGCGTCGCTACGACCGCGAAGGCGCAGACGAAATCACCTTTCTCGACATCACCGCCTCCAGCGACGCGCGCGAGACCATCGTGCACGTGGTCGAGGCCGTCGCTGCCCAGGTCTTCATTCCGCTCACGGTCGGTGGCGGCGTGCGCACGGTCGCCGACGTGCGGCGGCTCCTGAAAGCCGGCGCGGACAAGGTCGGCATCAACACCGCGGCGGTCAACAACCCGGCCTTCGTCGCCGAAGCCTCGGCCAAGTTCGGCGCACAATGCATCGTGGTCGCCATCGATGCGCGTCGCGTCAGCGAAAATCCGTTGCGCTGGGAAGTGTTCACCCATGGCGGTCGCAAGCCTACCGGCCTCGACGCCGTGGCGTGGGCGGTGCGCATGGCCGAAGCCGGCGCCGGCGAGATTCTTCTGACCAGCATGGACCGCGACGGCACCCGCGACGGCTACGACGTCGAACTGACGCGCGCGGTGGCCGACGCCGTGCCGATACCGGTTATCGCCTCCGGCGGCGTTGGCGGACTCGACCACCTGGTCGACGGCATCCGGGCCGGCCATGCCGACGCGGTGCTCGCGGCCAGCATTTTCCATTTCGGCGAACACACGGTCGGCGCCGCCAAGGCACGTCTCGCGGCCGCGGGTATCGAGGTGCGGCAGTGAGCTGGCAGGACGCCATCAAGTGGGACCAGGACGGGCTGGTGGCCGCGGTGGCGCAGGACGCCGTCAGCGGTCGCGTACTGATGGTTGCCTGGATGAACCAAACAGCCCTGGAAGCGAGCTTACTGGAAGGACGCGCGGTCTATTGGTCGCGCTCACGCGGCCGGCTGTGGCGCAAGGGCGAGGAGTCCGGCCATGTGCAGCGCATTCGTGAGCTCAGGCTCGACTGCGACGGCGATGCGATTCTCCTGCGCGTGGAACAGCTTGGGGGTATCGCCTGTCACACCGGCAGGGAGTCGTGTTTTTATCGCGTGTTCGACGCGGGCGAGTGGCGCGAAACCGATGAAGTGCTGCGTGACCCGGCGCAGATCTACAGCGCATCCAAGGGGGAGAAAAGCGGTGAGTGATGTTCTCGAACGACTGTCGCAAGTGATAGACGAGCGTCGCGCCGCCGATCCCAAGGACTCCTACGTGGCCGGCCTCTTTCATGCCGGCCTCGACAAGATCCTGAAAAAAGTCGGGGAAGAAGCCGCCGAGACCCTCATCGCCGGCAAGGGTGGGGATCCGGCGCAAATCGTATACGAGACTGCTGATTTATGGTTTCATTCGATGGTTCTGCTCAAATTCAAAGGCATCGAACCGTCGGCTGTATTGGCTGAGCTCGAACGCAGATTCGGGCGCTCGGGCGTCACTGAGAAAGCGGAGCGCGCGGCGAAGTAAGCCCGCACCCCGTCACACACGCTCAACAGGAGATAATCATGGGCTTTTCAATTCAACATCTGGTGGTGGTGCTGATCATCGTCATCCTGTTGTTCGGTACCAAGAAGATCAAGAACGTTGGCGCCGACGTCGGTGGCTGGATTCGCGATTTCAAGAAGGCGATGCGTGAAGACAGCGCGGAAGAGACCGCGGCCAAGGCTGACAACAGCAAGGTCATCGAAGGCGAAGCCCGCACCGAACACGAGCGCGTCTGACGTCCATCCATGTTCGACGTCGGCTTCTGGGAACTCGCGCTGATCTTCGTGGTGGCGTTGGTGGTGGTGGGTCCGGAGCGCATGCCGGGACTCATCCGCACCACCGGCCAGTGGCTCGGTCGCATGCAACGCGTGGCGCGTGAATTGCGCGCCGAGTTCGAGCGTGAAGCCCACACCCAGGAATTCAAGGCGCTCAATGCCGAGTTCCTGGAAGAAGACCGGCGCTTGAAAGAACTGGCGCGCAACCCGCTCGGCGCACCGACCTCACGCGCCGAAGCGCTGGAGCAGGCAGGGGCGGCGCCAGCGGCGGCGGGCGAAGCCACTGCGGCTGAAAGCGTCGAACCTCCCGCCGCGCCCGCTGTAACCGCTGCCCCCGGACCGTCCGCGACCAAGACCGGCGCTCCGGTCTGAACAACCATCCACGCAACTCGCCCGCGTAGCCATCGCGACAGCCGGCCATGTCAGATTCCAAAGACCTGCAATCCACACCCGAGGCGCCCGCGGCGGCCGACAAACCGCAAGGCGCCGAACAGTCTTTCATCTCGCATTTGATTGAACTGCGGTCGCGGCTGCTGAAGGCGATTGCCTGCGTCGGCGTGGTGCTGCTGTGCATGATGCCGTTCCAGAACCACATCTATTCGTGGCTGGCGGCGCCCTTGCTGGCCAAGATGCCGGGCGGCAGCACCATGATCGCGACCGAGGTCGCGTCGTCGTTCTATGCGCCCTTCGTGTTGACGGCCTTCGCCGCGCTGTTTGTTTCGATTCCGTTCGTGTTCTACCAGGCCTGGGCCTTCGTCGCACCGGGCCTGTATCTCAACGAACGGCGCCTGGCGCTGCCCTTGCTGATCTCGAGCACCGCCCTGTTCTACATCGGCGTGGCGTTCTGCTACTACGTGGTGTTCCCGCTCGCTTTCGGCTTCTTCACCACCACCGCGCCGGAAGGCGTGACGGTGATGACTGACATCAGCAAATATCTCGATTTCGTGATCAAGATGTTCCTGGCTTTCGGCTCTGCCTTTGAAGTGCCGGTGGCGACCTTCCTGGTGGTGCGCACCGGCATGATCAGCGCGGCGGAGCTGGCCGAGAAGCGTCGTTACGTGATCGTCGGGGCCTTCACCGCTGGCGCCATCCTGACGCCACCCGACGTGTTCTCGCAGTGCATGCTGTCGATTCCGATCTGGATGCTGTACGAGATTGGTCTCCTGTTCGCGCGGTACTTCGTCAAGCCCGACGAGGAAGAGGCCGAAGACGACAACACCGAACTCGAGCCGGCCTCAACGGCGGAAAAGCCATGACACCAGGCTCACCAGCACGCTGACCACCAGGCACGTCACCCACGGGAAATAGAAGCGCGAGTGCTGGCGCTCGATGACGATGTCGCCGGGCAGGCGGCCGAAAGGCAACCTGGATAACCACGGCCAGGCCAGACCCGCCACCACCAGCAGTACACCGACGATGATGAGCCAGCGGCCCATGATGGCTTACGCCAGCGTGTCGACGCCGCTGTCGGTGCCGATCAAGAGCACGTCGGCTGGCCGACGCGCGAACAGACCATTGGTCACCACACCCGGTATGTGATTGATGGCCTCTTCGAGGCTGACCGGGTTGTCGATGGCGAGATTGTGCACGTCGAGGATGAGGTTGCCGTTGTCGGTGGTGAAGCCCGCGCGCCATTCTGGTGCGCCGCCGAGCTTGACCAGTTCGCGCGCCACGAAGCTGCGCGCCATCGGGATCACTTCGACCGGCAGCGGAAAGGCGCCGAGCCGCGCCACCAGTTTCGAATCGTCCATGATGCACACGAACTTGATGCTGGCCTGGGCGACGATTTTCTCGCGCGTCAGCGCGCCGCCGCCACCCTTGATGAGATGCCGGTGACGATTGGCTTCGTCGGCGCCGTCGACATACACCGGGATGTCGCTGACGGCGTTGAGCTCCAGCACCTGGATGCCATGACCCCGCAGGCGCGCCGCGCTCGCTTCCGAGCTTGCCACCGCGCCATTGATGCGCGACTTGCGCGTGGCCAGCGCATCGATGAAATAGTTGGCGGTGCTGCCGGTGCCGACGCCGACAATGTCGTCGTCCATCACATAGGCCAGCGCCGCTTCTGCGGCCGCGCGTTTTTTGTCGTCCTGCCCCGCCATAACTCGCTCAACTCCGCATAAAAATCGGTTTTGGAAGGCGCAAATGTTATCTTAAGGCCATGCTCGATAACTACGTGAAGATGATCCTGCGCGCGCCGGTCTACGACGTCGCGCGCGAAACGCCGCTGGATCTGGCGCCCGCCATTTCGCGGCGACTCGGCAATCGTGTGCTGCTGAAACGCGAAGACATGCAGCCAGTGTTCTCCTACAAGATTCGCGGCGCCTACAACCTCATGGCCTCGCTATCCTCGAGCGAACTGGCGAACGGCGTCATCACCGCTTCGGCCGGCAACCATGCGCAGGGCGTGGCGCTCGCCGCCCAGGTGCTGGGCACCCGCGCGACCATCGTCATGCCCAAGACCACGCCCGAGATCAAAATCGAATCGGTGCGGCGCCTGGGCGCCGACATCGTCCTGCACGGCAACACCTATGACGAGGCGAGCGATCACGCGCACAAGCTCGCCGAGTCGCGCGACCAGACCTATATCCCGCCCTTCGACCACCCGCTGGTGATTGCCGGCCAGGGCACCGTTGCCATGGAGATCCTGCGCCAGCACCAGCGTGAACTCGGCGCGATCTTCGTGCCGGTGGGCGGCGGCGGTCTGATTGCCGGCGTGGCGGCCTATGTGAAAGCGTTGGCGCCGGAGATCCGGGTGATTGGCGTCGAAGCCGACGAGGCGGCCTGCATGAAGGCCGCGCTCGACGCTGGTGAGCGTGTGATGCTGGAGCGCATCGGCATCTTCGCCGACGGCGCCGCCGTGCGTCAGGCCGGGGTCGAGACCTTCCGCATCGCGCGCGAGCTGGTCGATGAAGTGCTGACGGTGACCATCGACGAGATCTGCGCCGCGGTCAAAGATATTTTCGAAGACACCCGTGCCATCGCCGAACCGGCCGGCGCGCTGGCGCTGGCGGGCCTTAAGCAATACGTCAAACGCGAAGGCACGCGCGACCAGAACCTGGTCGCCATTCTGAGCGGCGCCAACGTCAACTTCGACCGCCTGCGCCACATCGCCGAACTGGCTGAACTCGGCGAACAGCGCGAAGTGCTGATAGGCGCGACCATCCCCGAGCGCCCCGGCAGCTTCCGCGAGTTCTGCCACGCGCTCGGGCCGCGCCTCATCACCGAGTTCAACTACCGCTACAGCGATGATGCCAACGCGACGGTGTTCGCCGGCGTGCAGGTCAAGGATCGCGATGCCGAACGCCACGCCCTCATCGCCAACCTGCGCGACAAGGGCTACGCGCCCATCGACATGACCGATGACGACGTCGCCAAGATGCACGTGCGCTTCATGGTCGGCGGGCATGGCAGCGGCGTGAAAGACGAGCGCCTGCTGCGCTTCGAATTCCCCGAGCGGCCCGGCGCCCTGCTGCGCTTTTTGACCCACATCGGCCAGCGCTGGAATATCAGCCTGTTTCACTACCGCAATCACGGCGCCGCCTATGGCCGTGTGCTGATGGGCATACAGGTGCCCGCCGCCGATTACGCGGCGTTCGAAGCCGTCATCCGCGAATTGGACATGCGTTTCGAGGACGAGACCGACAATCCCGCCTACCGGCTGTTCCTGAAATGAGCGCCGCGCTGCGCGAAGCTTTGTGCGCGGCGAGCCAGACCCTCGAGCGGCTGGGCTTGAACTGCGGCACGGCCGGTAACGTCAGCGTGCGTGTCGAGGGCGGCTTCATCATCACGCCGAGCGGCGTCAAGCCCGGCGCGCAAAGCGCCGCCGCCATGGTCGCCATGGGGCTCGATGGCACCGTCATCGATCCTCGTCAGCAGCCGTCCAGCGAATGGCGCTTTCATCGCGACATCTATGCCGTGCGCGCCGATGCCAATGCCGTGGTCCACGTGCATTCGCCCTATGCCACCGCGCTCGCCTGCCAGCGCCGCGACATCCCGGGCTTTCACTACATGATTGCCAAGGCCGGCGGCGATTCGATTCGTTGTTCGGCCTACGCCACTTTCGGCACGCAGGCCCTGTCCGACGTGGCGCTGCTGGCGCTCATCGACCGCCGCGCCTGCCTGCTGGCCAACCATGGCATGATCGCGCTCGGCGCCGATCTCGAGCGCGCGCTCGACATGACCCGTGAAGTGGAAGAACTGGCCAAACAATATCTGCTGGCCTCGAGCTCCGGCGTGCCGATATTGTTGAGTGCCGCCGAAATGCGCGACGCCCTGCAACGATTCAAGACCTACGGAGCCCGCGATGGCCAAGAGCAAACAAGCCCCAGCGGCGGTTGAGGAATTCCGTCAGCGCCCGCTGTTCCATCTCGCCTTTCGCGTGAACAACCTGGAAGCGACGCGCAATTTCTATGTCGACGTGCTGGGCTGCCGGGTCGGGCGCAGCAGCGACACCTGGATCGATTTCGATTTCTTCGGTTACCAGATCTCGGCCCATTGTCTGGGCAAGGGCGTGCCCTCACCCACCAACGAGGTCGACGGTCACGACATCCCGATACCGCACTTCGGCCTCATCATGAGCTGGGAAGACTGGCACCGCGCGGTCGACCACATGAACTACATCGGCGTCAGCTTTCGCGTCGCGCCGCATATCCGCTTCAAGGATCAGCCTGGTGAACAGGCCACGTTTTTCCTCGAAGACCCGTCCGGCAACTGCCTCGAGTTCAAGGCCTTCAAGAGCATCGAGGATGTGTTTGCCACGACGCGCTGAGCGCTGATCGAATGGCATGGCAGGTGCGAATTCATTCGCACCTACCGGAAAAATAATTCCTTGAGCCTGGCGCCTGGATCGTCGGCGCGCATGAAGGCTTCACCGACCAGAAAGGCATTGACCGACTGCGCGCGCAGACGATCAATGTCTTCGACGGTATTGATGCCGGATTCGGTCACCACCAGTCGATCCTCCGGAATGTCTTTCAGCAAACCGATAGTGGTGTTGATGTCGGTGACGAAGCGCTTCAGATCGCGGTTGTTGATGCCGATCATCGGTGTGCGCAGGCGCAGCGCGCGTTCGAGCTCGGTGCGGTCGTGGACCTCGGTCAAGACGTCGAGGCCAAAGTCCTGCGCGGTGCGCGCCAGTTCATCCATCTGTCCGTCTTCGAGGCAGGCGACTATCAAGAGGATGCAGTCGGCGCCGAGCGCGCGCGCTTCGGCTATCTGGTAAGGGTCAATCATGAAATCCTTGCGGATGACCGGCAGCTTGCAGGCCGCGCGTGCCGCCCGCAGATCGGCATCGCTGCCCTGGAAAAAGCGTTCGTCGGTCAACACCGACAGACACGCCGCGCCGCCGCGTTCATAACTCGCCGCGATCGCGGCCGGGTCGAAGTGTTCGCGAATCACGCCCTTGCTGGGGGATGCCTTCTTGCATTCGGCAATCACGCCCGGCAGACCGGCTTCGACCTTGCTCATGAGCGCCTTGAAAAAGCCGCGCGTCGGCGTCGCGGCCCGCGCCGCCGCTTCGACCTCGGCCAGCGGGCGGACGGCTTTGCGCGCTGCCACTTCGGTGCGCTTGTGGGCCACGATTTCAGTCAGGATGTCGCTCATGGGCGGCTTGCTCGTTCAGTGTTTCGGAAAAGTATTGGTATGGGCGATGAAGCGCGCGAAGGCCTCGCGCGCCGCACCGCTGGCCAGCATCTGGCGCGCACGCTCGAGGCCGCCGGCCAGATTGGGCGCGAGTCCGGCGAGATAGATAGCTGCGCCGGCGTTGAGCGCGACGATATCGCGCGCCGGTCCCGCCTCGTTGTCATACACCGCGCGAATGTGCGCGAGACTTGCCTGCGGATTCTTGGCCGCGAGGCTCGCCAGCGGCTGAAAAGGAATGCCGAGTTCGCGCGGGTCGATGATGAAGCTCGTCACTTCACCGTCGCGCAGTTCCGCCGCATGGGTCAGCGCGCCGATGCTGATCTCGTCCATGCCGTCCTCGGCACACACCACCATCGCGCGTTTCACGCCCAGGCGCCGCAACACCTCGGCGGCGCGCGTCACCCACGATACGTCGTATACACCCATCAACTGCACCGAGGCATTGGCCGGATTGGTCAGCGGCCCCAGCACATTGAACAGGGTGCGGGTGCCGAGCTCGCGGCGGGGCACGGCGGCATGGCGCGTGGCGCCGTGATGGGCGGGCGCGAACATGAAGCCGACACCGACGCTGCGCACACAGTCGGCCACTTCGGTGGGCGACAGATCGATGCGCGCACCGGCTGCTTCCAGCACGTCGGCGCTGCCGCTGGCGCCCGAGGCGGCGCGATTGCCGTGCTTGGCGATGTGGCCACCGGCGGCGGCCGTCACGAACGCGGCGGCGGTCGAGATATTGAACGTGCCGATGCCGTCGCCACCGGTGCCACAGGTGTCTATCAAGGGCTCGATGCCGACTTCCACGTGCTGCGCGAGTTCGCGCATGACGCTGGCGGCGGCGGCGATTTCGTCGATGGTCTCGCCCTTCATGCGCAGTGCGATGAGCAGGCCCGCAATCTGCGCGGGCGTGGTGTCGCCGCTCATGATGCTGCGCATCACGCTCTGCATGTCATCGAAACTCAAATCGTGTCGGTCGACGACGCGACGAATGGCGGCCTGGATATCCATGGCGACCTCAGGCGCTCGCGCGGCCGATGGCGAAGAAGTTTTCCAGCAACTTGTGCCCGTGGGCGGTCAGGATGGACTCGGGATGGAACTGTACGCCGTGCACCGGCAAGGTCTTGTGCTGCAGGCCCATGATTTCATCAAAGCCACCGTCCTCGTCTTCGGTCCACGCCGTGATCTCGAGGCAGTCCGGCAGGCTCGAACGCTCCGCCACCAGTGAATGGTAGCGGGTGGCGGTGAAGGGATTTTCGAGGCCCCTGAACACACTGGTCGAATGATGATGAATGAGCGAAGTCTTGCCGTGCATCACGCGCTTGGCGTGCACCACCCGTCCACCGAAGGCCTGCGCGATGCTCTGATGGCCGAGACACACGCCGAGGATCGGAAACTCGCCGGACAATTCCCGCACCACCGCCATCGAGATGCCGGCCTGGTCGGGGCTGCAGGGGCCGGGCGAGATGATGATGAACTCGGGCGCGAGCGCGCGGATGTCGTCGAGGCCGATGGCGTCATTGCGCTCGACCCTGACCTCCTGACCCAACTCGCCGCAGTACTGCACGAGGTTGTAGGTGAACGAATCGTAGTTGTCGATCATGAGCAGCATGGCGCGCGCATCCAAATCTGGTCCGGGAATGTTGTCCAGTGAGCGCGCGCAATCACCGCCGGCGGGCGGCCTCGGCCGCCGTCAGCCATCTCCGAAACCGGGTCGGAACGATATGCTCCACAGCACTGGAGCGCCATTTTCACCCATAAACGGCTTTCAATGAACTTCACCGTGCACGCGGCCCGCCGCCGCCGCTGAGCCGCCGTTTCACCCCACCAGCCGGAACACCACCACCGTGCCGCTGAGTTCGGCCGCCTGTTCTCGCAGGGACTCGGCGGCGGCCGCCGCCTGCTCCACCAGCGAGGCGTTCTGCTGGGTGCTCTGGTCCATTTGCATGACGGCCTTGTTGATCTGATCGAGGCCCGCCGCCTGTTCGCTGGAGGCCGTGGTGATGTCGGTCAACAGGGCCGATACCGACTGCACCGCGCGCACGATTTCGTGCATGGTGGCGCCGGCATGGTTGACCAGCGTATTGCCGCTCGCGACGTTCTCGACCGACACACCTATCAGGCGCTTGATGTCCTGCGCGGCGGCGGCGCTGCGCTGCGCCAGCGCCCGCACTTCGGCCGCCACCACCGCGAAGCCGCGGCCCTGGTGGCCGGCGCGCGCCGCTTCGACGGCGGCATTCAGGGCCAGGAGGTTGGTCTGGTGGGCGATGGTGTCGATGAGGCCGACGATGTCGGTGATGTGCGCCGAGCCTTCGGCGATGCGATGCATGGTGTCCACCACCTGCTCGACCAGCGTGCCGCCGCGCGCGGCCACTTCGTTGGCGCTCTGCGCGAGCTGGTTGGCGCGCTCGGCATTGTCGGCGTTCTGTTTGACGGTGGCGGCCAACTCTTCCATCGCAGCAGCGGTCTGTTCGAGGCTCGAGGCCTCGGCCTGGGTGCGGCGCGAGAGATCAAGGTTGCCGTCGGCAATTTCCGAGGAGGCGGTGCTGATGGTCTCCACCGCGCCGCGGATGCGCGCGACGATGGCGCCGAGCCGGCTGGCGGTGGTGTTGGCATCGTTCTTCAAGACTTAGAACGTGCCTTCGTAATCAGCATGGATGCGCGCCGTGAGATCGCCCTCGGCCAGTGCGTGCAGCACGCCGGCCACGTCACCGAGGCCGCGCTCGGACGTCGCCACGAGGCGATTCAACGCCGCCACGATATCGCGGAACTCGAACTCGAAGGCCGTTTCATCGGCGCGCGCGGTGAAATCACCGTGGGCGGCGGCGGCGGCGAGGGCGGCTATCTGCTGCACGATGGCATGCAGTTGCTCGACGGTGTGATGGGTGTCGTCCTTCAGGCGCCCGAACAGGCCCTGGTAATCGGCGTCGATGCGCGCCGACAGGTCGCCGTGGGCGAGGGCGGCCAGCACCCGCGCCACGTCGGACAGGCCGTTCTCGGCGACCTCCATGAGGCGGTTCTGGGTGAGCACGATGTCGCGGAAGGAATGATGAAAACGCGCCGCGTCGCCGCGCTGGCTGAAGTCGCCATCGGCGGCGGCGCCGGCCAGACGCGCAATCTCACTTTGCACCGCGACCAGATTGGCTTTCACTTCCGCCATCGCCGTGCTGATGCGCGCCTGCTCGCCGGGCAAGGCATCCATGTCGGGACGAAAGTCACCGAGGGCGTAGGCGGCAATGGCCTCGGCCATGCGTTCCTGCACGCGCACATGGCCGCCGACCACCGCATTCAGGCGCGCCACCATGTCGGCGTAGCCGCCCTCGAAGGCGCGTGCGTCGACGCAATGGCTGATCTCGCCGGCCGCGTGGCGCCGGGTCATGTCGTCCTGCGCGGTCATGAAGGCGCGCAGCCGTTCAATCATGTGCGTCATGGCGTCGGCCACGCTGTGGGGCTGCGCGACCTGGCTGGCGAGCTCGACGGCAAAGTCACCGGCCGCGATGCGCTGCGCGAGGTCGGCGATATCCTGCGGTTCACCGCCGAGCTGTTTGAGCAGGGAGCGGGTGATGAGACTCGCCAGCACCGCGCCGGCCAGCAGCGCGAGCAGCACGATGCCCATCATCCAATAGCCCGCGCGGCGTGCGGCCGTCGCGGCGGCCGCGCCTGCTTCGTCCATGGCGCGCCCCTGCAACTCGACAAATGCGGCGACCTTGGCCAGCGTCACGTCGAGCTTGGGCAGCGCTTCATCGTTCATGATGCGCGCGGCCGCTTCGCGCTTGCCGGCCGCGACCTCGGTCATGGCCTGTTCAAGGCCGCTCACCCAGGCGCCGCGCTGCTGTTTGATATCGGCCAGGATGGCGCGACCAGCGGGCAAGTAGAGCAGTGGTTCGAGCGCGGCGATGGCATCGCCGACCACGCGCTTGTTATCGTCGATGCGGCGCCGGATCTCGGTCAGGCGCGCGGGATCGTCACTCGTCACCGCCTCCAGCGCCAGCCGCGCATTGCCACGCATGGCGTTGTTCATGGTGTTGGCCCGTGAAGCCTTCACCCAATCTTTTTCGATGATGGTGGCGAGCGTGTGCTCCATGCCGCGCATCTGGGTCAGCGCGATGCCGCCGATGGTGAGCAGCAGCAACAATACAAAGCCAAAGGCGAGAGCGAGACGGGAGCGAACGGTAAGACGGTCGTAGCGCATGATGACATTCCTCATGGTGGTCGCGTGTGCGACAAACATTGCCACGAGGCCTGCACCCCACGCGCGGCGGGCGGGCGAGACGGGTTCCTTATGTCACTGACTCATTGCGAAGTCAGGCAGCATCCGTCACTTGTATCGGTATTTCCGAGCTTCTTGCTGAGTAAATTGGTTGATGGCGATCAACTTTCCATCACACGGCGCGCCGCGATTTTCCTAGCGAGGCGAAGCGCTGCCCTCGTCGGCGAGCTGCAGCCAGATTTCGTTACGCCGTAGAAACCACGGCGTGATTGGCGGGTTGTAACGCGAATAGACAGGTGCGCCCGCCCACTTGATGCCGGCGGATCTCAACACGGTCTCGAGTTCGGCGAGATGGGTGTTGTAGTTGTCGTCCGACCAGCGGCCGGCGTAGCGAATGACGGCGACCCGCTTCGGCGGCTCCTCGCGCAGCACGATGCGCGGGTCCAGCGGCGCCGGTGCGCGCGCCAGGGTCACATCGCGCGGCAACACGAACTGCACGAGGTAACCATCGCGCGCGGCCTGCTGGGAGACGGGCGCGGTCATGGCGAGCTCGGTGGGCGCCGGCGCCTGGGTCACCGGCGCGGTCATGGCCAGCCGCTGCTCACCCTTGTTCTTGCCGAAGATGTAGCCCGCGAGGATGCGAAAGCCGCGGTTGCCGGTGTCCTGCGCGGAACCCTTCAGTACCACTTCTGCGACCACGTAGGGCGCGTACTCGCGCACTTCGATGTCGCCGATGCGTTTGCTGACCTCAAAGGCCGGCTCTTCGATGGCGTGGCTGGGCGTGGCCAGCAGCGACAGGGCGAGAGCAAGTACAAGAACGCCTGCCCGCTTGGGGATGCGCATCATCACTGGGCGCTCCACGGTGTTGGATTGAAAGAACGCTGTGCGAACTTACGCAGGGGCGCGGCATCGGGATCACTCATCGCGGGCGCCCTGCGCGCCACCGCCTCGGTGGCGCGCAGGGCAAGTCGATGGCCTCAGGCCGCCGCCTCGCTCCGCTCGGGCTCCATGACGAAACCTTCATAGCCCTTGTCGGCGGCTTCCTTGATGCGCGCGTAATAGGCCGGGCCGCCCAGGTGCACGGCGAACTGGCGGTGTTTACCCGGGATGTTGGCGCCCAGGTACCAGGACTCGGTTTGGGGATAGAGTGACATGTTGGCGACTTCCGCCACTTCGCGGCTCCAGCCGACATCCACACCCGGCGCCGGCTCGATGGCGCCGATGCCGTGCTTGCGCATGTTGAGGATGCACTCCCGTATCCAGTCGGTCTGACGTTCGGCGCCGAGCGGCATGTTGTAGAGCACGCACGGCGATTCCGGGCCGTGGATCATGAACAGGTTGGGCATGCGCGGAATGGTCAGGCCCAGCCACGAGTTGAAGCGGTCTTTCCAGCACTCGGCGAGCGACACGCCGCCGCGACCGCGCGGGTTGATCTTCTGCAGCGCGCCGGTGATGGCGTCGAAGCCGGTGGCAAACACCAGCATGTCGAGCGGGTGCTCGCCGCTTTGGGTGCGCACGCCGTTCGGCGTGATTTCGACTATCGGGTCTTCACGCAAATCGACCAGGCTGACGTTGTCGCGGTTGAAGGCTTCGTAATAGCCTTCGTCCATGACCTGGCGCTTGGTGGCGATGAGGTAGCTCGGCATGAGCTTGCGCGCGACTTCCGGGTCTTTCACCACTTCGCGAATCTTGCCGCGCACGAACTCCGCCAGCCATTCGTTGGATTGCCTGTCGGTCAAGATGTCGCAATAGGTCGAGACCAGAATCGGCCCGAGGCCGCCTTTCTGCCACGCCGCTTCATAGGTGGCGCGACGCTGCTCGGGCGTGTGTTCACAGGCGCGGATGGTGCTCGGCACTTCCGGCGCGCCGATCGGCGTGGCCAGCATGATCTCGCGGAACTTCGGCCAGTTGGCGCGCGCCTCGGCCACCAGCGCTTTGTCGGTCGGCGTGTTGCCGGCCGGCACCGAGTACTGCGGCGTGCGTTGAAAGACCGTCAGGTGCGCGGCGTCACGCGCGATGAGCGGCGTCGACTGGATGCCGGACGAGCCGGTGCCGATGATGCCGACGCGCTTGCCCTTGAACGACACCGGCTTGTCATTCGGCCAGCGGCCGGTGTGATAGACCTCGCCCTTGAAGCTGTCGCGGCCGGCGATGTCCGGCATGTGGGCGGCGGACAGCGCGCCGACTGCGCACACCAGGAACTGTGCGCGCACTTTCTCGCCGCTGCTGGTTTCGATTTCCCAGCGCTGCGCGCCTTCATCGAAGGCCGCGCCGGTGACACGCGTCGAGAGCTGGATGTCGCGCCTGAGATCGAGCCGGTCGGCAACGAAGTTGAGATAGCGCAGCACGGTCGGCTGATCGGGCTGCTTCTCCGGCCAGTCGAATTCGCGCAGCAAATCCTCGGAAAACGTGTAGCAGTAGAACGGGCCGCCCGGATAGTCGACGCGCGCGCCCGGGTAACGGTTCCAGTACCAGGTGCCACCGACACCGCTAGCTTCGTCGTAGGCACGGACTTTCAAGCCCTGCTCGCGCAGGGTGTGCAGGGCATACATGCCGCCGAAGCCGGCGCCGATGACGATGGCGTCGAATTCCTGCGGACTTTGACTTGGTGATGGGTTGTTGGCCATGGCGCGGAATCTCCCCAGATGCGTCGTGTGGTTGGTCGAGTGTCAGTGAGTCTAAAACGGATGGGCTTGGCGCGACATCGGTGCCCGCCGCGACCCACTAAGGGGTAGTTTCACGCCCACTGCCAGCGCAGATACTCACCGATGCGCGCAATCGCCTGGCGGCCTTCCGGCAGCATGGGATGGAACGCGTGCCACACGTGAATCATGTCGTCCCAGATCTCGAGCGTGCTGTCGACGCCGGCTGAGCGCGCCGCTTCGTGCAATACCACGGCGTCGTCGAGCAGCACTTCGTCGCGCCCGACATGAATGAGCAGCGGCGGCAGGCCGGCGAGTGAGGCGCGGTTGGGCGAGGCCAGCGGCGCATGGGCGTCGGCGCCGTTCAGATAGGTACGCGACATCAAGCTGATATCGGCGCTGGTGATCATGGGGTCGGCGGCGGCGCGGGTGTGGTAGGAGGCATTGCTGCAGGCGAGATCCGACCACGGTGAGAGACACACCGCGCAGCGCGGCAGCGCCACACCGTGGTCGCGCAGCGCAATGAGCGTGGCCACCGTCAGGCCGCCGCCGGCGGAATCTCCGGCGATGGCGAGGCGTTGGCCCTCACCGCTTTGCGCCAGCAGCCATTCATAGGCTGCCCGCGCGTCGTCGACCGCGGCCGGGAACGGCGCTTCCGGCGCGAGGCGATAATCGGGCAGCAACACGCGGGCCTGCGCTGCGCGCGACAATTCGCCGGCCAGCGCGCGATGGGTGTTGGGCGAACCCATCACATAACCGCCGCCGTGCAGATACAGCAACACGCGCGTGGCATCGGCACCGGGCGCGCACAGCCATTCGGCGGCGCGGCCATTGACCGTCACGGCTTCGACCGCGATGTCGTCGGCGACGCGGAACGCGAGTTTTTCCATCAACGCGCGGCGCTCGGCGATGGTGGTCTCGGCGGGCAGCGCCTTGGCGCGCAACAGGCCTTTCAGTTTGGTGATTTCGGCGCTGGCCATGGGGGTCGGTTCCTTGTGGGCGGGTGCAGGGATTACTTTGTTGCAGCATGAGGAGCGCCGGGCCGGTGTGGCTTGTCCGCGCGCCCTTGTCTGTCGCAATGGAGGGCGAGCACGCTAGCACGCGCACTCGCGGCGCGGCTATTGCCCGCCCGGGGATGGGCGCGCGCGGTCAGGGATGGGCTTGCGGACGGGCAGCCAGGATCTCGCGCACCAGGCGCGGCAGCACGTCGCTGGTTTCGACCTTGTTCACCAGCGCGCGGATGCGGCCGCTGTCGGCTGCTTCCTGCAGGGCTGGCGTGACATAGCCAGAACTCACCACCACCGGCAGCGTCGGACACAGCTCCGCGAGTTGGCGTGCGACATCGAGACCCGACAGGCCCGGCATATTGAAATCGGTGATCACCAGATCGAAGTCGCCGGGCGCGCTGCGCACCTGTTCGAGCGCGAGGCCTGGGTCGGTGGCAATGGTGACGGTGACGTCGTCGTCGGCCACCAGTTCGCGCACCAGCAGCGTCATGGCCGGCTCGTCGTCGATGTACAGCACGCGGCCGCTGACCTTGTCCGGTAGCGGCCCGCTCGCTGCGTACACCTCATACGCGCGGGTTGTCACGTCGCGCGCCACCGGCAGATGGATACGGAACACCGTGCCTTCGCCCGGCGTCGATTCGACATTGATGGCGCCGTGGTGGGCGCTGATGATGCCGTGTACCACCGACAGTCCGAGGCCGGTGCCTTCGCCCATGTCGCGGGTGGTGAAGAACGGCTCGAAGATGCGCGCGCGCGTGACGGCGTCCATGCCGATGCCGTTGTCGCGCACCGACAGGCACAGGTAGTCGCCGGCCTCGAGGTCGGCGCCGAGCAGGCCTGCCACCGCGGCATCGAGGCTTTGCAGTTCGATGTCCAATTGCACGGCGGCTTCGCGTCCCTGGATGTTGCGCACCGCATGCCAGGCGTTGGTGAAGAGATTCATGACGACCTGATGCAACTGCGTGGCGTCCGCCATCACCAGCGGCAGCGTGTCGGGAATATTGGCGACGATGGCGACGCCGCTCGGGATGGTGGCGCGCAGCATGTGCAAGGCTTCGCGCGCCACCTGCGTGATGTCTACTGGTTCGAAGCTCAAGGGCCTGCGGCGACTGAAGGCGAGAATCTGGTCGACCAGCGCCTTGGCGCGTTGCCCGGCCTGTTCGATGTGGGTGAGCTTGTCGGCGAACAGCACCGGATCGTTGCATTGCACACGCGCGAGCTGCGCGTTGCCCAGGATCACGGTCAAAAGATTATTGAAATCATGGGCGACGCCGCCGGCCAGCGCGCCCAGCGATTCCATCTTCTGCGCTTCACGCAGCTGCGCTTCCAGCTGGCGCCTTTCAGAAACATCCTGGAAGGTGCCGTACAGCCGTACCAGGCGGCCATTGGTGTCGTACTCGAGATGACCATGGTCATTGATATGTTTGACGCTGCCATCGCCGGTCACGATGCGCGCTTCGACTTCGAAGGTGCGGCCTTCGTTGAGCGCGAGCTCGATGTGGCGGTGATAGTTGTCGCGGTCGTCGGCATGGAAGTAGCGCGCATTGGTCCTGATGCTTGGCACATAGGTGGCCGGGTCCAGCGCGAAAATGCGATACATCTCGTCCGACCACCATACCGCGCCGCTCAGCTTGTCGAGACTCCAGGAGCCAATCTTGGCCACGCTCTGCGCTTCGTTGAGGCGCTCGAGCAGCAGGGATTTTTCGCGTTCGCGATATTCGGCCAGTTGCTTGGCCGCCATCAAGGCAGTTTCGGCGCGATGCCGCGCTTCGATGTCCGACACCTGGGTCACGTGGTAGAGCGGCCGGCCATCGCGATCACGCACCAGCGACACACTGACCCGCACCCAGCGATATTCGCCGCTGCGCATGCGGTAGCGCTTTTCCTGGTGCACCTGGTCGATGTCGCCAGCGTGCAATTGACGAATGAGACTCAAGGTCTCGGGCAATTCGTCGGCATGGGTCAGACTCTGGAAATCGGTCGCCAGCATTTCTGCGGCGCTGTAGCCGAGCAACTCGCACAGCGCGCTGTTGACCTGCAGCCAGCGGCCGTCGGGTTGCACCAGTGCCATGCCGATGGCCGCCGACTGGAAGGCGGTGGTGAAGCGCGCTTCGCTGCCTTCGAGCCTGGCCTCGGCCTGCTTGTAGGCGTCGATGTCTTCCATCTGCGCGAGCTGATAGAGCGGACGGTTGTCGCTGTCGCGCACCGACGCGACGTTGACCTTGCACCACACGAAATGCCCGTCGTGATGGCGGTAGCGCTTCTCGAGGGTTTCCGCCGCGACTTCGCCGGTCACCACGCGCTGCTTCACGCGCTGCGTGGCCGGTTGATCGTCACGGTGGGTCAGGCTGACGACGTCGACGCCCAGCAGTTCGTCCTCACGGTAACCGAGCAGCACGCACAGCGCGCGATTGACCTTGAGAAAAGCGCCATCGGGCCGCACCAGTGCCATGCCGATGGCCGCCATGTCGAAGGCCACGCGAAAGCGCGCCTCGGACGAGGCGAGTTCGATTTCGGCGCGCTTCAACGCCGTGATGTCCATGTCGACGCCGACCATGCGCAGCGCCCGGCCGCCGTTGTCGCGCAATACGCGGCCGTGGCTCAGTATCCAGCGCACTTCGCCATCGGGTTTGAGCATGCGCGCTTCGTGGTGAAACGGCGCATCATCAAGCAAGGCGGCGTCGATGGCGTCCTGCATGGCGGCGCGGTCATCGGGGTGGATGGCGGCGATGAAGCTCGCGCGTGTCAACACGGTGTGTTCGCGATCGAGCCCGGATACGGCCCATAGACTGTCGGACCACTCCACGCGGTCGGCCGCGAGATCCCAGTCCCAGGTGCCGAGCTTGGCCGCGCCCATGGCGATTTCCATGCGGTGCTCGCGCTCCGCCAGCGTGCGTTCGAACTGCCGGCGGGCGCGGGGCAAGAGCACCGCCACCGCGAACGCGAGGCCGGCCAGCAGGCCGGCGGCCGCGGCGAGCAAAGTGCCATTCATGGCCCTATCCCTGGCGAACAGCGTGACGGAAGGTGACCAGACGGCGCATTGCTCCGATTCTCATGCAGACAGGTACTCAAGTATCGGCGAATGACCGGAATTCCGTTAACTAAGAGTAGTCAATTGCACTGCCGGCGGTGTTCGCCATTGCGCCAGGCGCGGGGCCGGGGCTAGCATTCTTGGTATGCGCCATCGGGTTGAATTCAAATGACGCCAGCATTGCCTGCCTCAAGGCGGCCAGCATGACCTGCTGCGTGGTAGCGCTGGCCCTCGCCATGCAGATCATCGAAGCATGGCGGCGCGTGAAGTCCTGGTTCGGCATTCGGCCGCGTGAGACGGTCGCCAGCCATGGCTTCGGCACCGTGATGGCAAACTTCGTGACGCGTGTGCGCCATCCCTATGTGCGCTACGCGGTATTCACGGCCTTGATGCTGGAAGGCGCCTCGGCCGGCGCCTGGGTCTACGGGCATCGCGCCCATGTCGGCAATGAGATTTCGGCGGCGGTATTCGAGTCGACGGGTTTCGCGCTGGCGCTGTGTGACGGCGATCCGGCGACGGCGGTGCGGCACTGGTGATTGCGGCGCCGCATTTCGAATATCAGACTGAAGTCTGACCCGCAAGCAAGCAGGGACTGTTCTTCTGTGGGTCGGACTTCAGTCTGACATTCAAATGTGCGAATGAATTCGCACCTACAGACCCAACACCCCTAGCAACTCGTGCATCTCGCCGATCACCGCCTCCGCGCCCTCGGCCTTGAGATCGACCCCGGCGTGATAGCCGAAACTCACGCATATCGCGCGCACGCCGGCGTTCTGCGCGGCGCGCAAATCAGTCACTGAATCCCCCACCATCACCACCCGCGCGAGCGGCACATCCAGCGTCTCGGCGGCGTGCAGCAGCGGCGCTGGATCCGGCTTCTTGGTCGGCAGGCTGTCGCCCGACAGGGTCACGGCGAAGCGCTGTGTAAGGCCGGCCGCGGCCAGCAGCGGTGTGGTGAAGCGCGCCGGCTTGTTGGTCACGCAGCCCAGCGCCCAGCCGGCGGCGGCGAGGCGTGTCAGCACATGCTCGACGCCTGGAAACACCCGCGTGCGGCTGAACACCCGCGGCTGGTAGGCATCGACGAAATGCTGGTAGGCGCGCGCATGCAGGGCCGGCTCGGCATCGCCGTCGCGGGTGCCGGTCAGGGCGCGGTGCATGAGGCGTACGGCGCCGTTGCCGATGAGGCCGCGCACCGTCGCTTCACCGAGCGGCGCGCGGCCACAGGCGCCGAGCGCGATATCGACGGCGTCGGCGATGTCCGGCGCACTGTCGACCAGGGTGCCGTCCAGATCGAACAGCGCGAGGCCGGCGTGCTCGCTCATGCGCCGGCGGCGATGGCGGCGCGCAGGGCGGCGATTTTCGCGCGGTAATCGCCCTTGCCGAAGATGGCTGAACCGGCCACGAAGGTGTCGGCGCCGGCGGCGGCGATGGCGCCGATGTTGTCGGCTTTGACCCCACCGTCGATTTCGAGTCGGATGGGCAGGCCGCTCGCGTCGATGAGCTCGCGCGCGGCGCGCAGCTTGGGCAGTGCCGAGGGAATGAAGGCCTGGCCGCCAAAGCCCGGGTTGACCGACATCAACAGCACCATGTCGATTTTTTCCATCACGTGCTCAAGATAGCTCAAGGGCGTGGCGGGGTTGAACACCAGGCCGGCTTTCAGCCCACGCTCCTTGATGAGCTGCAGGCTGCGGTCGATGTGAGCACTGGCTTCGGGGTGGAAGGTGATGTAATCGGCGCCGGCGTCGGCGAACTCGCCGATCAGGCGATCCACCGGTGAGACCATGAGATGCACGTCGATGGGCGCCTGGATGCCGTAGTCCCGTAGCGCCTTGCACACCATCGGGCCGATGGTGAGGTTGGGCACGAAGTGGTTATCCATGACATCGAAATGCACGATGTCGGCGCCCGCCGCGAGCACCGCCGCGACCTCTTCGCCGAGGCGCGCGAAATCGGCGGACAGGATCGAGGGCGCGATCAGGGGCTCTTGCTTCATGGTGTTTTCCAGCGTGCGTTAAGGGGGCGAACGGCGGCGGCCGCGGCGCGCCGAACTCTACCCGATAGTCCCCCGCCACGCACCCGCGCACCCAGCCCGCTCAGGCCGGGCTGGCGCACGGCCGCTATTGGCTGCATGTGCCTCTTGCCGCGCTTACTTTCCGTCGCCCTGTGTTGCTGCCTGCTGATGACGCACAGCGCCGCGCTGTGGGCGGCCGACCCACCGCCGGCCGACGCCAAGACCGCCGCCGCCGCCCCGGCAGCGACGGATGGCGCCGCGCCAGCGGCCGATGCCGCCGTCGCACCGGCCAGCGACAGCGCCGCGCCTGCCGGCGACGCGACCGCCGTGGTCGACAAGGCACTGCCCGCCACGCCCGAGCCCCTGTTGCTGGCGCGCCTCGAAGCGAAGACCCTGCCCAGCGATTTCATCAAGCTCGGCGACGATGCCGCGCCCATCCTCGCCCGCTACCGCGCCGCCACCAAGCCGCCGGCCAAGGGCGCGGTGCTGTTCATTCCCGCCCCCGGACGTTTCATCGGTGACGACGCCGTGATCGCCGCCGCGCTCAACGAACTGCCGGTCGGCGGTTGGACGGTGCTGGCGGTGCAGACTCCCTTGCTGCCCGCCACCGCGACCATGAAACAGTACGAGGACACCCACGACCAGGCACTCGAGCGCGCCAAGAAGGGCCTCGAATATCTTGCCCAGCAGCAGGCGCCGGCGACGGTGGTGGTGGGGCGCGCCGGCAGTGTTGAACTGGCCCGCGAAGTCGCGACGGCCGCCGGTGAAGTGGCGGCGGTGGCGGCGCTCGGGCCGTGGAGCGGACAGATAGGCGAGAGCAAGCTGCCGCTGCTCGATGTCAGCCCCGCGCGTGAGCGCGTGTCCCTGGCCAGCGCCGGTGAACGCAAGCAGGAAGCGAGCCGCAGCAAACTCGAAATCTATCGGCAGGTGGTGTTGACCGGCGCTGACCAGCGTTACATCGGCTTCGAGGTCGAGATTGCGCGGCGCATCCGCGGCTTCGCCGAGCATCTGCCGCCACCCGGCAAGGGCGCCGCGCCGGCGCCGGGGTCTTGAATACGCGCTAGTTGGTCGGCGTGCCGCGTTGACGGTGCTGCGCCAGCGCCCAGGCCACGTGTTCGCGCACCAAGGCCGCGGGGTGTTCAGCGCGCGCCGCCAGCGCCGCCAGCACTTCGTCTGAGGTCGGCGCGTTGCCAAGACCGACCGCGATATTGCGCAGCCACTGGGCGTGGCTAATGCGCCGCAGCGGCGAACCGCGCGTGCGCAGTTCGAACTCCGCTTCGCTCCACGCGAACAGTTCGACGAGACTCGCGCTGTCCAGGCCATGGCGCGGTGCGAAGTCCGCGACCTGGGTTTTCGCCGCGTATCGGTTCCATGGACACACCAGCTGGCAGTCATCACAGCCGAACACGCGATTGCCCATCGCGCTTCGAAATTCTTCCGGTATCGGCGCCGCGCTTTCGATGGTGAGATAAGAGATGCAGCGCCGCGCATCGAGCCGATAGGGCGCGACGATGGCGGCGGTCGGGCACACCTCGATGCAGCGCGTGCAACTGCCGCAGTGATCTTTTTCTTCGTCGCTGCTCGGTGGCAGTTCGAGATCGGTATAGATCTCGCCGAGCAGGAACAGCGAACCATCGAAGCGCGACACGAGGTTGGTGTGTTTGCCTATCCAGCCCAGGCCGGCGTTGCGCGCCAGCGCGCGTTCCAGCACCGGTGCGCTGTCGCTGAACACGCGGTAGCCAAAAGCGCCGATGAGTGTCGCGAGCTTCCCGGCGAGCTGTTTCAGGCGTTGGCGTATGGTCTTGTGATAGTCACGGCCGAGCGCATAGCGCGCAATGTAGGCGGTGCCGGGTTCGGCAAGTCGCGCATCGGCCTCCGCCAGCGATTCCGGCAGGTAATTCATGCGCAGCGAGATCACCGACAGTGTGCCCGGCACCAGCGCCTCGGGCGCGGCGCGCAACAGCGCGCGTTCACGCATGTAGCCCATGCTGCCGTGGTATTCGGCCGCCAGCCACGACGCCAGCTCGGCGTTGTCCTGCGCGAGATCGAGGCGCGCCACCGCGCAGCGTTGAAAGCCGAGTTCGGCTGACCAGCGCGCGAGTTCGGTCAGCGCCGCGGCCACCAGCGCGGCGTGCGCCTCACTCGCCACGCGCTTGCGGCTGACTCATGGCTTCCAGCCGTTCACTCAAGGCTGCCCACAGCGCGCGAAACGCGCGGCCGCCGGTGCTGTTGTCGGCATAGGCGTTGACCGGTGCGCGATGCTCGCCCATGCGTTCGATTTCGGCGGCATAGGGAATGTAGCTGCGCAGTAGATCGGGATGGCTGCCGGCGAATTCGATGATCAACTCGCGATGCAGGCTCTTGCGCCGGTCGACCATCGAAAAAAACGGCAGGAGGCGCGCATGGCTGTTGGCCTGCGCGGCGCGGAAGGCGGCCAGCTGTTCGTAGGCGCGCAGCGACAGATGGGTCGGGATCAGCGGCACCAGCAGCACGTCGGCCATGTTGAGAATATTTTCCGAGACCGTCGACATGCTCGGCGCGCTGTCGACGAACACGAGATCGTAGTCGTCCGCCAGTTCACGCAGCATGCGTTTCAGGCGCAGCGTGCTCTTCTTGTAGTCACGCAGTTCGATATCGAGATTGCGGTAGGAGAAATCCGCCGGAATCAGGTCGAGGTTGGGGCAATCGGTGGCGCGGATCGCGCGTCCGAGTCCGCGCTTGTCTTCCAGCAGTGCCTGCGCGCCGCCTTCCACGCCGGGCCGCACGCGCAGGTAGAAACTCGCCGCGCCCTGCGCATCCAGGTCCCACAGCAGGACACGCAGACCGCTGCCGGCGGCGATATAGGCAAGGTTGACCGCACTGGCGGTCTTGCCGACTCCGCCCTTGAGATTGTAGGTGGCGATGACTTTCATGCTTCGGAGGTCTGGAACAGCGTGTCCAACGCCGCATGGTGACGGCTTCGATCGAAATCGGCCAGTGCCGTCAGCACCGCATCCACGTCGCTCGCCGCCAGCGCGGTACGCAGCAGCGCGCGTGCATGACCGAGCGCGCCGCGCAGCGCTTCATCGTCCGCCGCGCGCCGTCGCAGACTGCCTTTGAGCAAGGCCAGCTGCGCGTGGCGATCACAGATCTCGCCCATCATGGTCTGCAGACGTTTGAGCTCGGCCTGCAGATGGGCGATGCGTTGGCGCGGATACAGTGCGGCAAACGGTTCGATGAGATAACGCAGGCGTTTGCACTGTTTGCGCAGCTCATGCAGGGCGGCGGGCGAATAATCGCTTTCAACGTCCGCGGCGTCGTGACGCACACGCGCCAGCACCGTGGCGATGGCGCGGTTGGCGACCGGCGTGATGCGCGGCGCCTCGCGTGCCGATCGTTGCAACAAGGCCAGCAGCGCCGCCGGCCAGTCGCGCCGCAGACGCCCATAGCGCGGGGTGGCCAGCACTTTGCAGAGGCGCCGCGCGTGGCGCTCGCGCTCGTGGCTCAGCAGCGCCGCGATGCGCGCGCGCTCATCGTCAGCGAGCGCCGCGTAGTCGGCACTCGGCGTCGCGATGGCGAGCAGCAGTACATCGATGTCGCGCAGCCGGCTGGTGGCCCGTGACAGCCAGCGGAACTCGGCGCTGAAGTGCTTTTCGAGCGGCTTGCCCGCGACGCGGCGAAAGCCGCGCAGCAGCGAGCGCGTGCGACGCATCGCCACCCTGAAATCGTGCAGTTCCTCTTCCGTTGGCGCCGCGCCATCGGGTTCCACGCAGGCGCAGGCGATGGCGTGCTGGTCGAGCACCACCTGCGCCAGCGCGACCGGCGCGCGCTCATGACGCGCGCGCGGTGGCCGCGCGGCACAGCGCTGTGCGGTATCGAGGTCGTCGAGCAGATGCTGGGCATCGTGTGCGAGGCGTCGCCACGGCAGGGACAAACGCGCGGCGAGGGCGGCGGTTTCGCGCTCGTAGCCGCGCTTCGGTTCGAGTTCCACCAGCAGCACACTGGCAGCGCCGCCGTCGGCGGCGCGATATTCCCGCGCCACCAGCGTGCATTCGATTTTTTCATCATCGTTCACCGCCGTGTGATGCAGGCCGCGCACATGCCAGCGCTGCACCACTTCGAGCGTGGCGTCCCCCAGCAGCTTTTCGACGCGCGCCTGCAGATGCGGCGCGGCAATCGCATGCACCGATGACGGCGCGACCTTGGGCGCGGCACTGACGAGACGGGCTTGATGGCCGAAGCGGCGCAGACTCAAACGTGCGCCGTCGACGTGACGGCTCAAGCTGAGACACCATCCGTGGCGGCGCAGCGCCAGATCGGCGCTGTCGAGAATCAGCAGCTCGCCTTCATCATGGTGACTGCGGCCGCGTGGCAGGGCGGCCGCGACGGCGCGCGCAAAGTCCTGCACGGACAAGGCACTGACGAAGTGGAAGATGCCGGCCATGGAGTCCTTCGACGCGCGCTGCGACTGACCGCGCGTGGGTGGTCTGAAGTCGGTGCTGACGTCCGTGCCAGCATCATAGCAAGGCCGGCGGCGCCGCCGGCGTCAAAGATACTGGCTGGCGTAGTCGGCCAGACGTGAGCGTTCGCCGCGGCGCAGGGTGACATGGCCGCCGTGTTCCCAGCTCTTGAAGCGGTCGACCACGAAGGTCAGACCCGAGGTGGTTTCGCTGAGATAGGGCGTGTCGATCTGCCCGACGTTGCCAAGGCACACCAGCTTGGTGCCTGGGCCGGCGCGGGTGATGAGGGTCTTCATCTGCTTGGGCGTCAGGTTCTGCGCCTCGTCGATGATGACGTAGCGATTGAGGAAAGTGCGGCCGCGCATGAAGTTGAGCGAGCGAATCTTGATCCGGTGTTGCAGCAGATCGTTGCTCGCGCCGCGCCCCCACTCGCCGCCCTCGTCCGATTCCGACAGCACTTCGAGGTTGTCCATGAGCGCGCCCATCCACGGCGTCATCTTTTCCTCTTCGGTGCCGGGCAGGAAGCCAATGTCTTCGCCGACCGGTATGGTCACGCGGGTGATGATGATCTCGCGATAACGCCGCTGCTCCATGCATTGCGCGAGGCCGGCGGCGAGCGCCAGCAGTGTCTTGCCGGTGCCGGCAGTGCCGACCAGCGACACGAAATCGACTTCCGGGTCCATGAGCAGGTTGAGCGCGAAGTTCTGCTCGCGGTTGCGCGCCGCCACGCCCCACACCGCGTTGCGCGGCTGACGGAAGTCGCGCACCTGGCGCAGCACGAGCTTGCCCTCGGCTTCGCGCACGACCGTCAGCTCCAGCGCTTCGTCATTGGCCACGTACACGAATTCATTGGGAATGGCCGGCGTGACGATGCCGCTCGGAATGCTGTAGTAGGTGCCGCTGTCTTCCTTCCAGCATTTGACGTCGTTCTGGCAGCGTGCCCAGAAATCGGCCGGCATTTCCTGCGCGCCGGTGTAGAGCAGGTCGATGTCGTCGAGGACTTTGTCGTTGTAGTAATCCTCGGCCAACATGCCGAGCACGCGTGCCTTGATGCGCAGGTTGATGTCCTTCGACACCAGGATGACCTTGCCGAAGCCGCCCTCGGCACGCAGCGCGAGACCGGTTTCAAGGATGCTGTTGTCGGGCGTGCTGGCGGCGATGCCGCCGAGATTGGCGACCTTGAGCGGCGTGGTCTGCAGGAACAGTTTGCCGCCACTGCCCGCGGCGGGCGCGCCGCCGTTGGCAAAACTTTCGAGCGGCAGGCCGGCGGTGATGGCGGCTGCGTCGGCGTCGCCGATGATCTCGTCGAGGAAGCGGCTGGCCTGACGCGCATTGCGCGCCACTTCCGACACGCCCTTTTTGCTGGCGTCGAGTTCTTCCAGCACGATCATCGGAATGAACAGCTGATGCTCGGCGAAGCGGAACAGCGCCGCCGGGTCGTGCATCAGCACGTTGGTGTCGAGCACGTAGGTACGTAGCGCGTCGGTCATCGGAATACTCGCTTGAGACGCGGTGTTCCGAGGCCAGCCAAGTGCTTTACTTGACCGGCTCCATGATCGCGTCGAGGTTGTGCTGGTCGCAGAAATCCATGAAATCGCTGCGCATGCCGGCGATCGAGATATTGGTCGGAATGCTGATAGTCATGTGCAGCGAGAACATCGGCGTGCCGGTGTGGGCAGCCGCGTAATTGCCGGAGTACATGTCTTCGATATTGATGTCGCGGCGCGAGAAGAACTGCGCGATCTGGTGCACGATGCCAATCTGCTCGACGGCGATGACCTCGACCGCGTAGGGCATGAGGTTATGCGCCGGCTGACGCGACGCGGCGCGCTGCGAGGTGATGGTGATGTCCAGCTCCTGCGCGAGGCGCGGCAGCATGTTCTCGATCTTGGCGATCGCATCCCAGGCGCCGCCGAGCAGCACCATCATGGCGAAGCGATCGCCCATCACCGACATGCGACTCTCGGCGATGGCACAGCCACATTCACGAATGGCGCGGACGATGGGTTCAATGAGCCCGGCGCGGTTGGCGCCCATGGCCGAAATGGCGACGAGATTCTGCATCAAGAGGGGTGCTATGGTTCGCGAAGGCGGCTTGGCAAAGGGAGGCAATTGTGCACGCTGGGCGCGCCATGGGGCAAGCTCTAAAGCGTGACGGTTCGCCACAGGCGGAGCAAAATCTCGACGCTTGTCGTGGCTCTACTCAATCGATACCATAACTGGTTGTTTTCAAGGATATTCGCATGCGAACCTTACGTGGCAGCATCGTTGCGCTCGTGACCCCGATGCACTCGGGCGTGCAAGCCGAGACCGCGCTCGACGAGCATGCCCTCGCGCGCCTTGTCGAGTTCCATATCGACAACGGCACCGACGGCATCGTGGCGGTCGGCACCACCGGTGAATCGGCTACCTTGAACGAAGAAGAACACCTGGCGACGGTCAGACGCGTGGTGGCACTGGTCAAGGGCCGGGTGCCGGTCATCGCCGGCACCGGCGCCAACTCCACCCATGAAGCAATACGCCTCACCCGCCACGCCAAGTCCGCCGGCGTGGATGCCTGCCTGCTGGTCACGCCCTACTACAACAAGCCGACCCAGGAAGGCCTGTATCTGCACCACAAGGCCGTCGCCGAGGCGGTCGATATTCCGCAGATTCTTTACAACGTGCCGAGCCGCACCGCCTGTGACATGCAGCCGGCCACGGTCGCGCGTCTGGCCAAAGTGCCCAACATCATCGGCATCAAGGAAGCCACCGGTGATTTCAGTCGCCTGACCGCCATCGCAGAACTCTGCGGCAAGGATTTCCTGTTGCTGAGCGGTGACGATGCCACCGCCTGCGACTTCATTCTCAAGGGTGGTCATGGCGTCATTTCCGTCACGGCGAACGTCGCGCCGAAACTCATGCACGATTTGTGTGTCTTGGCTGCAGGCGGTGACGCCGCCGGCGCCCATGCCGTCGATGAGAAGCTCCAGCCTCTCCATCGAGACCTGTTCGTCGAAGCCAATCCCATTCCTGTGAAATGGGCGGTCGAACGCATGGGGCTCATGGACGCCGGCATCCGTCTGCCGCTGACCTGGCTGTCGGCGGACCGCCAGGGTGTGGTTCGCGAGGCGATGCGTCACGCAGGAATAGCCTGTCGCGCGTGAGCGACTTTTCGCCGTCAGCCCTGAAACGAGGATTTTTGTTTATGTCTAGAACCGCACTTGCGTGCGTATTGATGGCGGCTGCGCTCAGCGGCTGCAGCAAACTGGTGCCGAAGCTCGACGAAGTCCTCCCTGACAATCGCAAGGATTATCAGAAGGCCCAGACGCTGCCCGACCTCGAAGTGCCGCCGGACTTGAGTTCCGACGCCATCAAGGACCGCATGGCGATCCCCGAGGGTGGCAAGACCGCCAAGTATTCGACCTACCAGGAGCGCCGCGCCGAAAAGCAGAAGGTCGCCGAGGTCGAGAAGAGCAACACCGCCGCGGTGCGCGTGCTGGAAAACGAACATGTGCTGTCCATCGCCGGCGCGCCGGTGCAGGTATGGCCGAAGCTGCGTGATTTCTGGGCGACCCAGGGCTACAAGCTCGAACTCGATGACGTCGACCTGGGTGTGATCGAGACCGGCTGGTCGGAAGACAAGGCCAAGCTCTCGCGCGACAAGTTCAAGCTGTTCGCCGAGGCCGGCGGTGAAGCCGGCACCACGGTGCTGTATCTGTCCCACGAAGGTCAGGAACTGACGCCCAAGGGTGAATCCCTGGAATGGCAGCGCAAGCCGCGTGATGTCGAGGCCGAACGCCAGATGGTCGACGCCCTGCAGGCCTATCTGGCCGGCCAGGGCACGGCGGTGGTCGCGCAGTCCGCCAGCGGTGGCGCTGCCGCGGCGCCGGAAGCCGCGCCTGTAGCGGCTGCCGCCAGCAGCGCCGCAAGCGCTGAAGCCGGTGGCGAAGCCGCAGCCGCGGCGCCCGCCGCGCTGAGTGGTGAACACCATGCCGACATCGTCACGGTCGGCGGCGGCAAGACCTATTTGAGCCTCGCCGAGGAATTCCCCACCGCCTGGAAGAGCACCGGCGCGGCGCTGGAACAGGCCGGCGTGCAGATCAAGGATTCCGACAAGGGCCGCGGCGTGTACATCGTCAAGGTCACGGGCGCCGGCGGCGAGTCCAGCGGTCTGTCCAAACTCAAGTTCTGGAGCCGTGACGGCGGCAAGGAACTGCAGGTCAGCCTGACCGGCGTCGGTCCCAAGACCGAAGTGGTGGTGCTTGATCGCGATGGTCGCTGGGAAACCGGCGAAGCCGCCGCCGCACTGCTGCAGAAGCTGCACACCGCGTTGAACGGCGGGCGTAGCTAGACCGCGACTCCACGCGCCGCTGCCGATGCACTTCGCGGTTCTCGGCAGCGGCAGCGGTGGCAACGCCACCGTGCTGCGGCGTGGCGACGCCGCCTTGCTCATCGACTGCGGGCTGTCGCTGCGCCAGCTCGAGCGCCGCTTGGCGCTCATCGATTGCCCACCGACCGCGCTCATCGCCATTCTCATCACCCACGAACACAGCGACCACATCGGTGGCGCCGCCGCGCTGTCGCGCAAATATCGCATTCCGATAGTGACGAGCTACGGCACCCACGCCGCCGCGCGCGAGCGCCTGGCCCAGGCCTGGGGCGTGGAAGCGATACGCGCCGACCACGCGTTTGATTTCGGTGTGTTCAACGTGCAGCCGGTGCTGGTGCCGCACGACGCGCGCGAGCCCTGCCAGTTCGTGATCGGCGATGGCGAGTCGCGTTTCGGCATGCTCACCGACCTCGGCCAGGCGACGCCCCACGTGCTGCGCGAGTTCAGCGCGCTCGACGCGCTGGTGCTGGAATTCAATCACGAGCCGGCCCTGCTCGCGAACAGTGCCTACCCGTTGTTTTTGCGTGAGCGTATCGCCGGCCCCCATGGCCATCTCGGTAACGACGCCGCGGCGGCGCTGCTCGAGCAGCTCGACACCTCGCGTCTGCACACCCTGGTGGCAGCGCACCTGAGTGAAAAGAACAATCGACCGGATCTGGTCGCCGGATACCTGCGCGACCATGCGCCGGCCGCCGTGCGTTGCACGATTGCCGAGCAGTACGCACCGCTGCCATGGCAGGCGGTGACCCGCGGCGCGCAGCGTGCCGTGACGCGCGCCGCTGGGCGATAATCCAGCCCGTTATTCCTGTCGCGCAGCGCGCCGGCGTGCGCTGACCAATTCTCATAAAAGGTGAACTTCGACCATGGCCAGCCAGGCTGCCAGCAGCGCAAACCCCGTCGCCGAGTACGACGCCATCATCATCGGCGCCGGTATCTCCGGCATGTATCAACTGCTGTCCCTGCGGCGCCTCGGACTATCGGTGCACGTGTTCGAAGCGGGCACCGGCGTTGGCGGCGTCTGGTATTGGAATCGTTATCCAGGTGCGCGTTTTGATTCGGAGTCGTGGAGCTACGGCTACGGCTTTGACAAAGACCTGCTCGCCGAGTGGGAATGGAGTGAAAACTTCGCCGCCCAGCCGGAGACGCTGCGCTATTTGAATCATGTCGCGGACCGCTTCGATCTGCGCCGCGACATCAGCTTCAAGAGTCGCGTCAAGGCTGCCCGCTACGACGAGTCCGCCAACCTGTGGCGCATTGAACTGGAGGATGGCCGTCGCGCGGCGGCGCGTTTCCTGGTGTCGGCGGTCGGGCCATTATCGGCGCCGGTGATGCCGAAATACGAAGGCATGGCGAGCTTTGCCGGTGAGGCCTATCACACGGGTCTGTGGCCCCATGAACCGGTGGAATTCAGCGGCAAGCGCGTGGCGGTGATCGGCACCGGCGCCACCGGCGTGCAGCTGATTCAGGAAGTGGCGAAGAGCGCCGCGCAATTGACAGTTTTCCAACGCTCGCCCAACTGGTGCGCGCCGCTCAACAACTCGCCCATCGACGCTGCCGAGCAGCAGCGCCTTAAGCGCGAGCTACCGGACATCATCGCGCGTTGTAACGCGAGCTTCGCCGGCTTCATCCATGAAGCCGACAGGCGCAGCGTGTTCGATGTCACGCCGGCCGAAAGGGCGGCGGTGTTCGAGCAGCTCTACGCCGCGCCGGGCTTTGGCATCTGGCTCGGCAACTTCCGCGACACCCTGCTCGATGAGAAGGCCAATGCCGAGTTGAGCCGCTTCGTCGCCGACAAGATTCGCGGCCGCGTGAATGACCCGGCGCTCGCCGAGAAACTGATTCCGACCAACCACGGTTTCGGCACGCGTCGCGTGCCCATGGAAACCGGCTATTACGAGGTCTACAACCAGCCCAATGTGCAATTGGTCGACATCTCGGCCACGCCCATCGCGCGCATCACGCCGCGCGGCATCGAAACCGCCGAGCGCGAATTCGAATTCGATATGATTTGCTACGCTACCGGTTTCGACGCGGTGCTAGGCTCACTCAACCGCATCGATGTGCGCGGCCCGGGCGGGCGCGCCTTGAAGGACAGCTGGGCGGCGGGCCCGCGCACCTATCTCGGCCTGCAGCCTGAAGGGTTTCCTAATTTTTTCACGCTGGTCGGCCCGCACAACGCCGCGAGCTTCTGCAATATTCCGCGCTGTATCGAGCAGAACGTCGAATGGGTGCGCGACCTCGTCGCCTACATGCAGGCCAACGGACTGACGCGCATCGAGCCGCGCAGTGAGGCGGTCGAAGCGTGGACCCAGCATGTGCTCGATGGCGTGGAGAAGCTTTTGTTCAGCAAGGTCAACTCGTGGTTCATGGGCGTCAATCCCAATATCCCGGGGCGACAGCAGCGGCATTTTTTGCTCTATGCCGGCGGCCTGCCTCTGTATCGCAAGCGTTGTGATGAGGAGGCGGCGAGTGGCTATGGGAATTTCGTGTTGAGCTGAGAGCAGCGCCTGAATGTGCAAATGAATTCGCACCTACAGAAGAGGGTGCATTTCAGGCCAGCCTATTTCTTTTTCTTCACGTGACTCATGAGGCGCCGGCGTTTTTCCTGCTGGCGCTGGTTGAGGTTGGTGCGGCGTCCGGCGAAGGGGTTGGCGCCCTGGCGGAATTCGAGCTGGATGGGCGTGCCGACCAGGTCGAGTTTTTCGCGGAAGAAATTCTCGAGATAACGCTTGTAGCTGTTGGGGACGCCGTCGACCTGGTTGCCGTGAATGACGATGGTCGGCGGATTGCGGCCGCCGAGATGGGCGTAACGCATCTTGATGCGTCGGCCGTTGACCATCGGTGGCGCATGGGCGGTGGTCGCCTGCTGCAACAATTCGGTCAGGTCATGGGTGCGTGGCGCGGCGAATGCCGATTCCCAGGCGGCGTCGATGGCCGAAAACAAATCACCCACGCCGCTGCCGTGCAGCGCCGAGATGCAGCGCACTTCGGCGAAGTTGGCGAAACGCAGACGGCGGTCGATCTCGCGCTGAATGTGATCGCGCTGGTCGCCCGACAGGCCATCCCATTTATTGATCACCACCACCAGCGCGCGGCCGCTGTCGAGCACCATGCCGAGCAGGTGCAGGTCTTGTTCGATGAGACCATCGTGGGCATCGATCAGGAGCAAGGCTATCTGCGTGCGTTCGAGCGCGTTCAGGGTTTGCACCGCGCTGAATTTTTCTTCGAGCCCATGGGTGCGGCCGCGCTTGCGCAGGCCCGCGGTGTCGATGATGGTGTAGCCGCGACCGCGTCGTTCGAAGTCACTGTCGACCGCATCGCGGGTGGTGCCCGGCACGTTGGACGTGATCATGCGGTCTTCGCCGAGGATGCGATTGACCAAGGTCGACTTGCCGACATTCGGGCGCCCGATGACGGTGATGCGCACGCGCTCGCCGCGGTCTTCCTGCTCGTAGGATTCGCGTGACGGCCAGTCGGCGGTCAGGTCTTCAATCATGGCGGTCACGCCATCGCCATGGGCGGCGGAAATCGCATAGCCGCGCGACATGCCCAGGCTCGCAAATTCCGCCAGCGCCAGATTGCTTTCGCGTCCTTCCGCCTTGTTCACGCACAGCACCGCGCGGGTGCCGCCTTCGCGCAGGGTTTTGACGATTTCTTCGTCGCTGGCGTTGATGCCGGCGCGGCCGTCGACCATCACGATCACCGCGTCGCACAGGCGCGCCGCGGTCAGTGCCTGGGCGCTGACCTGGTTGGCGAGCGGGTCTTCCTGCTGTCCTTCGATGCCGCCGGTGTCGACCACGATGTAACCAGCGTCACCGACGCGGCCGATGCCGACCTTGGGGTCGCGAGTGAGGCCCGGCACGTCGGCCACCAAGGCGTCACGCGACCGCGTCAAGCGATTGAACAGCGTGGATTTGCCGACATTCGGACGGCCGACGATGGCGATGGTGGGTTTGCCGCCTTCGGCCGTGAACGGCTTCATCTCAGACATGCGGGCCTCCAGCGCGACGCGTGTGGGCGCGACCATGGCGCGGCGCCACGGTCAGTGCACTCATTGCGGCCGCAACGCGACCAACTGACCGGTGGTCGAATACACCAGCAGGATGCCCTCGGCACTGATGGCCGGTGCAATGATGCGGTCCTTGGTCACGCGCTCGCGGTATTCGAAATCACCGGTCTTGGCATCCAGCCAGTGCACATAGCCTTCGAAGTCGGCGACCACCACATGGCCCTGGAAATAGATCGGCGCGGTCACGTAGCGGTTGGCCAGCGCTTCCTGTTTCCACACCGAGCTGCCGGTCTTGGCGTCGAGCGCCCAGATGGAGCCCTTGTCGTCGGTCACGTATACGCGATCGTCACCGACCGACAGTTCTTCGTAGGACGACACTTCTCGTGTCCACAGGATCTTGCCATCGGATATCGACAGCGCCGCCACCGAGCCCTGGAAGCTCGAGACATAGGCCATGGTGCCGACCACCACGGGCGCCGCATCGACGTCGACCATGCGTTCCAGATCGGAGCGTCCGGTGGGCGTCGCCAGCGGGCTTTCCCACACCATCTTGCCATTCCTGAGATTGACCGCCGCGAAGCGGCCGTTGTCGAAGCCGGCCATGGCGACGTCTTCGTCGATGACCGGCGGCGCCACGCCGCGCAGCGTGAGGGTGGGCACGGTGCGCTCATACACCCACATCTCGGCGCCGGTGCTGGAATTCAAGCCGTACAGACGACCATCACCGGTGCGCACCACCGTCACGCCATCGGCGGCGGTCGGCGCGGCCAGCACTTCACTCGAGACCTTGGCCACCCAGCGCACTTTGCCGGTGTCGGCCTCGCGCGCGATCACGCGACCATCACCGGTGCCCATCAACACCAGGCCATCACCACCGCCCGGGCCACCGGTGTATTGCACGTTTTTATCGTGGATGTCCCATTCTTCCTTGCCGGTGGACAGCGTGGTGGCCACCAGGTGGCCGTAGCGATCGGCGACGAACAGGCGCTGGCCGAACACCGCCGGCGTGAGCTTGAGATATTGCTCGTCAGCGCCCTTGCCGATGCGATCGGACCACAGCTTTTCGACCTTGAGGCGCGCTTCGAACTCTTCGAGTTCGTTGGGTTTGATGGCGTTGCTGGACTCGCGAAGGATCAAGTCCTTGGTGGTCTGGCAAGAGGCGAGCACGGCGACCAAGGTCGCCAGCATCAAGGCGCGCAGCAAGAGACTCATGCTCAGGATCCGTTGGTTTTGGCAGCGGCGGGGCTGGACAGATTATCGAGCTTCAACTGGATGGACTCGCGATCGAGGCCCAGTTTGTCGGCGCTGGCCAGCGCTTCGAGATATTTGCTGCGCGCGCCCTTGATGTCGCCACGCGCGGCCAGCACGTCGGCACGCAGTTCGGCGATACCGTCTTCGCCGGCCACCGGTGGGATGTTCTGCAGGAGTTTGAAGGCGTCGTCGGCCTTGCCTTCGGCCAGCAGCAGGCGCGCCAGGCGTTCGCGTGCCAGGTTGGCCAGTTCACCGTGACCGTCACTGTCGAGCATGCGCTGCAATTCGGCCTTGGCCTGCGGGTAGTCGTTCTTTTCGACCGCCATCTTGGCGACCAGCAGGCCGCTCAGCTTGGCGTAGACCGAGTCGGGATAGGCTTCGATGATGGCATGGCCGGCCTTCATCGCATCATCAATCTTCTGCGCGGCGGCCATTTCGATGAGCTGCTCGTAATTCTGCGAAGCGCTTTCCGAGTGCGCGGCCTGCGTCGCATCCCAATAGCGATAGGCCGCCAGGCCGCCGATGCCCAAGGCCAGACCGAGCAACAGGGCATTGCCGTTGTTCTTCCACCAGCGGCGGATCTGTTCAACCTGTTCCTGCTCTGAAACGTAAGCGTCCATTGGGCCTTCTCCGCCAGTCAGGCGTCGGTATGCTGTGTAAATCGGGCCGCGATTATAGCCGGATTCCCGCGCCGCGCCCGGCCGCGCTCACGGCGCCGGCGGGCACAGGGCAGCCAATACTTCGGCCACCTTGTGCTGTGGGTGCACAGCCTGGGGGCTGTCGCCGCGCAGCGGCTTGAGTGTCACATTGCCGGCCGCGACTTCATCTTCGCCGAGCAGCAGCGCCACCGCGGCGCCCGACTTGTCGGCCTTCTTCATGCGCGATTTCAAACTGCCGCCACCAACGTGCAACAGGATGGACCAGCCGGGCAGCGCGCTGCGCAGCGTTTCGGCAAGACTGACCGCGTGACCGTCGAGCGCCTCACCAGTGGCGCTGACGTAGACCGCCGGCGCACTCGCAGGCCGTTGCCCGGCTGCGCACAGTTCGAGCAGACGCTCGACGCCCATGGCAAAGCCAATCGCCGGCGTCGGCTTGCCACCCATCACTTCCACCAGGCCGTCATAACGGCCTCCGGCACAGACTGTGCCCTGCGCGCCGAGTTCAGTGGTCGTCCACTCGAACACGGTCTTGGAGTAGTAATCGAGGCCGCGCACCAGGCGCGGATTGCGCGTGACCTCGACCCCATTGGCGGCCAGCGTCGTGCACAGGGTGTCGAAGTGCGCGCGTGATTCGTCGTCGAGATGATCGGCCAGCGATGGCGCGCCGGCCACCAGTTCGCGCATTACCGGATTCTTGCTGTCGAGGATGCGCAGCGGATTGCGCTCCAGGCGGTCACGCGAGTCTTCGTCGAGCGCGTCGAAGTGAGCGCGGAAGTACTCAGTCAACACCGCCCGATAACGCGCACGCGCTTCGCTGGAACCCAGCGAGTTCATTTCGAGGCGCAGATTGTTCAAGCCCAGCATGCGCCACAGGCGCGCGGTCATGAGAACGACTTCGGCGTCGATGTCGGGCCCGGCGGCGCCGAATACTTCGACGCCGATCTGATGGAATTGACGATGGCGGCCGCGCTGCGGACGTTCGTGACGGAACATCGGACCGGCGTACCACAGGCGCAGCGGTAACTGCTGCAGCAAACCGTTCTGCAACACCGCGCGCACGCAGCTCGCCGTGCCCTCAGGGCGCAGCGTCAGGCTGTCGCCATTGCGATCGTCGAAGGTGTACATCTCCTTCTGCACGATGTCGGTGGCATCGCCGATGGAGCGCTTGAACACCGCCGACTGCTCGACCAGCGGCATGCGAATCTCGCCATAACCGTAGCTGGTCAAAAGCGCGGCGACAGTGTCTTCGAAGGCGCGCCACGCGGCACTCACCGGCGGCACGATATCGTTCATGCCGCGCACTGCCTGCAAATGGCTGCTCATTATCGATTCGACTCCTGGGCTGGCTGGTGGCCGTCACCGAGACTGGTTTTCACCACGCCGTCGCGCGCCAGCGGCGCAAGGTCGATGCGCTTGCCGTCGAACGTCAGGCGCACCGCCGGCGCATTGCCGATTACCAGCGCGTAGGGACGCTTGCCGGTGATGCGAACCTCGTTGCCGGGACGGACCAGGTTGTAAAAAAGACGTGCGCCATTGCGGTCGAGGACCTCGACCCAGGCATCGGCGCTGGAATTGAGCACGATGTCCGCCACGCCGTTGGCGACGTTGGCGTCGGTATTTGCTGTGCCGCCGGCGTCGGCCGTGGCACCCGCGACGTCGCTCGCCGGGGCCGGCTCTTCAGGATCGGGCGCGCGAAAGAACGGATCTTCCGAATGCACGACCTGCTCGAACTGGTAGGACAAGGGCTCGGTCGGTGGAATCGGTACGATGGCCGATGGATTGCTCTCGTGCAGGTATTTCAGCATCGAAAACGAATCACTGTGAGAGCGCCACCACATCGCGATCAATACCAGCAGGCCGGCCAGCAGCGCGACGGTGGTGTAACGCACGATGCGGCTGTCACTGGTGATTTCCATCGGCGGACGCGATTCGAAATCGGCCAGCGGCGGCGCCTCACGGGTGCTCTGGGCGTCGAACAACTCGAGCAGACGCGCGGTATCGAGGCCGAGCTCCTTGCCTACCGAGCGCAGATAGCCGCGCACGAAGGCCGGCGCCGGCAATTCGTCGAAACGTTCTTCTTCGAGTTGCCGCACGATGCGCGGTTCGAGTCGCAGATTGCGCGCCAGGTCGATTTGGCTGAGATTGCGCTGCTCGCGCGCGAGCCTGAGCGCGGCGCCTATGCCGGCGAGCTGCCCTTCATGCGCGGAACGCGGGGCTTCGCCCGTCTGTTGCTCTGTCACTGCGGCTTCGATTCGAGCAGCTGCTTGGTTTGCACGGAATCAGGAAAGCTCTTCTGCAACTGCAGAGCGTAGCTCGCTTCGTCATCGCGATTGCCGAGCTGGCGCTCGATCTGCACGCCCAGCCACAGCGCGCGCGCATTCATGGTCGCGACGCCGCTGAAGCGCTGCAGATAAGCACGCGCCTGCAGCGCGCGATTCAACTGCAGATTGACATCGGCCATCTGCAGCAGAGCCGGCGCCATGGAGCTGTCAATCTCCAGCGCCTTGCGGAAATAGCCATCGGCTTCGTCGAGTTTGCCGTTGCCCATGGCGCAGGCCCCGGCGTTGTAATAGCCGCTGTCTGCGTTGGCATACAGTGGATTGGCGACGGCTTTCAAGATCAGCTTCTGACCTTCATCGTAGCGTCCGCGCTGGCACAGGAACTGGCCATAGTTGTTCAACACCGAGGAATTCTCGCCGTCGATACGCAGCGCCTGCTTGAAACTCGCCTCGGCCTTGTCGTGCTGACCGATCATGGCGTGCAGCAATGCCAGCGTGCCGTGGGCGTTGATATTGCGCGGGTCGAGTTCAACCGCCTTGGTGAGTTTGTCCATCGCGATTTGATATTCGCGATTGCGCATGTATTGCGCACCGAGCTCGGCGTTGATTTCGGACAGCTTGGCACGATCGCCGGTCGATTTGCCGACCGTGGACGGCGCCTGGCAGGCGCCGAGCGTGATGCTCAGGAGCAGGACGGTGAAGGCGCGGGCGCACTTACGCATCAGCTTATCTCCTCGGTGGCGGCAGCCGTTGTCGCGGTCTGACGTTGATGACGGCGCGCGCGCGCCTGTACTTCTCCGACCAGTTGTCCGCAGGCGGCGGCGATGTCATCACCACGTGTCTTGCGCGTGACGGTGACGATGCCGGAGCGCGACAGACGATCGCGGAAGACGTTGATGGCTTCGTCGCTGGAGCGTTCGAAGCCGGCGCCGGCAAACGGATTGAAAGGAATCAGGTTGACCTTGGCCGGCAGTCCCTGCAGCAGACGTATCAACGCGCGTGCTTCGCCGACACTGTCATTGACGTCCTTCAGCATCACGTATTCAAACGTGATTTCGGCATGGGGATTGTTGGCGACATAGCGTTTGCACGCCGCCAGTAGTTCGACCAGCGGAAAGCTGCGATTGATGGGCACCAGTTTGTCGCGCAGTTCGTCATTGGTCGCGTGCAGGGAAATCGCGAGGCTGACCGGACAGTGGGCGGCCAGCTTGTCGATGCCCGGCACCACGCCGGCGGTGCTCAAGGTCACGCGCTTGCGCGACAGGTTGTAGGCGTTGTCGTCGAGCATGAGACGCATGGCCGGCACCACCGCGTCGAAATTGAGCAGCGGTTCGCCCATGCCCATCATTACCACGTTGGTGATGTGGCGGCCGAGCTTCGGTGTCTGGCCCAAGGCGCGCGCAGCCTGCCACACCTGGCCGATGATCTCGGCGGTGGTGAGATTACGGCTGAAGCCCTGGCGTGCGGTTGCGCAGAATGCACAATCGAGCGGACAGCCAACCTGCGACGACACGCACAAAGTGCCGCGCTCGCCCTCGGGAATGAACACGGTCTCGATGGAGTTGCCGTTGTCGACCCGCATCAGCCATTTGCGCGTGCCGTCGTTCGACAACTGTTCGGCGATGATGGCCGGCGGACGAATTTCGCAATGTTCCTTCAGATGCTCGCGCAGCGCGCGACTCAAATTGGTCATTGCGTCGAAATCGACGATGCCGAGTTGGTGCACCCATTTGATGATCTGGGTGGCGCGAAATCCGCGCTCACCGATGCTCTCGAAATAGCCGGTGAGACCGGCGACATCGAAGTCGAGCAGATTGGTGAGCGCGGTTTGCGACATGGTGTCAGCTGCGCGAGAAGATCTCGCTGTCCTTGAAGAAGAAGGCGATTTCAGTGCGGGCGGTGTCCGGGCCGTCGGAGCCATGCACCGCGTTTTCGGTGATGCTGGTGGCGAACTCGGCGCGGATGGTGCCGGGCGCCGCGTTGGCGGGGTTGGTCGCACCCATCACGTCGCGGTTGGCCTGGATGGCGTTCTCACCTTCGAGCACCTGCACGACCACCGGGCCGTAGGTCATGAATTCGACGAGTTCGCCGAAGAACGGACGCTCGCGATGAACGCCGTAGAAATCGCCCGCCTGGGCTTCGCTCAAACGAATCATTTTCTGGGCAATCACGCGCAGGCCGGCGGCCTCGAATTTGGCGACGATCCCGCCAATGTGATTGTCACGCACCGCACCGGGCTTGATGATGGACAGCGTGCGTTCTATGGCCATGCTGGAATGCTCCCTAACTTCTTGATAAAGCGCTTAAAAACGGGCGCCATTATACTGATTAAAAGGGATAAAACCACTGTCGGAAGTAGTTTTTTGCGGCGCCGCAGCGAGATTGCGCGGCGAAAGTAGGATGGGCGCGCTCGAGCGGCCCCGCGCTTTCAGTACAGGCCGGTCTCCAGGCGCGCCGCCTCTGACATCATTTCCTGGTTCCAGGGCGGATCGAACACCAGTTCGACCTCGACGTCGCTGACATTGGGCACCTGCGCGACCTTGGTGCGCACGTCGTCGACCAGGAACGGCCCCATGCCGCAGCCGGGCGCGGTGAGGGTCATGTCGATTTCGACGCGGTTGCCGCCGTCTTCCGAGGCTTTGACCTCGCAGCGATAGATGAGCCCGAGTTCGACGATGTTGATCGGAATCTCAGGGTCGTAGCAGGTCGAGAGCTGCTCCCAGATGAGGTCGGTGTCGACGCTGCCGTCGGCATTGCCCTGGGCCTGATCGGCGGGCAGCGAGGCCGCCTCCATGCCGAGCGCGTCGACGTCGGCCGCGGCGATGCGCGCCAGGTTGCCGTCGGCGTTGACCGTCACCGCGCCACCCAGCGCCTGCGTCACGTAAACCACTGTGCCGGCGGCGAGGGTGACCTTGGAGCCCTCCGGAATCATGACGGCCGCGCAGTCGCGGGCGAGGCTGATGGGCTGGCCGTAGAGGTTGGGTTGGTTCATGCTCACTTCGCTTACGCCCTCAACATGGGCAGGACTTTGTCGATGGCGTCGAACACCGCGTGGACTTCGGCGACGGTGTTGTACAGCGCAAAGGATGCGCGTGCGGTGCCGGCCAGTCCGAAGCGCTGCATGACCGGCATCGCGCAATGGTGGCCGGTGCGAATGGCGACGCCGTGGTGGTCGAGCAAGGTGCCGAGATCCTGAGGGTGTACGCCTTCGATATCGAATGACAGCACCGAGGCCTTGTGGGCGGCCTGGCCAATGATGCGCAGACCCGGCACCGCCTCGGCGCGGGTGGTGGCGACGGCCAGCAAGTGCTCTTCGTGGGCCAGCACGGCGGGCAGGTCCAGCGCCGCGAAATAATCCAGCGCGCTGGCCAGTCCCAGCGCGCCGGCGATGTGCGGCGTGCCGGCCTCGAAGCGGAACGGGATGTCGTTGTATTCCGTGCGCTCGAAACTCACGGTTTTGATCATGTCGCCGCCGCCTTGATAGGGTGGCATCGCTTCCAGCAGTTCGGCACGGCCGTACAGCGCGCCAATGCCGGTGGGGCCCAGCGCCTTGTGGCCCGAGAACACGAAGAAGTCGCAGCCCAGCGCCTGTACGTCGATAGCGCAATGGATGATTGACTGCGCGCCGTCGATGAGCACCACCGAGCCGGCTTCGTGCGCGAGCTGCACGATTTTCTCGACCGGGTTGATGGTGCCGAGCGCGTTGGAGATATGCGCGACTGCCACCAGTTTAGTACGTGCCGAAAGCAGCGCTTCGAACTGCTCCATCTCGATTTCGCCGCGGTCATTGATCGGCGCCACGCGCAGGCGCGCGCCGGTCTGCTCGCACAGCATCTGCCAGGGCACGATGTTGGCGTGATGCTCGAGGGCGGAGATCAGGATTTCGTCGTCGGCGTGGAGATTGCGCAGACCCCAGGTCTGCGCGACCAGGTTGATCGATTCGGTCGCGCCGCGCGTGAAGATGATCTCGCGCGATTCCCGCGCATTGATGAAGCGCTGAATGGCGTCGCGCGCCTGCTCGTGGGCGGCGGTCGCTTCCGCGCTCAAGGTATGGACGCCGCGATGGATGTTGGCGTTTTCGAATTCGTAATAGTGACGCAGGCGCTCGATCACCACCGACGGCTTCTGGGTGGTGGCGGCGTTATCGGCGTAGACCAGCGGCTTGCCATTGACCTTGCGTGCAAGGAGGGGGAAGTCGCGACGGATGCGCTCGACGTCGAAAGGCAAGGCGCGTTCGTTGAGGACAGGTTTGGCGGTCACAGCGATTCCAGCGCACTGAGCAGTTGACTGTAACGGGTATGGCCGAGAAAGCGCGTTTCCAGCCAGCGACGCACGCCCGGCAGCGGAATTTCATCGACGATTTTCTGCGCGAAAGCGTAAGTCAGGAGCGCCCGCGCGTCGGCCGCGCCAACGCCGCGCGAACGCAGGTAGAACAGCGCTGCGGCGTCGAGTTCGCCGACCGTCGCGCCGTGCGCGCAGCTGACGTCGTCGGCATAGATTTCGAGTTCCGGTTTGGTGTCGATTTCCGCCAAGCGCGACAACAGCAGGTTATTGCTGGCCTGTTGCGCGGTGATTTTCTGTGCGTCGCGCGCCACCAGCACGCGGCCGTTGAACACGCCGCGGCTGCGGCCATCGAGGATGCCGCGATAGAGCTCGGCGCTGTGGGTGTCGCCAACGCGGTGTTCGATGCGGGTGTGGTGATCGACATGCTGCTGTCCGTCGGCCACGAACAGGCCGTTCAAGCGGCAGCGGGCGCCGCGACCCACCAGGTTCACGTCGATATCCACACGGGTCAGCTCGCCGCCGAAGGCCAGCGAGTCGGAAACATACTGCCCCTGCTCGTCCACTTCGACCGCCACGCGTCCGATGTGCGAGCTCGCAGCGGATTCGTTGGCAAGGCGGTGATGGAACAACGTCGCGCCGACCGCGAGTCTGACCTCGCACACGCTGTTGGTCAGTCCGCTCGCGGCATCAAGACTCACGTATTCTTCAATCAGCCTCAGCTCGCTGTTGCGACCCATGTGGACCAGCACACGGGGGCTGCGCAGCAGGTCGTCACCGGTGCCGAGCATCACCAGGTGTAGCGGCTCGCGAAGGCTCACGTTGTGGTCGACTTCGATGACCACACCGTCACCAAGCAGGGCGGTGTTCAAGGCCTGGAAGGTGCTGCCGGCTTCGACATCGGTGTCGAGCAGGGTGGCCAGTCGCTCCGGATCCTGCTCCTGCAGCGCGGCCATGCTGCGTACGCGCAGACCTTGCGGCAGACTGCCGCCCGCGCCGAGATCGTCGCGCACGCAGCCGTTGACCAGCACCACGCGCAGCGCGCTGTCGGTTGACAACTCGAGGGCGGCGAAACTGGCGGCGGAGACGCTCGCGCCGTCGCCGGCCGTGGCGCTGCGCAGTGCGCGCTCACCAAGACGGCTGACGTTGGTGTATTTCCAGTGTTCGTTGGCGACGCTGGGCAGGCCTTCTTCCTTGACGCGCGCGGCCGCCGCCAGGCGCAGCGCGCCGAGGCGTTGACTGCGGGTGCTGTCCGGCGCCTGTTCGAGCGCTGCCAGCGCCGCGCCCGCCACCATGGCCAGCGCCGCCATCAGGCCGCCGCCTCTTCCAGCAGCCAGTCGTAGCCGCGCGCTTCGAGTTCGAGCGCCAGTTCCTTGGGGCCGGACTTGATGATGCGGCCCTTGGCCAGCACGTGCACGTGATCGGGCACGATGTAATCGAGCAGGCGCTGGTAATGGGTGATGACCATGAACGAACGCTTGCCATCGCGCAGCGCGTTGACGCCTTCCGAGACCGTCTTCAAAGCGTCGATATCGAGACCCGAGTCGGTTTCATCGAGAATGGCCAGCCGTGGCTCCAGCACGCTCATCTGAAAAATCTCGTTGCGCTTCTTTTCACCGCCCGAGAATCCGGAATTGACCGGTCGATTGAGCAGGCTGTCGTCGAGGCCGATGGCCTTGACCCGCGCCTTCACCACTTTCAGGAATTCGACCGCGCTCAGTTCCTTTTCACCGCGATAGCTGCGTATGCCGTTCAGCGCCGCCTTCAGCATGTAGACGTTGTTCACGCCCGGAATTTCTATCGGGTATTGAAAGGCCAGAAACACGCCTTCACCGGCGCGTTCTTCCGGTTCCAGGTCGAGCAGCGACTTGCCATTGAAAGTCACCGACCCGGCGGTAACGGTGTAGCCTTCACGGCCAGCGAGCACATGGGACAAGGTGCTCTTGCCCGAGCCGTTGGGGCCCATGATGGCGTGGGTTTCGCCGGCGCCGATGGTGAGGTTCAAGCCGCGCAGGATCTCGGTGCCGGCCACTTCCACGTGAAGATTCTTGATTTCGAGCATTTCAAATACCGTGCTGGTGCGCGGTCGGACTCAACCGACCGCCCCTTCGAGACTGATACCGAGCAGTTTCTGCGCTTCCACCGCGAACTCCATCGGCAATTCCTTGAACACTTCCTTGCAGAAACCGTTGACCACCATGTTGACCGCGTCTTCCTGCTTGATGCCGCGGCTGCGCAGGTAGAACAACTGGTCGTCGCTGATCTTCGACGTCGAGGCTTCGTGCTCGACCACCGCCGACGGGTTCTTGCATTCGATATACGGGAAGGTGTGCGCGCCGCATTGGGAACCGAGCAGCAGCGAATCGCACTGGGTGTAATTGCGCGCGCCTTCGGCGCCGGCGGCGATGCGCACGAGGCCGCGATAGGCGTTCTGGCTGCGACCGGCGGAAATGCCCTTGGAGACGATGGTGCTGCGCGTGCCGCGACCCAGGTGAATCATCTTGGTGCCGGTGTCGGCCTGCTGCAGGTTGTTGGTCAAGGCCACCGAATAGAATTCGCCGACCGAGTTTTCTCCTTTCAAAATGCAGCTCGGATACTTCCAGGTGATGGCGGAGCCGGTTTCGACCTGGGTCCAGGAGATCTTGGACCGCGCGCCGCGGCAATCGCCGCGCTTGGTGACGAAGTTATAGATGCCGCCGCGCCCTTCGGCATCACCGGGGTACCAGTTCTGCACGGTCGAATATTTGATGGACGCATCGTCGAGCGCGACCAGTTCGACCACCGCCGCGTGCAGCTGGTTTTCGTCGCGCATCGGCGCCGTGCAGCCTTCGAGGTAGCTGACATAGGCGCCTTCATCGGCAATGACGAGCGTGCGCTCGAACTGGCCGGTGTTCATGGCATTGATACGGAAATAGGTCGACAGCTCCATCGGGCAGCGCGTGCCCTTGGGGATGTAAACGAAGGAGCCATCGGAGAACACCGCCGAGTTCAAGGCGGCGTAGTAGTTGTCCGTGACCGGCACCACCGAGCCGAGATACTTGCGAACGAGCTCTGGATGTTCACGCACGGCTTCAGAGAACGAGCAGAAGATCACACCCACTTCGGCGAGCTTGCCGCGGAAACTGGTGTGCACCGACACGCTGTCGAACACCGCGTCGACCGCCACGCCCGCCAGCATCATCTGCTCTTCGAGCGGGATGCCAAGCTTCTTGTAGGTCTCGAGCAGTTTCGGATCGACTTCGTCCAGGCTCTGCGGTCTGTCCTTGGCGGACTTAGGCGCGGCATAGTAGGAAATCGCCTGGAAGTCGATGGGCGGGTAATGGACATGCGCCCAGTTCGGCTCACGCATGGTCTTCCAGCGCGCGAAGGCCTTCAGACGCCATTCCAGCATCCACTCCGGCTCTTCTTTCTTGGCCGAAATCAGGCGGATGACATCTTCGTTCAGGCCGGGCGCGACGGTATCCGATTCGATGTCGGTGACGAATCCGGCTTCATAGTGGCGGTCGACGAATTCGGCGACGTCCTGGGCGTTGCTCGCCATTGATGTCCTGTCCTTAACAAGCGCCGTTCAGAGGCTGAAGCTTTCGCCGCAGCCACAGGTGGCGGCGACGTTGGGGTTGGCAAAGCGGAAGCCTTCATTGAGGCCGTCGCGCGCGAAGTCGACTTCCGTGCCATCGAGATATTTCAAGCTCTGGGTGTCGACCACCACCGGCACGCCGTGGGATTCGAACACCTGGTCCTGGTCGAGTACGTCCTTGGCCATCTCGACCACGTACATGTAGCCCGAGCAGCCCGTCGGTCTGACCGCGAGACGAAGGCCGGCGGCCTGTTCGCGGTTCATGAAGTCACGCACGCGATCGGCGGCGCGTTCAGTCAGGGTGATAGCCATGGTTCCAGTCCGCTATGCGCTCAGACGGCCGCTTCCGAGCGCAGCTCGCCGAGCGGGTTTTCCTTCAGACGGTGCAAGGGCTGAACATTGCCCTTTTCCCGCACCAGCTGGTCGAGGCTGACGCTGGCGAGGAAGTCACGAATCTGCGTGGAAAGATTTTCCCACAAATCGTGAGTGAGGCAGCGTTGTTCGCCGTGGCAGTTGCGGCGGCCCGCGCAGCGTGTGGCGTCGACGGTTTCGTTGACGGCGTCGATGACGTCCGCCACCGAAATCGCGGAGCCCGGCCGTCCGAGCTTGTAGCCGCCGCCCGGTCCGCGCATGCCGTCCACCAGGCCGTTACGGCGCAGGCGCGCAAAGAGCTGTTCGAGGTAGGACTGGGAAATACCCTGCCGCTCGGCAATCTCAGCGAGGGAGACAGGACCGCGATCGTAGTGCAGCGCCAGGTCCAACATTGCCGTAACGGCATATCTTCCGCGTGTCGTCAGTCTCATCGGGCCATACCTCCTGGGGTATCCTCGGACAGGTATCCGAGTAAAACACTAGGCAATTGTTACGTGTCCGACTAAATCGGTCAAGTATTACTGCCGCATCGGGGCGGGATCAGGATTCGAGAGGGGCTTCGCTAACTGCGCGTGCGCGGGCTTCTGCGGATTCGAGCCGATTGCGCAGCTCGGCGATTTCCATTTCGACGTCGCGCGCATGGTCGAGCAGCGAGTCCAGGGCCTGTGACACCGGATCGGGCATGTTGGGCACCTGGCCGTAGGCATCGAAGCCAAGTTTGCGGGCGGTCTCGGCGCGCTGACGGAATTTCTCGTCGACAGCCTGCACCACGCGGCCGGGTATGCCGACCACGGTGGCATTGGCGGGCACGTCGCGCACCACCACGGCATTCGAGCCGATGCGGGCATTGGCGCCTACTGTCAGCGGCCCCAGCACCTTGGCGCCGGCGCCGATGACCACGCCATTCTCGAGGGTCGGATGGCGTTTGCCTTTCTCCCAGGTGGTGCCGCCCAGGGTCACGCCGTGGTAGAGCGTGCAGTCGTCGCCGATTTCGGCGGTCTCGCCGATTACGACGCCCATGCCGTGGTCGATGAAGAAGCGTCGACCGATGGTCGCGCCAGGATGAATTTCGATGCCGGTCAGGAAGCGCGCAATATGGGACAGGAAGCGCGCTGCCCATTTGAGGCCGGCCCGCCACAGCTTGTGGCTCAGGCGGTGGATGAGGACGGCGTGCAGGCCGGGGTAGCAGGTCAGGATCTCGAGTGCGTGGCGCGCGGCCGGGTCGCGCTCGAATACACTGCTTACGTCTTCTCTGATACGCTCCAGCATGGTGAATGCTCCAGCTTGGTGCCCACACACAATAGCTGGTCGTATGAACCCGCTATCCATCCCCTGCAGCCGCCAGATACGACCGCCCGTTCACATGACTCGACCCGACTCCGACTCCGACCAGGACCGCAAACAGCAACAGCCTTTGTCACTGCGTGAGGTGGTGGGCAGCATCATGGCGGCCCTGCTGGGGGTTCAAAGTTCGCGCAATCATGCCCGCGATTTCGCGCGGGGCACGGCCAAGCAGTATATCGTGGTCGGTCTCGTTGCCACGATTCTGTTTGTGAATATCGTGTATTTCGCAGTCAAACTCATTCTGCACCTGGCCGCGGGCTGACGACGTGGCCAGCCGCGCTGCCTTCAGGCGCGCAATCTGGCCACCTGCTCTCGCAGCTTTTCCGCCGCACTGCGCGCTTCCGCGAGTCGCTCGCGCTCCTTGTTCACCACCGCCGCCGGCGCCCGTTCGACGAACGAGGCGTTGTCGAGCTTGGCCGTGGCGCGCGTGATTTCGCCTTCCAGGCGCTCGAGCTCCTTGCTGACGCGGGCGAGTTCGGCGTCCTTGTCGATGAGGTCGCTGAGCGGCACCAGCACGGTCATGCCGCCGGCCAGCGCAGTCGCCACGTCGCCGGGCGAGTCCGGCGCTGCCGTCACTGCTTGAGTGCGGGCAAGCTGCTCGATGATGCGGTGATGGCTGGCGAGCCAGGCCCGCTCGGTAGCGCTGCCTTCGCGGCTGTAGACCGACAGGCGGGCCGACGGCTCGATGTCGTATTCGGCGCGGATGCGCCGCACGCCGAGCACGAATTCCTTCAACCACGCACACACGGTCTCGTCGGCCGGCGCGGCGGCGAATTCCTCGGCGCTCGGGTAGGGCTGGTTCATGATGGTGGCGGCGGTATTGCCGGTCAGCGGCCCGAGCTTCAGCCAGATCTCCTCGGTGATGAAGGGCATGAAGGGATGCAGCGCGCGCAGCAGGCCGTCCAGCACTTCTATCAGGGTCGCGCACACGCCGTCCTTGTCGGCCTGGGTGGCCTGCTCGTCATAGAGCGTGACCTTGGCCATCTCGATATACCAGTCGCAGTATTCGTCCCAGATGAAGTCGTATAAAGCCTGGGCGCCCAAGTCGAAACGGTAGTCGGCGAAACCCTCGCGCACGCGGCTGACGGCGGCGCCGAACTGGCTCCTGATCCAGCGCTCGGGCATGCCGCTGATGCGTGCCGCCGGCGCCGTGTCACCGCGATGCTGCTCGCACACCATGAGCACGAAGCGCGCCGCGTTCCAGATTTTGTTGCAGAAGTTGCGGTAGCCACCGATGCGGCCGAGGTCGAAGCGAATGTCGCGGCCCTGGGTCGCCATCACCGCGAAGGTGAAGCGCAGCGCGTCGGTGCCATGGGGCGCAATGCCCTGCGGGTACTGGCGACGGGTGTCGGCTTCGATGCGCGGTGCATCTTCCGGGCGCATGAGGCCGCTGGTGCGCTTGCTGACCAGGGTTTCGAGATCGACGCCGTCGATGAGGTCGATGGGGTCGAGGATATTGCCCTTGGACTTCGACATCTTGTTGCCGTCGGCATCGCGCACCAGGCCGTGGATGTAGACCTCGCGGAACGGCACGTCACCCATGAACTTGATGCCCATCATGATCATGCGGGCAACCCAGAAAAAGATGATGTCGAAGCCCGTCACCAGCACGCTGGTCGGATAGAAGGTCGCCAGCTCCGGCGTCTTGTCCGGCCAGCCCAAGGTCGAGAACGGCCACAGCGCGGACGAGAACCAGGTGTCCAGCACGTCGGCGTCCTGGCGCAGCAAAATGTCGTCGCCGATGCCGCCGCGGGCGCGCGCGTCGGCTTCGTCATGACCGACATATATATTGCCGGCGTCGTCATACCAGGCCGGAATGCGGTGCCCCCACCATAGCTGGCGGCTGATGCACCAGTCCTCGATGTTGCGCATCCATTCGAAATAGGTCTTGGCCCAGTTCTCGGGAATGAAGCGGATGCGGCCGTCCTCGACCGCAGCAATCGCCGGGTCGGCGAGCGGTTGGATCTTCACGAACCACTGGTCGGTGAGGTAGGGCTCGATGACCGCCTGGGTGCGATCACCGCGCGGCACCATGAGTTTGTGCGGGTCGGTGCGCACCAGGAGACCGGCTGCTTGCAGTTCGGCCACCACCAGCTTGCGTGCAGCATAACGGTCGAGGCCGCGGAAGCGCTCCGGCGCGTTGTCGTTGATGGCGGCATCAATGGTGAAGATATTGATGAGCGGCAGACCGTGACGATGGCCGACCGCGTAGTCGTTGAAGTCATGGGCGGGCGTGATCTTGACGCAGCCCGAGCCGAATTCGGGGTCGACATATTCGTCGGCGATGATCGGAATGCTGCGCCCGGCGAGCGGCAGCAAAATGTCCTTGCCGATGAAGCGCCGATAGCGGTCGTCGCTCGGGTGGACGGCCACGGCGACGTCGCCGAGCATGGTCTCGGGGCGGGTGGTGGCGACCACCAGGTGGCCGCTGCCATCGGCCAGCGGGTAACGCAGATGCCACATGAAGCCGTCTTCTTCCTCGGACACCACTTCGAGATCCGAGATGGCGGTGTGCAGCACCGGGTCCCAGTTGACCAGGCGCTTGCCACGGTAAATCAGCCCCTCACTGTATAAAGAGACAAAAACCTCGCGAACGCTGCGCGACAGTTCGTCGTCGAGGGTAAAGCGTTCGCGGCTCCAGTCCATGGCCGCGCCCATGCGCCGCAACTGGCGGGTAATGGTGCCGCCGGACTTCTCCTTCCATTCCCACACCGCTTCCACGAAACGCTCGCGGCCCAATTCATGGCGCGACTGGCCGGCTTGCGCCAACTGGCGTTCGACCACGATCTGCGTGGCGATGCCGGCATGATCGGTGCCACATTGCCACAGGGTGTTGTCGCCACACATGCGGTGATAGCGCACCAGCGCGTCCATCAGGGTGTCTTGAAACGCATGACCCATGTGCAGGCTGCCGGTCACGTTCGGTGGCGGCAAGGCGATGCAATACGGGGCGCCGCTGCCACTGGGCACGAAATTGCCGTCCTGCTCCCATTGTTCGTAGCGGCTCTGTTCGAGGCTGCGCGGGTCGTAGGTCTTGTCCATTGCCATGGGCTTGTTCACTTTTTCTGGTACGGATGAGGCGGGCGGCGGCGCGGATGGCGCACTGTGCCCGCGTTGCAATTCGGCTTTGATTTCGGCCACCGCGGCGGCCACGCCGGCGCTGACCATCTGTTTAATCTCTTCGGAGAGTTGCGCGAGGTCGTGGCCCGTCGAGGGCGCAGCATTCGTGGATGCACGCAGCGCCGCGATGTCCACCTCTTCGCGCAGGCGCGGCGGGCGGACGGCGTCCGCCGTTTCGACCAGCCGCGGCGGCGCTGGCCCGTCGCGTTCGTCGCGTTCGTCGCCACCGGCCATGTCAGCGGCTGACCTTGTGGGTGTTCAGCGTGAAGCCGCGATCCTGGTAGAACCGATAGCGGCCCCGCGCCGCGCCGCGGGTCGCGTCGTCATAGCCGGCGGATTCGATGACGCGCGCATAGCGGCTGGCGAGTTCCGGCACGGCGGCGGCGAGGTTGACCAGCACATCCGGCTGCAGGTTGTCGACTGCCGCGCAGCCGACCACCACCCGGGTGTCGGCGTTGGCGTCGGCAGCCAGGGCATGGGGCACGAAGCTCGTGTCCTGGAATTGCCACAAGAGGGAGTCGAAGGCCCGCGCTTGGGCCTCGTCCTCACACTGAACGTAGACCCCGTGACCCTGTTGCCAGGCCTTCTCCACGATGCGGCACATCATGCGGTCGTGGTCCGCCGCGACGGGCGGCTCGATGACATAGAAATCGACGCGTGTCATTGCTCACGCGCGGTCGGCTCGCGCCAGGATGTAGTCCAGGAGCATGGGCAGGGGACGACCGGTAGCATACTTGTTCTTGCCGCTGCCCCAGGCAGTGCCGGCGATGTCGAGATGCGCCCAGCGATAGTCCTTGGTGAAGCGCGCGAGGAAGCAGGCGGCGGTGATGGTGCCGGCGTTGCGACCACCGACGTTGGCCATGTCGGCCACCGGGCTGTCGAGCTGCTTCTGGTATTCGTCCCACAGCGGCAAGCGCCAGGCGCGGTCGCCGGTGCGCTGGCCGGAGGCGAGCAGCGCCTCGGCCAGTTCGTCGTTGTTGCTGAGCAGGCCCGTGGCCTGGTCGCCGAGGGCCACCACGCAGGCGCCGGTCAGGGTCGCGATATCGATGACGACGTCGGGCTCGAAGCGTGCGCTATAGGTCAAGGCATCACACAGGATGAGGCGACCTTCGGCGTCGGTGTTCAGAATCTCGATGGTCTGGCCAGACATGCTGGTGACCACGTCACTCGGCTTGCTGGCATTGCCGTCGGGCAGGTTCTCGGTGGCCGGCACCACGCCCACCACGTTGATGGCCGGGCCGATTTCGGCCAGCGCCGCCATCACGCCCAGCACGCTGGCCGCGCCGGTCATGTCGAACTTCATCTCGTCCATGGCCGGCCCCGGCTTCAAGGAAATGCCGCCGGAGTCGAAGGTCACGCCCTTGCCGACCAGCACGATGGGCTTGGCGTCATCATCGCGGCCCTTGTATTCGAGCGTGATGAGCTTGGCCGGCTGGCGCGAACCGCGCGCCACCGACAGCAGCGAGCCCATGCCGAGCGCTTCCATGTCGGCTTCTTCCAGCACGTTGCAGGTCAGCGAGTCGTGGCGTTCGGCCAGCGCCTCGGCCTGCTCGGCGAGATAGCTCGGGGTGCAATGATTGGCCGGGCGATTGGCCAGGTCTTTCAAGAGCTGGGTGCCGGTGACCTTGCCGCGTGCCACGGCGAGGGCGGCGCGCACATCGGTGACGGATTTTTCGTCGACCAGCAAGGCCAGGCGGGCAAGGCCATGGCTGTCGGACTTGGATTTGAATTCGGTGAACTTGTAAGTCTGGGCGGCGAAGATCGACACGTGCTGGTCGACTACCCAGCGCAGATCGCGACCCTTGACCGTGACGTCGAGCAAGGTGCTCATGCCGCTGCGCAGCGAGGCGCCCTTCAATGCTTCGGCGGCCTTGCCGATGAGCTTCTGGTATTCCTCGGCGGCGATGCCTTCACGTTTGCCGACGCCCAGCAGCAGCACGCGTTCGGCGTCGATGCCGCTCACTTCGGGCACCAGCAAGGCCTCGCCGACCTTGCCGCTCACGTCGCCGCGCTGCACCAGCCGGGTCAGTGCACCGCGCGCGGCCTTGTCGAGGTCGGCGGCGCGTTCGCTCAAGGTGCGGCCGGCGTACACACCGACGATGAGGCAAGCGGTCTTTTGCTTACGCGCTTGACCGTGCTTGACGGAAAATTCCATAGCTTTGCTCGCCGTGAGAAGATTGCGGAGGAGGCGACCCGGCGCCCAAACCGGCCAGTTTGGCCGCCTGCGGCGTGACCGCAGTTTATTCGTTTGCGTGATGCGGCGCAAAGCGCGACGCGCGCGAGACCGTCAGTTTGAGCAGGAACACAATCGTCTCCATCCAAGGTGCCGTTGGCCTCGCGCCGCACGTACCGGTTCGTTCATGAAGATTCTCGACAACTACATCCGGCGTAATGTCATCGCTACCACCCTGACGGTGCTGGTGGTGCTGCTCGCGATCTTTTCGTTCTTCAGTTTCCTGGACGAGCTCGAAGATCTCGGCCATGGCAGCTATGGCCTTGTGCAAGCGGTGTCGGTGGTCTTTCTGCGCCTGCCGGGCCTCGCCTACCAGCTCTTCCCCATCGCCGCCCTGCTCGGCTCGTTGATGGGGCTCGGTGGCATGATGGAGCGCAACGAGATAGCCGTCATCCGCTGCGCCGGCGTCTCGCGTGAACGCGTGGTGTGGTCGGTGATGAAGGCTGGCTTGGTGGTGGTGGCGCTGGCGATGTTCGTTGGTGAAGTGGTGTTTCCGCCCGCCGAAGGCCAGGCCCGCGAACTGCGCGCGCTGGCGTCCACCGATCGCTCATCGTCCAGTTCCGAGCACGGCTTCTGGGCGCGCGACGGTAACGCCTACATCAATATCCGCGAGATTCTGCCGGGCGAGCGCTTTCGTGACATCCGCATCCTGGAATTCGATGACGGCAACAAGCTGCTGCGCTCGACGCGCGCCGAGACCGCGCAGGTCAAAGGCGGCAAGTGGCAGTTGGAAAAAGTCGGTCAGACCGACTTCAGCGGGCCGCTACCGACCGCACGCACCCTCGACAGCGCCAGCTGGGACTCGCTGCTGGACCCTGATCTGCTGGGCCTGGTGGCCATCAATCCCGATACCTTGTCGTCGCTGGACTTGTTCCGCTACATCCGTTTCGTGGAGAACAACGGCCAGAGCGCCGAGCGCTGGAAACATGCGCTGTGGGTCAAGCTCGGCTATCCGCTGGCGGCGGCGGTGATGGTCTATCTCTCCATTCCGCTGGTGTTGGGGGCGTCGCGTTCGGTCAGCGCCGGGCGGCGCATCCTGGTCGGCGCGCTGATTGGCTTAGGCTTCCACGTCATGAATGAAACCTCGCGCCATCTGGGTCTCGTGGTCGGCATGCCGCCCGCCCTGTCGGCGCTCGGCCCGACCGTACTGCTGTTTTCTATCGCCTTGTTTTTGAACCGTCGCGCGCAGTGACGCGCAACAGCAGGCGGGTGTGCGACCAGCGGTCGTGCCAGGCGCGCTTGTCGCGGTCGAACAGGGCTGCCAGGTAGCCGGCGCCACCGAGCGCGAAGCTGGCGGCCGCACCCAGGAAACGCAGGCTGGCCTCGGCCAAAGTCGGTCGCCGCTCGGCGGCCTGCGCCAGTATCACCAGCTTCCAGGCCTGCATGCCCAAGGTGCGACCACGCGTCCAGCACAGCACGAAATAACCATAGACGACCGCCACCACGTAGGCGCTCATGAAGGGATTGCCGGGTTCAATGATCCGGCCGGCGGCGACCACCGGTATAAAGGACAGGAAGTAAACCACCGTGAACACCGCGATGGCGTCGTACAGCACCGCCATCATGCGGCGCGGGAAGGGCACGGGTGTATCGACTTCGGGCACGCGCTGACAGGGCTCTATGCTATGTTCAAAATGCGGCACACCGGGAAGCGAGCCATGCCTGAGTCGGCACTGTTGTCCGAAGCAAGCCTGCTGCGCGGGCCGCTGCGGGCGGCCGTCGCGGCCTGGCTGCTGTGCCATGCGGCGCTGACCGTGGCGGCGAGCGGCGACGCGCATGATATCTACATCGAGGATTACCGTCTGCACATCGAATGCAGCGGGCGCGGCGCGCCGGCGGTCATCCTCGACGCCGGTCTCGGCGGCTCATCGCTGGAATGGGTGTTCGTGGTCGAGCGCCTGCGCCGCCTGACCAAGGTCTGCACCTATGACCGCGCCGGCTACGGCGGCAGCGACACCGGCCCCCTGCCCCGCACCAGTTCACGCATCGTCAGTGAATTGAAACACCTCCTGGAGAGCGCCGGCGTGGCGCCGCCCTACGTGTTGGCGGGCCATTCCTTCGGCGGCTACAACATGCAGCTTTTCGCGCGGCGCTTTCCGAGCCTCGTGGCCGGGCTGGTGCTGGTGGACGCCTCCCATCCCGATCAAGTCGAACGTTTCGAGGCGCCGCCCTTGAACATGGTGACCGCGCCCAACAGCCGCGCCGGCATCGTGCAGTTTCGCGAGCAACCGCCGGTCAGCGCGCTGTTGCCGCCGCGCCTGCGCATCAAGGTCGCCGAGCAGGCTCAGCGCTGGAAAACGCGCCGCACCCTGTCGGCCGAACTCCTGAGCTTTCGCGACAGCGCGGCCGAAGTGCGGGCCGCGCCGCCGCTCGGAGCAATGCCGTTGGTGGTCCTGTCGCGCGGCCGGCCGGAAGGGCAAATGACGGCGCGCAAGCAGGCCTTCGAGCACCTGTGGTCTGAACTGCAGGGCGAGCTGGCGGCCTCGAGCAGCGTCGCCGCCCACCTCGTGGCGCTCGGCGCCGGCCATCAGATTCATGTCGAACAACCGGACGTGGTGGCCTATGGCATTGCCATGCTGGTCACCCGCGCGCGCGGCGGTGCGTTGTCACCGGCCCGCTATGCAGGACGCGACGATCGCGCCTTTCGGCTGGCCGATGTGGTGTGGCTGAAAGATGATTTGAGCGTCGCGCCGCCCGCGGTGCTGGCGGTGGCGCCGTCGCTACCGTGCCGGGGGGCGTGCACGAGCGCTCGAGTTGGCGCTCCCTAGGGGAGTCGAACCCCTGTTCTCGGCGTGAGAGGCCGATGTCCTAGGCCACTAGACGAAGGGAGCGTAAATGGCAGCGCGGATGGTATCATACCCACGCGCCGCTGTTGGCAGTGGCGACATCACGCAGGCCTGCGACATTCGAGTCGAACCTCGTCTGCGCTCTGCAACGCGGCACGCGCCGTCGCCCGTCAAAGCCCTGGCGCGCTCACAGGACACATGATCCCGAGAAGTCATTGAGCATCCTAATCGATCTGGTTCGAGCTGCAGCCGCTCGGGTCACCGGGCGTTCGTCGCCCAAGGCCGCCACAAGCGAAGCCGCTGCCCCCGCAACGCCACCCCCACGTTCCAAGCGCAAGAACGAACAGCCCGTGCCTGTCCGCCGCGGCGCGCCGCGTATTTACACGCGTGGTGAACACGGCATCTCGCGCAAGATGATTTCGCCGAGCGCCCTGAAGGTCTTGTATCGACTCGACGGCGCCGGCTTTCGCGCCTGCCTGGTGGGCGGCGGCGTACGCGATCTTCTGCTCGGCCGTGAACCCAAGGACTTCGACGTCGCCACCGATGCCAGCCCCGACCAGGTGCGCGAGCTGTTCCGCAACTGTCGTCTCATCGGCCGCCGCTTCCGTCTCGCTCACGTGCGCTTCGGTCCGGAAATCATCGAAGTGGCGACCTTTCGCGCCGCCCATGACGATGACGATGGCGACCACGCGGAAATGAGCGATGAAGGCCGCATCCTGCGCGACAACGTCTACGGCAACATCGAAGACGACGTGTGGCGCCGCGATTTCACCGTCAACGGTCTTTATTACGACATCCATGATTTCAGCGTCATCGACTACGTCGGCGGCGTTGAGGATCTGGAAAAAGGCGTGCTTCGCATCATCGGCGATCCCGACCAGCGCTACCGCGAAGACCCGGTGCGCATGCTGCGCGCCATCCGCTTCGCGGTGAAGCTCGGCTTCAATCTCGACCCATCCTGCGCGCGGCCGCTGCCGCAGCTGGCAAGCTTGCTCGACGCCATCTCGCCGGCGCGCCTGTTCGACGAATCGCTGAAGCTGGTCCACGGCGGCTATGCACTGCAGACCTTCGAAGCGCTGCGTCATCACCATCTTTTCGAACACCTGTTTCCGCTGACCGAAATTGCCTTGAGCCACGAGCACGACGGTTTCCCGGCCACGCTCATCGGCCGCGCGCTGGACAACACCGATCAACGCATCGCCGACGGCAAGTCGGTGACGCCGGCATTCCTGCTCGCCGCGCTGTTGTGGGACGCTTTCGAAGAGCGTCGTCGGCAACTTGAAGCCGATGGCATGCAGCCGATGGACGCCTTGGGCCTCGCCGCCGACCAGGTCATCGCCAAGCAGGTCGCGCGCCTGGCCGTGCCGCGGCGCTTCACGCAGGTCACGCGCGATATCTGGGCCATGCAGCCGCGCTTGGTTGATTTGTCGCCCAAGCGTGCGCGCCGCGCGTTCGAAAATCCGCGCTTTCGCGCCGCCTATGATTTCCTGAAGCTGCGCGCCGAAGCCGGCGACGCGGAAGCCGACTGCGCCCATTGGTGGACCGACTTCCAGGACGCCAGCGATGCCGAGCGCGAGGAAATGCTCAACGGCCTCGATGAGCGCGCCGCGCCGGGCGCACCCAAGCGCCGCCGGCGGCGCAAGCGGCGCGCCTGATGCAGAGCGTCACGGCCTACATAGGCCTCGGCAGCAATCTCGATGACCCGGCCGCGCAGGTTGCGGCGGCCATCGATGCGCTTGCCAATCTGCCAGAAAGTTCACTGCGCACGGTGTCGAGCCTCTATCGCAATCCGCCGATGGGGCCGCAGGACCAACCCGATTACGTCAACGCGGTGGTGGCGCTCGATACGCGTCTCGCGCCGCGCGTCCTGCTCGATGCCATGCAGGCCATCGAACGCGCCCAGGGCCGTGATCGCAGCGGCCAACGCTGGGGACCGCGCACGATTGATCTCGATCTGCTGATCTATGGCGACAGCGTCGTCCATGAAGATCACCTGACGGTGCCGCATCCTGGCCTTCGCGAGCGCGCCTTCGTGCTGGTGCCGCTGGCGGAGATCGCGCCCCATGTTGCGATTCCCGGCCAACCCGCGCTGGCCACCTTGCTTGCCGCCGTCGACCGCGCCAGCGTGGTGCCGATGGCGGCGCCTTCCCGTCCCATGCCACGGATATCCTCGACCCGATGATTACCAATTCCGATTTGAAGACGCTGCGCGCGACCCTGCGCGAATGGCGTCGTGAAGGCCTGACCATCGCCCTGGTGCCGACCATGGGCAATCTGCACGATGGCCACATCTCGCTGTTGGCGCGTGCCCGCGAGATAGCCGATCGCAGCGTGGTCAGCATCTTCGTCAATCCCATCCAGTTCGGCCGCGGTGAAGACTACGAGCGCTACCCGAGCACGCTCGACGCCGATCGCGCGAAACTCGAAGCGGCCGGTCTCGATTTGCTGTTCGCACCGAACCTCGCCGAGTTGTATCCAGGCGGCATAGAAGAGGACACCCGCGTCACGGTGCCGGCCCTGTCCGACATTCTGTGTGGCGAATTCCGTCCGGGCCATTTCTCCGGCGTGGCGACCGTAGTCAGCAAGCTGTTCATCAACACCCAGCCGGATTTCGCGCTGTTCGGTGAAAAGGATTTCCAGCAGGTGATGGTTATCCGGCGCATGGTGCGCGACCTCCTGTACCCGGTGGAGATCATCGGCATGCCGATCATCCGCGAAGCCGACGGCCTGGCGATGAGCTCGCGCAACAGCTATCTGAAGCCCGAAGAACGACAGGTCGCCGCCGGTATCTTCGCCAGCCTGACGCGCGCCGCCACTGAACTGCGCGAGCACAAGCAAGACATCGCCGCCCTCGAAGCGCGCTGCCTGCAGGAATTGAGCGCGCTCGGCATGCGCCCTGAATACATTTCCGTGCGCAGCGCGCTCGACCTGTCGCTGCCGAAAGCCGGCGACAAGGATTTGATCATCCTCGCCGCCGCATGGCTCGGCGGTGCGCGTCTCATCGACAACGTGCGCGTCATGCTCAACCAGCCGCTTGAGGCTTGAGTGCGGGTGCGGTCGACAGCGGAATTCATGGCATGAACAAAGGCGTCTACATCAAGACCTTCGGTTGCCAGATGAACGAATACGATTCGAGCAAGATGCTGGCCTTGCTCGAACGCAGCCACGGCTTGACCCCGGTGACAAGCCCTGAGCAGGCGCGTGTGCTGCTCATGAACACCTGCTCGGTGCGCGAGAAAGCGCAGGAAAAACTCTTTTCAGAGCTTGGTCGCTGGCGGCCGCTGAAGGACGCCGACCCCAATGTCATCATCGCGGTCGGCGGCTGTGTGGCGAGCCAGGAAGGCGAACTCATCTGGGAGCGTGCGCCCTTTGTCGACGTGGTGTTCGGGCCGCAAACCCTGCATCGCCTGCCGGCCATGATCGCCGAGGTCGAGCGCGGCGCAAGCCGCATGATCGACATCTCCTTTCCCGAAATTGAAAAGTTCGACAACCTGCCGCCGGCGCGCGTCGAAGGCCCGAGCGCGTTCGTGTCGATCATGGAAGGCTGCAGCAAATACTGCAGCTTCTGCATCGTGCCCTATACGCGTGGCGAGGAATTCAGCCGACCGTTCGACGATGTCATCACCGAAATAGTCGATCTGGCCGCGGCCGGCGTGCGCGAAGTGGTGCTGCTGGGGCAGAACGTCAACGCCTATCGCGGCGCGACTCACGACGGGCAGGTGGTCGATCTGGCGGCGCTCATCCGTTACGTGGCGGCGGTGGATGGAGTGGAGCGCATCCGTTTCACCACGTCGCATCCACTGGAATTCACGCCGCGCCTGATTCAGACCTACGCCGATGTGCCGGAACTCGTCAGCCATCTGCACCTGCCGGTGCAGAGCGGCGCCGACCGCATCCTCGCGCTCATGAAGCGTGGTCACACCACGCTCGAATACAAGTCGATCATCAGACGGCTGCGCGAAGCGCGGCCGGACATCCTGATCTCCACCGATTTCATCGTCGGCTTTCCCGGCGAGACCGACGAGGATTTCGCGCGCACCATGGCGTTCATTGAAGAGCTTCGATTCGACCAGTCCTTCAGCTTCATTTACAGCGCGCGGCCGGGCACGCCGGCGGCGGCCCTGCCGGACGATGTCAGCCAGCATGAGAAGCAGCATCGCCTCGCCATCCTGCAGCGACGCATCACCGAATTTGCCGATGAATACAACGCCGCCATGGTCGGCACCACGCAGCGTGTGCTGGTCACCGGCCATGCACGCAAGGACGCGCGCGAACTGGCGGCGCGCACCGCGCACAATCGGGTGGTGAATTTTGCCGGCCCCGCCGACCTCATCGGCGACTTCGCCGAGGTGCGTATCAGCGCCGCGCTGCCCAATTCGCTGCGCGGCGAATGGTTGGGCGCCGCGCTCGAGGTCAGCGCATGAGCACCGCCGCGATTGAAATCGCGCTTGAGCCGGCCGACAACGAACGGCTCGCCAACCTGTGCGGTCAGTTCGACGAAAACCTGCGCCTGCTCGAACGTCGCACGGGTGTCGAAATCGGCAACCGTGGTAACCAGTTCAAACTCGTCGGCGAGCATGATGTGCTGGTGGTGACCGAGCGTGTCATCCGCCAGCTCTACAGCCTGACCGGCACGCGTTCGATTACCGGCGCGGACGTGCATCTCGAATTGCGTAACGCCGACATGAGCGGCGAAGAGGAATTCGACGACAGCCTGGGTTCGATTCGTACGCGCCGCACCATGGTCAAGGCGCGTGGCGTCAACCAGCGCAAATATCTCGACGCGATCCGTGAATTCGACATCAGCTTCGGCATCGGCCCGGCCGGCACCGGCAAGACCTATCTCGCGGTGGCGAGCGCGGTGGCGGCGCTCGATTCCGATTCGGTGCGGCGCATCTGCCTGGTGCGACCGGCGGTCGAAGCGGGCGAGCGCCTGGGCTTTCTGCCCGGCGACATGTCGCAGAAGATTGATCCCTACCTGCGGCCGCTGTACGACGCTCTGTACGAAATGCTCGGCTTCGAGCGCGTGGCCAAGCTCATCGAGCGCAACATCATCGAAGTCGCGCCGCTGGCCTTCATGCGCGGCCGCACCTTGAACGAGTCTTTCATCATTCTCGATGAGGCGCAGAACACCACCATCGAGCAGATGAAGATGTTTCTGACCCGCATCGGTTTCGGCTCCAAGGCGGTGGTGACCGGCGACGTGACGCAAATCGATTTGCCGCGCGGCCGCACCTCAGGTTTGAAGCACGTCATCGAAGTGCTCGACGGCGTGGAAGGCATCAGCTTCACCCACTTCCGCTCCAAGGACGTGGTGCGGCACACGCTGGTGGCGCGCATCCTCGATGCCTATGCCATCCACGAGGCCGACAACGAGCTCGAACGCGACGATGAGCGTCGCAACGGATGACGGCCGCCGGTGAAGCGCGGGTGTCCCTGGCAGCCGTGACCGAAGTCGAGCTCGCGCTGCAGATCGAGAGCGCTGCCGTCGACCTGCCCGGCGAGCGCTTTTTCTGCGACTGCGTGGCGCGCGCCGCCGCCGAATTCCGCGCGCGGGTGGAACTCACCATCCGCGTGGTGGACGCCGACGAAGGCCGCGCCCTCAACCTGCGGTGGCGCGAGCGCGACTATGCGACCAACGTGTTGTCGTTCCCGAGCGAGGGGCTGGCCGATATCGCGCCCGATTTCATCGGCGACATCGTACTGTGCGCGCCGGTCGTGAATGCCGAGGCGGCCGCGCAGGGCAAGACCGCGGCGGACCATTTCGCGCATCTGACCGTGCACGGCGTCTTGCATCTGCTCGGTTTCGATCACGAAGACGACGCCAGCGCGGCCGTCATGGAGCAACACGAACGCACGATACTGGCGGGCATGGGCATCGCCGATCCCTATCGCGCCTGATCAAAGCGACCATGAACGACAGTCACTCTAGCCTGCGCACCACCCTCCACGGACTGTGGCAGGACTGGTTGCGCCGCTTTCGCCCCGACCCCAATGGCCGTCAGCGCCTGGTCGACACCATTCGCGATGCCGAAGAGCAGCACATCATCGACCCCGACACGGTGGCGATGCTGGAAGGCGCCTTGCTGGTGTCGGAGATCCACGTACGCGACATCATGGTGCCGCGTTCCGACATCGTCTTCATCGAAGAGCACGCGGTGCCGCGGGAATTTCTCGCCGAAGTGATCGAATCAGGCCACTCGCGCTTTCCGGTGTTCGACGACAAGCGCGAGAACGTGCTCGGCATTCTGCTTGCCAAGGATCTGCTGCCGCTGCTGGCCGAGCCGGCGCTCGTGTTCGATATTCGCGACCTCATGCGGCCGGTGGCCTTCGTGCCGGAAAGCAAACGGCTCAATATCCTGCTGCGCGAGTTTCGTGAGCGTCGCAATCACCTGGCGGTGGTGGTCGACGAGTACGGCGGCATTTCCGGCTTGGTGACCATCGAGGATGTGATCGAGCAAATCGTCGGTGAAATCGATGACGAACACGATCTGGCCGAGGAGGACAATATCCGACGCCACCGCGACGAGCGCTATACCGTCAAGGCGCGCACGCCCATCGCCGAATTCAACGAGCATTTCGGCGTGGCCTTCGATACCGACGACTACGACACCGTCGGTGGCCTGGTGATTCATGAACTCGGGCACCTGCCGCGCCGCGGCGAGGACCTCAGTTTCCAGGGTTTCGAATTCAAGGTGCTGCGCGCCGACCGCCGCCGCATCCGTCTCTTGCGCGTGATTCGCGGCGACCAGTCCATGCCCTCCGCCACCGACGGCGACGGTTGATGTCCAGCAGCGCGGACTGAGACCGATGGCGAGCGCGCGTCCCCGCGTACAGAGCGACGCGCCGGCCGGCGTGGCGCGTCGCTGGCTGCTGCTGGCCTTGGCGCTGGGCCTGGTGGTGCCGTTCGCATTTGCTCCTTACGATTTGTGGCCGGTGGCGATAGTCGCCATGAGCGGCTTGTTCCTGTTGCTCAAAGGGCGCACGCCACGCCAGGCCGCGCGCCTCGGCTGGTGCTTCGGCATTGGCATGTTCGGCCACGGCGTGTGGTGGATCCAGGTCAGCGTGCACCAGTTCGGTCTGCCCTACTACGCGTTCTCGGTAACGATGACCGCGCTGCTGGTGGCTTTCCTGTCACTCTATCCGGCGCTGTTCGCGGCGCTGCTGCGACGGCTGCCGGTGGCCAGCGAAGGGCTGCGACATGTGCTGTTGGCGCCGGCCCTGTGGGTGTGTGGCGAATGGCTGCGCGGCTGGATCTTCACCGGCTTTCCGTGGCTGTCGCTCGGCTACAGCCAGCTCGATGGACCCTTGGCGGGACTTGCGCCGTGGAGCGGCGAGCATCTGTGCTCGGTGGCGGTGGTGATGGCCGCCGGCCTCCTCACGCAATGCATGAATGGCGCGCTCGCGGCGCGGCTGGCCTGCGGTGCGGCGCTGCTCGCCTTGCTGCTCGGCGGCCAGGCATTGCGCGCGGTGCCGACCAGTCATGAGCTTCAGGCCGGCCTCACGGCCACCTTGGTGCAGGGCGCCATACCGCAGCAATTGAAGTGGGAACTGTCGCAGCGCGAGCACGCCTTCAAGCTCTACAGCGAACTGTCGGCGCCGCACTGGCAGTCGGACATCGTCGTGTGGCCGGAGACCGCCATCCCGGCGTTCGCCGAAGAAGTGCCAGACATGATTGCGAGTCTCAACCACACCGCGCGCGCGGCCCACACCACGCTGCTGGTCGGCATGCCTACCGGTGAGCCGTGGAGCGGCGGTCGCTATTACAACAGCGTGGTGGCGCTGGGCAGTGAAGCGGGCCGTTATGACAAGCGTCACCTGGTGCCGTTTGGCGAATTCTTCCCGCTCAAAGCGGCGCTCGAAAACCTTTCGCGCCTGCTCAGTATTCCGATGTCGGATTTCAGCGAAGGCGACGTTCACCAGCCGACCCTGCACGCCGCCGGCCACGCGCTCGGCGTTTCAATCTGCTACGAGGATGTCTATGCGCGGGAAGTGCGTCGCGCGCTGCCGGAAGCCGGCTTCCTGGTCAATGTCAGCAACGATGCGTGGTTCGGCGACACCATCGCGCCACATCAGCATCTGCAGATTGCGCGCATGCGCGCACTCGAAGCCGGGCGCTACATGCTGCGCGCGACCAATACCGGCATCACGGCCATCATCGACGAACGTGGCGCGGTCACGGCGCGTGCCGCGCAGTTCCAGCCGACCGCCCTCGCCGGCACTTTCGCCGCGCGCGGTGGTGCAACGCCCTATGTGCGGCTCGGCGACCTGCCCTTGTTCAGTGCGCTGTTGCTGGCGATTGTTGCTGTCGCCCTGCACGGCCGGCGCCGCGCGCGTCTCAACTGATATCGAGATCGGCGGCGTTGTCGCCGGCCAGGTAACGCGCCCACGCCGCTTCAAAAATAGCGCCGAGCCGCGCCGCCATGCGTTCCGGCCGGAATGGATTGTCGTGCTGCAAGCGTTGTTCGAGCCGGGCGCGCAGCGCGCGCAGCCGTGGCCGATCATTAGCCAGTGCGGCAACCAGTGCGCAATAGTCTTCGGGCGTGTGGGTAATCAGTTCTTCGAGACCCACCGCCGTCAGCAGTGAGGCGCCATAGCGCGCACTCCAACTCGCACCCTTCAGCGTCACCATCGGCAGACCCGCCTGCAGCGCATCGAGTCCGGTGGTGTGGGCGTTGAAGGTCCAGGTGTCGAGAAACAGATCGGCGGCGCGGTGGCGGGCGAGATGCGCGGCGTGGGACACCCGTTCGACGAACACCAGGCGTTCGGCGGCGAGACCGCGCTGCACGGCGCGGGTGCGCAGCGCCGCGGTCGCGGCACTCGAGGCCGGGCCCAGCCACAGCACCGAGGTCGGCACAGCCTGCAGCAAATCCAGCCAGCGCTCGAACAGGCGCGGCTCGATTTTCTCCACGCGGGTGAAAGCGCACAGCACAAAAGCCTGTTCGGGCAGACCCAGCGCGGCGCGCGATGGTGTCGCGCCGAGCGTGTGTCGCGCGGTGTCATAAGGATAGAAGCTGGCCGGCATGAAGGCGCGGGCCTCAAGCAGCGGGTAGCCCCAGTCCTCGGGCTCCGAGGCGCGATCGCTCACGCGATAATCAATCCACGGTGCGAACAGGCTGTGGCTGTGACCGAGATAGGCGAACTGCAGGCGCGCCGCGCGCGCGACCATGATGAGCGGTCGAGCTTCGTCGCTGTAACCGTTCAAATCGACCAGGATGTCGATGTCGTCGTCGCGTATGCGGCGTGCCGCCGCGTCATCGTCCATGGCAGAAACGTCGATGAAGTGGTCGAACTCGTGACGCACGTTGCGTCGCTGCGGACTGTCGTCGTCGCGGTTGATGGCGTAGCCGAATACTTCGAATTTCGCGCGGTCGTGGGCGCGGAACAGGCCACCGGTCAAGACCATGCCGGGATGGTCCTTGAACTTGCACGACAGGTAGCCGATGCGCAGGCGTCGACCGTCATCTTTGCGTTTCGCGGGCGGCGGCAGGCGCGTGCCGCCCAGCGCGTTCGAGACGGCGATGTGCCCGGCGCTGCGCAGCGCATTGGGCAGCGGCAGGTAGAGCAACGGAAACGCGCCCGACAGATCGCTCGGCGCGTGGCTCGGTGTCGCGAAAAACTGCAGCGCCGCGGACAACAGTTCGCCGTAACCCCGCCAGTCGGCGGCACACAAGCGCGTGAATGCGGCGGCGAAATACACCGAGCGCGCATCGGGCACGCGCGGCAGCGGCGTGTCGGCATGGCCATAGCGCGCGGCGCGCGTCGCGTCGCGGGCAAAGGCCTGTTCGAAGCATTGCTGCGCGGTATCCAGCGTGCCGAGCGTGGCGAGCGCCACGGCTTTGCACATCCAGGCCGACACCGCGTTCGCATCGAGGGCCAGCGCGCGCTCGCAACTCGTGATCGATTCGGCTAAGCGCTGGCATCGGCGTTGGCACTCGGCCAATTCGCACCAGTACATGGCCATGGTCGGACGGTGCTCGACCAGCCACAGGTAGTCCGGCAGCGCGGATTCGTAGCGACCGAGATTGCGCAACAGCGCGGCGCGATTGAGACGGCTGTCGGCCGCCGTCGGGCTCGTTACAGGTGCGAGTCTCACCGCTGCATCGTGACTGGCCAAGGCCGCGTCATGGCGGCCGGCGCGTTCCTGGGCGAGCGCCAGTTCGCCCCACACTTCGGCATCGGTGGGGGCGGCGGCGAGATAGTGTTCGAAGTGGATGCAGGCTGCGGCAGCTTGGTGTGCGGCCAGCAGCCACTGCGCGGCCAGACGGCGCGCGGTCAGTAAGGTGGCAGGTTCACGCGCGGCGGATTCAAGGGCGTCGAGTGCGCTGTTCAAGTCGCCGAGGTGGTGTTTCAGGCGCGCGAGGGTCAGCCAGTCGGCGCCCTCACCCCGCTCGCGACAATGGGGCTCGAACAGTGCCAGTGCGTCATCGGCGCGGCCGGCGCGAAATGCGGCGGCCGCTTCGGTGCGAATGTCGTCGCTGACCACCCTCGGCGTGCAGCTCGCTCAGTCCGTCCTACAAACTCGGCGGTAACGGGCCGTTGGCATCCTTGATGAAAGTCACCGCGCCAAACACATCGTCATTGCCTTGGATGTGGAACACGAAGCCGGCGCGTTCGGCCTGCGGCCCGGCGATGAGGCCCGACACGAAGCCGTTGCATCCGAAGCAGCCGCAGCCACCGGTGCCGGAACCAACGGAAGCGCCGCCGGAAAAGCCGTGCTGGCCCACCGGCACACCGCCGAACTGCAGGTCGTAATTGTCTGAATTGATATTCACGCCCGCCGAGCCTCTCACCTGCGCGTTGCTGATATCGAGCAGCAAGGTCGCGTCGGTCAGTTGGCCCGTCACACCGGTGCGCGAAGTGGGTGAGGTCGACGACAGCATCGAGTAGCGCGCTTCGGTGTCACCGAGCGCCGCCAGCGCGACCATGTCGGTCGGTTTGCCGGCCACATAGTGCATGCTCTGATTGAGCTGCGAGAACGTTTCGGTGTTGCTGCCGATGCCGGTCTGGGTCACGGTAAAGGTCTCGGGGCTGCCCGAGGCGTTCGACCAGCGGCCCCAGCCGATGAACTGGTCGGAGCCGGCCTCGACCAGGGTCAAGGCGCCGTGGTCGGCAAGGGTGATGCCTTCGACGTTGGTGTTTGAAAAGCCCGTCAACTGGCCTTCGCTGAACGTCGCGCTGTTGGCGCCGGCCAGCGTATTGACCGGACCTTCGGCATTGCCACTGAAAAAGCTGGCCGCGACCGAGAAACCGTCACCGCTTTCGAGCTTGGTCGGCGGCGGCGGAGGGGGGGGAGGTGGTGGCGGCGGAGGCGGTGGTGGTGGTGGCGGTTCCGGTGGTTCGACAGGAATGCCGCCGACGATGAGCTTGTTGAGCGTGTCTTCGGTGTTGCCGTTGTCTTCGCTGACGTCGACGATGAAGTCGTCATCGTCCTGCTGCGGCTGCGCCGCGCCCGGGTCGTCACGCAGATCTTTCGACGGCTGGTTGGGCGGTAGCACCGGTTTCTCGTCGGTGACCTTGACCAGCGTGTTCTTGTCGACGATGACGCCGCTCTGGCCGTTGACCAGCGTTACTTCGCCGGCGTCGTTGATGACCGCGATGGCGCCGTCGCCGACCGTGACCACCGCGCCCGTGCCATCGAGCTTGATGAGATATTCAGTGCCGCGGATACCGATGGTCGCGACCGGCGTGTTGACGCGGTAGTTGCTGTGATTGCGATGACCGATGACGCCAGTGATGGTGCGCAGGCCGCCGCGGAACAGGCTGAAGAAGCTGCGTTCGCTGCCATCGTCATTGCCGGCGTAGTTGTAGTCGTCAATCTTGAACGTCGAGCGCGGCTGCAAGGACACCAGGCTGCCATCGGCGAACTTCAATTGCACGCGGCCCTGCTCGGTGATGATGGTGTCGCCGGCATTGACCTCGCGGCCCTTGGTCGCGGGGTTGCTGGCGCCGCTCGGGTCTTGCACCGACACCTGGCCGAAAGCGAACTGCACGCGGCCGGCGGCGGCAAAACTCGAACCCGGCAGACTGCCGACCGCAACCGCCACCGCGAAGGCCAGCGGACGGGGCTTGAATATGTCAGCTTTATTCACGTGGGCTGCTCCCTAGAACTGCATCGTGACGTCGATGCCGACCACGACGCGGTCGTAGTCGTTGATCGGAATATTGGAATCGTTGACGGTGTAGGTGATGTTCGGCCGCAGCATCCAGCTCTCGCAGAACTTGTACTCGACGCCGCTGGACACGATGTACTGGGTGTCGTCCCGCGTGCGCAGGAACACCGGGTCGGCGCCGTGGTAGTCGCGTTGTTCCATGGACACACTGGCGAAGCCGCGCACCTTGGGCATGAGCTCGATGCTGCCGCCGAGGCGCCCGCCGTAGAGATCGTGTCCGAATTGCGGCCGCGTGCTGTGGTTCTCCTGCTCAACGCCGCCGTACACGCCGGCATAGATGACCGGTTCGAGCTTGCCCGGCATGGCGCGCAGATAGCTGGCCGAGGTCACGTAGCGGGTGGCATTGCGATGGGTCAAGTCAGGGTAGTCAATCTTGTTGCCCTGGAATGACAGGCTCAGGCGGCTCTTGTTGTCGAGCGCGTAGTTGTACTGCGCATAGCCGCCGTAGACGAAACGCAGGCTGTCGGCGTCGATGATGAAGTCTTCGCCCTGGCCGGCGAACACCACTTCGTGCTTGCCGAAGCTGCCGCGCACACCCGCGTAGAGATAGGTGTCGGCGGTCGAGAACGGCGTCTCGGTGGCGCGGTAATAGCCGCGTGCGCCGCCGACCATGGCCCAGGTCTTGTCGATGGGTTTGAGCGCATTGACGCCGGCCGACACCGCCGCGAACGGGTTGTCCTGCGAGGTGGCCTTGTCGACCAGCTGGAAGGGTAGGTTGCCGAGCACCGGAATTGCGATGGTGGATTCATCGGTGCCGGAATTGACGTTGCTGTCATAGCCGGTGCTGAAGCCGACATAGCCGCTGAGCCGCTGTTCGCCGCGCTGGGCGCGGTCGATGAGCGACAGGTACCGGTCCATGGTGGCGCGTGCGTTGGCCGGCACTTCGCCGCTGGTTTTGACGTTCTCGAACTCCTGTTTGGAAGTCTCGAACTCCGACAGGGCGAAATAGGCGCGGGCGATTTCGGCACGGGCCAGGGCGTCGTCGGGTTTGACCGCCAGCACCCGTTCCAGCGCGAACACCGCCTGGCCGGGCTGACCACTGTCCAGCGCGGCAATGCCGAGCAGGTAGTCGAAGTCGGGGTCGCCGGCGCGTTCGTCGCTGAGTGGCGCCAGCAGGCTGTAGGCATCGCCCGCCTGATGGTTGTTCAACATCGCGCGGGCCTGGTCCGTGACCTCATCGGCCACCGCCGTGCCGCTGAGGGCGAGCAGCACCAGAAAAACATTCATTCGCTCATGGGTAGTCACGGGCATCCCCACTCCTGATCTCGAAACTGGCTGAAGTATAGTGAAGCAATTGATTCATTTATATCGAAGAAGGGTTCTGGCGCTGTGCAGGTCTTGCGCTTCAACCAAGGCTTGCAGACTAGCAGCCCGGAGGGTGTCGTTCTGTGGCGCAGCACGCGATCATGGCATGCTGCCAGAGTGAATCAGGCACAGTGATAGCGACGGCTGTGCTCATGAACCGTATCGACGAGCACGCTGACATGCTCGGGTGGCACCTCGGGCGTGATGCCGTGGCCGAGATTGAAGATATGGCGGCCGCCGGCGCCCATGGCATCGACGATGCGCCGCGCTTCTTCGGCGACCACGCTCGGCTTGGTCAGCATCACGGCCGGGTCGAGATTGCCCTGCAGCGTGATGCCATCGCCAAGCCGCTTGCGCACCTCGCCGATGTCGACCGTCCAGTCCAGACCCACCGCCGAGCAACCGCTGGCGGCGATGGATTCCAGCCATGGGCCGCCGCCCTTGGTGAAGACCACGGTCGGCACGCCCGCCGGCAGTTCTGCCAGGATGGCGCGCATATAGGCCAGGGAAAATTCGTGATAGGCGCGATGGGATAGCGCACCGCCCCAGGTATCAAACAGCATTACCAAGTCAACGCCGGCTTCGATCTGCGCGCGCAGATAGGCGCTGGTGGCGCGCGCAACTTTGTCGAGCAGGGTGTGGGCCACTGCCGGGTCGTTGTAGATGAGGCCCTTGATGCGGGTGAATTCGCGGCTGCTCTGGCCTTCCACCATGTAGGTGGCGAGCGTCCACGGGCTGCCGGCGAAGCCGATCAGCGGCACCTGGCCTTTGAGTTCGCGTTTGATGAGGCTGACGGCGTCGGTCACATAGCGCAGTTCATCGCCCGGATCGGGCACCGGCAGCGCGTCGATGTCGGCGCGGCTGCGCAGCGGGCGGGCAAAGCGCGGGCCGAGGCCTTCTTCCAGACTCAAGCCCAGACCCATTGCGTCAGGGATGGTCAGGATGTCGGAAAACAGGATAGCCGCGTCGAGGGCATAACGGCGCAGTGGCTGCAGGGTGACCTCGCAGGCCAGCTCCGGGGTCTTGCACAGGGTCAGGAAGTCGCCGGCCTGGTTGCGCGTCGCGCGGTACTCCGGCAGGTAGCGGCCGGCCTGACGCATGACCCATATTGGCGTGCAATCTACCGGCTCGCCGCGCAGCACGCGCAGCAGCCGGTCATTGCTAATCGCCGTGGCCATGGTTTTAAGCGAGCGGCGCCGGCAGGTCGGTGGCACCCATGAGGTGTTTGTCGATGGATGCCGCGGCGGCACGCCCTTCGGCGATGGCCCACACGATCAAGGACTGTCCACGCTGGATATCGCCAGCGGCAAACACGCCGTCAACCGATGTCATCCAACGCGCGTCGCGCTGCACGTTGCCGCGCTCGGTGATGGCGACGCCGAGTTTGTCGAGCAGATCGGCGCGCTCGGCGCCGACGAAGCCCATCGCCAGGAACACGAGATCCGCTTCGAGCTCGTGATTCGAGCCCGGCACTTGGACGATCTGTATGCGCCCGTCGACGTTCTTCATTTCGACGTTCACGAGTTCGAGTGCCCTGACCTGGCCATTGCCATCGTCGACGAAGCGCTTGGTGGAGACCGCGTAGAGACGGTCGCCGCCTTCTTCGTGGGCCGAAGCCACGCGATAGATGCGCGGCCATTCCGGCCACGGATTGTCGGACGCGCGGCTGCCGGGTGGCTTGGGCATGATTTCGAGACTGGTGACCGACTTCGCGCCCTGGCGGTGCGAGGTGCCGATGCAGTCGGCGCCGGTATCACCGCCGCCGATGATGACGACGTGCTTGCCGTGGGCCGAAATGAAATCAGCGTCGGCAATGTCGTCGCCTTCGCAGCGGCGGTTCTGCAGGGTCAGGAATTCCATCGCCTGGTAGACACCCTTCAATTCGCGGCCCGGCACCGGCAGATCGCGCGCGACGGTCGCTCCGCCGGTCAGCAGCACGGCGCTGAAGTCTTTCTTCAACTGCTCGACGCTCAGGTCGACACCGACATTGACGCCGGCGCGGAATTCGACGCCTTCGGCGCGCATCTGCTCGAGACGACGATCGAGCACCCGCTTTTCCATCTTGAATTCGGGAATGCCGTAGCGCAGCAGGCCGCCGATGCGGTCGGCGCGCTCGAATACCGTGACCTTGTGGCCGGCGCGACGCAGCTGCTGGGCGGCGGCGAGACCAGCCGGCCCGGAACCGACCACGGCCACCGATTTGCCGGTTTCAGTCTGCGGCGGCTGCGGCTTGACCAAACCCTCTTCGAAGGCGCGGTCGATGATCGCCAGTTCCACCGCCTTGATGGTGACCGGGTCATCGTTGACGCCCAGCACGCAGGAACCTTCGCACGGCGCCGGACACAGGGTGCCGGTGAATTCCGGGAAGTTGTTGGTGGCGTGCAGACGCTCGATGGCTTCGTCCCAGCGGTCGCGATAGACCAGATCGTTCCAGTCCGGAATCAGGTTGCCCAGCGGGCAGCCCTGGTGACAGAACGGAATGCCGCAGTCCATGCAGCGCGCGGCCTGCTTGTTGAGCGGCTCGGCGGCGAACGGCACCATGACCTGGCGAAAATCGCGCAGGCGCTCGGCCACCGGCCGGTAAGGCTGCTTGGCGCGCTTCTCTTCGAGAAAACCGGTCGGCTTAGCCATGGGCGGCATCCATGATCGCCTGGTCTTCCGGAATTCCGGTGCGGCGCGCGGTCTCGATGGCGGCGAGGATACGTTTGTAGTCCTTGGGCATGACTTTGACGAACTTCGATTTGTTGGCAGTCCAGTGATCGAGGATGGTTTGCGCGACCGTGCTGTGGGTGTACTGCACATGGTTGGTCAGCAGACGACGGACGAGATCCTCGTCCACTTCGCTCTCGATCTTGTCCAGATCGACCATCTCTTTATTACAACGACCCGGGAACACGCCTTCCGGATCGTAGATATAGGCTTCACCGCCCGACATGCCGGCGGCGAAGTTGCGGCCAGTGGCGCCGATGATGACGACGTGACCGCCCGTCATGTATTCGCACCCGTGGTCGCCCACGCCCTCAACGACGGTGTCGGCGCCGCTGTTGCGCACCGCGAAACGCTCGCCCGCGATGCCGCGGAAATAGGCTTCGCCCTTGGTCGCGCCATAGAGGGCGACGTTGCCGATGAGGATGTTGTGTTCTGGCACGAAGGTCGAGTGACGCGGCGGATAGACCACGATGCGTGCGCCCGACAGGCCCTTGCCCACGTAGTCGTTGGCATCGCCTTCCAGGGTCATGCTGACGCCGCGCGGCACGAACGCGCCGAAGCTCTGGCCAGCCGAGCCGTTGAAATGCAGCTTGATGGTGTCGTCTGGCAGACCCGCGCCACCATAACGGCGCGTGATCTCGTAACCGAGAATGGTGCCGACGGTGCGGTTGACGTTGCGTATCGGCACGGTGGCCTCGACCGCCTTGCCATGCTCGAGCGCCGGCTGGCACAGGGGCACGATGGTGGTGCGGTCGAGGGATTTGTCGAGGCCGTGATCCTGTTCGCGCACCTGGCGAATGGCGACGCCCGGCGCCGCCACCGGCTGGTAGAGGATCTGCGAGAGATCCAGACCCTGCGCCTTCCAGTGATCGACGGCCGGCTCGACATCGAGCAGATCGACGCGGCCAATCAGTTCGTCGATGCTGCGCACACCGAGCTCGGCCATGTATTCGCGCATTTCTTCGGCGATATAGCGGAAGAAGTTTTCGACGAATTCAGGCTTGCCGCTGAATTTGGCGCGCAAGCGTTTGTCCTGCGTGGCGATGCCGACCGGGCAGGTGTTGAGATGGCATACGCGCATCATCACGCAGCCCATCACCACCAGCGGCGCGGTCGCGAAACCGTATTCCTCGGCGCCGAGCATGGCGGCCACGATGCAGTCGCGGCCGGTCTTCAACTGGCCGTCGACCTGCACCACGATGCGATCGCGCAGTTGATTGGCGACCAGCACCTGCTGGGTTTCAGCAAGGCCAAGTTCCCACGGCACGCCGGCGTGCTTCAAGGACGTCACCGGCGAGGCGCCGGTGCCACCGTCGTAGCCCGAGATCAGCACCACGTCGGAATGGGCCTTGGCCACGCCGGCCGCGACCGTGCCGACGCCGACTTCGGCGACCAGCTTGACGTGCACGCGCGCCACGGGATTGGAGTTCTTCAAATCGTGGATGAGCTGCGCCAGATCCTCGATTGAATAAATGTCGTGATGGGGCGGCGGTGAAATCAAGCCCACACCCGGCGTCGAATGACGGGTCTTGGCAATCCACGGATAGACCTTGTTGCCGGGCAACTGGCCGCCTTCGCCGGGCTTCGCGCCCTGCGCCATCTTGATCTGCAGATCGTCCGCATTGACCAGGTATTCGCTGGTCACGCCGAAACGGCCGGACGCCACCTGCTTGATGGCGCTGCGCCGCAGGTCGCCATTGGCATCGGGGGTGAAGCGCTCCGGATCCTCACCACCTTCGCCGGTGTTGGAGCGACCGCCAATGCGGTTCATGGCAATGGCCAGGGTCTCATGCGCTTCGGCGCTGATCGAGCCATAGGACATCGCGCCGGTCGAGAAGCGCTTCATGATGCTGTCGATGGACTCGACTTCATCGAGCGGCACGGCCTTGACCTTCTTGAAGCGGAACAGGCCACGCAAGGTCGCGCGGTGTTCGCTCTGGTCGTCCACCGCGTGGGTGTATTCCTTGAAAATCTTGTACTGGCCGGAGCGTGTCGAATGCTGCAGCTTGAATACCGTGTCCGGATTGAACAGGTGGTATTCGCCATCGCGACGCCACTGGTATTCGCCACCCCAGGCGAGATCGGGCTTCTTGACCACGCGCGCGGGGAAGGCGTCGTGATGGCGCAGGGCCACCTCCTGCTCGATGACGTCGAGGCCGACGCCGCCGATGCGCGATGCGGTCCAGGTGAAATACTTGTCGACGAAGGCCTTGTCGAGACCGACTGCCTCGAAGATCTGCGCGCCGCGGTAGGACTGCACGGTCGAGATGCCCATCTTGGACATGACCTTGAGCAGCCCCTTGTTGACCGCCTTCAAGTACAGGCGCACCGCGGTGTCGTGATCGCTCTCGCCTTCGTAGCGGTTCTTGGGATTGGTGACGAGGATGCGCTGACGCAGCATGTCGTCCAGTGTCTCGAGCGCGAGATAGGGGTTGATGGCCCCCGCGCCGTAACCGAGCAGTACTGCGAAGTGATGGACTTCGCGCGGCTCGCCGGATTCGATGATGAGACCGACCTTGATGCGCCGACCATTGCGCACCAGGTGATGGTGCACGCCGGCGGTGGCGAGCGCCGCGGGAATCGCGGCGTGGTCTTTGTCGACACCGCGGTCCGACAGAATGATAAAGGCATTGCCTTCATCGACCGCCGCATCGGCAGCCACGCACACGGCCTGCAGGGCTTTTTCCAGGCCGGCCGCGCCTTCGGCGACCGGGTAGGTGGTGGCGATGGTCTTGGAACGGAAACCGAGCGCGTTGATGCTGCGCAGTTTCTCAAGATCGTGGTTGTCCACCACCGGCGCGTTGAGCTTGATCTGGCGGCAGCTCGATTCGCTGGGCGCGAGCAGGTTGCTCTCGGGGCCTATCGGCGTCGACAACTGTGTGACCAGCTCTTCGCGGATGCCGTCCAGCGGCGGGTTGGTGACCTGCGCGAACAATTGCTTGAAGTAGTCGTAAAGCAGGCGCGAGCGATCGGACAACACCGCCAGCGCGGCGTCGGTGCCCATCGAGCCCATCGCTTCCGCGCCGCTCGCCGCCATCGGCTGCATCAGCAGGCGCAGATCTTCGTGCGTATAGCCGAAAGCCTGTTGACGCTGCAGGACCGTGGCGTGATCCGGCACATGGACATTGGTCGGCTCCGGCAGGTCATCGATGGAGATCTGGTTGCGCGCCAGCCAGTCCCCGTAGGGGAACATGTCGATGTACTGCTGCTTGAGCTCGGCATCGTCGACGATGCGGCCGGCCTTGGTGTCGACCAGGAAGATGCGCCCGGGATGCAGGCGTTCCTTGATTTCGATGTTCTCCGGCGGAATGTCGAGCACGCCGACCTCGGACGCCATGATCACCATGCCGTCCTTGGTCACGTAATAGCGTGACGGACGCAGACCGTTACGGTCGAGCACCGCGCCGATCACGGTGCCGTCGGTGAAGGCAATCGAAGCGGGGCCGTCCCACGGCTCCATGAAGCTGCCGTGGTATTCGTAAAACGCCTTGCGCTTGGCGTCCATGTCCTCGTGGCCGCTCCAGGCCTCGGGGATCATCATGAGAATGGCGAGCGGCAGCGGGCGGCCCGCCATGTGCAGGAATTCCAGCACCTGGTCAAAGCTCGCCGAGTCGGAATTGCCTTCCAGCACGATGGGGAAGAGTTTCTTCAGATCTTCGCCAAAGAGGCTCGATTCGCACAGCGCTTCACGGGCGCGCATCCAGTTGATGTTGCCGCGCAGGGTGTTGATTTCGCCGTTGTGGGCGATGAAACGGAACGGATGCGCGAGCGGCCAGGACGGGAAGGTATTGGTCGAGAAACGCTGATGCACCAGCGCCAGCGCGCTGTCCATGCGTTCGTCGCACAGATCCGGGAAGACTTTATCGACCTGGTCGGCGTTCAGCATGCCCTTGTAGATGAAGGTGCGATGCGAAAGGCTCGGTACGTAGAAGAGGGCCTTTTCCGCGATGCCGCTGTCCCACACCGAGTGTTCGACCAGCTTGCGAATGACGTAGAGCTTGCGCTCGAAAGCTTCGTCGCTCGCGATATCGGCGCTGCGGCCGATGAAAATCTGGCGGAAAGCGGGCTCGCCGGACTGCGCGGTCGGGCCGATCATGGAATCGTCGCTGGGCACATCGCGCCAGCCGAGCAGGATCTGTCCTTCCTGTTCGATCACGCGCTTGAACTGCGCGACGCAGAACTCGGCGTCCTTGGCATCGCGTGGCAGAAACACCAGGCCCGCGCCGTAATGGCCGTAGGCCGGCAGTTCGAAGCCGAGAGCCGCGCAGGTCGGACGCAGGAAGGCATCGGGCATCTGGATCAGAATGCCGGCGCCGTCTCCGGTATTTTCTTCGCTGCCCGTCGCACCGCGGTGCTCAAGGTTGGCAAGGATGGTCAGGGCCTGGCGAATGATCGCATGGGATTTGCGACCCTTCATGTCGACGACAAAACCTACGCCACAGGAGTCATGCTCTTGGGACGCGTCGTACAGCCCGTCCGTCGGGCCGCCGGTCCGCGGAAATCGAGTGCGAGCAGAATTCATCCCTACGAGTGCCTCCGGGCTAGGAACTGTGAAAATGACGCGATTACGCGCGCAAAAGGACGGTGATTATATGCCGCAGGTGCACAAAGTGTCACCAAAATCGCGATGCACGATCATGGGCCGCCTGCACTGAAAAAGATCGTGTCGTACTTACTTGAGGGTCGCGACCGCGCGTGGCCATGGCTTGCCTTTCAGCAATGGCGCCGGCAGCGCTCGTATCGCCGAGGTGGCGGCGCTGCGCGAGGTGTACAGGCCGGTCACCACTACATACCAGGGCGCACCCTTGAGCTTGACCTCGACCACAGTGGCCTTTTCGCCGATGCGGTGTTCGCGGATGAAGCGCGCGGTGGCGGCGCGCTCGCGGCTGCCGAACAACTGTACGACGAAGCTCTGCGGTTTCTGGCGTTTGACCCACGAGGAGGAATAGAACGACTTCGGTTCGTCCGCGGTGCTCGCGGCCGCCGCCGGCTTGGTGGCGGGCTTGGCGCCGGCGGCGGTCTGCGCCGACGACTTGGCCGGCGCGGTCTTGGGGTGCTTGTCACCGTCGGCTTTGGCCGCAGTTTTTGCCGGAGTCTTGGTCTCGGTCTTGGTCGAGGCCTTGGGCGTGGGGACCGCGACCGGCGCCGGGGCGGGCACGGGCGTGGACACGGCCGCCGGCGGCGGCTCATTGCTGGCCGCTTCGACCGGGATGGTTTCGGCAACGGCGGCCGTTGGGGCGGCCGTCGGCGCCGCCGGAGCCTGTTCCGCTGCCATTGGCGCCGGCTCAACGGACTCGGCGGCCGGTTCGGCGAGCGTGGGCGCGTCGGCTGACGCCACGGCTGCAGGTTCGGGCGCCGCGGCAGCGCTGCTGGCAGGCTCGCTCGCCGTCAGCGGTGCGCCATCGAGCGGCGGCGGGGCTTCGGCACTCGGTGCCGGCAGGGTGATTTCGACGGTGCCGGGTTGGGTGTTTTCGCTATGCCGCGAGAACAGCAGCATGCCGATGGCAACGGCCACCAGCACGAAAGCGGCCGCAGCCAGCACCGCGGTGTATTTACGCACTTCGAAGCCGCGCAGCGCGCCGCCCATGGCGCGCGCCGCCGCCGCCGCCCGCTGGCCGGGGTGAATGGGCTTGTGCCCGCCGTTTTTGAGACTGGCCAGCATGCGTCCGGGATTGCCGGCTGCATCCTGCGCCAGCTGTTCGAGGTCGAGGCCTTCATCGAGCTGAAGGTCGGCATCGAGCTGCAAGTCGCCGCCGACGGCCGGCAGCGCACTCAGCGCCAGGGTCTTGAGTTCGTCGGGTTCCAGGGGCGGCAGGTCGACCATATGAATGACCGCGCCCTCGGGGGCCGCAGCCTGCAGCCGTTCGCCGAAATCGCTGTCGGCGTCGCTGGTCATCACTACCCTGAGGTCGCCGCGCTGGTGACTGCTGTAGGCCAGCGAGAACAGCATGGAGCGCGCTGCGTCATCGAGCTGTTCGGCGTCGTCCAGTGCCAGGATGCAAAGCTGGCCGCCCAATTCGATTTCGGCCAGGCGCGCGCGCAGGTCTTCCACCCCGGCGTCGAGTTCGCCCAGTTCCAGGGCCTCGGTAAGAGCGGCGAGCAGCGCGGGGGCGGTGCGCATGTTGGCGCCCTGGCCCGCGATCACCCGCCAGTTGGGACGCGCCTGCTCGGCAATGGCGCCGAGCAGGCGACTGCGACCACTGCCGGCCTCGCCTTGCACGACGACCATTTGATGGCCGAATTCGAGCAGGTGGCTCAATAGGTCGAGGCGCTGGCGAATGGCCGGCGTCGTGAGATAGGGGGGCTGCGTCGTTGCGCCCGCCGGGCTGTCATCCATCACGCTCATGCACTACTTAAATATGATTCCGCTCATGTCCTGCGCCAGCACGGGGCCTGCGCCAAGCTGGGGGCTGCCGAAAATCCGGCTGTGTTCCACCTGCGCGTAACGGTCGGTCATGCCGGCGATGTAGTCGCTCACCACCCGCGCGCGCGCCTCGCCCGGCACCGTGCCGTCCGGCGCGGCGCCGGGCGGCAGCAGGCCGGGGTCGCGCATGAAGGCGTCGAACAATTCGGTGACCAGCGCTTTCGCCTGGTCGGCGATGCGCTGCACCGACGGGTCGTAGTAGAGCCGTTGGAACAGCAGCCGTTTCAGGCGCAGATGGTCCTCGCGCATGTCCGGCGAAAAATCCACCAGCGTGTCGCCATGCCCGCGCACCTCATCGACGCAGCGCGGCGCGTGTCGCGCCAGGCGTTCGCGGCTCGCGTCGATCAAATCGGCGACGAAAGCGCCAAGCATGTGCCGAATCGCGGTATAGGCGAGGCGTTTGCCGGCCAGTCCGGGGGACTGGGCGCGACTCGCGTCCAGCGCTTCGCGAAAGCCTTGGTGCTCGCACACGGTATCCAGTGAAAGGATGCCGGAGCGCAGGCCATCGTCGATATCGTGATGATTATAGGCAATTTCATCCGCGACATTGGCGATCTGTGCTTCCAGTGAGGGTTGTCGCCGCTCGATAAAGCGCTCGCCCAAGTCGCCCAAGGTGGCGGCCCGCGCCACGCTGCAGTGCTTGAGTATGCCTTCGCGGGTTTCGAACAGCAGATTCAAACCGTCAAACGCCGCATAGCGTTGTTCGAGTTCGTCAACCACGCGCAGCGAATGCAGGTTGTGCTCAAAACCACCGTAAGGCTGCATGCAGTGATTGAGGGCCGCCTGCCCGGCGTGGCCAAAGGGCGTATGACCGAGATCATGGGCCAGGGCGATGGCCTCGGTCAGGTCTTCATTCACACCCAGCGCGCGGGCGATGGTGCGGGCGACCTGCGCGACTTCCAGCGAGTGGGTCAGGCGCGTGCGAAACATGTCGCCTTCGTGGTTCACGAACACCTGGGTTTTGTATTCCAGGCGTCGGAACGCCGAGGAATGAATCACGCGGTCGCGATCACGCTGGAATTCACTGCGCCAGGCCGGCGGCGATTCCGCCACGCGCCGGCCGCGGGACTGGCGCATGTCGACGGCGTAGGGGGCAAGCTCGGCGCTCACGGATGCCTGGTGCGATGAACGGGCATGGATCGACGCGCGCCGGCTCAGGCCGCCGGCTCTCGGCGCAGCACCGCTTCCAGCAGCGCATCGTCATAGTCGCGGGTGACGCAGGACTTGCCGAGACCCTGCAACAACACCAGCCGGATGCGCCCGCCAATATTCTTTTTGTCGTGAAGCATGAGTTCGCGGAAGGTCGCGGCGGAGATGTCGGGCGGCGGTGCGACCGGTAACTGCGCGCGCGCGATCAGCGCCAGCGTGCGCTCGAGCTCCGCGGCGCTGAGCCAGCCGGCGCGCGCCGATAGTTGCGCGGCCATGCACATGCCGGCGGCCACGGCTTCGCCGTGCAGCCAGTTGCCGTAGCCGCTGGCAGTTTCAATCGCGTGGCCGAAAGTGTGGCCAAGATTGAGGGTGGCGCGCTCGCCGGTCTCGCGTTCATCGGCGGCCACCACCTCCGCCTTGTTCTGGCAGGAGCGCTGCACGGCTTCGGCCAATGCTGCTGGCTGGCGCGCCAGCAGCGCGTCGATGTGCCGTTCCAGCCATTCGAAAAACGGCAGGTCGCGAATCAGGCCATATTTGATGACTTCGGCGAGTCCGGCATGGAGTTCGCGTGCCGGCAGGGTCGAGAGGGTGTCGGTGTCGGCTATCACCGCTATTGGCTGGTGAAACGCGCCGATCATGTTTTTGCCCAGCGGGTGATTGACGGCGGTCTTGCCGCCCACCGACGAATCGACCTGCGCCAGGAGCGTGGTTGGCACCTGCAGGAAATCGATGCCGCGCTGGTAGCAGGCCGCCGCGAAGCCTCCAAGGTCGCCGATCACGCCGCCGCCGAGTGCAACCAGCAGCGCGCCGCGTTCCAGGCGCTTTTCGAGCATGAAACCCATCACCTGTCCGAAAGACTCCAGGGTCTTGTGCGCCTCACCGTCCGGCAGCACCAGCACCTCACAGCGCCGCGCGCTGAAATGGGCTCGCACCCGGTCCAGATACAGCGGCGCGACGACCTCGTTCGACAGCACCACGACCTGTTCGGATTTCACCAGGGACGCGAACAATGCGCTGTCATCCAGCAGCCCGGCGCCAATATGGATGGGATAGCTGCGCTCGCCCAATTCAACGTTCAACACGGTCGTCACGGCAGACTGCTCGTTATTTTCTTGATGACTTGCTTGACCGACAGTTTGCCGGTGTCGATGGTGAGGTGCGCGATTTCCCGGTACAGCGGCTCGCGCTTCTCGACGATGGCGCGCAGCGTCGCCTCGGGATCAGGCGTGCGCAGCAGGGGGCGGTTGGTATCGAAGCGCGTTCGTTCGACCAGTTTGTCGACCGTGCTCTTGAGATACACCACGAAACCGCGCTCGTGCAGCCAGCGGCGGTTGTCGGCCGCCAGCACCGCGCCGCCACCGGTGGCCAGCACGATGCCATCCCGTTGGCTGAGCTCATCGATGAGGCGGCTCTCGCGTTCGCGGAAGCCGGCCTCGCCTTCGATGTCGAAAATCAGCGCCACGCTGGCGCCGGTGCGATGCTCGAGCTCGTGATCACAGTCGATGAACTCAAGTTTGAGTATGCGCGCCAGTTGGCTGCCGATGGTGGTCTTGCCGGCGCCCATGGGGCCAATCAGGAAAATGCGCAATGCCGCCGACATGGCACTCAGGCGGCTCGTCGCCATTGCGGGTAGTTAGGCCTGACCATTGTCGCTCCGGCAAAAAAAAGCGGGAGCCAGGCTCCCGCTTCGAATCATAGCAGTTGAGGCAGTCTCAGCGCTTGGACAGCGACAGCGTCTCCTTGATGATCTTCGGCGTCACGAACACCAACAGCTCCTGCTTGCTGGCCGTGGTGCCGGTGCGTTTGAACAGGCGGCCGAGGTAGGGCAGGTCGCCAAACCACGGCACGCTGGTCTTGTCATCGCGGTTCTCCGACTCGAAGATGCCGCCCAGCACCACCGTGTCGCCGTCGTCCACCAGCACCTGGGTGGTCAGTTCGTTGGTGTCGATGCTCGGTATGCCCGAAAAGATCTGACCGACCGAATCCTTGTTGACCGCCAAATCCATGATCAGGCGATTGTCAGGCGTGATCTGCGGGGTGACCTTCAAGCTTAGCACCGCCTTCTTGAATGACACTGCCGTCGAGCCGCTCGAAGAGGCTTCGAGGTAGGGAATTTCCGTGCCCGACTCGATGATGGCCTCGTGCTGGTTGGCGGTGATGACGCGCGGCGCCGAAATCACTTCACCTTTGCCTTCCTGCTGCAGGGCGCTCAGTTCGAGCTGCAGGAGGTAGCTGCCAATCCTGCCGACCGCAAGTTGTGCTGCGCCGGCCGCCCCGGGCGCGGCGAGATCCACCATGTAGTTTTCCAGATCATCGGTCGAAAAGCCGGTAGTGATTGCCTCGCCGTCTTGGCCGATGTATTTCGTCCCACCTTTCAAGGAGCCGCCCAGAATCGTGTCCTGACCACCTTTATTCGATAACGAATTCTTGCTGTAGCCGAAGCGCACACCCAAGTTCTTGGAGAAATCCTCGTTCGCAATCACGATGCGCGACTCGATCAGCACCTGTCGTACCGGCACATCGAGTGCCTTAATGACATTGCGGATCTCGGTCAGCTTGTCGGCCGTGTCCTGCACCAGCAGCGTGTTGGTGCGTTCGTCGACCGTGACGTTGCCACGACTCGAAAGCAGGTTGTTGTTCTTTTCCTTCAACAGCGAGGAAATGTCGCCGGCCTTCGCATAGTTGACCTGCATGAACTCGGTGCGCACCGGCGCCAGCTCCTGGATCTGCTTCTGCGATTCCATTTCGAGCTTTTCGCGGTTCGCGATCTCTTCCTGCGGCGCCACCATCATGACGTTGCCGATCTCGCGTTTGTCGAGTCCACGCGACTTCAGGATGATGTCGAGCGCCTGGTCCCAGGGCACGTTCTTCAAGCGCAGCGTGACGTTGCCGCCGACGGTGTCGCTCGCCACCAGGTTCTTTTCCGTGAAGTCGGCAATCAGCTGCAGCACCGCACGCACTTCGATGTTCTGGAAGTTGAGCGACAGACGTTCGCCGGTATAGCCGAACTTCTTCTTCTTGTTCTCGACTTCCTCTTCCTTGGTCAGCGGACGCATCTCGATGGTCAGCGTGTTGTCGGACTGGTAGGCAAGATGCTCGTACAAGCCGTTGGGCTTGATCACCATGCGCGTGCCATTGCCCTCGCGGAAAGTGTCGATCTCCTTGGCGGGGGTGGCAAAGTCGAGCACGTCGAGCTTGCGGTCAAGATTTTCCGGCAGCACTGTGTCGGCGAAGTCGACGACCACATCATCGCCCTTCTGCGAAATGTTGACGCCGATATCCGGCGCAGACAGGTTGACCACCACCTGCGCTTCACCGTGTTCGCCGCGCCGGAAGTCGATGTCGCGAATGCTGCCCTTGCCGCTGCCGGGCATGGTGCGGCTGCTTGCGGCCGCAGCGGGTGCGGGCGCCGCATCGGCGACCGTGGCGGTGGTCGGCGCGGTCGGTGGCGTCTGCGTCTGCAGGCTCGAAACCGCGCCTTCGAGGGTGACTGAAATGGTATCGCCGTTGGTTTCGATGTCGTAAGGCACCAACTGACCGAGGTTCAACACCACGCGCGCGCGGTTCTCGGCCTCGACGGCCGTGACGCTTTCAGCGTTACCCACGCCGATACGCTGCGTGCGTTCCTTCAGATTGAGCGTGGTGCCCGGCAGATCGATGGCGATGCGCGCGGGATTGTCGATGGTAAAGCTGAGCGGCGCGCCTTCAACCGGCGCCGACAACTTCATCTTCACTTGCACGCGGTCGCCCGGCAGCGAGGTATAGCTGACGTTGTCCAGCGTGGCCGCCGTCACCGCGCTTGTCGCGAGCGTGGCGAATGCCAGCAGGCCAAGCAGGAGCGGTGCGCGGCGCGAATTGGCGTCCTGCGCATTCGCCGCCGAGTGGCCGCCGGTGAAGATGTTGAGGCTGGTTTTGATACTCATCTTTCAAGCCCTTGTCTGGGTTATTCTTCGGACAACGCAAGTGAGGCGGCGCGTTCCTGCCAACGCCCTTGCGCATCCTTGATGATTTCGCGAATGTCTATGCGGTCTTCCTGGATGTTGGTGATCTTGCCGAAGTTGCGACCCAGGTAGTTGCCGACTTGCACACGGTGCACGGTGCCGGACTGATCCTTGACGATGGCCCACAGATCATCAGCGCGCTCGAGCACGCCCACCATGCGCAGGGCGTCGAGTTCAAAGGTCTCGAGTTCCTCGCGATTGTGCGTCTGGATCTCGTCGACGTATTTCTGCTGTGTTTCGTCGATGCCCTTGTCGGCCTTGATCTTCTCCGGCGCTTCCTCCATGAAAGACTTGAAGGGATCGCGTAGTCCAAGCTCCAACGCTTGATACACGTAATGCTCATACGGTTTGATCGGCGGCAAAGGTTCGATGTTGCCGCCCTTACGCGCCAGCACCTGGTCCTTGTACTGTTCGAGGTCCGACATGTCCTTGGACACACAGCCCCCCGCCAGTGCGATCACCGCAATCGCGGTGCAGACCCGAACAGGTCCAGTTTTCAGCCCCGGCTTCATGATTAGGACCCCTCGCCTTCCTCATCAATGTAACGATAGGTTTTCGCCGTCGTCTGCAAAATGAGCCGGCCACCGGTGGTCGGCGTAATCTTGATGTCGTGACTCGTGACGATGCGCGGCAGGTCGGAAATGCCACTGATGAATGTTCCGAACTGGTGATAGGTGCCAATGACGCGGATTTCTATCGGTAATTCGACATAGAAATCGGCGGGCTGCTCGTTGCCCGGTTTGAACAGGTCGAACTCGAGTCCCGCGCCGAGGCCTTGCTGCGAGATGTCGACCAGCAACTCGGCGACCTCGGTCTTGTTCGGCAAGCGCTTGAGCAGGTCGCCGAAAGTTTCCTTGATGTCTTCCAACTGCTGCTTGAGCGCCGGCAGGTTGGCGGCCTTTTTCTGCTTGGCTTCGAAGGAAAGCTTGAGTTCGCCTTCCTTCTTCTGTTCACCGGCGAGCTTCTGCTGCAGGGGATCGATGTCCTGCCACCAGCCAACACCGATGATGAGGGTCGCGACAAGCAGCGCGCCGGCGATTTTGACCGGCGCCGGCCAACTGCCGATGTTCTCAAGATTGAGATTGTTCAGGTCCGACATTTTCATCAGAGTTGCTCCTCGTCATCGCCTTCCTTGCCGGACTTGGCCTTGGTCTGCGTGAGGGTCAGCGTGAAGTCGGCGATACGCTTACCTTCTTCCGTCTTGGACTGGATGATGGAGAGCTTCGGATTCTGCACCCACTGCGATGCTTCGACATTGCGCATGTAATTGGAAACGCGCGCGTTGGATTGCGCGACGCCCTTGATGGTGACCTTGTTGCCGGTCTGCGCAATCGAGGTCAGATAGACGCCATCCGGCAAAGTCGAAACGAGCTCATCAAACAGATGCACGACCACCGGCCTGCTGGTTTGCAAGGTTTCGATGGCCTTCATGCGCGCAATCAGGTTTTCCTTTTCCTTTTCGAGCTGCTTGATTTCGGCAATCTTTTTGTCGAGCAGTTTGATTTCAGCGGTGAGGAAGTTGTTGCGGCGCTGCTGCTGCTCGATCAAAGCGTTGAAATACAGGTGAATGCATAACCAGACCGCGGCGGCCGCGACCGCGCACGCACCCAGGATCGACAGGTATTCCGTGCGCCGCTGCTTGCGTAGTTCTTCGCGCCAGGGAAGTAGATTAACGCGCGGCATTAGTCGAAGCTCCTCAATGCCAGTCCGCATGCAATCATCAAGGCCGGCGCATCATTGGCGAGCGCTTCGGCCTTGACCTTCGAAGATACGGACATGTTCTTGAATGGGTTGGCAACCGTCACCGTGGTGTCGATCTTCGATTGAATCAGCTTGTCGATGCCTTCGATGGACGCGCAACCACCGGCGATGACGACGTGGTCGACCGCGCCCACCTGGCTCGACGAGTAGAAGAACTGCAGTGCGCGGTTGACCTCCTGCGCCATCGATTCCATGAATGGCTGCAGGACTTCGGGCTGATAATTGTCGGGCAGCCCACCCTGGCGCTTGGCGAGTCCGGCTTCTTCATAGGAGAGGCCGTAGCGGCGCTGGATTTCGTCGGTCAACTGGCGGCCGCCGAAAGATTGCTCGCGCGTGTAGATGATTTTGGAGTCCTCGAGCACGCTCAAGGTCGAGGTGGTGGCGCCTACGTCCATCACCGCCACCACGTGGGAGTCGGCGATGAGTTCGTTCGATTCGACCAGCAGGCTCATGGCGTTTTCGAGGGCGAACGCTTCGACGTCGACGACCTTGGCGACGAGACCACCAACGCCCAGCGCCGCGACGCGGATGTCGACGTTGTCGCTGCGCGAGGCGGCCAGCATCACGTCAACCTTGTCCGGTTCGTGCTCCGAGGGTTGCAGCACCTGGAAGTCGAGGCTGATTTCTTCGAGCGGATAGGGGATGTACTGGTCAGCCTCGATCTGAATCTGGCTTTCCATGTCGTCCTCGGACAACTCGGCAGGCATGGTGATGATCTTGGTGATCACCGCCGAGCCCGCCACTGCGCACGCGGCGGTCTTGGTTTTGGCGCCGCTTTTGGCCAGCGCGCGGCGTATCGCCTCGCCGACAAGCTCGGCATCCGTTATATTCTTTTCGACCACGGAATTGGGCGGCAACGGCTCCACCGCGTAACTCTCCACGCGGTACCGGCCGCCGGTACGCGACAGCTCGAGCAACTTGACCGACGTAGAACTGATGTCGACCCCCAAGAGTGGTGCATTTGCGCGGCGAAAGAGAGACACCATATTTCCCTTTTGAATTAATCAGTTAACCAGCAAAAGTACGTCGTAACCTTAGAAATTCAACCTAACTATAGCCAAGCGTCGACTGAAAAACAACATTAATTTTCTATAAAAACTAATAGAAATCGAAAGTTACGCCTGTCTTTTAAAGTAAACGTACATCACATATAGGCGTTCCGCCGAATCCTGCCCCCAACATGTTGCGCTTTTCCTTTTACAGCCTGCTGCTCGTGCTTGTTCTGTGTCTCGCCGGAGCCGCGGGTGTGGTGTGGTATGTCCTGCCTCAACTGCCACCGGTCGAATCGCTGCGTGATGTGCGCCTGCAGACTCCGCTCAGGGTCTATTCGAGCGATGGCAAATTGATCGCGGAATTCGGTGAGAAACGTCGCAATCCGGTCCGCATCGAGCAGGTGCCGCCGCTGCTCAAGCAGGCTTTCATCGCGTCCGAGGACGACCGTTTTTACGAGCACCCCGGGGTTGACTGGATGGCCATCGTGCGCGCGGTGGTTGGGCTGGTGTCGACCCATGAAAAGAAGCAGGGCGGCAGCACCATCACCATGCAGGTGGCGCGCAACTTCTTCCTGTCGCCGGAAAAGACCTACGAGCGCAAGCTCAAGGAAGTGCTGCTGGCGTGCGTCATCGAACGGGAGCTCAGCAAGGACGAGATTCTCGAGCTCTATCTGAACAAGATTTTCCTGGGTCACCGCGCCTACGGCGTCGGCGCCGCCGCCCAGGTCTATTACGGCGTGACGCTGGAAAAGCTCGACCTCGCGCAAATGGCCATGATTGCCGGTCTGCCCAAGGCGCCGTCGCGTAACAACCCAATCACCGACCCGGAAGCGGCGCGTGATCGCCGCACCTACGTGCTGGGCAGGATGCTCAAGCTCGGCTACATCGACCAGACCCAATACGCGGCGGCGGTCGACGCACCGGTGAATGCGCAATGGCATGGGCAGGCGGTGGAGGTCGCGGCGCCGCACATCGCCGAGATGGTGCGCGATTACATGCTCGACAAATACGGCGACGCTGCCTATACAAGCGGATTCCGCGTATTCACCACCCTGCCCAGCACGCTGCAGGCGGCCGCCACCGATGCCCTGCGCACAGCGCTGTTTGATTACGACCGCCGCCACGGTTATCGCGGTCCCGAAGCGCGCGTGACCCTGGCGCCGCAGGAAGACACCGCCGCGTGGCACAAGATACTGACCAAGTATCCGGAATCGGCCGGCTTGCAGCCGGCGCTGGTGCTGACCGTGCAGGACCGCCAGGTGGTGGCATTCCACGACAGCGCAGGCGTCATCACGCTGCCCTGGGAAGGATTGAGCTGGGCGCGCAAATACCTGTCGGAAGACGGTGTCGGCGCGGCGCCCGGCAAGGCCGCCGACCTCGTGCAACGCGGCGACATAATAAGAGTGCGCTGGGTGGAGCCGAATCCCGACCCCAAGAAGGCCGGCAGCGTGGCGGCCAGCGGCTACTGGGCGCTCAGTCAATTGCCGGCGGTGGAGGGCGCGCTGGTCTCGCTCGACCCCAGCGACGGCCGGGTGCTGGCGCTGGTGGGCGGGCTCGATTTCGAGCACAGCAAATTCAACCGCGTGTTGCAGGCGCGCCGCCAGCCAGGTTCGAACTTCAAACCGTTCATCTATTCCGCGGCGCTCGACAAAGGCTTCACGGCGGCGAGCTTCGTCAATGACGCGCCGATCGTGTTCGAGACCCCCGGTCTCGAGAACGCCTGGCGACCGGAGAACTATTCGGGCAATTATTTCGGCCCCATGCGTCTGCGCGAGGCGCTGACCAAGTCGCGCAACCTGGTGTCGATTCGGCTGCTGCGCGCCATCGGCATCAAATACGCCCTCGATTTCGTCGAGCGCTACGGCTTCAAACGCCAGGAACTGCCGGCCAACCTCTCGCTGGCGCTCGGCAGCGGCGAGGTCACACCGCTGGAATTGGTGCGCGGCTACGCGGTGCTGGCCAATGGTGGCTACAAGGTCGAGCCCTATTTCGTGCAACGCATCGAGTCGTCCGACGGCGCCGAGATGTTCAAGGCCAATCCCCTGACCGTCTGCCACGAATGCGAGAAGCAGCCGCTCGACATCGAAAACGAACCCGATGACCTTGAAGCATTGAAGGACATCAAGCAGAACCCGACGGCGAATGTCGCGCCGCGGGTGGTGGCGGCCGAGAACGTCTGGATCATGAATTCCATCCTGCAAGACGTCATCAAGCGCGGCACGGCGACGCGTGCCCGCGAACTTCAGCGCAAGGACCTGGCCGGCAAGACTGGCACCACCAACGATCAGAAGGACGCATGGTTTTCGGGCTTCAATGCGCGCAATGCCACCACGGTGTGGGTCGGCTTTGACCGCGTCGCGCCGCTCGGCAAGCGCGAAACCGGCGCGCAGGCGGCTTTGCCGATGTGGATGGACTACATGCGCGTGGCGCTCGCCGACATGCCGGAATCCGAACTCGAGCAGCCGGCCGGCGTGGTGACCGTGCGGATCGACCCGGACACCGGCCTGCTGGCCGGCGCCAATGATGCGCACGCGATTTTCGAATCCTTCCGCGCCGCGGATGTGCCCGGTCGCGTCGACGACGGCATCGACAGCGGCGGCAGCGACGAGCTGCTGCCCGCCCAGCATGGCGGCGAGCGCACCGGCAGCACCGCTGCCGAACAGATATTCTGAGGCGCGCGACAGCCATGGGGCGCAGACCGCATTCAGCGCGCGTGGGCAGGGCGGAAATCGCCAACCACGCCGCGCGTCTGCTGGTCGACGGCGGCGTCATCGATTTCGACAGTGCGCGGCGTAAAGCCCAGCGCGAGCTCGGCGCCGAACAAAGCCGCGATCTGCCCGACAATCTCGAACTGCACCGCGCCGTCATCGATTACCTGCGGCTCTTCCATGGCGCGCGCCACGCCGAGCGCATCGCCCATCTGCGCAACGTGGCCCACAAGGCGCTGCGCCTGCTGGCGCCGTTTCAGGCGGTGCTGGTGGGGCCGGTGCTGTACGGCACGGCCTGCGAGTTCACGCCCGTCAGCCTGCATCTGCGCAGCGATGAATTCGAGGCGGTCACGCGTTTCCTGCTCGAGCGCCGCATGAGTTACGAGCTGGATGAAACGCAATTGCGCGTGTCCGGCCTGGCCGCGCCGCAACGGCTGCCGCAGATCCTGCTCTCGCTCTACGACGAGGCTTTCGAACTGACCGTGCTGCCGGCGCACAACAGCCGTCAGCCGCTGAGCGCCATCGATGGTCGACCCATGCAGCGCGCCGATGTGGCGACGCTCGATGCGCTGCTGGACAGCGGCGAGGTGTTTGTCGGCGACTTCGCCACGCCTGTCGCGCCCCATCCGCTCTGAATCCGCGCGCCGTGGATATCGTCAGCGTTGCGCTGTTCACGCCCCTGCGGCGCGTGTTCGATTACCTCCTGCCGGAATCATTGAACGCCCATCCACCGCGGCCCGGGCAGCGCGTGATGGTGCCCTTCGGTCGCGCCTGCCGCATCGGCATCGCGCTCGAGCGCAAAGCCGGCAGCGATATCGAGCACTCACGCCTGAAGCCCGTCGAAGCGGTGCTCGATGCCGCGCCGGTCTTCGATGAGGAAGCTTTGGCGCTGGCGCAGTGGGCGGCGGCCTACTATCAGCATCCCCTGGGCGACGTGCTCGGCAACATGCTGCCGGTGTGGCTGCGCCGCCATCGCGATCTGCCCGTGGTGCCGACCAGCCGCTGGGCGTTGACGGCAGACGGCGTGACGGCCCTCGCACAAGGCAGCGTGCGCGCGGCGCGACAGCGCGAGGTGCTGGAGAAATTCGCGGCCGCTGCCGGCGGCGCAGCGCTGTTCGCGGACGCGGACTTTGCGTGGCGCTCGGTCATCAAGCGCCTCGTCGCGCTTGGCCTGCTGGCGCCCTCTGAGCCCGCGCCGACGCGGGTCGTCGAGGGCGCTGCCCTGGAGCTCAATTCCGAACAGCAAATCGCGGCGCAGGCCATCATCGCCGCCGCCGATGAATTTCGCGCGGTGCTGCTGCAAGGCGTGACCGGCAGCGGCAAGACCGAGGTCTACCTGGCCGCCATCAGCCATTGTCTGGCGCGCGCGCGCCAGGCGCTGGTGCTGGTGCCGGAGATCGCGTTGACCGAACAACTCGTCGCGCGTTTTCGGCGTCGTTTCGGCAGCGCGGTCGGGGTGCTGCATTCGGGCTTGGGCGAACGTGAGCGCATGCTGACCTGGAGTGCTTGCGCATCCGGCGAGGTTCGCATTTTGATCGGGACGCGTTCGGCGGTGTGGGCACGTTTGCCGCAACTCGGTCTCATCGTCGTCGATGAGGAGCACGACCCGTCCTACAAGCAGCAGGACGGCTTCCGCTATTCGGCGCGCGACATCGCGCTGGTGCGCGCGCAGAACAGCCATGTGCCGGTGGTGCTCGGCTCGGCGACACCGTCACTCGAATCACTGGCCAATGTCGAGCGCGGCAAATACCTGCGCACCGAGCTGCGCTCGCGCGCCGGCAGCGCGCCCATGCCGGTCATCGAATGCCTGGACGTGCGCGGCCTGGAACTGCAGGCCGGCATGAGTGCGCAGCTGCTGACAGCTATCGGCGACTGCCTCAAGCGCGGCGAACAGGTCATGCTGTTCCTCAACCGGCGCGGCTACTCGCCCTTGCTGATTTGCCGCCACTGCGGTGAGCCCAAGCGTTGCGACCGCTGTGATGCCTTTCTGGTCTACCACAAAGGCGCCGACGCCGCGCGTTGCCATCATTGCGACCGACAATGGTCGCGCCAGGCCGGCGCGCGGTGCTGCGAGGCGCCGGAAATCGCCCTGATGGGGCTTGGCACCGAAAAACTCGAGGAAGCGGTGGCGGAGTTGTTTCCGAGCGCGCGGGTGTGTCGTATCGATCGCGACACAGTGCGACGCAAGGAGGCCCTGCGCGAAATGCTCGAGGCCATCAACGCGCGCGAAGTCGACATCATCATCGGCACGCAGATGCTGGCCAAGGGCCTCGATTTTTCGGCCGTCACCCTGGTCGGTGTGGTCGATGCCGACAGCCGGCTCTATTCGCTGGATTTCAGGGCAGAGGAGCGGCTGGCGCAGTTGCTCATCCAGGTCTCGGGTCGCGCCGGTCGTGCGAATCTGCCGGGCCGCGTGATGGTGCAGACCCATCAGCCCCACCACCCGGTGCTCCGCCAGATCATCGACGAAGGCTACGAAGCCTATGCCGCGACCGCGCTCGCGCAGCGCCGTGAAGCGGCCTTGCCGCCCTATGGCGCGATGGCGATTTTGCGCGCCGAGTCGTCGACGCCCAGCGCCGCGTTGAAATTTCTTGGCGACGTGCGTCGACTGCTGCTGGCCGAGGCGCCGGCCGAGCTCGATTTGAGCTATCCGCTGCCGGCCATGATGGAGCGCCGCGCCGGCCGCTACCGCGCGCTGATGGTGATGCGCGCGGCGCAGCGTATCGACATAGGACGCCTGTTGCGCGTGGCCTTGCCGGCCTTGGACGAGATGGCCGGCAAGGCACGCGTACGACCGGCCATCGACATCGATCCGCAGGACACGCTGTAAGCGTCAGCCGCGCGCTTCACGTCGCGCGCGCGCGGCGGAGCGGATAGAATCCGCGCTTCCACCCCGGGCATCCCCGAGAAAAGACTTTGAAAGCACTTCTGCGTACGGCCATCGAAGGCGTCATGGAACGCCTGCGCCAGGCCGGCACCCTGGCGGACGCCGCCATACCCGAATACCAGATTGAAACGCCCAAGCTCGAAGCCCATGGCGACTTCAGCACCAATGTCGCGATGTTGCTGGCCAAGGCCAACCGGCGTGCGCCGCGTGAGCTGGCCAATGAACTCGCCGCGGCCTTGGCCGCCTTGCCGTTGTTCAGTCGCGTGGAAGTCGCAGGGCCGGGCTTCATCAATTTCGTGCTGGCCGAAGACGTGGTGTTCGATGTCGTGCGCGAAGTGCATGAGGCGGGCGCCGCCTATGGCCGCAACGACAGCGGCGCCGGCCGCCGTGTGCAGGTCGAGTTCGTGTCGGCCAATCCCACCGGGCCTTTGCATATCGGCCATGGCCGCGGCGCGGCGGTCGGTTCGGTGCTTGCCAATCTGCTCGCCGCCAGCGGCTACCAGGTTGAACGCGAGTACTACGTCAACGATGCCGGCCGCCAGATGGACATCCTCGCGCTCAGCGTGTGGCTGCGCTATCTGCAATCGTATCAATTGGACGTGCCGTTTCCGGCCCAGGCCTATCGCGGCGCCTACATCGAAGACATCGCGCGCGCGCTGCGTGAGCGCGATGGCGATGCGCTCAAGCGCGCCGCCGACAGCGTGCCGCCGGCCAGCGCCAGCAGCGACGATGAACGCCATCTCGACGACGCCATCGCCGCCGCGCGAGCGGCGCTCGGCACGCCGACTTTCGACGCCATGCGTGATTTCGCCAAGGACGTCATCCTCGCTGAAATCGCCGACGATCTGCGCGCCTTCGGTGTCGAGTTCGATTGCTGGTATTCAGAGGCATCTCTCAATCGCAACGGCGCCATCGACACCGCCATCGGCGAACTCGTCGAAGCCGGCTTCATCTATGAAGCCGCGGGCGCCCAGTGGTTTCGCTCCACCGACTTCGGCGATGAAAAAGACCGCGTGGTGGTGCGCGACAACGGCTTGAAAACCTATTTCGCTTCCGACATCGCTTATCACCGCGAAAAATTCGTGCGTGGCTTCGAACGCGTGGTCAACATCTGGGGCGCCGATCATCACGGCTATATCCCGCGCGTGCGCGCGGCCTTGAAGGCGCTCAATCTCGACGACAGCAAGCTCGACGTGGTGCTGGTGCAGTTCGCGGCGCTGGTGCGTGGCGGTGAGAAGGTGGCGATGTCGACGCGCGCCGGTGAGTTCGTCACCCTCAAGCACCTGATCGATGAAGTGGGTGTCGACGCGGCGCGGTATTTCTACGTGATGCGTCGCTCCGATCAGCATCTCGAATTCGATCTCTCGCTGGCGACCTCGCAAAGCAACGACAACCCGGTCTATTACGTGCA
>JADLGE010000005.1 GCA_020849475.1 Gammaproteobacteria bacterium
CATTGATGGCGCACACCACCGGCGCCGGCAGGCGGTTCAGGACCGTGATGCCGAGGTGGAAGTAAGTCGCCATCTCGCGGATGTGCGCGCGCAGGTTGTCGCGCTCACGCAGGAACTCGTTCAGATCACCGCCCACCGAGAACTCGCGGCCATTGGCGGTGAGCAGCACCGCGCGCACGTCGTCCCGCCCTTCGCAGGCAATCGCGGCGCGGGCGAATTCGCGGGTGAACTGCGCGCCCACCACGTTATGACGCGCGGCGTCGTCGATGACGATGCGGGCGATACCGTCGGCGACGCTGAAAGCTATGACGTGGTCAGACATGACAATGTGATTCCTGGTGTATTGAAGTTGGTTCAGTTGTGCCGATGCTCGGGCGCGAGGTGCGCGGGCCGGCTGACCCGTACCTTGGCGATGGTGTGCGCCAGCAGTTCGTTCTGCAATTCATCCATACGGCCGTCGAAATCGCCGGCCGCGATGCGCGCCGCGAGCCGTGCGGCCAGTGTTTCGCGCGGCACTTCCTCGCCGACTTCACACAGGCGCCGCAGACGTTCGTCATCGGCCGTTTCAAGCGGACGCCATTCGTCGAGTTCGCGCAGCGCGATTTCCACGAGATTCTGTGAGCACAGCGCCTGGTAGCGGTCCATGCCGCTCAGACGCGGCATCACGCCGCGAATGAACTCGTGCACTGAACGCAGGATTTCGGCGAGATCGGGAGTGTCGTGGGCCATGGTGGAAACTCAGTGGTAGCGGCCCGTGATGGCCATCATGAGATCGTATTCGATGTAGGCAGTATTGCGGCCGAACAGCGCGAAGGCCGGCGCGCGGCGGCCATTCATATGCCCCCAGAACTGCATGATGTTGTACAGCGCCCAGCGCAGATGCGCGAAGATCTCCCACCAGCGCAGCGCGTCGAGATCGATCTTGCGGCCACCGGCGCTTTCATAGGCGGCGATGAACTCCGCGCGGGTGCAAAAGCCGCCGGCTTCCTTGTCCATCACGCCGAAACGCCAGCAACGCGAACAGAACCAGCCGAGTTCATCCTCGGGCGCCGACAGGCGTGAACATTCCCAGTCGAGCAGCGCCGTGAGGCCCAGGTTCGGATCGACCAGCATGTTGCCGGTGCGGAAGTCACCATGGATGAAGACCTTGGGCGCGGCCGTCGGCTGCGACTGTTCGAGGTAGCGAAAGGCGTATTCCAGCACCGGGTGCGGCTGACCGTAGATTTCGTATGCCTCGCGCTGCGCGCCGAGCGCGTCGATGCTGTCGGGCACGTCGTCCAGCAGCGTGACCTCGGCCGGGGCGATGGCATGCAGTCGCGCCAGCGCTTCGGCGGCCTGGGACGGAAACAGCGCGCGTGCCGGCGCGAACGCCGCATCGGTCAAGAGCTTCTTCGGCAGCGTCTCGCCTGCGACAAAAGCCACCACGTAGCCGCGCCCGAGTTGGTCCACCTCGTCGAGCGCGAAGATCGGCGCCGGCACCGGCACGCCGTGGCGCACGCACACTTCGAGCAAGGGCCACTGCTTGGCCGGCGGCAGGAAGGGTGAGAACTCGGTGGTGTAGGTTTCCTGACGCAGCACCAGGCGCCGGCGGCTCGCACCGTCGACGTGATCGAACAGCACCGTGCGATTGATGCCACCCACCGTCGCCACATCGATATTGTCGATGTCGGCCGTCGCGCCGAAGCGTCGGCGCACCGCTTCGCGCAGTCTGTCGATGATGACATCAATGTCATCGGCTACCGCTGTCTTGCTGCTCATGTCTGCCGCCGCGACCTAGAGGGGATAGCCCACCGGCTCGCCGTCCTTGAGATTCTCGATGTACTCGGTGACGCCAATGCCAGTGCGGTCGCCCCAGGTCCACATGGTCAGGCCTTCGGCGATGCGCGAAGCGAGAATCTCGTCACCGACCTTGCGGCGGTTGCTGAGCGGCGCCATCTGGATGACTTCGCCCTGCAACTGCACCGCACGCTTGGCGGTGCGCACGCCTAGGCGCATGGCTTTCGGATCTTTGCGCGCGGTCCACTCGGTGTAGACATCGAGATCGGTGATGTCTTCGTAGTCGCCGTCGAACTGCAATACGCCACAGCGGCGCGTGACGCCATCGCGACCAGTGATCTTGAGCAGCATCAGTGCGCGGTCCGGGCCGAAATTGGCGACGAACAAACGATAGAAATGGATGTTGGTCCAGTAGCGCGGCCCCCAGGAATGATCGCGCCAGCCGAAGCTGTCGAAGGCCACCACTTCACCGCCGATGTCCATGCGCCCGACCGTGCACGTGTGCTGATTGAAATGGCCGAAAGAAAAATCGCGGCCGTACATGGTCTGTTGGTCGTCGCGGGTCGGCTCACCGCCGTGCATAGGCGAGACGCCGGTCAAATCGAATTCAATCACGCCATGGGTGCGCGGCGCCTCGTTGAACAGACGCCGCGCGTCGCGCAACAGGTTCGGGTCGTCCAGCACCAGCAGGTCGCCTTCGTAGCGCATGCTCACGTGCTTGAACGGCTCGTGCACGGTGTAGCTGAGGCCGCCGGCGTCAAAGGCATTGTTGTGCTTGATCTCAGGGCGCTGGAACTGCACCGCCAGGCGACCGTCCGGCAGGTACAGGCACACCTGCGCTTCGGCATAGCCTTCATTGGCGCGATTGCCGATCCGCATCCAGCCTCCACAGCGCTGCTTGGGGTCGAAGCCGTTGACGTACACCGACTCATTGAAATTGCTGTCGGCGGTCGGCGTGTGGTTCAACTCGTCGCTGGCGACGAGGCGGAATTCATCTGCTTGCATGTATTGCTTCCTTAAGTGCGGGTGACTATGCGCCTACAAAGGCCACGCCACCGGCACGCCCTCATTCAGACGTTCGACGTATTCGGTCATGCCATAGCCTTTGCGGCCGTCCCATTCGAACTCGGTGAACGCTTCGGCGATACGGGAGTTCATCACTTCATCGCCAATCTGGCGGCGATTGCTGAGCGGCGCACAGTTCAACACCCGGCCGTGAATGACGGCACTGTGATGGGCGCTGCGCGCGGTCAAGATGACGGCCGTCGGATCCTTGTCATCATCCCACTCGGTAAAGACGTCAAGATCGGTGATGGTCTCGTATTGTCCGTCGATGAACAGCACGCCGGCACGCCGCACCACGCCGTCCTGGTTGGCAATCTTGAGCAGGGTGAAGCCACGGTCGGCGCCGAAGCTCACATAGAAGCCACGGTCGAACAGGATGTTCTGCCACAGGCGCGGCCCCCAGGAATGATCGCGCCAGCCGTAACCGGTGAAGTCGTAATTTTCCGCGCCGATGCGCAGGCGCGATGCGACCGCGGTGTGCTGGTTGAAATGCCCGAGGGAAAAATCACGGCCGAACATGGTCTGCTGATCGGGTCGTGTCGGCGCGCCGCCGTATATCGGTGAACAGCCGTTGTGGCGCCATTCGAGTTCGCAGGCCACGCGCTCGGCCTTGTCGAACATGAGTTTGGGCTTGCGCAGCCAGGCGCGGTCTTCGACCAGCATCACTTCGCCTTGATAGCGCATCACCACGCACTCATGGGCGCGCTCGACTTCGTAGCTCATGCCGCCAGCATTGAAGCGCTCATTGCTGCTGATCTCCGGCCGCAGGAACTGTAAGGCCAGGCGGCCATCGGGCAGGAACAGGCACACGGCGAGTTCGGCATAACCTTCATTGGCGCGATTGCCGAGGCGTATCCAGCCACCGAAACGGCGCTCGTGATCGAAGGCGTTGGTGTACACCGATTCGTTGAAGTGACGCTCGTGCCCCGGCACGTGGGTCAGCTCGTCGGCAGGGGTCAACAGGTAATCGGACATAGCGGGTGTGCGCTCAGGGTTGATCGAAGGCGTAGCGCGGGTCGGCGACCCGCACGCGCGCCTCTTCGAGGCCGAGTTCGCGCCGTACAATGTTGGTGCCGAGCACCAGCGATACGCACTTGTAGTGGGCGATGCGGCGCGACAGGCCCTCGCGTCCAAAACCGCAATCGGCGGTGATGATCAGCCGTTCCGGCGGCACGTACTCCAGCGCATGGCGGATGGTGGCCGCCACCTGCTCCGGCGATTCCACCGTGGTGCGGGTGTGATCGACCACGCCGATACCGATTTTCTTGTCGGTCTTGTGATGCTTCAAGAGCTCGATATCGCGCGCCTGGTTGCTGCCGCCCTCCAGCATCAGCACATCACAGTCCATGGCCAGGAAATACGGCAGGGGTCGTTCGTAGCTCGGGCGTTCCCAGTAGAAGCTCTGCTGGTTCGGATTGCCCCAGCAGGTATGGGCCCAGATCTCGGTATTGACACCTTTGACCTGGCGGTTGAAGGCCTCGGTGTAGAACTCGAGGTCCTTGTCCGTGCAGGGCGGCAGCGCGTTGCAATTGAAATGATGCACGGGCTCTTCAATCTGGATGACCGGGCAGCCGGCGTCGGCCAGGTCGCGGTATTCCTCGTTCAGGGCGATGGCGATATCCATCACCATTTCGCGCTCGTTTTCGTAATACTCGTTCCACAGCATCATCGGCAGACAGGTCGCGCAGATCGAGCCGAACTTGACGGGCCGGTCACTCATCTTCTGCGCGGTCTTCCAGATGGCGGAGAAATGCAGTGGGCCGCGCGCAATCTTGTCTGTCACCGCCGGCGGGTGCCAGGACTCCTGCACCTCGTAGAGAATGTGGCCAGGCTTCATGTCGCCATAGTCGAGAAAATGCGAGCTGTCGCGGAAGCCGGAGATGCCGTGCAAGCGTTCCAGCGTATAGAAGAACCAGGAACGTCCGCCCACCTCCAGATCGAAACGTGTGTCCCCATCGACCAGGATGTCGAGGCCCGCGCGCTCCTGCTCACTGATGTAGCAGGCCACCGCGTCGAGATATTGCTCGCGGTACATGGAGTCGCCCATGGCGACCTTGAAAGGTCGGCCATAGAGATTCTGATTAAACCAGCTCGGCTTCGGAAACGAGCCCACCATGGCGGTCGGCAGCACCTTGTCTTTGGTCGCAACGAACATGGTCATTCTCCTCCCCAGGCATGACGTGATGAATCTCGCGCTGAAGCGCGGTCGGGACGGAGGTCCGGTGCGGAAGGCGCGAGGTCGACGGGCTGATATTATGGCGGCATCACTGCCCTGCCAAGTGACGGTGCACCGCCCGCGCCGCCGTGGCCCGACTGAATCGATGCGAGGACTTCACCATGGATTTCAAATTTTCCGACGAACAACTGGCGATCCGCGATGCCATCGCCAAACTATGCGCAGGCTTCGATGCCGACTACTGGTACCACTGCGACGAACAGCATCGCTACCCCGAGGAATTCGCCAAGGCCGTGCTGGAAGCGGGCTGGTTCGGCATCGCCATGCCGGAGGAATATGGCGGCAGCGGTCTCGGCATCACCGAAGCCGCCATCATGATGCAGACCGTGGCCGAGTCCGGCGCCGGCATGAGCGGCGCGTCGGCCATCCATCTCAACATCTTCGGCCTGAATCCGGTGGTGGTGTTCGGTAGCGAAGAGCAGAAGCGCCGCATGTTGCCGCCACTGCTGCGCGGCGAGGAGTCGGCCTGCTTCGGCGTCACCGAACCGAATGCCGGTCTCGACACCACCAGCCTCTCGGTGCGCGCTGAACGCACGGGCGACGGCTATGTCATCCACGGCCAGAAGCACTGGACGTCGATGGCGCAGCGCGCCAACAAGGTGCTGCTGCTGGCGCGCACCACGGCGCGCAACGAGGTCAAGAAAAAGACCGATGGCCTGTCGCTGTTCTATACGGATCTCAATCGCGATTACGCCGAGATTCGCGAGATCCCCAAAATGGGCCGCGCGGCGGTCGATTCCAACGCGGTGTTCTACGACGGCATGCCGGTGCCGAAGGAAGATCTCATCGGTGAGGAAGGCAAGGGTTTTTACTACATCCTGCACGGCTTGAACCCCGAGCGCGTGCTGCTGGCGGCCGAAGCGGTCGGCCTGGGTCGTTGCGCCCTCAATCGCGCGGTCGAATACGCCAAGCAGCGTGAAGTGTTCGGCCGCCCCATCGGCATGAACCAGGGCATCCAGCATCCTTTGGCGCGCAACTGGATGGAGCTCGAGGCGGCCAACCTCATGGTGTTCGATGCCGCGGCGCGCTACGACGCTGGCGAGGAATGTGGCGCGCAGGCCAATGCCGCCAAATACCTTGCCGCCGAAGCGGGATTCCGCGCCTGTGAAACCGCGGTGCTGACCCATGGCGGCATGGGCTACGCCAAGGAATATCACGTCGAGCGCTACTTCCGCGAAATGATGATTCCGCGTATCGCGCCGGTCAGCCGCGAAATGATCCTGAACTTCGTCGGCGAACGCGTGCTGGGACTGCCGCGCTCGTTCTGATCTGCCCCCTACCCGAAGGCGTGTCGCGCCCTGCGACACGCCTTCGGGCTATCGCCGACTTCCCCTTGCCGCTCGCCGGTCCTGCGCCGACAATCCCCGAGACACACACACGACAATTCAGGGGGAGACACACATGCGCTTCGGCTTTATGGAAGACTTTCGCAATCCGGTGAAATGGCGCCGCCCGTTCCCGGCCTTCTACGAGCAGATCCTGAAACAGATCAAACGCGGCGAAGAGCTCGGCTACGACAATATCTGGCTGACCGAGCACCACTTCACCGACGACGGCTACAACCCCTCGCTCATGACCACCGCCGCGGCCGTCGCCATGCGCACGGCGACCATTCGCATCGGCACCTTCATCATCATCCTGCCCTATCAGCACCCGCTCTTGATGGCAGAGGAAGTGGCCAACGTCGACATTCTTTCCAACGGCCGCTTCGACCTCGGTGTCGGCCAGGGCTATTCGCACTACGAGTTCGACGCGCTGTGCATGAACCGCAGCGAGCGTGGCATGCGCACCCGGGAAAGCATTCGCATCATCGAGCGCCTGTTCACCGAAGACACGGTGACGGTCGACGGCAAGTTCACCCAGTTGAAAGCAGCGCGCTTGTCACCGAAGCCGGTGCAGACGCCCCATCCGCCGATCTGGATAGGCGCGCGCGGTCCCAAGGCCATTACCCGCGCGGCGGAGATGGGCTATCACCTCATGGCGACGCTCGGCCCCGATCCGGCGCCGCTGTACATGGAAACCCTGGCCAAGAGCGGTCGCGATCCGAAGGCGTTCAACATCGCGCAGCTACGCATGGTGTATTGCGCCGAAAGCGAAGACCAGGCGTGGGAAGAGTGCCAGGATCACCTGTGGCACATGCTGGAGTTCTACGCGGACATTCTGGCCGAAGCCAACGATGCGGAAGGTGATAATGCACCGCTGCCGGTGACCAAGCCGTCAGACATGCGTCATTCAGTGCTGGCTGAACACTTCATGGTCGGCACGCCGGCCCAGGTCACGGCCAAGATGGAGAAGTTCGTGAGTGAATTCCGCTGCACGGATTTCATCATGAACACGCAGTTCCCTGGCATCGACCCGGCCAAGGCCACCAAGTCGATGGAACTGTTCGCGAAAGAAGTGATGCCGAAGTTCCGCAAGGCCTGAGGCCGCGGAACTTCAGCCGTCAGGGCGGGCGCTCAGCCCGCCTTGGCGATACCGTCCAACAGGGCGGTGTACAGGCCTTCCAGCATCGGCACGATGTCCGCTTCCGGTGCGCCCTTGGCCGTCCAGTTGCTGGACCACACGGCATTGGTGCCGCCCTTGCCGTCATCGGCCAGGGTCACGCACGCGAAATAGTTTTCCACCGGCAGCGCGTTGTTGGCGACAATGGAATAGGCGAACACGCTGTTGTCGTGGGCCATTTCCAGACGCTCGGAGACCTTGCCGCCGTCGGCCAGTTCGATGTGACGCACCGAGCCGATACCGCTGCCCACCAACTGGCAGGACTTGAGGGCGCCGGGCAGGACCTTGTCCACGCCACCGAAATCACACAGCGCGGCGAACACCTTGGCGCGCGGCATCGCCAGATTCTTCTTGACCTCTACGTTGTAAGCCATGGGGAAACCTCCATTGGGAATCGTTGTTTCGATTTGATTGTCCGTCGCGGAACAGACGGGTAGAGGCAGAGCTTAGCCGCCGGACCGCCGCGCGTCGATAGCGTGATCCGGCAGGGGTTGCGCTCCGCACGCGTGAATCCATTCGTGTATTTTGACTCCGGGAGTTTGCCTGCAATGTCAGACTGAAGTCTGACCCACAATGGTCGCAGCCTCTTCTGTCGGTCAGACTTCAGTCTGACCGACAGGTGCAATTGAAATCGCACCAGCAGGTATACTTCGGGCTCGTCACGATGCTTTGGAAATGACCGATGAAAGCCCTGGAAATCTTCCTCGAACGCACTTTGTTCGCCACCCGCTGGCTGCTCGCGCCGATGTTCCTCGGGCTTTCTGTCGCTCTGCTCGCGCTGGGCGTCAAATTCTTCCAAGAGCTGCTGCACATTTTCATGCACATCATCGAAATCCCGGAGGCGTCACTGGTGCTGTCGATCCTGTCGTTGATCGACATGGCGCTGGTCGGCAGTTTGATTGTCATGGTGATGTTCAGCGGCTACGAGAACTTCGTATCGCGTCTCGACATCGACAGCGGCTCACACAACATCGATTGGCTGGGCAAGCTCGACGCCAATACCTTGAAGCTCAAGGTCGCGGCATCGATCGTGGCGATTTCCAGCATTCACCTGCTGGGCAAATTCATGGAAGCGAGCACCATCCCCAACGACAAGCTGCTGTGGTACACCATCATCCACATGGCGTTCGTGGTGTCGGCCTTGCTGCTGGGCCTGCTGGACAAAATGGTGTTTCAGTCACACCGCAGCGGGCATTGAAGGCAGGTAGCGAAATCCTGGGGCACAGCTGTGGGTCAGACTTCAGTCTGACATTGAAGGGCGGGCCACGGCGGTCAGCATTCACCGAATGTCAGACTGAAGTCTGACCCGCAAATAAAATTACGCGTTACTGCCCCAGCATCTTGTTCGAGAAGATAAAGTCGCGCACGCGCGGCGCTATCTCGGTACGCCAGCGTGAGCCGTTGAATACACCGTAGTGGCCGACGCCGGGCTGGATGTAATCGACGCGCTTGACGGTCGGGATGTTGATGCACAGGTCGTGCGCGGCCTGGGTCTGGCCGATGCCCGAGATGTCGTCGTTCTCGCCTTCCACCGTCATGAGCGCGGTGCGCTTGATGGATTTCAGATCCACCCGCTGGCCGCGGTGTTCGAGCAGGCCGTCGGGCAGGTGATGTTCCTGGAATACTTTCTGGATGGTCTGCAGGTAGTAGTCGGCGGACAAATCCATCACCGCCAGGTACTCGTCGTAGAATTTGCGATGGCCGCTCACTGAATCACCGTCGCCGGCCACCAGGTTCTGATACAGATTCTTGTGCGCGTCGAGATGACGGTCGAGATTCATGGTCATGAAGCCGGTCAATTGCAGGAAGCCCGGGTACACGCGGCGCATGACGCCGGCATTCGGGAACGGCACGGTCATGATGACGTTCTGCTTGAACCACGACAGCGGCTTGCTCTTGGCCAGCAGATTGGGCTGGGTCGGGCTCTTACGCGTATCGATGGGGCTGCCCATGATGGTGACCGTGGCCGGCTGACACGGATCGTCCGCCGCGGCCAGCAAGGCCGTCGCCGACAGCACTGCGGGCCCCGGCTGACAGACCGCCATCACGTGCAGGTCGGGGCCGAGCTGGCGCATGAAGCCCATCACGTAGTCGATGTAATCGTGCAGGTCGAAATTGCCTTCACCGAGCGGCACTTCGCGCGCGTCCTGCCAGTCGGTGATGTAGACGTCGAAATCTTCGAGCAGCGCGCGCACCGTGCCGCGCAGCAGGGTGGCGTAATGGCCGGACACCGGCGCCACCACCAGCACCTTGGGTGCGGTCTGGAAGCGCTCCGGCAGACGGCTGGTATCTCGCTTGAAATGCAGCAGATGGCAGAACGGCAGACGGGTGACTATCTCTTCGCTGATGGCGATGTGGCCACCGTGACAGGAGACCTCGCGGATGCCGAATTCGGGCTTGCTGTAGCGCCGGGTAAGGCCGTCGAAAACATCCAGGGCGGCCGCTGCGGCCTTGGCCTGGTAGGTGTAGGAAATCGGGTTGGCGGGATTGTTGAGCATCACGCGCCCCATGCTGGCGGCGGCGCGCCACGGCTTGACCGCGGCGTGGGTCCACTCGTAGAGGTGATAAAGCATCGAGGCCCCTCCTCTCGGGAGTCGATTGGCGCGGCGCCAAGGCCGGCCGCGGAAGCTATCGCGTTGCAGCATACGACAGCCCCTGCGCACTGCCAAGGCAAGCTCGACGAAGATTCACATTTGTCTGCTTGGGACCTTGGGCTTACCTTGACGTCTCGCCCACGAGTCCCAATGCTATGACCGTCGTTGCCAGTCTATCGGCCGCGGCCGCCCATCTCAGTAATCAGAAGGAACCGCCATGCCGCTGGAACGACTCGACCACTATTTCGTCTACGCGTCGGATCTCGAGGTCTCCAAACGTTTCTACAGCGAGGTGCTGGGGCTCACCAGCGGCCCGCGTCCGCAGTTCGGCTTCCCCGGCTACTGGTTCTATCTCGACGACCGCCCGGTAGTGCATATCGGCGACGATGGTTTCGAGGGCGGCTATGTCTACGAGAACGGCGAACATGTGATCTCGGGCCCGACCGGCCCGGTCGACCACATCGCCTTCCGCGCCAGCAACATCGACGACTTCCTGGCGCGCTTCGACAGGCTCGGCGTGTCGTTTCAACGCCGCGAAGTGCCGGATTTCCGCCTGAGTCAGCTGTTCGTGAAGGACCCCGAAGGGCTGACCATCGAACTGAATTTCTTCCACGACTGACTCCATCTGCCATGAAGGCGCTCGCGTCCCTGCTGTGGAGCGCCTTCGCGCTGCTGCTCTGCGCGCCGGCGCTGGCGGCTGATTTCGAACTCGACATCGACGAACTCAACGAGCTCAGTCCGCGTCCCGGCAGCGTCATCGACAGCGCCAGCCTGGCGCGCTACGCAGCTTTTCTCGATCAGGACTTCTCGCGCTTCATCGCCAGCGGCGCCGCGAATCTGCTGGTCGGCGAGCCCCTGTCTTTTTCACCGCCCGCCGCGTTCCGCGATGCCAGCGCCCGATACCGCGGCCAGACGCACCTGACCGATCAGGCCGGCGTCCTCGATGGCTTCATCCAGGGTCGCCCCTTCAGCGGCGCACTGGACGTCAAAGATCCTGACGCCGGCAGCAAGGCCGCCTGGAACATGCGCTTTGCCTATACCGGCGACAGCGGCAAGCTGCCGGAAATCATCTGGCAGATGCGCGACTGGAAGGCCGAAAAAGTGCAGGCCGAAATGCTGTTCGAAGGACGCAGCATGCGCTTCATGCATCGCCATGTGCTGGCGCCGCTGCCCGATATCGAGCGCAATCCTGAAGACGCCTACGGCGCATTCTTCATGCGCGCGGTGGAAGCCGGCAGCTACAACGGCACCGAGGCGCTGGTGTTTGCCAATCGCGACGAATCAAGGCCGCTGAACGGCTGGGTCTACATTCCGCAGTTGGGTCGCACCCAGACCCTGGCGGCGTTTTCCAACGAGGAATCGATGTTCGGCAGCGACATCCTGCCGACCGATTTTCTGGTCTATTCCGGGCCGCTGCCGGCCATGCAATGGCGCTACCTCGGCACAACCTACATGCTGCTGCCGCTCTACCGTCACGACCAGATCGAACCCTCGCCGCGCAAGGCGCGTCGCTTCGATTACTGGCACACCGATTTCAACGGCCACGCCGGCTGCTTCCCCAAGGTCAGCTGGCAACTGCGTCCAACCCTCATCCTCGAGGGCCGCGCGCTCGATGCGGCGGCGGCCGTGACACGCCGCGTGTTCTATCTCGACGCCCAGACCTATGTGCCGGCTTTGTGGAAGATCTACCGCGGCGACAATCAACTGTGGAAGTTCGTGATCAACGCCTATGCCCATCCCGATTCGCACCTGCCCGACAACCGCGCCTCGGGCGCGCCCATCCCCACCGCGTCCAGCACTATCGATATTGCCGCCAACCGCTGCACGACCCTGCAGCTCCTGACCCTGATCAACGTGCCGGATGTCGGACCGGCCGATTTCAATGCCAGCAACATGCAGCACGGCGGCGGCGCTAACTTCAGGCGTCGCTGACCCCTACCCCATCGCGTCATTGGCCGCGACGCGGACGCTGGCTATAGTCCTGCGCTCAACGCAGTAACGGGGAGATGAGTCATGAAATTCAGCCTGCACGTGCAGACCCGCATCACCGACTGGCAGGTGATCAAATATCTCGAAGACCTGGGTTACGACGCCGCCTGGGTGCCCGACACCCAGATGATGTGGTCGGACTGCTACGCCACCATGGCGCTGGCCGCCGCCAACACCTCGAAGATTCACATCGGCACCGGCGTCGCCATCGCCGGCACGCGCATCGCGCCGACCACCGCCGCCGCGATCGCATCCATCAACGCCATCGCGCCCGGTCGCATCTTCTTAGGCATAGGCACCGGCCACACGGCGATGCGCGTGATGGGGCAGGATCCGATACCTATCGCCGAATTCCGTGATTATCTGCGCGTGGTGCGCAGCATGCTCGAAGGCAAGGAGACTGCGTACACCTACCGCGACAAGACCACCGATATCGTGTGGCAGAACCACGGCACCGGCTTTCGCAACATCGAAACGCCGATTCCCATCTACGTAGCGGCCAACGGTCCGCGCGCGCTGCGCACCGCCGGCACCTATGGCGACGGCCTGGTGTCGATATTCAATGAGCAGCAGGACATCCTTGAATTCAACTTGAAGCACGTCAAGGAAGGCGGTGACAAGGCGGGCCGCGACTTGAGCAACTATCACACCGTGACGCTGACCAACGCGGTGATTCTCAAGGCCGGCGAAAAGCTCACGGACGAGGCCGTCATCGAGCGCGCCGGATCATGGGTGGTGGTGGCCATGCATTTCGTCTACGAGATCTGGCGCTACACCAAGAACGACGAAGTGGTGCCGCAGTACATGAAGGGCATTTGGGAAGAGTATGTCGACCATGTCGAAAATTTCCCGGTGCCGCCGGAAAAACGCCACCAGTTGATACACGAAGGCCATTGCAGCTTCTACGCGCCGGGCGAACGCAAGTTCGTCACGCCAGAAATGATCGACGGCACGTCCATGGTCGGCAGCCCCAGCGAAATCGCCGAGAAGATTCGCATCGCCGAGAAGCAAGGACTGAAGGAAGTCAGCCTGCTGCCGCCTTTGCAACACATCCGCAGCATGGCCAAGGATTTTGCCGAGCAGGTGATTCCGCTCTGCTGATTCAGATGCCGTGACGGTTCTGTAGGTGCGAAGTCATTCGCACCTACAGGGCGCCCCGCATCGCTCAGCTCACGATCACATGCTCACGCGTGATGATGAATTCGAGCGGAATGGTCAGAAAATTCTCTTCGTCATCGCGGGTATCGGCATATTCCTGGGTGCGCGCCGATTCACGCATGGCGTCGGTGTTCTCGAACCAGGTCAAGGCAAAGCCGTCCAGCGCCGGGTCCGCGCCGCGGCCGTAGGCGGTGCTGCGGGTATGGCTTTGCACGTAACGCGTGACGGTCTTGATCGACGCGCCCAAGGGACCGTGGGTCACGCGCCAATGCCGCTGAAAGTCCGCCAGCGGCATCCCCGCTTTCTTGGTCACGAACTCGATGTTCTTCACACCATTGGCCGGAATCGGGCCGTCCTTGATGACATGTTCCTCGGTGTGCACCTGGATGAAACGCGAAGTGTCGACGAAGTTCGGTTCATCGGCCAGCACCGCTGCGAGTTCCGGGCTGTCTTTCAGGGCGCGCAACGCCTGCGTGTCATCGAACCATAACTCGGCAATGCCATCGGCAGCCGGCTGGGCCTTGCGATAGCCTGACAACAAAGTGTGCGACTGTACGTAACGACGCAGCCCCGGCAGGCGGCTGACGATGGGGGCGTGCTTGTTCAACCAGTAAGCCTGAAAGTCCTCGACACTCATGCCGGGCTTACGCTGCAACACCGAAACGACTTTGATCATGAACACCAATCCTCATTGCTTGAACAGGCCGCCAGGCCCTTGCGCGCTTGAGGCCCTGCGAGCCCCATGGCACCATGCGGCGGCGCGGCGTGAGCATATCGCAATCCCATGGCCATCGCCGCCGACGGTCGTAAATCAGGCGAGTCCGATGTCAATCAAAGCACTGCTGTTCGTTGGTTTCATCATGTTGATGGGCGGCATGCAAGCCGCCAGCGCGGCGCCGGCGCTGGTCGGCGCCTGGGTGTGGGATGAAAAATCCAGCGCCGATGTCGAAAAGCTCATCAGGGGCAAACTGCGCAAACGTGGTGAGCCCATGCCGGTCATGCAGAGCGGCGGTGAGCGCAATACGGCCCATGATCTGGCGCAGCTCGCCTACTGGGAAACGGTGCGCGACCGCAAGGAAGACAAGCCCATCAAATCCTTGCGTCGTCTCGGCATTGCCTACCCGCTGGTCAAGGTCGAGCGTCTCGACCTGGCGGAGGAAGTCGACGGTCTGCGCATCACCTACGACATCAACCTGCCGCGCAGCGTACGTCCCAATCCCAACGGCAAAGTGTTCTCCGCCAAGGGCGACGAACTCTTGCAGGACACCTTTGGCTTCAACCTTTCTTATTGGGAGAACGACTCCCTGTACGTCGAGACCGACGCACCGGAAGGCGGCAAGGTCATCGAAAAATTCACCGTTCGCGAAAACCCGCACCAGCTCGAATACGTGGTGCGGGTGCAGATGCGCATGTTGATGGAGCCGCTGGAAGTGGTGCGGCTGTTCAATCCGGCCAGATAATCCGCGCGCTACTTGATCGAGTTCGCCAGTTCATCGCGGAATTTCGGATGGGCGATGGCAATCAGCGCATCGGCGCGCGCCCACAGGCTCTTGCCGCGCAGTCTCGCCACGCCGTATTCAGTCACCACATAGTCGATGCAATAACGCGGCGTGGTCACCACGCTGCCGACCGCGAGCGTCGCGACAATCTTTGAGCGCGCATCGTCGGCGGTGGTCGATGGCAGCGCGATGATCGACACGCCGCCGTCCGACAAGGCCGCCGCTTCGATGTAGTCGAGACTGCCGCCGACGCCGCTGATCTGCACCGGCCCCAAGGTCTCGCCGTTGCTCTGCCCCATGAGATCCAGTTCGACCGAGGAATTGATCGAGACGAAGCGCGGCAGCGCGGCCAGCGCGAGTGGATTGTGCGTGACGTCCAGCCCACTCATCTCGATGCGCGTATTGCCATTGCAGTATTCATAAAGACGCGGGTCGCCGGCCAACTCGCCGTTGACCACGCGCGGCTGGTGTTTCACACCCTCAAGGAAATCCACCAGGCTGCGCGACAGCATGCCCGAGAACAGATTGACCTTGGGGATGTCGCACAGGCGCTTCAAGACCCGATCTGGCACCGCGCCGATGCCGAACTGCACCCACGCCCCTTCCGGAATCAGGCTCAGGACGTGCTCGATGATCTTCTCGTCACGCGGCTCGGGTTCACCGGTGTCGTATTGCGCGAGCGGATGGTCCGCTTCGTAGGCATAAGTAATGTTCTCGAGCGGCACGCGCGAATTGCCGGCGGTGACCGGCATGTGCGGATTCATCTCGGCGATGACCACGGACGCCTGGGAGATCAGATGCTGGTTGGGGCCGACTGAGAGTCCAAGGCTGACGCTGCCATCCGCCTGTGGCAACGAAGTCTGCACCACCACCACGTCGGGACTCACCGGCCCGCCCTTACGCACCACGCGCGTCAGATCGGAAAGACGTATCGGCACGAAGCTGACCTTGCGCCGATCATTCTCCTTGAACAGCGGACGCAGACGCGGCGCCGCCTGCCAGGTGAGATAGTGGAAGTGCTCGCCCAGGCCACGCTCGAGAAAACCGTAACCCCCCAAGGACAGGCCCGACGCCACCGTCAGCTTCTTGAAGCGCTCCACGCCGGCACTGAATGCGCGATAGAACTCGCGCGGTTCGGCGCAGGCGCCGGGCAGCATCAAGGTGCATGCATCGGGGATGGCGGCAACCGCCGCTTCGGGGGTGACTACTTTCATTGCCCTTCCAGTATCATCGTTGTGAGCCTCGACATGAGGCGCCGTGAGTGTAGCGCGAAGCCCACCCACTCACGAACCCGACCCACACCCACGGACACCAAGAGGAATCACTCCATGGCCGGCCTGTTGCAAGACAAAGCGATCATCATCACCGGTGGCAGCACCGGCATCGGCCGCGCCACCGCGCTGCGCGCCGCCCAGGAAGGCGCGCGCCTGACCATTGCCGACGTCAATATCAAGGACGGCGAAGCCGTGGTCGCGGAGATCAAGAGCAAGGGCGGCGCCGCGCAATTCACCAAGACCGATGTCACGCAGTCCGCCGAAGTCAAGGCCATGATCGCCGCCACCGTCAGCGCCTATGGCCGCCTGGACGGCGCCTTCAACAACGCCGGCATCGAAGGCCATTTCACCAGCATCACCAAGATGACCGAAGAGGAATACGACCGTACCGCCAACGTCGACATGAAGGGCGTGTGGCTGTGCCTGAAGTATCAGGTCGAGCAATTCCTGAAGCAGGGCAGCGCGGGCAGCATCGTCAGCACCGCCTCGGTGGCGGGCCTCATCGGCACGCGCGGCGGTAGCGCCTATTGCGCCGCCAAGCACGGCGTGGTCGGCATGACCAAATGCGTGGCCTTGGAATACGCGCGCAAGAACATCCGCGCCAATGCGGTCTGCCCCGGCATCATTCAAACGCCGATGGTCGATCGCATGATGGCCGGCACCGGTATCGTGCCCCAGCATCTGATCGATCAGGAGCCGATAGGTCGTCTCGGCCAGCCGGGCGAGATTGGTGAAGCCGTGATCTGGTTGTTGTCAGACCTGTCGTCGTTCGTGACCGGCATCGCGATGCCGGTGGACGGCGGTTACGTGGCGGTGTGACGGCAGACTTTCGATGAATCAACCGCCCCGCTGTGCGCGGGGCGGTTTACAAGGCGGGTGTGGCGCCGCCTTAGACGAGCAGCGCGCTCAGCCCGAGCACATCGCGCATGAAGTAGACCACCACGCACACGATGGTCAGCCCACCCCAGAATTGCAGCCAGCGCTGCTTGCCGTAGACGCCCATGCCGAGCAGGATGATGCCGCACACCAAGGTGAACCACACCGTCAGCTCAACCACGTCGCCGGTATTCTGCACCGGCGCCGTGGTGCCATCGGCCAGCAGGCGATAACGCATTACGCGAGGTCAGCCTCAGCCTTCGCCGCGGCGCTTCTTTTCGAGATCGCGCAGCTCGCGCCGCATGATCTTGCCGGTGGTGGTCATCGGCATGCTGGTCACGAACTCGATCATGCGCGGCACTTCGTGCTTGGCCAGTCGCGAACGCACGTCTTCACGCAGCTCCTCGGCCAGCTTGTCGGTGCCTTCGAAACCCGGCTTCAGAATGATGAAGGCCTTGATGATCTCGGTGCGCACCGGATCCGGCACGCCGATGGCGGCCGCCATCTGCACCGCCGGATGCTTCAGCAGCGCATCCTCGATCTCGCCGGGGCCGATGCGATAGCCGGAGCTGGTGATGACGTCGTCACCGCGGCCATGGAACCAGAAGTAGCCGTCCTCGTCCTTGTGACCGACGTCGCCGGTAATCAGCCAGTCGCCGATGAACTTGTCGCGCGTCGCCTCGGGCTTGTTGAGATATTCGAGCAGCATGACCGGATGCGGACGCTTGCACGCGATGTGGCCTTCAACGCCGACCGGCACTTCGTTGCCGTTGTCATCGATGATCGCGCATATGGTGCCGGGCGTGGACTTGCCGAGCGAACCCGGCTTGACCGGAAAGACCTTGCCGTTGTTGCCGAGGATGACGTTGCACTCGGTCTGGCCGAAGCCTTCGTTGACGCTGATCTTGAGTTCCTTCAGCGCCCACTCGTGCAGGCCCGCACCGACGGATTCACCGCCCGACAGCACCGCGCGCAGCTTGAGGTTGTAGCGGCTCAGCGGATTCTCAACGGTGCGCATGAGTTTCAGCATGGTCGGCGTCAGGAGCGCCAGGGTCACGCCGTGCTGGTCGAGGATGCGGTAGGCTTCTTCCGGCTCGAAGCCCTTCATGGCGGTGGCGATGACCTTACAGCCATGGAACCAGCCCGGCATGATGACGTCCATCAAGCCCGCCATCCACGCCCAGTCGGCCGGCGACCACAGGCAGTCGCCGGTCTGCGGGAAGAAGTCGTAGATGAATTCGAGGCTCGGCATGTGGCCGAGCATCATGCGATGGGGCTGCACCGAGCCCTTGGGCATGCCGGTGGTGCCAGAGGTGTAGCTGATCCAGGCAATGTCGTCGGCTCGGGTCTTGACGTTGGTGAACTGGTCGCTGGCGCCTTCGATGGCTTTCCAGAAATTCTGCGAACCTTCCGGCTCACCGTCGATCACCAGCACCCGCTCGAGCTTGGGCGCGTCTTTGCGCAGCGCCGCGACCTTGGGATAGTTGGCGCTGTCGGTGATCAGGACCTTGGCGCCGCTGTCGTTCAAGCGATAGGTGATGGCGTCGCCGCCGAACAGCACCGAGCACGGGCCCGACACCATGCCGCCCTTCCAGCACGCGACGTGGCTGATGGCGCATTCCGGATCCTGCGCCAGCAGCAGAGTCACGCGATCGCCGCGCTTCAAACCCCAGCTCGCCAGCGTATTGGCCAGCTGGTTGGCGTACTTGCGCACGTCGGCGAAAGTATAGGAATGGGCCTTCTTCTGCGCATCCTCATAGACCAGTGCCACACGACCCGCGTCATCCGCCCAGCGGTCACAGACATCGTCGGCAATGTTGTACAACTCCGGAATATTCCATTTGAAGTTGCCGTAGACCTCTTCGTAGGTCGTGCCGCGCTTGAGTAGATTCGTCATTGACTCCCCCGATTCGAGATTGACTGGCAGGTTGACCGGGCGCAGGGCCTTGGTCCGCCCCCCGGTGCGCTCCCGCTGCTGGTTGTATAGGTCCCGCCCTGTCGCGGGGGCGTAAAGATAGCATGGCAAGTGTCCGCGCCACCCCTCCTAAAAAGGGTTGTCAGGCAGGGATTTCGCGGAACTTTGGGCGTGCATTGCAGCATCGGACGCGCGCACCATCGCGGCCCATCGCAACGACATGACGCACTGTCGCGACCGCGACCCTCGGCAGCGCATACACTTGCCGGTGTCAGCGCTGCGCGCATCGTGCCCGCACCACCTACACCACAGGAGTTTTCACGCCATGACTTATAAATTGATGGGCGCCAACGTCTCGCCCTTCGTGCGCAAGGTTCGTGTTCTATTGGCCGAGAAAGGCCTCGCCTACGATTACGAGCCGGTCAGCCCCTTTGCGCCGCCCGCCAATTGGCGCGAGATCAGTCCGCTGGGCAAGATTCCCGCATTCATGGACGGCAGCAAGGTGGTGAACGACTCCACCGTCATCTGCCAGTACATCGAGCGCAAGAACAAAGCAGTGCCCATGCTGCCGGCCGATGATGACGGTTACATCCAGGCCTTGTGGCTGGAGGAATACATTGACGGTGGCTTCTCCGCGGTGGCGGGTGGCAAGGTGTTCTTTCCGCTTATCGTCGCACCGCTGCGCAGCAAGGCGCCGCCGGACGCCGCGACACGCGCCGAGGCCGCCAAAGTCGTGGCCGAGGAAGTGCCGACGTTCTGGGCCTATATGGAAGCTCAGCTCGGCAACAACCAGTTCTTCGTCAACAACACCCTGACGCTGGCTGACATCGCCGTTGCGTCCATCCACGTCAATCTGCTGCACGCGCAGGTCAAGGTCGACGCGGCGCGATTCCCGAAACTCGCGGCCTTCATGGAGCGCATGCTCGCGCGGCCGAGTTTCAAAGCCGTGATCGAAGAAGAAGCGCCGATGTGGACCTTGAAGAGCGCCTGACCGCCAGTCCCGCACCGGCGGCCAGCGCCGCCGGTGAATTCCCATCATTCAAGCGGCGCCGACAGCGCGCCGCTAAGTCGTGGCCGCGGTGACGACGCCGCGCTGAATCATGCAGGTGGTGGTGCCATGGGCGTAGACGACGCCCTCGGCACTGCGTAACACCGCCTGCGAGACGCCGACACTGCGCGAGATGTGCACCAGCTCCGAGGCCGCGATGAGCGGCGTATTGAGCGGTATCGCTTTCACCAGCTTGACCGCGAGGTCGACGGTGATGTGGCGCGCCTCGGCGCCGAGGCTGGTGTAGATAGCGAGCCCGAGCACGGTATCGAGCACCGTGGCCGCAAAGCCGCCATGCACTGAACCGATGGCATTGATATGACGCTCATCAGCCACCGCTTCCATTTCGACGCGGCCCGGCACGATGGACACGAGGCGCAGCGGTACGGTTTCCCACATCGGAGGATTGGGCAGCTCGCCAGATTGAATGCGCTTGAGACGCTCCAGCGCCTGCTGATTGATCTGTTGCACGAATTGCGGCCCCGTTCACGTTCTTTCTGACTGGCCGCGCATCATGCCACACGCACTGCGCACCCTGCCCAAGTGCGGAAATGCGCGGCGCGGCAGGCATTTGCCGCCATCACGGCAACACTTGCCACATCCTCCTAAAGTTCTTGCCGTGCGCGACCGATAACTTCCCCGGAGGCGGTGAATATTCGAAACCGAATATATCCGTCAAAGATAAATGACGCCGCACAACACATGACGGCGTCCTCTCATAGGAAGCATTTCCATGCCTCAGTCAATCAATACCAACGTCGCATCCCTCAACGCACAGCGTAACCTCAACAAGACGCAGATGGACTTGAACACCTCCATCCAGCGCCTGTCTTCGGGTCTGCGCATCAACTCGTCGAAGGACGACGCGGCGGGCCTCGCGATTTCGACTCGCATGAGCACCCAGATCAGCGGCCTCGCGGTCGCCGTGCGCAACGCGAACGACGGTATTTCCATCGCCCAGACCGCTGAAGGCGCGATGGACGAAATGACCAAGTCGCTGCAGCGTGCCAACGACCTCGCCCTGCAGGCCGCCAGCTACAACACCAACGGCGACCGCGGTTCGATGAACCAGGAAGTCACGCAGATCATCGACGAGCTGTCGCGCGTCGTGAACCAGACCCGTTACAACGGCCAGCAGCTCCTGACGGGCGGCTTCAGCGCCGACGTGCAGGTCGGCACCAACGTCAACGAAACCATCAACGTCTCGGTCAACAACCTGTCGCCCACGGGCCTCGGTGTGGCGTCCGAGTACAGCACCGTCAACTCGGCGTCCAACGCGACCTTTGCCGACCGCATCCGCAACACGTTTGACACCGCGCTCGACGGCAGCGCCGACAGCCTCAATGGCACGGTGCTGGCAGCAGTCACCGCCGGTCAGAACTCGGTCAACAAGATCACCGCCATCAATGCCGTCAGCGGCACCACCGGCGTGAACGCGTTCTCCTATGGCAATGCCGCCGTGGCCGCCAACGACGTGCTTGATGCGGACGCCACCGGCGCCGCGGGTCAGACCATCGGCAACGGTGCGATCACCATCAACGGCGTGTCCATCGACGGCAACGGCGCCAACACCACCATGGACGACCTGGTGGCCAACATCAACGCGAAGTCCGGTGAAACCGGCGTGACCGCCGTCAATGACGCCGGCGCCGCCGCCAACCAGAGCCGCCTGGTGCTGGTCAACCGCACCGGCGCCGCCATCACGGTCGGCATCAACTCCGCCGCGGCCGCCACCGCTACCGGCTTTGCCTCGGGCACGACTTCGGTCGACGCCGGCGCCAACGGTCTCATCGTGCTCAACCAGAAGTTGAACTCGACCACCGTCACCTATGACGCCGCCGCCACCGGCACGGCCATCACGGGTGTCGCCGCGGCAACCACCACGCTGGCCAACGCACCTGTCAACGCACAGAGCGTTGCCACGCAGTCGGGCGCCAACCTGGCCCTGCTGGCTTTCCAGTCAGCCTTGGATCAGATCAACAGCAACCGCGCGGTGCTCGGTGCGAAGCTCAACCGCTTCGACTCGACCATCCGCAACCTGCAGAACGTGTCTGAAAACATCTCCGCCGCCCGCGGCCGTATCCAGGACGCGGACTTCGCCTCGGAAACGGCTTCCATGACCCGCGCGCAGATCCTGCAGCAGGCAGGTATCGCGATGGTCTCGCAGGCCAACTCCCTGCCGCAGGCAGCCCTGTCGCTGCTCAAGTAAGCGGAGTTTGAAGGCAACCGCCAATGTGACGCGCCCGGGGTTTCGCACCCCGGGCGCCATTGCCACTGAGAGGTAGCGTCATGGTCACTCATGTCGCAATTCAAAAATTGCCGTCCAATCTGACCGAGTTGCGCACTCAGCGCGCGTCGGTGACCGCCTATAGCTCGACGGCTGAGGCGACCTCATCCCAGCCCGCGGTGGACCCGCAGCGCGAAGCTGCCGGCCCGGTGCCGCCGGTCGACGCAAAAATGCTCGAAAAGGCGGTAAAGGATCTCAGCCAGGGCGTGCAGAACCTGCAGCGCTCGCTGCAGTTTTCCATCGACGAAAGCAGCGGCCGTACGGTCATCAAGGTCGTCGACAAGGACACCAAGGAAGTGATCCGGCAGATCCCTGAGCAACAGGTCCTTGAACTCGCCGCGCGCCTCGACAAGAGCGCCGGTGTGTTCGTGCAGGACGAAGCCTGAGCCGCGAGCGGCGCGCCGCGCACGGCGTGGGCATTGCCAAACGCCCTTTGGCCCCGAACTTGCAAAGTTTCTCCTGCTTCTCGCGTTTCGGCAGCACCGCTACCCGCGAGGACTTTGAAGGAGTGAAAACGTGGCGTCTCTAAGCACCCAAGGCGTAGGTTCCGGTCTCGACATCGCCGGCATCGTCAACAAGATCATGACCATCGAGCGTCAGCCGTGGGTCAAGATGGGCACCGCCCAGGTCGAAATGCAGGCGCAATTGAGTGCCTACGGCCAGTTGAAGAGTGTCGTCTCGCAGTTCCAGTCCGCAGTCAGCGATTTGACCGACCCGGCCAAATTCAAAGCCGCCAAGGCGACCTCCAGCGATAGCAAGGTAATGACCGCCTCGGCCAGCGCCGAAGCGAGTGCCGGTTCCTACAGCATCGAAGTCAAACGCCTGGCCGAGACCCACCGTCTGGTCGCCGCGACCACCTTTGCCAACACCAACGCCGCCAAGGTCGGTGCGACGGGTGACACCATGGCCATCACCGTCGGCAGCAAGAGCTTCACGGTTGAAATCGGCAACAAGACTCTCGACGAAATTCGCACCGCCATCAACGGCGCGACGGCCAATACCGGCGTCACTGCCTCGACCATCAAGGACGCCACCGGTTTTCACCTGAGCCTGTCAGCCAAGAGCACCGGCTCGGCGAATCTCGTCACGGCCAAGTTTCATACCCTGGCTGACCCAGTCACCGACCAGCCCGATCCCTTCGCGCTGGCGACCATCAATACCGACAGGAATGCCAGCGGCGCCTTCACCAGTGCCGACCTCGACGCCGAGCTCAAGCTCGAGAACACCTACAGCGTCACGAGTTCGAGCAATTCCGTGACGGACGTCATCTCCGGCCTGACGCTGGATCTCGTCACCGCCGGCACCGTCACCGTCAATGTCGCGCGCGACGACGGCAAGATTCAGAGCAACGTGCAGAGTCTCATCTCGGCCTACAACGCCGTGTTTAAACTGACCTCCGATTTGAAGGGCAAAGTGCTGAGCGACGAGCGCGGCTCGCTGCTCAATATCGAGTCGCAGTTCCGCGATGCACTGCATGTGAAATCCGGCAATTCCAGCGCTTTCAAATTCCTGGCCGAAATCGGCGTGACCAACGGCGCCAACGGCACCGGCCTCGCGCTCAACACGACCATCTTCCAGGAAGCGCTGAAGAAAGATCCGGAAGGCGTGGCCAGCATGTTCACCGACCCCACCAGCGGCGCCGCGGTGCGCTTCAAGGCGGTGGCCAAGAGCATGCTCGACGCCGGTGGCATCCTGCCGGCGCGCGAAACCAGCATGAAGGCGCGCATCGATGCCAATAGCACCGCGCGCGCCAATCTCGAATACCGATTGGGCCGCAAGGAGGTGGCCTTGAACAAGCAGTTCAATACTCTGGACGCGCTGATTGCCGGTCTCAACACCACCAGCAGCTACCTGACAACGCAACTTGCGCAGTTCACCGCAAATAACAAAGCCTGACCGATTCAGTCCTGACGGTCGAGGTCGATAAATAGAAACAACAGCACTCACATGCGCTGGTCCGTCAACTGCCGATAGCGGCAGCGGCCACCAACGGTCCCCACGACCGATAGGAGATTTGATGAGCTATCCACCCAACGCACTCAATGCCATTGATGAATACAGCCGCCTTGCACTGCGCACCGACATCGAAACGGCCTCGCCCCATCGCCTGATCCTGTTGCTGCTGGACGGCGCGCTGGACAAGCTGCGCGCCGCCCGCGCGGCGATGGCGCGCGGCAACGTCGCCGCCAAGGGTTCCAACATCACCTGGGCGATGTCGATCATCGATGGCCTGCGCGCGAGTTTGAATCACGAACGCGGTGGCAAGATTGCCGCCAACCTCGACGCGCTCTACGACTACATGACGCGCACTCTGGTGACCGCCAATCTGCATAACGACGACAGCAAGCTGGTTGAAGTCGAGAAGCTGCTCGGTGAGATTCGCACCGGTTGGAAAGGCATCGAAGTCCAGGTCGAGCGCGGCAAGCCGGCGGCCCAGAACGAACTCGGCGCAACGGCGCGCATCTACGGCTGACCATGGCGCGCGTCATGAGCGAGCAGGAATGGGCCGACGCGGTAGCCGAACAGGTGCGCGCACTGGAAGCGGCCGCCATCGCCACCGACTGGAGTGGCGCGGAGCTCTGCACCACCTCGCTCGCTGCCCTGCTCGCGGCGCCGCCCGGCACCGACAGAGCCCATACCGAAGCCGTCTTCATGCATGCCTACCAGGCCGTCGGTCGCGTCAGCGCGGCCGCGCGCGCCGCCCACGACGAAGTGCGCGCCGAACTCCAGCAGTTGGCCAGTTCGCGCAAGGTGGTCGCCGCTTACGGCTGACCGTCAGCGCCACGCGGCCTCATGCGTGGCGCATCAATCACAGGCATAATCCGCCGGTGAGTCGCATCACCCCCCAGCATCGCGCCGCTCTGGTCTCCGCCGTCCGCGCGTTTTCATGTCTGTGGCAACGTCTGTGTCCAAGCTCGATGTCCTCGTAGTCGGCGCCGGCTTTGCCGGTGCCGTGGTCGCTGAGAGGCTGGCCCATGCCGGCCGTCGCGTACTCGTCATCGACAAGCGCGCGCACGTAGGCGGCAACGCCTTCGATGAATTCGACGCGCACGGTGTGCTCATCCATCGCTACGGGCCGCATATCTTTCACACTCAGTCGAGCCGCGTGTTCGCCTACCTGTCGCGCTTCACCACCTGGCGCCCCTACGAGCATCGCGTGCAGGCCCTGGTCAATGGCAGCTTCTATCCCATCCCCATCAATCGCAGCACCATCAATCGTCTGTATGGTCTCGCGCTCGACGAAGCCGGCGTCGCCGCCTATCTCGCCAAGGTGGCCGAACCGCGCGAGCCGGTGCGCACCAGCGAAGACGCGGTGCTGGCCAGCGTCGGCCGCGATCTGTGCGACAAATTCTTCCGCGGCTATACGCGCAAGCAATGGGGTCTTGAACTGTCGGAGTTGTCGGCCAGTGTCGCCGCGCGCATTCCGACTCGCAGCGACGACGACGACCTCTATTTCACCGACAGGCACCAGGCCATGCCGGCGCAGGGTTACACCGCGATGTTTGAGCGTATGCTCGCGCATCCGCGCATCGACATTGAGACCGGCGTCGACTACTTCGCCGCGCGCACACGCTGGCAGCCGCGCCTGACGGTGTTCAGCGGCCCCATCGACGCCTATTTCGATTACTGCCACGGCGCGCTGCCCTATCGTTCACTGGAGTTCGTGCACGAACATCACGCGCAGTCGAATTACCAGCACACCGGCACCGTGAACTTCCCCAACGACCACGCCTACACGCGCATCACGGAATTCAAATACCTGACCGGCCAGCAGGTCGCCGGCACGTCGGTGGTCAAGGAGTTTCCGCGTGCCGCGGGCGACCCCTACTACCCGATACCCAATCCCGATAACGAAGCGCGTTACCAGCTGTATAAAGCCATGGCGCGCGCCGAGCGCGACGTGCTGTTCGTCGGCCGCCTCGCACAATACCGCTACTACAACATGGACCAGGTGGTGGCCGCGGCGCTCAAGGCCGCGCGCCACGTGACCGGCATCGACGATGAATACACCAGCCTCGACAACTGATCGGGTATTGCGCCTGCGGCGGCGGCACTGAACCATGCGCATCCTGTGCCTGTTCAAACGCCGTTACATGCGCAAGGACGTGATCGTCGACCGGTACGCGCGTCTGTACGAATTGCCGCGTCAACTGGCCCTGCGCGGCCATACGGTGCTGGGCCTGTGTCTCAACTATCGCGGTCAGGCGCCCGCTTTCGCTTCGACCGACGCCGAAGGTGACGGCCGTTTGCACTGGCAGTCCTGCGATCTCGGCACGCTGTTGTTACCTGGCCTGTGGCATTACCGGCATAAGGTTCATGCAGCACTGGCGTCCTTCCGGCCCGACATCATCCTGGGCGGCTCCGACAGCCTGCACGTGGCGATGAGCGCGCACTTCGCGCGTGGCGCGCGGCTGCCCTACGCGCTTGATCTGTTCGACAACTACGAAAGCTTCGGCCTCGCGCGCCTGCCGGGCCTGACCCGCGCCTATCACCGTGCCTTAAGGCATGCCGACGCGGTGACCTGCGTCAGCGAACCGCTGCGCGCCATGATTGCCGAGCGATACACACCCGCCGCGCGCGTCAGTACGCTGGAGAGCACCATCAATCACGCCTTGTTCCACCCGCGCGACCGCGCCGCGAGCCGTGAGCAACTCGGACTGCCGGCCAACGCGCAGTTGATCGGCACCGCCGGCGCGCTCGATGACTCGCGCGGCATCGCCACGCTGTATCGCGCCTACGAGCAACTGGCGGCCGAGCATCCGAATCTGCACCTGGTGCTGGCCGGCTCGCGCGCCGGCGCCACGCCCTTGCCCAATGCGCCGCGCGTGATTCATCTCGGCGAATTGCCGCACGAACGCATTCCGCAGTTGTTCAGTGCATTGAACGTGGCCGTGATCTGCATGCGCGACACCGCCTTCGGCCGCTATGCGTTTCCGCAGAAGGCCTACGAGATCATTGCCTGCCGCACACCGGTGGTGGCGGCCAGGGTCGGCGCCCTCACCACGCTGCTGGCGGCGCAGCCCAACAGTCTGTACGAGGTCGACGACATCGCGAGTCTGCGGCGCTGCCTCGCGGCGCAATTGCGCACGCCCTCGCCCTGCGAGCTGCCGGTGCCCGATTGGGCCCGACAGGCCGCCCATCTCGAAGCGGTGCTCGAGCAGGCGCTTGCCTCCCACGCCCCGACCCAGCGAGGCTTGGCCCATGTGGACTAGTCTCAAGAAGCTCGTCTTTCTGTTGAGCAACGCCGAGCGGCGCAGCCTGGTGCTGCTGGTAGTGCTCATGATGGTGGAAGCCATTCTTGAAATGGCCGGCGTGGCGGTGGTGCCGGTTTACATCACGGTGCTCGCCTACCCGGAGAAGATCATCGACAACCCGCTGCTGCACGATGCGCTGTCGCCCGCGTGGCGCGCATGGCTGACGCGCGAACACCTGTTGATATGGGGCGGCGTGGCGATGTTCGCACTGTACGGTGCCAAGACCGCCTACGTGGTGTTCCTCGCCTATTGGAAGGCGCGCTTTGCCCAGACCCGCGCCTTGAAACTCGGCACACGCCTGTTCGGCGCCTATCTGCGCGCGCCCTATGTCTTCCACCTGCGCAACAACTCGGCCGAGCTGCAAAGGAACATCAACCAGGAATGTCAGCAGCTCGCGGTGCGGGTGCTGATGCCGATGGTCGAATTCATCAGCAACAGTTTCATCCTGTGCGGCATAAGCGCGGTGCTGGTGGCGATCCTCGATGTGCGCGTGCTGGTGTGGCTGGCCGGCTTTCTTGGCGTTGGCATCGGCATCGCCACGCTGCTGCAGAACCGCGTGCGTCATCTCGGCGTGGACGCGCAGACCTATCGCGGCACGGTCATCCGCAGCGTCACCGAGGGTCTGGGCGGGGTCAAGGAAATCATCGTGCTCGGCCGCACCGCCTATTTTCTGGCGCGGCTGCGCGAAGCGCTGATCAATGTATTTCGCATCCAGCGCACCATGCAGATCATCCAGCGCGCGATTCCGCAACTCATCGAGCTGACCGGCATCTTCGGTCTCATCGGCGTCACGCTGATGCTGTTCCACCTCGGCAACGACAACCAGGAAATCATCGCGACCTTGAGCGTATTCGCGGTGGCCCTGACGCGCATGAAAGGCGCGGTGCGCGGACTCATGGACTGTTTCACCGAAGTGCGTCACAACGCGGCCTCGCTCGACATCGTGTACGAAGGCCTGCGCACGCTCGAACCCTTGATAGATGACGCGCCGCGCACGCCGGCGCCGCTGCCGTTCCGCGACACCATCGAACTTGAGCACCTTGCCTACCGCTATCCCGGCGCGCCGCAGGACAGCTTGCAGGACATCACCCTCACCATCCGCCACGGTGAAGCCATCGGCATCGTCGGCACCAGCGGCGCGGGAAAATCGACCCTCATCGATGTCGTGCTCGGCGTGCTCGAACCACTGCGCGGCCACATCCGCGTCGACGGACGCGACATTCGCGACGCCATGCCCGCCTGGCAGGCCAACCTCGGCTATGTACCGCAGGCCTTGTTCCTGGTCGACGGCAGTCTGACGGAGAACATCGCACTCGGCCTCGATCCGGCGGCGGTTGATAACGAACGCGTGGCCCGCGCGGCCGCGGCGGCCGAACTCGGGCCCTTGCTCGCGCGCCTGCCCGACGGGCTCGCCACCGAAATAGGCGAACGCGGCATCCGTCTGTCCGGCGGCGAGCGTCAGCGCATCGCCATCGCCCGCGCGCTCTATCACAACCCCGACATCCTCATCATGGACGAAGCGACTTCGGCGCTCGACAACACCACCGAAGCCGCCGTCATCGAGGCCGTGGCGGCGCTCAAGGGTAACCGCACCATCCTCATGATCGCCCATCGCCTCTCCACCGTGCGGCGTTGCGACCGCATCGTGTTTCTGAAGAACGGCCGGCTCGACGCCATCGGCAGCTATGAAGAACTGCAGGCCCGGCATCCCGAGTTTCGCGAGATGAGCAGCGTATGAGTGACGGCCTCGGCGCCGGCCGGCGCGCGCGCCTGTCCGTCATCATCCCGGTCTTCAACTACGCGCACTTCCTGCGCGCCTGCGTCGACAGCGTGCGCGGTCAGGGCATCGACGGTGTCGAGGTGCTGGTGGTCGATGACGGCTCCAGCGACGATACCGCCGCCGTCGCCGCGACTCTGCCCGGCATACGATACATACACCAGGCCAACCAGGGACTGTCGGCCGCGCGCAATACCGGCATCGCCCACGCGCGTGGTGAATACCTGCTGTTCCTCGACGCCGACGACCAGCTGGCGCCCGCCACGCTCGCCGCGCGTCTCGATTTCATGCGTGAGCTGCGTACGCCTGGCGTAAGCGTGTGCCGCACCCGCCAGTTCCATGCCACCGACAGCGCCGGCCGTGCGCTGCCCGGCGCGCCCTGGTGGCTGGCGCCGCGCGATCTCGACCTGCGCCTGTGGCATTTCAATATCGCCCCGCCCCATGCGTGGCTCCTGCACCGTGCGGTGGTCAATGCGGTAGGCGGCTTTGATACTGAGTTACGCGCCTGCGAGGACTACGACTACTGGCTGCGCGCGCAGCGCCTCGGCTACGCGCCGCGCTACAGCCGCGCGGGTCTGGTGTACTACCGCAAACACGCCGCCAGCATGTCGGCCGACAACAGCAAGCAATATCACCACGATGTGCTGCTGCACGAACGGGTGCTCGCCGCGCTGGTGGATGAGCCACGCGCGCATGCCGACGACCCCGGCTGCGCACTGCTGGCCGCCGTGGCCGGCGCCTGGACGAGCTTGGCGCGCCTCGCGGACGCCGGGAACTCGGATTACGAACGACTGCTGGCGCTGCTCACGCGATTCGCGGCCGCGCATCGCAGCGTAACTGCGAGCACCGCTCCACGCCGCGTGCTGCGCGATTACTACCGGTTGACCTTATTGCGTGCAGGCACACATTGCGCCGCCCGCGATCCGCGTGCCGCGTCAGTGTTGAGTGCAACGCAGGAACGGCTGCAAAGCGCAGGCATCGCGCCTGCGTCGCCAGGATGGCAACGCGTGTCCCGCACGCTGGCTGATATCGTCAGCGATGGACACGCGGCTTTCGTCGATCGCTACCGAGTGGCGCGAATGCTGTGCGATTTATAGGTGCGAATGAATTCGCGCCTACCTCGGGTCGTGGAGGCGCGCGCTGATGCCGCCGTCGACCTGGATGGCCGCACCGGTCACGTAGGCGGCCTGGCGTGAAGCGAGGAACACCGCCATGGCGGCGATCTCGGACGGCTGGCCCAAACGCCCCAGCGGCTGCATGCCGGCCACTTCCGCCAAGGCTTGCGGGTCAGTGGAAAAACCCGCCAGCAACATTGGCGTGGCCGTCGCACCAGGGCGTATCTCGTTCACGCGGATGCCGCGCGGCGCAAGATCCAAGGCCATGGAGCGCGTCAAGCCGGCCAGCGCGGCCTTGCTGACACCGTAGGCGAAAAAGCCCGGCTTGGTGAGCTGCGCGTGCACGCTGCCGATATTGAGTACCACGCCGCCATGACGCGCGAGGCTGTCGATGAAACAGGCGACCAGCCCATACGGCGCGCTGACATTGACGTCGAGACTGTGACGTAAAGCGTCTACCGGCACTTCACCCGCCGCGCCGAGTATCTGCACGGCGGCATTGTTGACGATGACGCGCAGATTGGCGCCGGCCCGCGCTGTCTCCACTGCCAGCGAAAACCTGCGGCGTTCATGTTCATCGTTGGCAAAGTTCGCCAGGTCGAGCGCCACGAATTCATCGCAGTCACAGTCCCGCTTCGCGCTATCGGTGGCGATGACGCGATAACCCGCCGCGCGAAACGCGCTGCACAGCGCCGTGCCTATGCCACCGCCGGCGCCGCTGACGAGCACCGCGTCCCGTGCATCGCTCATGCTGCCGCGCCCATTAATCTTGCAAGTTCGGCAATCGCCTTACGACTGGTGCGGCGCACTGCCTCGGCGGTGTTGGACGCATTGTGCGAGCCGAAGATCACACGCTCGTAACTGCGCAGCGCATGATCGGGCGCCAGCGGTTCGGTTTCGAATACGTCGAGTGCGGCGCTATGGATGTGGCCGCTCGCGAGGCCGTCCAGCAGCGCCGCGGTATCGAGCAAGGGCCCACGCGCGACATTCACCACCCGCACACCCGCGCGACAGCGCGCCAGCACATCGGCATCGAACATGTGCCGGTTACCTGGCGTCAGTGCGCAGGTGAAGAGCAGGAAATCGCAGTGCTCGACGCCTTCAGGCCACGCCTGCACGAGATGTCCGTCCTCGCCCGCCGCGCGCGTCGCCGCGTCGCCGGGGTCATACACCTGCAGCGTGAGCCCGGCCGCGAGCAGGCGCCGTGCCGTGGCGCGACCGATGCTGCCATAACCGACCAGGCCCACGGTCTTGCCCTGCAAGGACATACCGGCGGGCTTCGGCCATGCACCCGCGCGCACGCCGCGGTCGACCACGAACAGCTCACGCGCGAGGCCGGTGACGTAAGCCATGGCGTAATCCGCCACTTCCTCACCGAACATGTCGGGCGTATTGATGAAGCCCAGGCCGAGTTCGCGCGCGGCCGCGACGTCGACATTGTCTATGCCTATGCCCCACTTCACCGCCGCTTTGAGCCGCCCGGCCGCGCCGGCCGTGAGCACCGCGCGGCTGGCCGGGTCGTCACCGATGATCCAGCCGTCGCAGTGCGGCAGGCGCGCGATCAATTCTTCTTCGCTCAAGACCTGCACCAGCGCAGGCGCTTCGACCTGCATGTCGCAGGCCGCGAAATCGGCCATGAACTCCGGCAGCATGCCGAGCATCGGCGGGCAACTGAGCAGCACCTGGTATTTGCGCATACGGAAGTCCTCTCAAGCCATGCCGGCCGCCAGCAGGGTCGCGACGTTCCAGTCGTCCTGGTCGTCGATGTCCACCGCTTCGCGTTTCGGGATCGGGAACAAAATCGGGTGGTCGCCGATGCGCGCCTGGTTGCGCGCGAAGCTCGCGGCGCTGAACAGGTACATGCAGGAATTCTCCTCGAACCAGGGCTCGAGATCCTGGGTGCGGATGAGATTCGCCGGGTCGTGATTGATGGCGCTGCCGTCGGCGCGGTAGAAGCGCGTCTGATGGCGCGTGACCGTGAACAGCGAATCGGCGCTGCCCGCCGCGAGGCCGGCCGCGTAGGCCGCCAGCGCGCGTTTGATGGTCGCCGCCGACAGGAACGGATTGGTGACGTGGGTCATGAGATAGCTGTCGGCCGGCACTGCGGCAATGTCGTCGCCGATAATGAGATTCATGCTGACGAAATCGCCGCACAGCGCGGCGCTGCGCTCGCGCAACAGCACGCGCGGCTGGCGCAGACGCGGGTCGTCGTCAAGCTCCGCGGCGGCATCGGTATTGATGACCACCATGGCGATGGCGTCGATGGCCAACAAGGTATCGAGCATCCAGGCATACAGCGGCTTGTGGCCCAAGGCGCGGAAGTTCTTGCCCGGCACGCGCTCGCTGTGGGCCTTCATCGGCAACAGCGCCACCAGCTTGCGCGAGGTCATGCTATCGGCCTCCACGTGCAGCCCTCAGTCCGCGTCGTCTTCCCCGAGAGTTGCATAAGGTATGCGCAGCGCTGCGCGTTGCTCACCGCTGGTGATGTCCGCTTCATGATCCCAACCCTTGGGGTAGTAGAAAGTCTGCTTGAGATTGTCGGGGATCGCGGCATCGCTCGCAAAGCCGCGATAGGTGCCCCAGAACTGCATGAAACGAAACTGCAGCACCGACAGCCACACTTCGCGCAGCCGCGCATCGCGCTGCGCATGGCGCAAGTCCGATACCACGTTGCGCGCCAAGCAGGTAAAAAAATCGACGAGGCCGAAATGTTCTTCCGGCGCAATGCGCTTCAAGGCGATGGCTTCGCGGCGATAGCGGTTCAACACCTGGCGCCAGTGCTCGTCATGCACATGGATGACACCCGCTTCACCCTGGTAGGCGACGCGCAGGCCGCGCTGACCGATGGCCTTGGCCCACGCCAGATCTTCGAGACCGGTCAAGGCCTCGTCGTAAGGTAGTTCAGTCCACAGTGCGCGGCGCACCGCCGCGTTGGCGTTGTTGCAGAACCAGCCCGGCGTGATCTGCATGCCGCCGACGGGATACAGCTTCTCGAAAATCTGCTGCTCGGCGTACTTGGTGCGCTCGTCACCGCGTTGCTGGCCATACACCACCGCCACTTCCGGATGGGCGAACGGCGCGATGAGCTTCTCCAGCCAGTCGCGATAGATGGGATAGACGTGCGCGCTCGCCATGACCAGGAATTCGCCGCGCGCCGCCGCGCAGCCAACATTCAGTGAACGCCCGAAGGAAAACGCTTCACGGGCGATATGGCGGATGTGCACCGGATAGCGCGAAGCGATGGCCAGCGTGGCGTCGGTCGAACCGGAGTCGACGACGATGATCTCGACCTCGCGCAGGGTTTGCTCAAGGATACCCGACAGCAATCGACCGATGTGCTGCTCTTCGTTACAGCAGCGGATGATGACGCTGACGCGCGGTGTGGCTTCATTCATCAGTGCGGACCGTGCTCAGAACAACTGCCCGTAGTCGACGCGCGGGAACACTTCGAGCTGGCCGCCGACCGTGGCATTGAAGACCTTGGCGCCGGCGCCCTCATACACCTCGCGGGCACGCCGGTAGGCAGTCTCCATGCGCGCCACCTGCGGGTCGTGCCAGCGATAGCCCGCGCCGAAGTACTGGGGATGAAAGTGGTTCGGGTCTTCACCGTGGGAGGTCCACACATCGCCTTCGCTGCGCACATGCTCGGGGCGTCGGTAATTGTGGTCCATGCCGATGAGATAGACCTCCTTGAAGCCCATGTACAAGGCGATCTGCAGACAGATATAGGTGACGGTGCCGCCTATCCACAGAATGCGCGCGGCGTTGCGCGAGAAATGCGGAAAGCCTGAACGCGGGTCGAAGTCGTAGATGGCGCGAAAGTAGTGATGATTGTCGCGCTCGAAGGCGGCATGGCGAAAATGATCGGGAAAGAAGCAGGTCGAGGCCTTCACCTGCTCGCCAATCTCGCGCCATCTGTCGGCATATACCAGGAAGTCTTCGACCACGTAGTAGCTGGGCTCGAATCCCAGCCAGTCATAGATGAGGAAAATACCGTTGACCGCGAACGTCACTTCGTTGCGCAGTGGCGCCGGGTCGATGAGCTTCAACGACGGTCCGCCGCCGAGAATGAAGCAACGCTGGCCGGCGTGACGCCCCGCGAATTTCGCGATGGCTGGCCGGTCGCCATGCCAGGCCTGGTAAGCGGCATAGAAGTGGCGTGAGCAGCCGAGCGCGCGCGCCGACTTGAACAGCAGGCGTTCGACGGCGTTCATGCCATCGAGGTAGTGCGGCAAGCCCGGCGTGGGGCGGAGGTCGGCATCCATTGGCGTGCCGCTCTGGCTCAGCGTCGACCGCTCAGCAGTCGCAGGCCGGCGGCGGCTTTTTCACGTAGATAGGTCGCGCCCATCGGCAGAAACAGTGTGTGCTCGAAGAACGCCACCGGGTGATAGCCGTAGTGACGCATGAAATCCGGAATGCTTTCCTCACCGCTGGTGTGCGGGTCACCCCAGCCGTGGAGTTCCAGCAGGAAGGCGGTACGACCATGCTCGAGGATGCGCCGCGCGCCTTTCAACATGCGCAGTTCGGCGCCTTCGATATCGGCCTTGACGAAATCCGGCATGAGCTCGCCACACAGGTCATCGAGCGTCACGCTCGGCACCGTGATTTCATGCCACGCGGGGCCGTCGGCCGACGGGCGCGGGAACAGTCCGCCACTGATGTTCGATTGCGTGGTGAAGAAGGTCGCCGTGCCGGCCGTTTCACCGATGGCGGCGAACACAGTCTCGATACTGCGCCCGCTCTCGCCGGCCCAGCGCGCGGCGTTGCGCGTCAGCTCTTCATGGCGTATCGGGTCGGCCTCGACCGCGATGATGCGGCCGTGGCGCATGCAGCGGCTCGCGGTCAGAGTGTACTGGCCGAGGCTCGCGCCGACGTCGACGAACAGGGCCGCGTCGGCCAGAAAGCGCGGCAGGTTGTCGAGCAGCGTGCGCTCATGACAATCCTCGCGAAAGTAGGCGTCGTTGAGCGTCGCATACACTTCGTGCTTATCCATGGGCGGGCTCCTCGACGAACTGATCGTCGCTGTATCGATAGCGATAGTAACGGCCAAGGTCATCCGCGCAGGCGGACAGCGCGCGCGGTTTGAAATCCGGGAAATCACGCATCACCTGGGCGGCGCTGACCAGACGGTCCTCAGCGAAGAAGGCACGCATGTATTCATCCGAGCCGCGCGCCTCGACATTGCGCGGGGCGCGCTCGCCGCGGCCGAGCAGCAGATCGCGAATCGCCAACACGCTGCGCTCGGGCAGGTGACGGGCAATGCGCAGGGCAATGCGGTTGAAGGCCGGTTCGCGGCGCACCGCGTGCAGCAGTTCCCGCAGGTTGCTGGTGTAGAAGCCGATCCACGTTTGCGCGCCGCCGCCCTCGGCGCGATGGCGCAGCCGGCCGTGGCCGACCAGCGCAGCGAAAGCGCCCATGAACTCCTGCCAGCGCAAGGTCTCCGGGCCCGGCACGTTATAGATGCCGGGGCGGAAGTTGCGCACCGCGCCCAGCAGCAGACGTGACAAATCCTCGCCATACAGCGGCTGGATGCGCCCCGAGAGATCGCGGTAATCGACATCGCCCGCCATGAAGGCTTCGAAGATACGGTCGGTCCACACGCCGCAGAACGGCCCGTAAACCACCGTCGGGCGCAGGTGCAACTGCCAGCTTGCCGCATCGGGCAGCGCCAGCAGCGCCTGCTCGGCGCAGATTTTTTCCCGCGCATAGCGGTCATGGCGCGGCGCGCGCAAGCTCGCGCGCTCGTCGAATTCGTGGCCCGGCGCAAACGGTTCATAGACCGACATCGAGCTGGTATGGATCAAGCGCAGACGCGGATTGTGGCGGCGCGCCGCGCCCACGAAATCGGCGAAACGCTGCACCTGGGTGTAACCACTAATGCCATCGCGACGCTCGAACGGATGGGAAAAATTGATCAGCAGGTCGACGTCCTCGTCCAGCGTCACGCTGGCGGGCTCGGCCGATGGATAAAGGCGAATATCCACTTCATGACGCGCGACGTTGGACAGACTCTTGGCGCTGCTCGAATACACCACCGGCGTCACCCCGCCCTCTTTGAGCGCGAGCCGTACGAAGTCATAGCCGAGGAAGCCCGAGCCGCCGAACACCGCGACCTTCATCAGAATCCTCCCGTCATGGCTTCGGCCCGCGCGTAGGCGGCGTCGATGAGATGCGCGACGCGCAGCGCATCGCCCATGGCTACGCCGCGATTGTCGCCGGCCACGATGAAACGACGATAGAAGGCATCGAACAGTTCATGGTATTCGAGACGCTGCAGCGGCCCGCCCAGGGCCACGCCCTGCACACCTACCCCATCATCGAGGCGCAGGCTGAGGCTGTTGTCGCGCACATCGAGCGTGAGCTCCGCGCCCTCGAATTGAAAGTGCGCGCGATTGGAAAAATTCCGATTACGGCTCAAAGCCAGCGCCACTGGCACCTGGTCGTCGCCGCGCAGGTGCAAAACACAATTGGCTTCGATGGCCCGCGCACCGCGCGTGAGATCGGCATCCATCCAGCTGCGCTGCAGGGACAGCTCGGTGAATACCTGGCACAGCAGGTCGAGCGCATGCGGCCCGGTGTCCTGCAACACACCACCGCCATTCAACTGTCGAGAGAACGAGCCTATCGAGGCCGCCTTCCAGTTGAACACGCCGCCCTCGGCAAGCCGCACCGAGCGCAGGCGGCCGAAGGTGCCGCGTTGGCGCAGTTCACGCACCAGCGCGAAACTGCCGAGCGCGCGACGGATGTGGCAGACAAAGGCCTGGCAAGGTGCGTCGGCAAGGCTGGCTGCGATGGCCAGCGCGCCGGCCAGATCGTTTGCCAGGGGTTTTTCTATCAGCAGTTGTCGACAGCGCAGCTTGAGCTCTTCGACATAGGGGGCGTGCAGGCGCGGCGGCGTGGCAATGACGGCGATGTCGTAGCGGCCGTCTTGCGGCAGGGCGGGCAGCACTTGAACGTCATTGCGTGCGCCGAACTTCTCGGCGAGGTCGGCGCGACGCCGCGCATCGACTTCGACGATGGTCACGGCCGTGACGCCGCACAGCGTGATGAGGCGCGGCAGGTGGAAATCAACGCCCACGGCGCCGCCACCGACAATGAGTGCAGTTTGTCCGCTCACACGCCCGCCCTTTCGAAGTCCCTGCCCGTTGCGCCGCTGCTCGTTGTTCGCGGTCGGCGGCAAGCATACCTGCCCAGCGCGCGCCGCGCGACGCGACATCGTTCCCCACGCTTGGCCTATAGCGGTCATTTCGACACGGTTCTGAAACCGCAGGCCGCGAGCGCCACCAAGGCGGACTCCCGCACTGCTTCGCACGCGCGGCCACGGTGCTAGGATGCGGGCTGGGTCGTCAACGCCACGCCAGCAGCGGGCGCATTCCAGGGGGAACAACCATGTCCGAATTGCATCACTACGAAATCCCGGGCTTCGCCACCCAAAGTGGCTACACATTGGACGTCAAGCTTGCCTACAAGACCTTCGGCAAACTCGCGCCCGGCGGCGACAACGCCATCGTCATCCCGACCTTCTACGGTGGCCGTCACACTGAAACCGAATTCATGGTGGCCGCCGGACGCAGCATCGACACCAGCAAGTATTTCGTGGTCATTCCCAACATGCTTGGCAACGGTTGTTCGACCTCGCCCAGCAACACGCCGGCGCCCTATGGCCGCGGCGGCTTTCCCCTGACCACCCTTTACGACAACGTGCTGTGCCAGCATCGCCTCCTGACCGAGCACCTCGGCGTGAAGCGCATTCGCCTGGTGAGCGGCTTCTCCATGGGCGCGCAGCAGACCTTCCAATGGGGTGCGCTGTTCCCCGACTTGGTCGACGCCATCGCGCCCATCTGTGGCTCGGCGCGCACCGCTGAACATAATTACGTGTTCGTCGACAGCGCGGTGAATGCGCTCATGCTCGACCCCGAGTTCAAGGACGGCTGGTACGAGAGTCAGCCGCTGCGTGGCGTGCTGGCCTTTGGCCATGTCTATTCGGCGTGGCTGTTCTCGCAGGATTTCTTCCGCGAGAAGCTCTACCGGCAGCTCGGCCTCAACTGTCGCGACGACGTGGTGAAATTCACCCAGCGTTATTTCCTCGCCAACGACGCCAACGATCTCATCGCCATGGCGCGCACCTGGATGGCGGGCGACATCAGCGCCAACCCGCGCTTCAACGGTGATTTCGACGCGGCGCTGGCCGCCATCACCTGTCGCGCCATCGTCATGCCCGGCGAGACGGACTTGTACTTTCGCGTGCCGGACAGCGCTTACGAAGTCGCGCACATGCCCCATGCCGAACTGCGCCCGATTCCGTCCAAGTGGGGACATGGCGCGGGCTTTGGCATCGATCCGGCCGACAATGCCTTCGTCGACAAGGCGCTCGCTGAACTGCTGGGCTGAAGACCGCGCAGGCGGTCCTCTGGAGGGGCGATGAAAATCAAAGCATGCGCGCGCGGCGCGCTCTGCATGGCCGCGCTGATGGGCCATCCGGCACAGGCCTTCGAGGCGGTGCAATTGGGCCAGCTCAGCATCAAGCCGAGCTTCAAGAGCATCTTTGCCCTGCAATATGGCGAGGGCATCAACTATGGTCTGGGCGCCATCGACAGTCCCGGCGAGACCGAGCGCTCGGTGGTGTACCTGGTCGCCAAGCCCAAGGTCGATTTGAGCCTGCCGTTGCCGTCGCAGACGCTGCTCGGCGAATCATCTCTATACGGCGCGCTGTCGGTGGTGGCCGCCACCACCCAACTCGACGGCGAGCTCTCGGGCCAGGTGGCGCGCGCCGGTGATTGGGCGGTGAGCACCGACCATGCCTACCTCGGCTGGAAGAACGAGGTGCTGGACTTGTCGGTCGGCGGCCAGGAGTTCTCGGTCGGCGATGGCTTCATCATCGGCGACGGCAATTACAATAAGGGTGGCGAGAACGGCCAGTACTGGTCCGGTGGATTCTTGTCATGGCGCAACACCGCCATTCTCAAGGTCAACACCAAGCCTTTGCGCGCGGACCTGTTCTGGCTGCGCACCGATACCGACTTCAAGGACGCGCGCGTGGCTGGTATCAATATCGAAACCACCACCGCCGACACCTTCGGCACCCTGGGCGCGATGTATCTCGAGATCCTGCAGGGAGGCGCCTTCAACTACGACGGCATGAAGGTATGGAACGTGCGCGGCGCCGGCATCAAGGTGCCCTATGTGCAGGCGCTCAAGCTCTACGGTGAATGGGTACTGGAGCGCGGGCGCGACAAACAAGGCGGCGGCGCGCCCAATGACGCGGTCGCCTGGTATGCCGAAGGCGAACTCACCGTGCCTGGCCTGCCGTGGCTGACACGCCTCAGCTACCGCTATTCATGGATGCAGGGCGACGACCCCGGCACGCGCGCCAATGAAGAATATCGGGGCCTGTTCTACACCATCTTCCGGCGCGACTGGGACACCTGGTATCAAGGCGAAATCGCCGGCGAATACCATCTGTACAACGAAAACCAGATCACGCAGATGGTGAAGCTCAAGACCTTCCCGCGTCCGCAATGGTCGATGACGTTCTACTACTACCATCACCAGCTGGAAGAGCCGCACTACTTCGCCACGCCCTTGACCGAGACCAACTGGGCGGACGAACTCAACTTCGGCGTCGAGCATTTTGTCGGCGACCGCTTCTTCGGCTACGCCGGCGTGGCCTGGTCGACGCCCAACGCCGCGGCACGCCAGGTCTACGGCGACAAGAACTTCTGGGTCATCCAGACCTATTTGTCCTACAACTTCTGAGGGCGCGTCATGAGCACATCGGCCCATGAAAATCGGCCTGGCGCCGCGCCAGACCCAGCCTATGCCGCCGGTTGCGCGCACATCGACGGCGAATTCGTGCCGATAGACGCCGCGCGTATTCCCATCACCGATACCGGTTTCACGCGCTCGGATTGCACCTATGACGTGGTCGCCACCTGGCAAGGCAGTTTCTTTCGCCTCGACGACCATCTCGCGCGCTTCGAGCGCTCATGGCAGGCGTTGCGCCTCTCGCCGCCGCTCAGCCGCGCGGCAATGCGCGAAGTGCTCATCGAATGCGTACGCCGCAGCGGCCTCAAGGACGCCTATGTCGAGATGATCGTGACGCGTGGTTCACCGCCGCCCGGTGATCGCGACCCGCGCAATTTCAAGAACCGTTTCTACGCGTTCGCCGTGCCTTATGTGTGGCTGGTGCAACCCAACGACCAATTGCGCGGCACGCATCTCGCCATCGCGCGCGATGTGGTGCGCATCGCACCCGAAGCAGTCGACCCGACGGTCAAGAATTTCCATTGGGGCGATTTGACCCGCGGTCTCTTTGAAGCCTTCGAGCGCGAGGCCAACACCGTGGTGTTGCTGAACGCGGCCGGCGAAGTGACCGAAGGGCCGGGCTTCAACCTGTTCGTGCTGAGTGAAGGCCGGCTGTGGACACCGGCCACGGGCGTACTGCTCGGCATGACGCGCGACACTGTCATCGAACTCGCGCGACGCGACGGCATCGCGACCGAAGTCACCATGTTCGGCGCCGAGCGACTGCGCGCGGCCGACGAGATCTTCATCACCAGCACCGCCGGCGGCGTGATGCCGGTAACGCGCCTCGATGGTGAGCCGATAGGCGACGGGCGACCGGGCGAAACCACCCTGGCACTGCGCCAGGCTTACTGGGATGCACATGGCGACCCGCGCTGGGCCACCCGCGTGCTGCCCTGAACCACCCATCCAACCCTGCACACGAGTGTTTTCATGAGTTCAGCCATACACATCGCCGACGTCGCCGACCACGAGGTGGTGCTGCCGGAACAACTCGGTTTCGGCCGTCATTTCTCCACGCGCATGTTCAGCCAGCGCTACAACGCCGAGCGTGGCTGGCATGACGCACGCATCGATGCCTACGCGCCGATCACGCTCGACCCGGCGGCGACGGTCTATCACAACGGCCAGATGATCTTCGACGGCACCAAGGCCTATCGGCGCCCCGATGGTCACATCAACCTGTTCCGTCCCGAATGCAATGCCGAGCGCTTCAACGAATCGGCGCGGCGCATGGGCATGCCGCCGGTCGACATCGCCCTGCATGTGCAGGCCATGCAGACGCTGGTGGCGCTCGATCATCGCTGGGTGCCGAACCGTGAAGGCACGGCGCTCTATATCCGCCCGGTCATGATCGCGACCGAGAAAACCCTCGAAGTGCGCGCCAGTCGCGAATACCTGCACTACATCATCCTGTCACCGGTCGCGCCCTACTTCGCCGCCGGCTTCGCACCGGTGTCGGTGTACGTGTCCGACGACTACGTGCGCGCCGTGCGCGGCGGCACCGGCGAGGCCAAGACGCCGGGCAACTATGCCGGCTCCATCGCCGCCACCGAGGTGGCCTTGGCCAAGGGCTACCAGCAGGTGCTGTGGCTGGACGGCGTCGAGCGCCGCTACGTCGATGAAGTCGGCGCCATGAACATCGCCTTCGTGTTCGACGGTCGTGACATCGTCACGCCGGTCTTGACCGGCGCCATCCTGCATGGCGTGACGCGGCGTTCGCTGCTGCAACTCGCGCCGGACCTCGGCTACACCGTCGACGAGCGCCGTATCGCCATCAGCGAAGTGCTGGAAGGCCTCGCCAGCGGCCGCATCACCGAGATCTTCGGCATGGGCACCGGTGCCGTCATCGCGCCGGTCGGGCACATGTATTTCGAAGGTCGCGACATCCAGGTCGGCGATGGCGAGCCGGGGCCGGTGGCGCGCCGCCTGCACGGCGAATTGACCGGCCTGCAGACCGGCAAACGGCCCGACCCTTACGGCTGGACGCGCAAGATAGACGTGCCCGGCGCCTGAGTCCCTCATCCATTTCGTCTGAAGAGCACCGCCATGACCACTGTCCATCTCATCGAATACGAAGACGCCAACGACGAGGTGCGCGCTGTCTACGACGACATCCGCGCCACCCGCAACACCGACTTCATCAACAACTTCTGGAAGGCGCTGGCCATCAACCCGCAGCAGTTGCGGCGCACCTGGGAAAGCGCCAAGGCGGTGATGGCGCCGGGCGCCCTCGACCCCATGACCAAGGAATTGATCTACATCGCGGTGTCGGTCGCCAACGCCTGTGAATACTGCATCCACTCCCATACTGCGGCGGCGCGCGCCAAGGGCATGACCGATGCGCAGTACGGCGAACTGCTGGCGGTGATCGGCATGGCCCATCACACCAACGGCCTGGTCGCGACGCTGCAGGTCGAGGTCGACGAAATCTTCAAAGTGCGCAGCTGAGGCCCGCCTTCAGCAGCGATGCGTGGCGCCCTTCACGGCGCCGCGTCGGCCTCGCTGTCATGCTGGGCTTTGTGTCGGCGTGTAGATCATGCCGCGCCAACGGTCGAGGTTCAGGACGAGTTTAGTCGCCGGACATAGTGTGCTGTCGCTGCAATTGATCGACGACAAATCATCGCGCACCGCCTGGCAACCAATTGCAGCGCGCGGCGTCTACACATCACGGCGATGCTGGCCCGCGGGCCGCCACATCAAACATGGGAGCATTAAAAACATGCACAAACACTGGACCACACGCCTGGCCGTGCTGCTGCTACTGGCAGCCTGCGCAGGCGCGGCAAGCGCGCGCGGCGGACATGGTCACGGCCATTACCGCGGCAGCGTCGGCTTCTACTTCAACGATCCTTTCTACTGGGGCCCCGATCCGTTTTTCTATCCCTACCGCCCCTACGTCTACAGTCCACCGCCGGTGATCATCGAGCAGCGCGAGCCGCCGGTGTATATCCAGCGCCAACCAGTGGCGCCGCCCGCCCCGGCTGCCGCATCCTCGAACTGGTACTACTGCCAGAATCCGGCCGGCTATTACCCCTACGTGCAAAGCTGCAGCCAGCCATGGGTGGCGGTCGACCCGCGCACCGTGCAGCCGCCCGCGCGCTGATCCCCATCGCAGGAGTGAATTCATGAACAACACCTCACGTATCGCCACGCTGGTCCTGTGTGGCGCGCTGGGCGCATGCGCCACCTACCCCACTGGTCCGAGCATGATGGCCTTGCCCGGCAGCGGCGCGTCCTTCGATCAGTTCCGCGCTGACGACTACCAGTGTCAGAGCTACGCGCAGCAGACCCTGGGCATCAACTCGCCCCAGCAGAGCGCCTCGGACAGTGGCGTCAACAGCGCCGCGGTCGGCACCGCGGTGGGCGCGGCGGCCGGCGCGCTGCTCGGCGCGGCTTCGGGTAATGCAGGGGCGGGCGCCGCCATCGGCGCTGGCAGCGGCCTGGTACTCGGCAGCGCGGCCGGCACCGACGCCTATGCGTCCAGCGGCTACATGGCGCAACAGCGCTATGACGATGCCTACATTCAATGCATGTATGCCAAGGGCCATCAGGTGCCGGTGCCGGCCAGCGTCGCCAACTACCAGCAGACCCAACCGGCCTACGCCGCACCGCCGCCCAGCGGACCGGTGACCGTGCCACCGGCCGGCGGCAATTACCCACCGCCCGGCACGCCGGCGCCGCCCGGTTACTGATCCGCCTGTTGATGAGCGACTGCGATGGGCCGCGCGCGATGCGGCCCGTCGCGGGCCGTCACGGACTTCCTGCTCGCCCCGCCTGCGCGCTCTACACGACCTGTTCATACCTTGCCGACCACACTCGATGTAGTCCATCGACAGTGCGTCGCAAATTCATGTTTTTCCGAAATTCGCGATTCCATTCGCGCCGCCAGCGGTGGTAAGGTACCAAGTCACTTCGTGACCGGCTTCGTGGCCACGCCGTACTGTGTGACAGCGGCGACCCGCGAGCGGCCTCCATGCGAATGCGAGCGGAACCAACGGCAGCGTGATAGACGAGCAAGTAGAAGGTTTGACCAGACCCGACGACTGGGGTCGTCGACGCGGGAGCATCAGACACGAAGTGTCGCTGCCCGCGATTGTGTTCGATCGCAAAAATAACGCGGTGGCCTGCACGATAGAAGACATCAGCAGCACCGGTATGGCGCTCAAAATCGATCTCAAGACCCCCGAGCCTGGCCGTGAAGCGCTCGAACAAGGCACCAGCGGACGTCTTGAATTCTCGGTGCGCCTGATCGACGGCAGCAGCCAGAAAGTGCAGGCGCCGGTACAGATCATGTGGCGCACGCCGGTCGGTCTCGGCTTGCGCTTCAAGCGCCTCGACGACAATCTGCGCACCGCCTTGAAAGCCATCGCCCATGCCGCGGTCGAAGCACGCGTCAGCGACCCGGCTCAGAACCGTCGTGGTCGCTCGGCCGAACATCGCAAGGTGATGCTCGCCTGCCGCAGGACCGCCGAACGACTGCTGCCCAACATCATCTGGACGCTGCGCACCGAGACCGGCCGCCGTCTGCGTCACGAGGCCGATACTTCCACGCCCGCCCAGGCCCGCGAAGCGCGCGCCGAAGCCGACCTGCTGGACGAGAAAGCGATACCCATCGGTCGCACCATCGAGCGCCAGTTCCTGCAGGCCTTCGCGGTGGTGAGCGATCTGGACCAGACCCAGGAACTGACCGTCGCGCCGATGCTGCTCAAACGCGGCGACGGCAGCAGCGGCCCACGCATCGAAGTGGTGAATGACGAAGAAGTCGAACAGGATTCGACCATCATCGCCATCGGTCACTCGGCCGCCGAGAAATTCAAACTCAAACTCTTTCAGCTCAATGTGCGCCTCGCCAATGTGCTCGGCCACCCGCTGGACCCGCAGGAGAATCCGCTGCAACCGGCCACCACCTGCCGCATTCTGTGGCAGGCGACGGTGGAATACTGCGATTCGCCGCGCGTGCGGCGCTGCCTGCACGACGCCATCCGCCTGCGCGTGGTGCCACTGCTGGGCGAGCTCTACGACGCCATCGACAAGACCCTCGACGACGAGCGCGTGCCGCGCGCTTTCGACCGCATCGACTGACACTCACGACGACTGCCAAGCGCGTGTCGGCAAGGTATATTGCCGGCGCCGCGTGACGCGGCGATTTCCGTCTTCATCAAGCACAACGGAGTTACGCGATGGCCAGCGCCTCACCCACCGCCGGATTTGTCATGAACCAGACCATGTTGCGCATTCGCGATCCCAAGGTCTCGGTTGCCTTCTATACAGACGTGCTGGGCATGACCCTGCTCGACCGTTACGATTTTCCCGACATGCAGTTCTCGCTCTACTTCGTCGGTTACTTGGGCGCCGATGAAACCATTCCCACCGATCGCGCGGCACGGGCCAAGTGGGTGTTCGGCCGCCCGGCGCTGGTCGAACTCACGCATAACCACGGCAGCGAATCCGATGCGGATTTTGCCGGTTATCACAACGGCAACAGCGACCCGCGCGGCTTCGGCCACATCGGCGTGTCGGTGCCGGACGTCTATGCCGCCTGCGAGCGTTTCGAAAAACTGGGGGTGGAATTCGTCAAGCGCCCTGACGACGGCAAGATGAAGGGGCTCGCCTTCATCAAGGATCCGGACGGCTACTGGATTGAGATCCTGAGCCCCCACGGTCTGTCGGCGATCGTCGCCTCCTGACGAAGCGCCACTGACGCTGGCCGCCCACGCGGCCAGCGTCTCGATCAAATCAGGCGTTGCGGATGGTCATGCCACCATCCACCGCCAGATGCTGGCCGGTGATGTATTGCGCGGCCGGCAGCACGAAGTTGAGCGTCGCCTGTGCCACTTCTTCCGGCTCGGCATAACGCTTCATGGCCACACGACGACGCGCGAACTCGGCCTTGGCCTCTTCGGGGATGCCGGCCGTCATGCCGGTGCGTATCGGGCCCGGGCAGATGCAATTGACGGTGATGCCGCGTGTCGCGAATTCCACCGCCAGCGAACGCGTGAGACCGATGACGCCGGTCTTGGCGGCGGTATAGGTGCTGAAGCCGCGCGTCGCGCCGAGCGCCTCGGTCGAGGCGATGTTGACGATGCGCCCCGCGCCGCTCTTCAACAGATGCGGCAAGCACACGCGTATCAGCATCACCTGTGCTTTCAGCAACACATCGACGCTGCGATCCCAGGCCTGTTCGTAGTCCGCCGCTTCGAGCGGCAGGTCGATGGAGATACCGGCGTTGTTGACGAGGATGTCCAGCGCGCCCCATTTCGCGACGATGGCGGCAACTACCCGTTCACGATCGGGACCGGCGCTTACGTCCAGGGTCCAGCCTTCGGCGCTGCCACCCGCGGCTTTGATTTCGTCGACCACCGCCTGCACCTTGGCCGGGTCGAGGTCGGTGACCGCGACATGCGCGCCTTCGTCGGCGAACAGATGCGCCGTCGCGCGCCCCATGCCGCTCGCCGCGCCGGTCACCAAAGCGACCTTGCCAGCGATGCTGCGGCTCAATGTGCTCAAACGTGTCATGCCTGTTTCTCCCCACTGTCGTTGATTAATTCCTGCGCCAGCACGCGCAGCCTGCTTTTCTGAATCTTGGTGCCATTGGCGCTCAGCGTGGTCGGGAACGCATCGAGCGTGAAGACCCGCTTCGGCACCTTGTAACTGGCGAGGCGCGCCGCGCAGAAGGCGATGACGTGCTCGGCGTCGAACGGCGCGTCGGCGGGCAATACGAAAGCGACCGCGGCCGGTGCGCCGTTGATGTCGACCGCCACCACCTGGCTGCTGTGCACCGCCGGGTGTTCGTCCAGCACCGATTCGATTTCGAGCGGGCTGGTCAGAAAACCGGCGAGGCGCATGACGTCGCCCATGCGCGCCACGTAACAGAAACGCCCATCGCCCTCGAGATAGGCCAGATCGCCCGTGCGCAGAAAGCCGTCGGCGCTGAAGGTCGCGGCGGTCGCGGCTGCATCCCCGAAATATTCATGTAACAGGCTCGGCCCGCTGATTTCGAGTTCGCCGGCCACGCCCACGCCGAGCAGCGCGCCGCTGTCGGGGTCGCGCACGCGCACCCGGGCTTCAGGCGCGACGGGGCGTCCGCCGCCCTTGCGGCGTTCGCTGGCCGGCAGGTCCAGCGGTTGCAGCGCATAGAACGCGTGACATTCACTCATGCCGTACAGGCCACGCAGCGTCACGCCGCGCGCCGCGGCGCGCTCGACGATATCTTCGAGGGCGGGATTGAACAGCGCGTAGCCGAAGTGCTCGAGACTCGGAAAAGCCATGGGCTCATCCACCTCCGCCAGCATCCTGTCCATCATGTCGTCGACGCCATTCATGTGCGTGATACCGAGCTCACGCACCAGGCGCGCCGACACCGCGGCATCGAACACCGGCAGCATGAACATCGGCGCACGTGCGACCAGCGCCGCCAGCGCCTGCGTGTAGCCGAACACGCCGCACAGCGGCAAGGCCTGCAGCACCTTGGCGCCGGCGCGGTTCATGCCCAAGGCCGCGGCCACATCCTGTGCGTGGCGCGCCACGGTGCCTTGCACATGGCAGACGAATTTCGGCGCCTTGGTGGTGCCCGAAGTGGTGAAGATCACGCAGCGATGTTCAGCGCCGCCCAGCACCGTGGCTTCCTGCGCGCTGGCATTGAGATCGGCATAACGGCTGTGGGCAACGCCGGCGATGAGTTCGCGCTGCGCGGCCTGCCCGCCTTCGTCATACACCACCACGTGCTCGACGCCGGCCAGCGCGGCGGGTTCGATGGCAGCGAGGATGCCGGCGAAGTCGATGGCCTTGAAGTCCGGCCACAGCACCAGCATGCGGCAACCCGAACGCGACACGATGTCGGCCACTTCATGGGCGCGAAAACGCGTGTTGACCGACACCACGATCGCGCCGAGCCGCGCACAGGCGAACATCAACGCAAGCCACGCCGGCATGTTCGGCAGCCACACCGCGACGCGGTCGCCCTCGCCCACACCGCGCGCCGCGAGACCAGCCGCCACGCGCTGGCTCTCGGCCAGCAGTTCGCCATAGGTGATGGTGCTGCCCTGGTAATGGATGGCGATGCCATCGCCAGGCGCAGCGGCCAGCACCGCATCGAGTCGCAATGAAGAGGTAGTCATAGGGCGGCAACGTGCACCATCAATATCGGTTTCAGGTCGGGACGCGTCGCCACACCAGGAGCTGATTGTTGGCGGGCATGGCGTGGTCGTCACACAAGTACAAGCCATGACGCGCCGCCAGTTGCTCGAGCAGCGCGCGATCGCGCAGACCGAAGTCCGCGTCCAGCGAACGCGCCCAGGCGTCGAGCTGTTGATTGCCTTCGCTGGTAAAGCGTCCATCGCGGTTGAAGGGACCATACAGCAGGAACACGCCGTCGGCGGCGAGCTGCGCGCCGACGCCGCGAAACAGCGCGGCGAGTGCCGGCGAAGTCATGCATTGCACGACATTGGCGGCATACACCGCATCCAGCCCATCCAGCGGCCAGTGCGGCGCGAGCACATCGAGTTCGATGGCGGGACACAGATTGGCCAGCGCTGCGCCGCGCAGATTTTCCCGCAGGTCGGCGAGCTGGCTCGGCTGTTCGCTGGGCTGCCAGCGCAGGTGCGGCAGTTGCGCGGCGAGGAACAGCGCGTGCTGACCGCTGCCGGCGCCGATTTCGAGCACGGCGCGCGCGCGCAGCAGGTAGCGTTCGATGACGGCCAGGATCGGCGCCTTGTTGCGCTCGGCGGCGGGATTGAACGGTCGGGACATGGCGCGATTCTATCCACCACGGCCGCGCTCGGCACCGCCAGATAGATAGCGCGACGGTGACGGTGACGCACTGTGCTATGGTCACCCGCCCAGCTCGAAATGCCCCGCCAAGCACCGCCATGAACGCACCCGTACCGCCCGCCGCCGCCCAGTCCCGCTTCCGATTCGCCGGACTGCGCGGCCTGCGCCCTTTTCTCAAGCCCTATCGCCGCGTGATAGCGGCGGCCTTGCTGGCCCTGCTCGCCGCCGCGCTGTCGACACTGGCGATGCCGGTCGCGGTGCGCTACGTGGTCGACAGCGGTTTGAGCGCCGCCCACAGTGCCTCGGTCAACCGCTATTTCCTCGGCCTGTTCGCGCTGGCGGTGGCGACCGCGTGTTTCGCGGCACTGCGCTTCTACCTGGTGTCGTGGCTGGGCGAACGGGTGGTCGCGGATTTACGCAGCGCGGTGTTCCGCCACGTGCTCGGCCTCTCGCCGAGCTTTTTCGAGGTGACCAAGAGCGGCGAGCTGCTGTCGCGCCTGACCACCGACACCACGCTCATCCAGAACGTGGTCGGCAGCAGTCTGTCGATCGCCTTGCGCAGTTCCCTGACCCTGTCTGGCGCGGTGGTGATGCTCATGATCACGAGCCCGCGCCTGACCGGCATCATCGTGCTGGTGATCCCCTTGGTGGTGATTCCCATCATCCTCGCCGGCCGGCGCGTACGTGCACTGTCGCGCGCCAGCCAGGATCGCCTGGCCGATACCTCAGCCCTGGCCGGCGAAGTCCTGAATGCCATGCCGCTGGTGCAGGCCTATACGCTCGAAGACCTGCACGGCGTGCGTTACGACGCGTCGGTGCACGGCGCCTTCGAAGCGGCGCGGCGCCGCATCCGTCAGCGTGCGCTGTTGACCGCCTATGCCATCACCATCGTGTTCGGCGCACTGGTGCTGGTGTTGTGGATAGGCGCGCAGGACGTCGTCAGCGGCCGCATGAGCGGCGGTGAACTCGGTCAGTTCCTGCTCTACGCGGTGTTTGCCGGCGGTTCGACCGCGGGCCTGTCGGAAATTTTCGGCGCGCTGCAACAGGCGGCCGGCGCCACCGACAGGCTGGTCGAATTGCTGGCGGTCAAGCCCGATTACACGCTGCCAGCGGTGCCCGACACGCTGCCCAGCCCGTCGCGCGGCGAGCTGCGTTTCGAAGGCGTCGGCTTCAGCTACCCGTCGCGCCCCACGCCGCCGGCCTTGAGTGATTTCACGCTCGAGCTCGCGCGCGGCCAGACCATTGCGCTGGTCGGGCCGTCAGGCGCCGGCAAGAGCAGCGTGCTGGCCCTGGCGCTGGCGTTTTACCGCCCCCAGCAAGGCCGCATCCTGGTTGATGGCGTCGACATCGCGCGCGTCGACCCGCGCGAGCTGCGGCGGCGCATTGCCATCGTCGCGCAGGACACCGTGCTGTTCGCCGACACCATCATGGAAAACATCCGCTACGGTCGCCCCGAGGCGAGTGACGACGAAGTGCGCGCCGCCGCGCGCGCCGCCGCCGCGGCCGACTTCATCGAGCAACTGCCTGAGGGTTACGCGACCCAGGTGGGCGAACATGGCGTGCGCCTGTCGGGCGGTCAGCAGCAGCGCATTTCGATCGCGCGGGCGGTGTTGAAGCAACCGGCCATCCTGTTGCTCGACGAAGCAACCAGTGCGCTCGACGCCGAATCGGAATTGCTGGTGCAGGAAGCATTGAAGGGCCTCATGCGCGACCGCGCGACACTGGTCATCGCCCATCGCCTGGCGACGGTGCGCAGCGCCGATCGCATCGTGGTGCTGGACGCCGGCCGCATCGTCGCCAGCGGCAGCCATGCGGATCTCAGTGAAGAAGGCGGCCTGTATGCGCGCCTGGCTGAATTGCAGTTCAATGATGGCGCCAGCAACGAGCAGGCCGCGCCGGCCTGAGTGCCCTGCACATCCACCTCGAGGAGCCCGAAGCGATGAAATTCTACGACTGTGCGATTGCGCCCAATCCGCGCCGCGCGCGCATCTTCCTGGCGGAAAAAGGCATCAGCCTGCCGATGATCGAAGTCGATATCCTCAAGGGTGAGAACCTCACCCCGGCCTACCTGGCCATCAATCCACGTGGTCTGTTGCCGACGCTGGAACTCGACGACGGCACGCGCTTCGACGAAGTGATGGCCATCTGCCGTTATTTCGAACGCATCCAGCCATCACCGCCGCTGCTCGGTCGCAATGCCAAGGAAATCGCCATGGTCGAATCACGCCAGCGCAAGATGGAATTCGACGGCATGATTGGTGGCTCGGAAGTGTTCCGCAATCAACATCCGGATTTCGCCCAGCGTTCGCTACCAGGCGCCGGCGGCGAGGTCATCCCGGCCATTCCCGGCCTCGTGGAACGCGGCACGCAATCCATCGCGCGCTTCTTCAAGTGGCTGGAAATCTATCTCGGTGAAGGTGAATTCGTGGCCGGTGACATCTTCACCATGGCCGACATCACCGCGCTGTGCGCCGTCGATTTCGTGGCGTGGGTGAAATTCAGCATCCCGCCGGAGAACACCCGCACCCAGGCCTGGTACGCCAAGGTCGCGACGCGGCCGAGCGCCAGCGCCTGAGCAACTTCATGGGCTCACGCAGGTGACGCCAAGGGCGGCAAGGGACAGTCGAGGCTGAGGGCGATGGCCTGCAAGAGTTCGGCCTCGACGGCGTGAACCCGCCCATCTTCAAGCACGCAGTCGGCGCAGGCGCTGATCACGTTCTGCTTCAACAAAGGTGACAACGCGGCAAGCTCCGCCAGCGCGGACACCAGCGCCCTGGCCGTCACGTCCTGTCGTGCCGGCAGGGGTTCCATGCCGAGACTGAATGGCCGCCAGGCGCGCAAGAACGCTGCCTCGGCGGCGTCGCGACCTTCGCTGCCACCCCATGCCAGGGCTGCCAGCGTCTTGCACAGTGCATCACGCACATTGGCAAAACTGAAATGCCTGACGGCGAGCGCACGCGCTGCGCGTTCCGCCAGATGATCTTCAACGATGCGCTGCACGGCGAACTCGAAAAACGACAGTTCGCCGTCGGCGTCGATGATGGCTGCCAGAGTATTCCGTACAGATGTGCGCTCAGCGGCGGACAAGGCCGTGAGATTGGGCAAGGCCAGATTGAGCAAAGGCAGGCGCGCCTGGATCTCAAGCCCGATGAAATGCGGGAGCAGCGCCTTGACGCGCGCGACACTCGCATCGCCTTCGCGCTGACGCAGCACCTCCCAGGCTTTGGCGTGCTCGGCGCCTGGCGTGGCGGCCAGCAGCAGTGCATAGGTCACGGCCGTCGGCGCTTCGCCGCGCGCGGCATCGAGCAGCGTTGGCGGCAGTCCGTCGTGCAGGACACGCGCTGCGGCGCTCGCGGCAAAACGGCCGACCGATGCCGCGATCGACGCCGCCGCGAGGCTGGCCGCAGGCTGCGCACTTCCACGCGCGCCATGGCCCGTCGCTGGTGGCGCGACGTCGTCCGCGCGCACGCGACCGGGCTCGAAATTCGGCGCGATGGCGGCTATCCGCGCCGCCAGCGGCGGATGGGTGGCGAGCAAGCCCGCCAACGCCGGACGCACTGCTTCGCCGAAACAGAAATGCGCAAGACTGTCGGCGTGGGCCGAGTGCAGCCGCGAGCCGCCGCTGTTGCCAATGCGATACAGCGCGGACGCGAGACCGTCGGGATTGCGCGTGAACTGCACCGCCGAGGCATCGGCCAGGAATTCGCGCTGACGCGAGATGGCGGCCTGAATGACTGAGCCCAGCAACACACCGAGATAGCCAATCACGAACAAGGCCAGCCCCAGCAAGGCCACCTGGGCCGTACTTTTTTCGCTGCTGTCGCGCCCGACGCGCATGAGGCCGCGACCGGCGCGACTGACCAGCAGGATGCCGCCGAGCATGCCCATGAGGCGCATGTTGAGCCGCATGTCTTCATGAAAGACATGGCTGAATTCGTGCGCGACCACACCCTGCAGTTCATCGCGGGTGAAGGCCTCGAGCGCGCCGCGCGTCACCACCATCACGGTCTCGGTCGGGCGCGTGCCGGCGACGAAGGCATTGAGCGCCGATTCGCCATCGAGCACGTAGAGCGCCGGCGCCGGCGTGCCCGATGCGAGAGACATCTCCTCCACCACATTGCGCAGCTGCTGCTCGCGCGCATCGGCGGCCCGCCCTGCCACGCGCCGCGCGCCTATCATCGCCGCCAAGGCCTTGCCGCCGCCGGCCAGACGTAGCGACGTGTAGGCGCTGCCGGCGCCCATCACCGCCAGCACCGACAGCGAAGTCCAGCCACCGTAGGCCGATGCCAACCAGCTACGCCAGGTGTGGGGCGCGGCAGCTTGGCTCAAGCCCAGCGCGAACATCACAGCGTTGATGCAGGCCACGATAATGACCACCGCCAGCGCGAACAGCACCAGCAATTGCACGGTGCGGGCGCGCGCGCGGTCCTGGTGTTCGTAGAAACTCATGGCGCTGAGCGCGGCGCCCGACTCGCAAAAAAGCGACCGACGGTGCGCGCCCTCAGCGGAATGACACCTTGGGCGCTTCGCGCGCGGCGGGGTTGTCGAGCACCAGCAATTGCGCGGCGAGGAACTGGAACAGGCCGGCAATCAGGCTGGCGGGAAACTGTTCGCGGCCGTTGTTGTAATCGGTGACCGCGTCGTTGAAGTGCTGGCGCGCGAACGCGACCTTGTTTTCCGACGATGTCAGCTCTTCCATGAGCTCGCTGACGGTGACGCTGGCTTTCAGATCCGGATAGGCCTCGGCCACCGCGTAGAAGCGGCCGAGAGCGCCGCCCAAGGCGCCTTCGGCATTGGCCAGCGCGCCAATGGCCGCGCCATCCTCGGGCCGCGCCGCCGCACCGCGCGCCGCGCTCTGGGCCTGGTTGCGCGCCGCCATCACCGCTTCCAGCGTATCGCGCTCGTGCGCCATGTAGCCCTTGGCCGCCTCGACCAGATTCGGAATCAAATCGTAGCGGCGCTGCAGCTGCACGTCGATTTGAGCGAATGCATTCTTGAAGCGATTACGCGCGGCGATGAGTCCGTTGTAGACGCCGATGACATAGAAGGTCAGCACCGCCAGCAGCGCCAGCATCACGATCGTTCCAACGCCCATGTCTCATCCCTCTCCTGCGTGTGCGTTCGATTATAGCCCTGCCCTCTCTGCCCTCGCCTACGGCGGCAAAAATTGCCGCTCCAGGCTAAAGCACGGCCGACCGACGGCCGCTATGACAGTCCGACTGGCCGTCGCTGGCCAGCGCAGCGTGGACCGCCATGTCCGCGCTCAGGGCCGCCGCGCCTTCCGTTCATTGATTCAGGGAGTTGACCATGCAATTTGGCGTAAAGGAAAAACTGCGGGCATTTGCCGCCTTCGGCATCGTGGCCACCTTGGTGGTCGGCCTGGTCGGCTACAACAGTGAGCAAAAGCTTGGTGACGCCCTGACCGGCGTCAATATCAAGATGGCCGCGCTGCGCAACCACATGGAAAGCGACATGATGCACGACGCCCTGCGCGCCGATGTGTTGTCCGCCCTGCGCGCCGCGAAGAGCCATGATGAAGCCGCGCACAAGCAGGTCGTGGCTGATATTGAAGAGCACATCGCCTCGTTCATCGATCACGTCGACCAAAATGCCAAGGCGCCCCTGTCGGACGAAATCAAGGCTGGCGTCGAAGACGTGCGACCGGCACTCTCGGCCTACGCTGACGCCGCACGCGAGATTACCGCTGCCGCCTTCAAGGACATCGACAGCGCCGAAGCCAAGATGCCGGAATTCCTCGCCGCCTTCAAAGAACTCGAAGGCCGCATGTCCAGTCTTTCAGATCTGATCGAAACCGATGCCAAGAACGCTGAAGAACAGGCCGATGCCACCGCGGCGAGCGGCGCCAAATGGATCATGGCGATGTTCCTGCTGTCGGCGGTGGCCGCCATCGTGGTATCGGTCTTCCTGATACGCGGTATCACCTCACCGCTGGATCGCCTCTACCAGGCCATCCAAGCGCTGCGCAGCGAAGACGGCAGTGCCACGCGCCTCGACGGTTTCCGTCATGAATTCGAAGCCGTGCAGACCGCTTTCAACGGCGTGCTCGATGACATCGACGCGCGCCGCAAGGTCGAGCAGGAGCGCGCCGACGCCGCCATGCGTGTGCAGCAGGCACTGAACGCCGCCGAAGCGAACGTGGTGCTGAGCAACGACGCGATGGAGGTCGTGTATGTGAACGACACCGCGCAGGCCATGTTCCAGCGCTACGCCGGCGACATCAAACGCGACCTGTCGAATTTCAATGCCGCGGCCATGGTCGGCCGCAACATGGATCAGTTCTATACCGACCGCAGCATCCCGGCCGCGCTCGAGCGCCTGAGCACGCCGCGCACCGACGAACTGCACGTCGGCGGCAAGACTTTCAGCGTCACCGCCACGCCAGTGCGTGGCGAACATGGCGAACGCCTGGGCGTAGTGTGCGAATGGGTCGATTTGACCGAGCAGCGCGAAGCCGAGCGCCAGATTCAGTCGGTGCTGGGCGACGCCATCGCGGGTCGTCTCGACAGCCGCCTGCAATCGGACAGCTTCCGTGGCTTTACCCGTTCGCTGGCCGAGTCGGTCAATCAGATGCTGGATGCCATCACCGCGCCGCTGACCGTCGCGGCGGAACATCTGAAAGGCATCGCCGACGGCAAGATTCCGGCGCCGATCACCACTGAGTTCCATGGCGCGTTCAACGACATCAAGACCAACCTCAACACCTGCAGCGATGTGCTGCGTGCGATGATTGAAGACGCCACCGCACTGGTCGACGCCGCCGGCGCCGGTCAGCTCGACAAACGCGCAGAACTCGATCGCCACTGGGGCGACTTCCGCAAGATAGTCGAAGGCATGAACGCCATGCTCGACGCCATGGCCGGCCCGGTCAGTTCGGCACGCGAAGTGATGACCGGCCTCGCCGGCGGCGATCTCAGTGGCCGCATGGCGGGCGATTACCAGGGTGAATTCGCGGTGCTGCGCGACGCCATGGATACCTCGGTAGAGAACCTCGCCAACATGGTCGCGCGCATCGGCCAGTCGGCCAACAGCATCGGCACCTCGGCGACGGAAATCGCCAAGGGCAACCAGGATTTGAATCGTCGCACCCAGGAACAGGCGGCTTCGATCGAAGAAACCTCGGCCGCCATCCAGTCCTTGACCCAACGCGTGCAGGAAAACACCGGCAATGCGCGCCAGGCCAACCAGCTCGCCTCGTCGGCGCGCACGGAAGCCGAAAAGGGCGGCCAGGTGGTGGCCGATGCGATCAACGCCATGACCGCCATCAACACGGCCAGCAGCAAGATTGCCGACATCATTTCGGTCATCGACGGCATCGCTTTCCAGACCAACCTGCTCGCGCTCAACGCTGCGGTCGAAGCCGCGCGCGCCGGTGAGCAGGGCCGCGGCTTCGCGGTGGTGGCGAGTGAAGTGCGCAACCTCGCGCAGAACAGCGCGGCCGCCGCGCGTGAAATCAAAGTGCTGATCGGTGACAGCGTCGACAAGGTCAATCACGGCACGCAGTTGGTCAACGACTCCGGCACCACGCTGCGGGACATCGTCGGCGCGGTGAAGAGCGTGAGCGATATCATTGCCGAGATCACGGCCGCGTCTGAAGAACAGTTGAGCGGTATCGAGCAGGTCAACAAAGCGCTCTCGCAGCTCGACGAAGTCACGCAGCAGAACGCGGCGCTGGTCGAAGAAGCGACCGCCGCCAGTGAATCAATGGATGACGAAACGCGCGCCCTCACCGAGCTCATGTCGTTCTTCAAGGGCGGCAAGCGTGAGTTCATGGCGCCGCCCGCGCCCAGCGCCGCACCGGTCAACGAGCGTCGCAAGGCCAACCGCCCGTGGAGCGGCAGCGCTGCATCCGCGCCAACGGTCAGCGCGCCGCGCGTGGCCAGTGTCGCCAACGGTGACGACGTCTGGAACGAGTTCTAAGTATCATGAAAGGCATCGTCACTCTGATCGCATCCAGCCTGTGGGCCGTGCCGGCGGTGGCCGACAACGACTCCTGGCTGCTGGGAAACTGGGGAGGTCAGCGCCAGGCGCTGGCCGATCGTGGTCTCGACATGGAATTCGTCGCCAGCACCGATCTGATGGCGGTGGTCGACGGCGGGCTGTCGCGCGGCGTGGAGACGCCGGCCAATTTCGACATGGTGTTCACCCTCGATACCGGCAAGGCCGGCTGGTGGAACAACGGCAGCGTGGGCGTGTACCTGCTCGGCAACACCGGCGGCGACCCAAGTCGGCGCGCGGGTGATCTGCAGGTTGCGAGCAATATCGAAGCGCCGGACACCTTCAAGCTGTTCGAAGCCTATTACGAACACCGCTTCTTCGATGACCGGCTCGGCATCCTGGTCGGACTGCACGACATCAATGCCGACTTCTACGTCACTGAGCACAGCGGCATCTTTCTCAACAGTTCATTCGGCATCGGCGTCGATGTGGCGCAGGTCGGACCATCGATTTTCCCGACCACCTCGCCAGGTGTGCGCATCCGTCTCAACTGGACGCCGAACACCTATCTGCTGGCGGCGGTGTATGACGGCGTGGCCGGTGACCCGAACGATCCTTATGGCACCCACATAAGCTTCGATCACGGCGATGGCGTGTTCGTGATCGCGGAAGCCGGCGTGCTGGGTGGTGAATCGCACTACTACAAACTCGGCGTCGGCGGCTGGCATCACACCGCCAACATCGACGACCTCGATGGTCGACCGCAGGATGACAATTCAGGCGTCTACGCCATCGGCGAAGCGGACATCTGGCGCAATGAAGACGGCCGCGGCATGGGCGTGTTCACGCAACTGGGTTTTGCCGACGGTGATAACAATCAGATTGCCACCTATGTAGGTGGCGGCGTGACCTGGACCGGCCCCTTCCCGCAGCGTCCGCAAGACGTGGCGGGGCTGGCCGTTGCCCATGCGCGCAACGGCGACCACTTCCGGCGTTTGAATGCTGGCCTGGAGCGCGCTGAAACCACGCTCGAAGCCAGTTACCTCGTCACTCCCAAGCCTTGGCTCACGGTGCAGCCCGACGTGCAGTACATCATCGACCCCGGCACCGACAGCAGCATCGACAATGCGCTGATCCTCGGCGTGCGTGTGCAGGTGACGCTCTAAACACCTGCCCCAAAAGTCAGTCACCAAGGCGCGAGCCAAGGCATTTTGGTTGCCGTGAAAGGACTGCGCGACCTTGAGGAGGAGCTCAATCGGCATATATCGGCGCCGCGCCGTCCGTGGGTTCCTATGTTCTGTTGAGATATAGTTTTTGTGTGGGGTACGCAAACTCGACTTTCAATCGTTCGAACTCTCGGAAGATGCTTAGATTAATCGCTTGCTGAATGTCCATGTAACGATTGTAATCCGCAGAGAGCACGTAGTAGACGGTTTCAAAATCGAGCGAATGGGGGCCGTACTTCGCGAAATGGCTGCGGTCGAAGCGCGTATCCTTTTGAGACTCCACAATGCGTTGAATCTCCTTGGGAATCCGCTCGAGCAAATCCGAATCTGTTTCATACGTGACGTTCAACGTGAAAGCCACTCTCCGCTCGACCATCCGACCATAATTGCGCATACGGCTTTTCAGCAGTTCCGCATTGGACAATATGATTTGCTCACCGGAGAGGCTGCGCACGCGCGTACTTTTTACGCCGATATATTCAACGCTGCCCATATAGTCGTCGAGAATCAAGAAGTCCCCGATTACAAAAGGGCGATCAAAGATGATAGACAGCGATGCGAATAAGTCGCTCAGTATGTTCTGAGACGCCAACGCGACGGCGATGCCGCCGATACCGAGGCCGGCTATCAGCGCCGTAACATCGATACCAAGGTTGTCGAGCACGAGCAGAACGATAACAACCCAAATTGCCATGCGCATCAAGAAGCCGATGATGCCGAGGGAGCTCGCCACAGCCCGGTCTGATCCAAGGGCGCGGCGGCGACGGTGCTCCAGCATAAGTGTGGATGCTGCTCCCGCCCAGGTTCCTACTTGAACGAACAACGCAATCGTGGCTGCTGCACTTAGAACCTTCGCCGTTCCTGTGCTCATAGAAAGTGTACTTAGCCCCGCGAATAGCGACACGACCAGAAAAAAAAGCACAGAAGTCCGACTCAATATCTCTACCGGCATCTCTGTCCATTCAATTTTCTCGGTGCGCTTGAGTATTGTGTGATAGCGACGGATAGTTCCGCGTGCAATCAAGAGCACCACGAACAGCGCAGTGCCGACCGCACAGGCGACAATCCAATCAATCAGCGAATTGCGGAAAATCGGCAGTGTCAATATCTCGGTAATATGTTCCATATTCCCATCTCCGCTCGGAGGTTCATGTGTATATAAAAATAACCCGAATTAACGCCTCTGCGACCGCACACCCGCAGCGCGCTCCGGCCTCTCGTCGCGAAGACCGTAAATAGTCCGCGCGCATAACCACGGAGGAAGCCACTGCAGTTGTTCAGTTGTCACCACGCTCAAGGCGCTTCGTGCATTTGATAAATCTATCTAAGTGACCGTCCGCGGCGAGGCCGGTTTCGTCAATGCGGAACCTACCGCGTTACGTCAACGCTGGTTGGCGAGAACCTTACATCTGAGAATGCAAGAGTCTCCGACCCTTGCAATGTTTGATATTCCGTTGATGACGCGGAATACCAATCAGTGGTTTGCCATTGCTCAATGTGCCGCCACGTCCACGCGGCACCGTACGTTATATGGATCGTTGTTCGTGTGGATAAATTCAAATACACCACACATGGACCCGCGGCGCTGAAATCTTTGATAAAGCGGAATGCGCTACTTCTGCGTGTCGTGCGGGGCCTCATGTTGTACATGTAAGCACTGAACATCATGAAGAAATCGATATTCCAGTCGGAAGCGGGGACGCCCCCGAGCGTTACCCGTCGAACGGAGAACCTTTTCAGATACGAAGCTGGTTTGGAGAAATCTGACAGCTTCGAGCAGTCCGGAATACGCCTTGAGCGCAGCCCTGCAGCGTGGGAAGTTTTGGGGCGAGGACTTATCAGCTGACCGGAACTGCCGCATAGGGTGCTTGCGCGAATTTCGCACGACAGTTAATGCCGGTCCCTGTCTGGCGATTTCAGCACCTATCCTGTACCGTCCCTGACAGTGTTTGTACAACCCCATGCCACTGTCAGGTAGGAGAAGCGCTATGTCCGTTGCTGTCACGATCGATCTCGCTGTCGATCCCGCCCGCACTGTCGAATTCCTCGCCTTTATCAAGAGCATCGCTCCGGACACACGCAGCTACGATGGCTGTCGCCTGTTCGATATCTGGACCGACCAGAATGCGCCAGGGCGCGTGCTGTTCTACGAGATCTGGGACTCGCGCCCGCATCAGGAGAAGTACCTGGCCTGGCGTGCCGAGACTGGCCTTATGGAGAAGCTCGGGCCGTTCCTGACCGCGCCGCCGGCGATCAGCTATTTCGACAAGTTCGACGGTTGACCCGAGCGCCCGCCGGCGCCTCCCCAGGGCGCCGGTTTGGGATGAGCGGCAGCAACCGTCGGCATACAGTCCGGCGCATGCCTGCCAAGCTGCCTTCTATCTGGTCACTCCTTCTGGGATTGGCGAGTTGTGGTGAACCCATCTATCTCAGAACGTTACCCGAGTTGATTTACCTGCTGGATATTTGGGAACGACTATTTAGAGGTGACTCGTCAGCCACTCGACCTGTAGACGATCCTGCGGCTGTGCGGCGACGCTGAGCTCTGTGCGCAGGTATGCATCGCGCGCACTGTGATGCGGTAACTGCGCCGGGCCGACCACGCGGCGCTGCTCTGCGCGCACCGAGCCATCGGCCGCGATCAAGGCAACGCGCAGTTGCTGTGGCGCCAACAGGCCGTTCGCGAGAGATCGGGTAATGCGGGTTTCGACACGCGCCCTATCGCCGCTCTCAATCAGGCGCGACGACACCACTCGCAGGCCGTGGCTCGGCTCAGCCGCGTGGCTGGCGCCGGCCCCCAGCACGAGCGCCATTGCCAATGCGCACAATACCTGCTTGCTTGGTTTTGAATTCATTTTTCTACTCTCCCAGGTTGCCAGCGAGTCCTACCCTCCCCGGTCCCTGACCTGCATGATTGACGAGGCTTTGCGCGAGCCGCAAGCAGCACAGGCCAAATTGCCTAAAGTTTTACATTCACCGGCCGCCATTGCCGCGTTCCCCTAGCGCTTCGAGCGAATGCACAGCCCGTGAGCGTTGTCGCCGCGCCGCGCATGCGCCATTCTGCGTGGACATTTCCACACCCGGAGAGTGCGATGCCCCTGCTCGACACCACCTCGTTACGCCACGTCGACGCGGTGCTGAATTACCTGGCGGCCGACACCGTCCATCCCGGCGTTGACATGCAGGCTCCAAGCGACACACCACCGCCGCCGGTCATGAACAAGGTCACCGTCGCCATCCACGACCTGCGCGATGCACCCCGTCAGCCGAGCTTGGATGACAATGGCTTCGCCTACCTCGCCGCCACCACCACGACCCGTGATTTTTTTGATCACGTCGCCGTGCGCGATGTGTATTTCGCCGAATGCGCGGCGCTGGTCGCCGCCACCACCGGTGCGCATACGGTGCACGCCTTCGATTACAACCTGCGCGACAAGCGCCTCGCACGCGTAGCCCACAGCGGCGTCAGCGAACCGGTGCGCTTCGTGCACAACGACTACACCGAGAAATCCGCACCGCATCGCGTGCGCGATCTCTTTCCGGGCGGGCCGCCCGGCGCCGGGCGCTATGCGTTCATCAATGTGTGGCGACCGATAGACCACGCCGCCATCGACATCCCGTTGGCGGTGTGTGACGCCGCCAGTCTCGCCCGCGCCGACTTCGTCCCCACCGACCTGCGCTACGCCGAGCGCACTGGCGAGGTCTACAGCGCGCGCTTCAATCCGGCTCACCGCTGGTATTACCAGGCCGGGCTGCGCCCCGACGAGGCTTTGCTGCTGAAATGCTTCGATTCATCACAAGAGGTGCCGGCGCGCTACACCGCCCACTGCGCCTTTCATGACCCCAGCGCGCCGCCCGATGCGCTGCCCAGACGCAGTATCGAAGTGCGCACCGTAGCCTTCTTCGACTGAACGTCGCGGCGGCGCCACAACCCCACAGTTCGTGCGGTTGACGCTCAGAGCAGCGATACGTTTACTACCGGGCTCAACGCAAACACAGTCGGCGCAAGCCGGGGAGATCTTTTTTATGCACGTTGGAATGGCTGCAATATTCCAGAATCCAGGACGAGACAGCGGCGTCAGCGACTACGACATCTACCAGCAGGACATGCGCCTCGCGCTCAGCGCCGAGAGCCTGGGCTTCGAATCGGTGTGGGGTGTCGAACATCACTTCACCGACTACACCATGACGCCCGACGTCACGCAGTTCCTGTCCTTCGTCGGCGGCCAGTGCAAGAAGGTCAAGCTCGGCACCATGGTCATCGTGCTGCCGTGGAACGACCCGCTGCGTGTCGCCGAAAAGGTCGCAATGCTCGATTGCATGTCCGACGGCCGTACTTTGCTCGGCATTGGCCGCGGTCTCGGCCGCGTCGAATTCGAAGGCTTCCGCGTGCCGATGGGCGAATCGCGTGAACGTTTCGTCGAGTGCGCCGAAACCATCCTGCAGGGCCTCGAACAGGGCTACTGTGAATACGACGGTCAGTTCATCAAGCAGCCGAAGGCTCGCATCCGCCCGGAGCCGTTCCGCTCCTTCAAGAACCGCACTTACGCCGCCGCTGTGTCGCCGGAGTCTTCACTGATCATGGCGCGCCTCGGCCTCGGCATCCTGGTGATTCCGCAGAAGCCGTGGGAAGAACACGCCAAGGAGTTGAAGGATTACGCGGAAGTGTTCCGCCAGGCGCAAGGCGTGGCGCCGCCGCGTCCCTACGTGGCCGGCTGGGTGGCCTGCGACAAGGACGCCGGTCGCGCCGAGGAAATGGCGCGCAAGTACATCGGCGGTTACTGGCATTCGGTGGTCAAACATTACGAAATGGGCGGCGCCCACTTCGAGCAGACCAAGGGCTACGAGTACTACAAGCGCATGACCGACACCATCGGCAGCCAGGGCATCGATGCGGTCACCGAGTTCTTCATGAGTCTGCAGGTGTGGGGCACGCCGGAACAGTGCCTGGACAAGATCAAGGACATCCACTCGCGCACCGACTGCTGTGGCTTTACCGGCGTGTTCAGCTATGCCGGCATGTCGGAAGCGGTGGCGCGTGGCAACATGGAACTGTTCGCCAAGGAAGTGGTGCCGGAGTTGAAGAAGCTCGGCCACCGGCCCTTGTTCGACACCGCCGTCGACGGCGCGCCGGCCTTCGCGGCGACGGCCATCAAGGCCGCCTGACCCGAGCCGAGATACTCGGTTCCAGAAACGGAAAGGGCGGCAAGCGCCGCCCCTTCCACTCAACGCAGGCGCTTTACGCGCCCGTCGTCAACCCGCCATCTTGAGCTGCGGCGCCGCCGGATGCAGGCTCGCCTGCGCACTCGGCCGCGCGCTCATACGCGCATACCAGGCCTGCAGGTTCTTGAACTCCGGCTCCAGCGGCTGACCGACGTCCTTGGCGAAGTCCACGCACGCAAACAGCACGATGTCGGCCAGCGAGATCTTGTTGCCCGCGATGAAATCGCGACCGGCAATGAGGCCGTCCAGCCATTCACGACCGGCCTTGCCCTTGGCCTTCAGACCTGCCGCGGATTCCGGCAGGCACAGCACGCGGTTGCGGAAAATCTCGATGCCCTCGGCAAAACGGAAACCGTTGTACATGTACTCGGTGATGTTGAGTTCGACGCGACGCACCCACATGCGCGTATTGGCGCGCTCGGCGGCGGTCGAACCGATCAGCGCCGGCGACGGCTGCTGCTCTTCGAGGTATTCACAAATCGTCACGGTCTCGGCAATCACGGTGCCGTCATCGAGTTCCAGCGACGGCGTCTGACCGGCCGGGTTCTTGCTGAGATAGGGCGCCTGGCGATTGGCGCCGGCCAGCAGGTCGAGATCTTCGCTGGCAATGTTCATGCCCTTTTCGGCCATGAACATACGCACCAGACGCGGGTTCGGTCCGAAGGAATTCAAAAGTTTCATGTAATCCTCTCCTCGCTATTCAAGAGTCGCAATGGCCCGGCATGTGAGCCATCGATGATGGAACAGTCGTTATAGGGGGCTGTGCCGGGAGCGTCAATCGAACTCGACCGGCAAGCCGGGGCGCATTCGGGTCGCGGGTTCAGGCACCCCTCAGCTTCAGCCCCGCATCCTGCACGCCACTTTACATTTGTATTGGTGCAACGCACCATGCGCGGCCCTTGCATGAGGTCGATGCCTGCGCCCAATTACCGCGGCGCGACGCAGACAGGCACCGGCGACGCTTCAAGGGCGCGATGGTCGGCACCGATACGTTTGTGAAGCGATTGTTTATAAAACGCCAACTATTGTTTGATTTTAAAAAGCTTCATGCTTACCATCGGTCAACACGATGGTTCCCACGGTGAACCAAGATGATGAGTAAATTTCGCGCTTGCCTGTTAGCCCTGGCCATTGTCCCGCTGGCCTGCCCCGCCTCGGACGTGCTTGCCTCCGGCGCCGAATGCGCGCCTACCACCCACGAAACGCCGATAGCCACCGAGACCGGTTCGGTCGGCATCATCAAGAATCTCGCTGAAGACCCCAGTTCCATCCGCGCCATTGCGGGTCGGCTGCTGAACGATGCCCTCGCTGCTGACAGCCGCGATCCGAACGCCGGCTGTGATGCGAGCTGTGCGCAACGCGCGCATTCTCAAATCATCTATCGCGTCGCGCCGACCGCCTACCTCGCCGACGACCAGCAGCGCGAGGTGTGCCGCAAATTCGAAAACGAAACCGCCAGCCACCCGCTGACATTCAATCAGCGCGAATTTCGCAGCGTCGAAGAAATGAATGAGTGGATCACGGCGTTCTCGCAAGGCCGTGGCGAAGACGGGCGACTGCTGTACGAACTGTGTTCGTCGAACTGCAGCCCGCGCTATACCTTTCTCATCGCCGAGCAAAACGCCGGCTACGCGGTGCGCACCGAGGTGCTGTGCGGCCTCGCGCGTGACCGCTCCAACGATGTCTACCGCGTTTCGACTGCCGTGCGCCACACCTGCGCGGTCAATTGAGCCACCGCACCCACACGGATTGCACCCCGTTCATGAGCGATTCCCCTGCCGGCAGCGCCTTCGCGCGCGCGTGTGCGTGGCCGGCCCTGGTGGCAAGCTGCTGCGCCATCCTCGCCTATGGGTTTTCACAAGGTCGACCGACCTTGTTCTTCAATCTCTCCTACGCCTGGATCATCGCGTGGCTGCTGTGGCTTGAACACCGCCTGCCTTACCGCGCCGACTGGCGCCGCGCGGACGGTCAGGTATTCCAGGATCTCGGCCATACCGTCTTGAACAAAGGCATTGTGCAGCTGTTGATCGTGACGCTCGCGGCGCGCGGCCTGCTGGATCATCGCAGCAGCGGATTTCTGAGTACGGCGCCGATGCCGGTGCAGGTGATCTGCGGTCTCGTCGGTTCGGAATTCGGACTGTACTGGGCGCATCGGCTCAAGCATGAATGGCCGAGCCTGTGGCGCTTTCACGCCGTTCATCACAGTGTGCGCAAGCTGTGGCTGGTCAACACCGGCCGCTTCCATTTCGTCGATTCGCTACTGGCGGTGGCCGCCAGCCTGCCGTTCTTCCTGCTCAGCGGTATAAGCATGGACGCCATCATCTGGGTCAGCGCCATCACGGCATATATCGGTATCCTGACCCACTGCAACGTGGCGATGGACTGCGGCGTATTGAGCTATGTCTTCAACACTCCCACGCTGCATCGCTGGCACCATTCGCGCGACAGCGTCATCGGCAACAGCAACTACGGCGAAAACCTGGTGCTGTGGGACATGCTGCTCGGCACCTACTTCAATCGCCCTGGCGAAGATGTGGACGTTATCGGCATCAATGACCACATGCCCAGCGGGTTCATGCAACAGCTCGCCGTGCCATTCGTATGGCGCCGCCATCAGGCGGCGCATCGCTCAGCGTCCGGCGAGCCCGGCTGACCAGCGCAGCCTGAGCCACCACCATCCCAGCCAACCCGCCGCGCGCACCATGCGCGTGGTGCTCTTGAGCCCCAAGGCCAGGGCAATCATGCCGACCAAGGTGCGGACATGCGGCAGACCGTACATCGACATCGCGAGACGCTGATACTGGGCGCCGCAACGCGCGCGATCATAGACGGCACCCGGGCGCTGCGCCTCCACGGCACTGTGGTAGGCGAAAGCCAGTTCATCGTCGTCGGTTTCCCCGACCCGCCCCAAAGCCACGCGCAGTCGCGCCCAGCGGTTGAATCCCGCGCGCTCGGCATAGCGCGACAGATGGGTGTGAAACAGGCGGTAATGCTGCGCTTCATCCTGCGCGATGCGATGACAGATCTGGCGCAGCACCGGTTCGCGCGCCCGGTCACGCAGTGCCGAGTAATAGGAGCAGGTGCCGGACTCGACTACACAGCGCGCCAGCAGCTCACCCGCACGCGAACCACGAATCGACTGTTCGCTGTCGACAGGAATCTGGTAGCCGGCGCGAAAGCGCACCAGGCTGGCAGCGAAATTGAACTCGGGGTCGGCCAGCTCGGCCCAGCGACCGAGAGCTGCACCGTGCTGGGCCTCTTCTTCGCCCCAGCGCGCCGCGGCGTCCTTGAAGCTGGCGTCGTCACCGAACACGTTGTGCAGGTAGCGCACGTAGTCGGCGCTGTTGGCTTCGACCACCGACGCAGTCTTGACCGCCGCCAGCAAACGCGGGTCAACCAGCGCAGGCTGGAAGTCCGTCCATGCAATGTCTTCGAGTTTCCATGGTCTCACTGCGGCGCGACCCTGGCGGCCACCGGACACTCAGGGAAAGTGCGGAGAGGTCCCCCGTCGAGGGCGCCTTTCGGTATCATGGCGGCCCACCCTGAAGGCGTGCGTCGGCCGGTTACGCGGTAAATGGAAATCGGTTGGAGCATCGGTCACGTCGTGGTCACAAAATTTCGCGCCAAGTGTAACAATGTTCGGCAAATCTGCCGCCCGCCGCTGATCGGCTTTTCGTTCTGATGTCGACTCCCCCAGATACAACCCGCGTCCGTCCGCATTTCACCCTAGGCCCCTATCTGCCCGCCGGCCTCGGCCCGCTGCGCGGCGTCGCGACGCGGCTCCTGGATCGCGGCCTGGGCCTCACGGGTCTGAACGCGGTGTACCACGCCATCCCGCCGGATCTCGACCCGCACACGTTCGCGCGCTGTACGCTCGATGGATTCGGCGTCGAAGTGCGGGTTGACGACGGTTCGCTGGAGAATATACCGGCCAGCGGCCCGTGCATCGTGGTCGCCAACCATCCCCATGGTGGTCTGGACGGCGTGGCGATGGTCGAAGTCTTGATGCGCCGACGGCCTGACCTGCGGGTCATGGCCAATTACCTGCTGGACAACTTCATCGAACTCGCACCGATATTCATCGGCGTCGATCCTTTCGGCGGTCGCGACTCGGCGCGTTCCAACTTCAGCGCCGTGCGTCGCGCCCTGGCCTGGCTGCGCGGCGGCGGCGTGTTGTTCATGTTCCCGGGCGGCGAAGTCTCGAGTTTCAATCTGCGCACACGGGTGCTGAGCGACCCACCGTGGGACGCCGGCATCGGCTGGCTGGTGGAGAAATCCGGCGCACCAGTGGTGCCGGCCTTCATCGACGGACGCAACAGCACGCTGTTCCAACTCGGCGGCCTCGTGCATCCGCGCGTGCGCACCGCGCTGCTGGTGCGCGAAATGCTCAATCACCGCGGCACGGTCATCAACGTCAAATGCGGCCGCATGATCGAGGCCGAGACCTTGAGCCTGTTGGAAGACCGCGAAGCCATCGCGCCGTATCTGCAGACCAGCACCTATCTCATTAAAGCCCGCGCCGCCTATCGCAAGCCCGTCAGGCTGACCCGTGTGCGACCGGCCAATGTTCATCGCGAAGCCCTGGCGGCGCCCATCGCCTCGGAACTGCTCGCCGACGAAATCGCCAGGCTCGGCCCGGACCAGCGCCTGGTCAGCAGCAACACGCTCGAGGTGTGGGTCGCACAGGCCGAGCAGATTCCGTGGCTGCTGCAGGAAATCGGTCGCCTGCGCGAGGTCACTTTCCGCCAGGTCGGCGAAGGCACTGGCCGCAGCGTCGACCTCGATTTATTCGACAGCTACTACCTGCACCTTTTTGTGTGGGACCGCGCCCATCATTGCGTGGTGGGCGGCTATCGCCTCGGCCAGGCCGATCGCATCCTGTCGAGCTATGGCGCCCGCGGTCTGTACGTGCGCACCCTGTTCCGACTCGAACGTCCGCTCGAAGCGGAGCTGCATTCAGCGCTGGAAGTCGGGCGTTCATTCGTGCGTCCGGAGCATCAACGCAATTACTCGTCGCTGATGTTGCTGTGGAAGGGCATCGGCGCCTACGTCGCGCGCCATCCACGCTATCGCGTGCTGTTCGGGCCGGTCAGCATCAGCAACGACTATCACCCGGTATCGCAACAGCTCATCGTGCGCTTCCTGCAGCGCAATCGCATGGAGCCCGAGCGCGCCAGCCTGGTCAAGCCGCGCCAGCCTTTTCCGCGCGGCGACCGCACCTCGAACCTGGTCGATTTGAATGTGAGCGACCTGCGCATTATTGCGACCCTGCTCAGCACGGTTGAAGAACAGGACGTCGGCATCCCAGTGCTGCTGCGCCAATACCTCAAGCTCAATGGTCGCATCCTCGGCTTCAACGTCGACCCCGAGTTCAACAACGCCATCGATTGCCTGCTGTGGGTCGACCTGGCCCAGACCGAACCGACGCTGCTGCGCAAATACATGGGCGCCCAGGCCGCGGAAAACTTCCTCGCCCACCACCGCGACGACGCCGGCGAGCTGCCGGCCGCAAGCATCAAGAAAAAGGCCTGAGGCCGGCCGCCGACGTGCGGCCCCTGTCTCCAGCGCGCGCGATTTCGTATAGTCAGGCACCCCCACAACCTGGAATGCGGAGCACAGCCATGCGCGTCAATCACAATTCGGACATGAAAAAGCATCATCTGCCCGGTCTCGAGCACCAGACCCTGGCCGGCGGTCGTGACGGGTTGGGCAGCATTGAAGTGTGGCGTCAGACCATTGCCGCCGGCGCGGCCACACCCGTGCATCGCCATGATTGCGAGGAAGTGATCATCTGCATGAAAGGCGCGGCGGTGTGTCATTACAACGGCGCGCAATATCACTTCAAGGAAGACGAGACGCTGGTCATTCCGGCCGGCGTGACTCACCAGATCTGTAACGACGGCGACACCGAGCTGCACATCATCGCGACCCTGGCCATGGCGCCGGTGCGCGTCGAGACCGCCGAGCGTCAGCACATGGCGCTGCCGTGGGACGGGAACAACGCGTGAGCATGACGCCCGTCACCGGCTTCGTGCCGGGCGCCCCGCGCATCGCCTATGAGATGGCGGGCAATGGTGAAACCCTAATCTGCCTGCACGGCATTGGCGGCAACCGTCGCAACTGGCATGCCCAGTTGCGCGGGCTGGCCGACGTGTGTCGCGTGGTGGCGTGGGACGCGCGCGGTTACGGCGACAGTGACGATTACGCGGGCGAACTGGCGTTCACCGATTTCGCGGCCGACCTGCTACGGCTGCTCGATCACCTGGGCGTCGAGCGCGCGCACCTGTGCGGACTGTCCATGGGCGGCCGCATCGTGCTCGATTTCTACGAACGTCATGCCGAGCGTGCACGCAGCCTGATCCTGGTCGATACCTTTCCGGGCTTCGATGCCTCGTTCACGCAGGAAGGCCGCGAACGCTTCGTGCGTGAGCGGCGTCAGCCGTTGATTGAAGGCACGGAGCCAAAAGACATCGCACCGGCGGTTGCGCGCACCCTGGTTTCGCCAAAGGCGGAGCCTGCGGTTGTGCAACAACTCATCGACAGTATTTCGATGCTGCACAAGGCGTCCTACATCAAGACCATCGAAGCGATGACGATGTACCAGCCGGTCACCGATGTCAGCATCGTGGAAGTGCCGGTGCAGATCATCGTCGGCGCCGACGACAAGCTCACGCCGCCGGCCATCTCGCGCAAGATGGCGCAAGCCATACGCGGCGCGCGCCTGCTCGAACTGCCGGATACCGGTCACTTGAGCAACATCGAAGCACCCGAGGCCTTCAATGCCTGTGTGCGGGAATTTCTGCAAACGCTGAAGTAATTGCGCATGACATGAAAAAAGGGGCTGCCAGGCCCCCTTTTTTGGCCAGCACGCAGCGCGCTAGGCCTTGCGCATGGTCTTGACTGTCAGCGGAAAGCGCACTTCGCGCCGCGCCGCATCACCCCACGCGGCACGCACATCGCGGGCAAAATCAGGCATGGGGTCAGCGTCACGCAGTTGCCGATAGCGCGCGACCGCCGACCATGTCGCCACATAGGCGAGCAGGTGCTCGACACTCCATTCAACCGCCATCGGAAACATGCGGGTGTCGAGTTCAGCAAATGGGAATTCGATGTCGGCATAGGCCTGTTCGACCATGCGCCGCTGCGGCGGCCAGTAAGGGCCGACCACTTCGCGATTGAAGTGCCTGAGCAAGGCATCGATGTCCGGCGTCACCGAGAACAGGTGATAGGTCCACACTGCCAATACGCCGCGCTGACGCAGCACGCGCCTCGCCTCGTCGAAGAACTCACCCAGACGAAACCAGTGCAGAGCCTGCGCGACGGTCACCAGATCAACACTGCCATCGGCCAATGGCACGCGCTCGGCGCCGGCCACGCAAAGCGCGAGGTTGTCGGCGCGTCGCGCCTCGGCCAACTGCGCGGCGCTGGCGTCGCTGGCCAGCACACGTCGAAAGCGCGTGCACAATGGCAGCGCCGCCTGGCCATTGCCCGTCGCGCAATCCCAGGCCAGTTCCTGCCCTGGCGCGAGCGCGGCGAGATGCTCGAACAAGGCGTGGGGATAATCAGGACGGAACTCGCCATAGGCGACCGCCATTGAAGAAAAATGATCGGGAAAGGATGTCCCGTTCACGAAGCCTCGGCCAGCGCCGCGCCGGACGGCGCCCCGTGACTGTCGACATCGATGCGATTGCGACCGCTGGTCTTGGCCGCATACAGCGCGCGGTCGGCGCGTCGTAGCAGCGCCTCGGTATCGAGGTCTTCGAGACTGTGGCCATAGGTCAGGCCGATGGAGACCGTCAGCTTGCCGTTCTCACCACTCACATGGGGCGTGTTGAGGCGGCGCACGCCATCGACGATGGATTCGGCGATGAGCAGCGCGTCATGGCTGTTGACCCCGGAAGACACCACGCAGAATTCCTCGCCGCCGTAGCGGAACACCAAGTCGCTGGCGCGACGCGCCGAGCCGCGAATGACTTCGGCCACTTGTTTGAGTGCGCGGTCACCGGCGATATGCCCGTAGTTGTCGTTGTATTTTTTGAAATGATCGATATCGATCATGTAGACCGCCAGGGGCTCGCCGGCGCGGCGCGCGCGGTTGAACATGTTGACGAACAGTTCTTCGAACAATTGGCGGTTATAGGTCTTGGTCAGCGAATCGGTGTGCGACAGGCGGCTGATGGTGCGGATATTGCCCTCATTGGCGCGCGTGAAAACGAATAGGCCGTAAGCAAGGCTCGGATAGGCGAGCAGCAAGATGGCCACCGACAGCGGCTCGTAGGCATAGCGGCGCGCATAGAACAGCGCCACCAGTCCCAACAGGTGCAGACACACCCAGGCGGTACCGCGGCGACTGCCGCCAATGAGATAGGCAATCATCGGCACCAGCATCTGCCACGGCTTGTTGTCGATGAGTTCGCTGCCATAGCCGATGCCGGCCCACGTGACCAGCACCGTCATGCCGATGAAACCGTGCATGCACACTTCGCGCGCCGCGTGCCGCACGTTGTGCAGGTAGCAGAACACGAAGGTGCAGGCAAAGAACACGCAGGACACGATGGTCAGGCCATTGAGGCCAATCACCCAGTAGGCCGGCAACACCAGCACCGACAGCGCGGTCGCGATATACAGGAAGCGCGACAGCACCAAGCCGCGAAACTCGGCTATCTTCGCCTCGCCCGGATCATGGGCTGCGGAAATGGGGGGGTGGGGCATCGTCTATCTATCGTTCAAGCATTGCGCCGAGTTCATCCTTGGGCCAACGTCGCGGCGGGCGCTGGCCGCGATGCGCACCTTAGCCATCGTGGGCGCCAGCGCCCACCGACCACTTCTCTTAAACGCGCGATTGGCGCAAAAGTTCACAGTCCCCGCGCGGCCGTCGCGCAGCCTGCGGGGCATGGCACAATGCGCGCGTCGCAGCCATGGCGCCGACGCGCCGCACACCACCATCCGCCGCATGAAGACACCGCCCCCTTACGCATCGATGCCGGTCGAGGTGCTGATTGAAGTGCCGCGCGGCAGCTTCGTCAAACGCGACGGGCGCGGTGTATTCGAATTCATTTCGCCCTTGCCCTGCCCTTTCAACTACGGCTCCCTGCCCGGCCTGCCGGCCGCCGATGGCGACGCGCAGGACGCAGTGCTGCTGGGGCCGCGGGTGGCCGCCGGTCAGCGTGTGCAGGTGCCGGTGCGCGCCGTGATCTGCTTTGTCGACGCCGGCCAGCAGGACGACAAGCTCATTTTCGCGCACCACGCTCTGGGTGTCGACGAGCAGCGCGTGGTGCTGGGCTTTTTCCGCTTCTATGCCTTGTGCAAGCGCATGCTCAACCTGGCACGCGGCCGTCCGGGTGCGACCCGTTGCCTGGGCTGGGGCGCCGTCGACAGCCGCTTTGCCCAGGCGTCGTGCGCCTGAAGCACGCTCCGACTGCGGATCGCTCGAGTCGCTTGCGGCTCCCATCGCGGCTCTCAATCATCCGGCGTCTCGAGGCCCAGGCGTTGGTGCCATTCCGAAATCGCCTCCCGCGGGTACTCGTCGAAACGCTTATCGCGCTTGCCTGCGTGCACGGGCACCCACGCCGCTTTCGAGCCCAGCATGAGATGGGTGCGCTCCGGCGCCACCGGCAATTCGGTGTCGATGGCCGAGGCAAAGGGATGAATCAATTCCGGCCAGCGCGGATCCCATACCCACAGCGCACTGCCGCACTCGGCGCAGAAATGGCGCTCGGCGGGGCTGCGCCTGGCGCGCCCGCCGTCTTCGGCCGGCATCATGGCGCGATAGACCTTGACGAACTTGCGCCCGCGCACCTTGAGCGTGGCGCTGTCGCCGCCCAGGTTGATGGCATAGCCACCGCCGCCGGCGGTCTTGCGACAAATCGAGCAGTAACAGATGTTGAACGGATAGGGATGGCGCGATGACAGACTGAACTTCACCTTACCGCAGTGACACGAACCTTCGAGCCGCATAGAGATAGCCTCCGCTTAATCAGTCCAAGCGACGCACACGCGCCGCGTGCGGTTTACGCACCCAGCGCGCGCAGGAATGTGGCACGGTCGGCGTTGCCGCCCGACAGCACCACCGCCACCCGCCGCCCGCGCATCTGTTCACGCTCTTTCAGCAGCGCCGCGAGCGGCGCCGCCGCCGCGCCTTCGGCGAGGTTGTGGGTGGCGGAAAACATCAGCGCCATCGCCGCCAGTACTTCGTCGTCGGTGACGCGCACGATGCGCGCCACACCGCTGTGCAGATAATCGAGCGCCATCGCCGATGGCACGCGCACCGCCATGCCGTCGGCAAGGGTGTCGGCACTGGCGGTCGAAACCAGTTCGCCGCGTTCGAACGATTGCGCATAGGCATCGGCATGAGCCGACACCACGCCCACCACTTCGGTGGCAAGCCCCAGGGCATTGCGCGCCGCCAGCGTGCCGGCTATGCCGGAACCGAGACCAATCGGCACGTAGACCGTATCGAGTTGCGGCACGGCGCGCAGCAGTTCATAGCCATAGGTGCCGACGCCCTGCACCAGGAGCGGATGATAGGACGGCATGGCGAACAGACCGCGCCGCTCAGCCAGAGCCGTCGCGTATTCGAGCGCGGCATTGAAGTCCTCGCCGTGCTCAATCAACTCGGCGCCGAGTGCGCGCATGGCCTGGTTCTTTTCCGGGTTGTTGCCGTAGGGCACGACCACCACCGCCGACAACCCGTGACGGCGCGCCGCGAACGCGATGCTCTGGCCGTGGTTGCCGCGCGTCGCCGCCACCACGCCACGCACTTCTGGCATGGCGTCGCGCAACTGGTGCATGAACCACACGCCGCCGCGCACCTTGAAGGCGCCGGTAGGCAGATGGTTCTCGTGTTTCACCCACACCTCGCAGCCGCATTGCTCGGACAGCAGCGGCCACGCAATCTGCGCGGTGGGCGTGAGCGCGGTGTAGATTTCCTGCGCGGCGCGCGCGAGCTCGGCAGCCGTCAGCGGCTGCGCAAGCAGATCGCGCGCCGCGAGACCCGCGCCGTTCATCGCTGGACGTGATGCGCGGCTTCGGCGCGCGCCGCGAGTGCGCGCCCCTGGCGCTCGACGATGGTTGCCAGCCGCGCCGGTGCGAAACCGAGCATGGCCAGGGCCGGCGCGGTATTGGCGACCTCGTGATAACTCAGCAACAGGCCATCGCGCAGCTCGCAAATCGACACGCCTTCGAAGACCGCACGGCGGCCTTCCGAGCCCGCCACGCGCCCGTCGTAACTGAACACGTAGCGCGCGTAGCCCAGCCGCCCGTCACTCACCGGATCGTGGATGTCCCAGATGAAATTGCACGCGTCGCGATGAAAATGATCGCTGACCAGGCGCGGGATGTCGGGCTTGGCGAAAGCGCCGTAGAAAATGTCGTGATAGACGCCTTCGTCACCGAAGCAGGCCGCCGCCGTCGCGCCGTCGCCGCGCGCGATGGCCTGCGTCAGGCGCACGATCAGATCTGCAAATTCCATCGCTCGCTCCTCGTCTTGATGCACATCATGTTGCCGCCGCCGCGCGCCGAAAGAAATGGCTATTCCCGGCCGGTCGCGTTGTTATAGTCTTAAGCGCTTGGGGCGTCCATGACGCACCCAGGCGCAGCGTGCAATCGGCATGCGTCGGCGCGGGCAGCCAAGAGGGCTCGCGCGGCATCCAGCGCCGACCGCAATGGCCGGCGTCGGACCACATCACTCAAGGGGAGACATTCATGGCGCAAGCACTGTCCGTCGAGGATCTGCTCGACGCGTATCGCACAATGAAAACCATCCGCGAATTCGAGGACCGCGTCCACGTCGAGTTCGCCAAAGGCGGTATTCCAGGGTTCGTTCATCTTTATGCCGGCGAGGAAGCCTCGGCCACCGGCGTCGGCATGCATCTGCGTGATGACGATCGACTCGCCAGCAACCATCGCGGCCACGGCCATTGCATCGCCAAGGGCGTGGAAGTGAAAGGCATGATGGCCGAGATCTACGGCAAGCGCACCGGCACCTGCCGTGGCAAGGGCGGCTCGATGCACATCGCCGATCTCGACACCGGCATGATGGGCGCCAATGGCATCGTCGGCGGCGGACCACCGCTGGTATGCGGCGCCGCACTGGCCGCCAAGCGTAAAGGCAAGGGCGGCTTGGCCGTGGCCTTCTGCGGCGATGGCGCGTCCAACCAGGGCACGGTGTTCGAAGCCATGAATCTCGCCACGGTGTGGAAACTGCCGGTGGTGTTCGTGTTCGAGAACAATGGCTACGCCGAAGCCACCGACAGCCGCTTCTCGGTGTCGTGCAAGGACATCGCGCAGCGCGCGATTGGCTTTGGCATGCCGGGCCGGATTGTCGACGGTCATGATTTCTTCGCCGTGCACGAGGCCTTCGCCGAAGCGGCCGAGCGCGCGCGCAGCGGCGGCGGACCGTCACTCATCGAGCACAAGCTTGATCGTTTCTTCGGTCACTTCGAGGGCGACAACCAGAAATACCGGCCGGCCGGTGAAGTCGCGCGGCTGCGCGAGGAAACCTGCTGCATCAAGCGCTTCGCCAAGAAGGTCACCGGCGAGCATGGCATTACAGCGCAACAGCTGGCGGCCATCGACGATGAAGTCGCGAAGCTCATCGATGAAGCCGTGGCGTTCGCCGAAACGTCCCCCGAACCCGAAGCGTCGGATCTCTTGACCGACGTCTACATCAAGTACTGAGGAGATGGTCCGTGGCTAGAAAAATCACATATCAGCAGGCCATCAATGAAGCGATCGACCAGGAAATGGCGCGCGACGAGAACATTGTTCTGATGGGCGAAGACGTGGTCGGCGGCTCCGGCTCCGACGGCGAAATGGATGCCTGGGGCGGCGTGCTCGGCGTCACCAAGGGCCTGTACGGCAAGTACGGCGATCGCATCATGGACACCCCCATCAGCGAATCGGGCTTCGTCGGTGCGGCGGTCGGCGCGGCGGCATCCGGTTTGCGCCCCATCTGCGAGTTGATGTTCATCGACTTCATGGGTGTGTGCTTCGATCAGATCTTCAACCAGGCCGCCAAGTTCCGTTACATGTTCGGCGGCAAGGCCGAGACCCCGGTCGTGATCCGCACCATGTACGGCGCGGGCTTTCGCGCCGCGGCCCAGCATTCGCAGTGCCTGTATCCCCTGTTCACGCACATCCCGGGCTTGAAGGTGGTGCTGCCGTCCTCGCCCTATGATGTGAAGGGCCTGCTCATCCAGGCCATCCGCGACAACGATCCGGTGATCTTCTGCGAGCACAAGGTGCTCTACACCATGGAAGGCGATGTGCCGGAAGAGTCCTACACCATCCCCTTCGGTGAAGCGAACATCGTGCGCGAAGGCGACGATGTGACCATCGTGGCCTTTGGTCGCATGGTGCAGCAGGCGCTGAAGGCGGCCACCGCGCTCGCCAAGGAAGGCATCAGCTGTGAAGTCATCGACCCGCGCACCACCTCGCCGCTCGATGAAGATTCGATACTCGAATCGGTCGAGAACACCGGCCGCCTGGTGGTGGTCGATGAAGCCTCACCGCGCTGTGGCATGGCGGCGGACATCTCCGCGCTGGTCGCGCGCAAAGGCTTCAGTTCCTTGAAGGCGCCGATAGAAGTGGTGACGCCACCCCATACGCCGGTGCCCTTTGCCGGCAAGCTGGAAGATCTTTACGTGCCCAATCCCGACAAGATTGCCGCGGCCGTACGTGCCACCGCGGGGTACAACGCATGAGCAATGCCAACATCGTTCCGATCACCATGCCCAAGTGGGGCCTGTCGATGCAGGAAGGCAAGGTGGTCGAATGGCTGGCCCAGGAAGGCGCGCTGTTGAAACTCGGTGACCAGGTGGTGGACATCGAGACCGAGAAAATCGCCAACACTTTCGAAGCACTGGATGCCGGCATCCTGCGCCGCATCGTCGCACAGCCCGATGAGGTGCTGCCCATCGGCGCGCTGCTCGGCGTGCTGGCGCCGGCTGAAGTGTCGGACGCCGAGGTCGATGAGTACATCGCCGAGTTCCAGAAGAACTACGTGCCGCCAGCGCCGGAAGAAGGCGAAGGCAGCGACGGCTTCCAGTTCATCGAAGCGGGCGGTTACAAGCTGCGCTACTCGAAGATGGGCGATGGCGCGCGCGTCATCATCCTGCTGCACGGCTTTGGCGGCGACGCCGCCGGCTGGCTGTTCAATCAGGGTGCGCTGGCGGCCAACGCCACGGTCTATGCGCTCGACCTGCCGGGTCACGGCCAGTCGAGCAAGGCGCTCAACGACAGCTCCGTGCAGCACCTCGCCGCCACCGTCGTCGCCTTCATGGACGCGCTTGAGATTGCCAAGGCCGAACTGGTCGGACATTCGCTGGGCGGCGCGATTGCGTTGCAAGCGGCGGTCGATCATCCGAACCGCGTCAGCGCGCTGGCCCTGATAGGTTCAGCGGGCCTCGGTGCGGAGATCAATGCGGGCTACATCAACGGCTTCATCGCTGCCGAGTCGCGCAAGGAAATGAAACCCCTGCTCGAACAACTGGTGGCCGATGCCAATCTCATCAACCGCACGCTCATCAACGACATCCTGCAATTCAAACGCATCGATGGCGTTGGCGAGGCCTTGACCGCGATCGCCAAGGGCTTCCAGGACGGCAGCCGCCAAACCGTCAACCTGCGCGCCAACCTCGAAGGCCTGGATATCCCGATCAAGGTCATCTGGGGCTCGAAGGACGCCATCATCCCGGCCAGCCACGCCAGCGGTCTGCCAGCCAAGGTGTCGGTGACGGTGCTCGATGGCTTCGGCCATCTGGTGCAGCTCGAAGCGGCCGCCGAGGTCAACAAGCTGCTGGCCTGAATATCTCCGGCAGGTGCGATTTCGATCGCACATTCATGTCCCGGCAGCGCACGACGCCGGGGCAGGAATGTGCGAAGGGAATCAGATGTGTGAATGACTTCGCCCCTACACCCGCCCTTCAAGGATCAGGTTGAAGGGTGTGGCGACCGCCTTGCGGAAGTGCGAATAGCCTGCCTCCTCGAACAACTTACGCAAACGCCCCTCACCCGCCTGCGCGCCGAGCGCCATGGCCACCGGCTCCGACAGGGAATGGGCGCAGCACAGCGTCGTCGAGCTGCTGTAGAACAGGCGGCTGACGGGGTTGATGTTTTCTTCGAGGGCGTCGTTGGCGAAAGGCTCGACCAGCATCACCGTGCCGCCGGGCGCGAGAGCCTGGGCGGCGTGGCGTAAGGCCCCCACCGGGTCGCCCATGTCGTGCAGACAGTCGAAAAAGCAGATGAGGTCAAAGCCCTTTTCGGCAAAGGTGGTCGACTTCGCGACTTCGAAGCTGACCCTTTCGGTGAGGCCGGCGGCGGCGGCATTGGCGCGCGCGGCGTCGATGGAACCGGCATGCACGTCGATGCCGTGGAAGCTCGACTTCGGAAATGCCTCGGCCATGAGCAAGGATGAATGACCGTGGCCGGTGCCGATGTCCGCCACCCGCGCGCCGGCCTCGAGCTTGGCCAACACACCATCCAGCGCCGGCAGCCACTGCGGCACCAGCGAACCGCGATAGGAATTACGAAAGAACGCCGCGACGCCGCAGAACAGGCGCGGATGGTGTTCACCCCAGGGCAAACCCGCGCCGCTCTTGAATAACTGTGCCGAGCGCTCTTCATCCATCCACATCGAGGCCGCCACTTCCCACGCCGCCGGGAAATAACAAGGACTGTTCTCGTCGGCCAGCACCATGGCCTGTTCCGGCGTCATCTCGTAGGTCTGGTCCTGCGGGTGATAGACGAGGTATTCGGACGCCACCTGGCTGCCCAGCCATTCACGCACGTAGCGCTCGGCGCAGTCGGCGCGCCGCGCCAGTTCGGCGGACGTCATGCGTCCCGCACCGGCCATTGCCTTGTAGAGGCCGAGGCGGCGCCCGAGACTCACCATCACGCCCGTGGCGCCGGCGGCGAGATCACTGAAGGCGCGGCCGATGAGTTGATTGAGACGGTCTGGATCGACGGACATGACGAGCTTTTCCTTCCATTGAGTGTCACGGAGTGTAGGGGAAGCCTCTGGCGGCCGGCTCGCCCAAATGTTGCGCTTGTGCTGTCGCCTTGATTGGGGCGGGCCTCAGGGCGCGCCGCGCAGACTCTCGAGATCCCCGAGGCGCGTCCGCAGCGCAGTGCTGTCGACGGACGCGGCGTTCCAGTCAGCGCGCAGCACCGAGACCGTGATGTAGTCCCGCGCGAACCAGCCGGCATCCGCCTCCACTTCGTTGGCGCCGGCCGGCTCGACTTCGATGCTGCTGAGCACGCGGGCCGGCTCGGCGCTGTGCCGGTAGACAACACGAAAACCGCCATGCTGTGCCAGCGGCGCGAGGCGCACACCTTTAATCTGCTCGGCGGGGCGCGCCGGCACGTTGATGTTGAGGAGAGTGTTGGCGGGCAACACTGGGCCGCCGCCGGCAGCCGCCGCCAGGCGCGTAATGAGCCTGGCGACGAAATCCGCGGCCAGGGGATAGGCGGCAACGGTGTCAGGAAAGGGCGTCGGTTGGGCCTTGGCCTGCGCCATGTCGAGGCCGACCGACACCGCGATGGCCGGCACGCCGAGCTGCGCGGCCATCACCGCCGCGCCGACCGTGCCGGAGCTGACGACATTGGCGCCGAGGTTCTGGCCCAGATTGGCGCCCGACACGACCACGTCCGGCGCGCGCTGCTTGAGCACCTCGGTCAGTCCGTAGGCGGCGCTGTCGGCCGGACTGCCGTCCACCGACCAAGTCGCCCGATCATGCGCGACGACCGCCATCTCACCCAGAGTGATACGCGCGCCGCTGCCGCTCTGCTGCCTGAGCGGCGCGACCACGGTGACGTCGAAGCCGGCCGCTTCGAGCGCGCCACGCACAGCCGCGAGACCGGGCGCCTGGTAGCCATCATCATTGGTCAACATCACGCGCACGGGCCGCGCCTCGGCCCACGCCGTATTCATGGCCAGACACCCGATGACAACGGCCATCACAGCACAGCAACGACCGCTCGCAGCTCGCATATCCTGCTCCTTGATGTTCGACACGCGGCGCACGGCTTGATCTTCCACAAGGTAAGCGCGTGGCTGTTGGTTAGAATGCCACGAACTCATGACAGGGGGAGGAAACACCATGGACTCATCGGCCAAGCTCGGCATTGATCATCAACGGCTGGCACGCCTGCCGGCGCGCATCGACGCGGACATCGCCGCAGGGCGCTACAACGGCGCCGCCGTCTGCGTGAGCCGCCGCGGCGTGGTGGCCTATCGCGGCGTGCATGGCTACGCCGATCGCGCCAACGGTCGCACACTCGGCTTCGACGACACCTTCGTGTCGTTCTCCATCGGCAAGCAATTTACCAATGTCATCGTTCTCAACCGCGTCGAGAGCGGCGCGCTGCATCTGGACATGCAGGTCGGTGACCTCATCCCGGAATTCCGCACGCGCGGCATGCGCGGCATCAAGCTGTGGCACCTGTTGACCCACACCAGCGGCATCCAGTCGACCATTCCGGCGGTGCCGCTCGAGACCTTGATTGATGTCGGCAAATTGACCGCCCACATCGCCGGCCAGCGGCCCGAGACGCGCCCTGGTGAGCGCGTCAATTATTCGATCATCGCGGCCCACGCGGTGCTGGCCGAGATGGTCAAGCGCGCCGAAGGCAGCCGTCGCAGCTTCACCCAGATCCTGAACCAGGACCTGTTTGCGCCGCTGGCGATGAAGAACACGGCCATGGGCCCGCGTGACGACCTCATCGCGCGCCTGTGTCCGGTCTCGACCTGCTATACCGAGGCCGGCATGTTCGCCCCCGAAGACGTGCTGGGCGTGGGCCAGGTGGTGACCCTGCCCGGCGCCGAGATCGCGGCCGGCGGCTACATCACCTGCATCGACGACCTGCACCGCTTCGCGCTCATGCTGCGCAATGGCGGCGAACTCGACGGCGTGCGCCTGCTGTCCCCGCGCACCCTGGCGTACTGCACCGAGAATTTCACCGGCGACAAGCCCAATGCCCTGTTCGACTACGCTGCCGACACGCGCGGCTGGGAGCCATGGCCGGCCAACATCGGCCTCGGTTTCTTCGTGCGCGGCAAAGGCGTGCTGCCAGGGCCCATGAGCAACTTCTCCAGCCCCAAGAGCTTCTGCGGCTGGGGCGCCGGCTCGACCTGCTTCTGGATAGACCCCGAGCTCGATCTCACCTTCGCCTTCCTCTCCACCGGCCTCATGGAAGAGACCTATCACATCGAAAGGCTGCAGCGTCTGGCCGACCTGGTGGTGACATCGCTCACCGACTGAGGGGCGAACTGCGCGCGCGCCGACCTGCTGCACTGCGGCATCGGAAGGCGCGCGACGGGGCCGGTCACACGCGCGCAAATCACGGATTTCCGGCCGTAAAGAACTCGAAAGGGTAATGTCGTCTGGGCCCGCTTTACCGGGTAGACTACAAGGGTTTGCTTTCGCCGTTTCTCGATCCTAGGGGAGTCATCGTGGATTTCAGATACAACGATAAAAGTCGCCAGCTACTCGAGCAGGTGCGCGCCTTCATGAAGGAGCACATCTACCCGATAGAAGAAGAGATTTATAACTTCAATCACGATCCGAAGAACCTGTGGGTGGTCCCGCCCCAGATCGAAGAACTGAAGAAGATCGCCAAGGACCAGGGCCTGTGGAACCTGTTCCTGCCCCACGAATATCACGAATACAGCCCCGGCCTGACCAATCTCGAATACGCGCCGCTGGCCGAGGAAATGGGCCGCGTGCATTGGGCCTCGGAAATTTTCAATTGCAGCGCGCCCGACACCGGCAACATGGAAGTGCTGGCCCGCTACGGCACGCCCGAGCAGAAGAAGCGCTGGCTCGAACCGCTGCTGGCCGGCGAGATTCGTTCCTCCTATCTCATGACCGAGCCGCAGGTCGCGTCGTCCGACGCCACCAACGTCGAAACCTCCATCAAGCGTGACGGTGACGAATACGTCATCAACGGCCGCAAGTGGTGGAGCTCCTGCGTATTCGACCCGCGCAACAAGATTTACATCCTGATGGGCAAGACCGACCCCGGCGCCGCACGCCATGTGCAGCAGTCGATGGTGCTGGTGCCCGCCGGTACGCCGGGCTTCGAAATCGTGCGTTCCCTGCGCGTGCTAAACGACAACCACTCGCCCCATGGCCATGGCGAAGTGCGCATGACCAATATGCGGGTGCCGGTTTCGAACCTGCTGCTCGGCGAAGGCCGCGGCTTCGAAATCGCCCAGGGTCGCCTGGGCCCAGGCCGTATCCACCATTGCATGCGCCTGATCGGCTGCGCCCAGCGCGCCCTCGACATCATGTGCGCTCGGGTCGAAAGCCGCGTGGCTTTCGGCAAGAAATTGTCGGAGCAGTCAAGCATCCGCCAAGACATCGCGAAGTCGCGTTGTGAAGTCGAGCAGGCGCGCCTGCTGACACTGTGGGCCGCCGATCGTCTCGATCGCGAAGGCAACAAGGTGGCCAAGGATGCCATCGCGATGATAAAAATCATCGTGCCGCAGATGTGCCAGACCATCGCCGATCGGGCGATGCAGGCCCATGGTGGCATGGGTGTATGCCAGGATACTGTGCTTCCGGAAATATTCTCCTACGCGCGTGCCGTGCGTCTGGCGGATGGCCCCGACGAGGTTCACATGTCCCAGCTTGGCAAACTGACCATTCAGCAGACGCTGGCGGGTTGAACAAGGCTCGCCTGAGGCAGATTGACTGAGCTATTGCGCGTGGTGCGTGCCCGCCGCCGAAGCGGCCCGCGCACCCGCACCCGGCAGACCATTCGGGGAAGGCGGCGCAGCCGTCGAGTGAGTGGTCGGCCAGGACGATGGCGATGTCCGTCTGGTGACCGGCGTCATCACATCACATTAGATAATTACTACCACTGGGAGAGTTTCATTCCATGAGATTCCGAATTGCCAAATGGATCATGCACCACCGTTTCGGCGTGGGCATGGCCTTCATCATCGTGACGCTGGCCTTCATGAGCCAGTTTCCGAGAGTCGAAATCCGCACCATCTATAACGACTTCCTGCCGACCAATGAGGAATTCGTGAAGGTCTTCTTCGCGCATCGCAACTTCGGTAATCCGTTGACGATGTCGATCATGATCAAGAACAAGCATGGCGACATCTACAACGCCGAGACGCTGGGCAAGGTCTATCAAATGACCCGCGACATCGACTTGGCGCCGAGCATCGACCATGACCAGATCATCTCGATTGCAACGGAAAAGATGCGCTACGCGGAAGCGACCCGCGACGGTATCGACACCAAGCCCCTGATGGAGGCCCACGCGCCGAAGACCGAGGAAGAAATCGCGGAATTCCGCCGCCGCGTGAACATTTCGTCCGGCGCCCAGACCTTCTACATCTCGGGTGACAGCACCGCCACCCTGCTCAACGCCGCCTTCCTCGACACCATCGACTACGGCGCGTCGTTCAAGTACGTGCAGGAGCTGGTGGAGAAGAACCGCGACGCCAACCACGAGGTTCATCTCGTCGGCCAGCCTGCCCTGACCGGCTGGGTGTACAAGCTGCAGCACCAGACCTACAAGATCTTCGCCGCCACCATTGGCGTGATGTTGTTGCTGCTGGTGTTCTACATGGGCAACATCGCCGGCACCGTGATGCCGCTGGTGAGCGCCGCCGTTGCGGGTATCTGGGGCTTCGGCACCATTGGTATATTTGAACGCCCGATTGAGCCCTTGCTCATGATCGTGCCGCTGCTGCTGGTGGCGCGCTCGATTTCGCACTGCATCCAGTACACCGAGCGCTACTACGAAGTGCTGCATCATGTGAAAGACAAGGTGCTGGCCGCCGAGATCACGATGGCGATCATGATGGCGCCCTCGATCCTTGGTATCTTCACCGACGTGTTCGGCATCATCTTCATCGCCATCGCGCCGATCAAGACGATGATCAACCACTCGATCTTCTGCGGCTTCTGGGCGTTCTGGATCATTCCTACCGGTGTGTTCCTCGCTTCCATTCTGCTGTCCTACCTGCCGGTTCCAAACAACCTCGAAAAGATTGTCGGCGGCGCGGAAAAGGAATCGGCTTTCCACCGCTGGCAGACCGGGCTGCTGGAAAACATCGCGCACATCACTTACGGCAACGCAGCACGCGTCACGGCCGTAGTCGTGATTGTGCTTGCGGTCATCTCCGTTTATCTCACTTCGCAGATCAAGGTCGGTAACCCGGTCGAGGGCACCAACCTGCTGTGGAACGATTCGGAGTTCAACACCGGCACCCGTGCCATCAACGCCCACTTCCCCGGCACCAACACCCTGGAAATCGTGCTCGAGGCCAAGAGCCGCAAGAACGATCACCGCGTGGTGAACACCCCGGAAGTGGTGAAGGTCGCAACCGAACTGCAGCGTCAGCTTGAGTCGGACCGCTCCGACCCGAACTTGCCGCCGCGCGCCACGCTGTCGTTCTCCGACTACATGCGTGACATCAACCGTCTGTTCGCCGGCGGCAATCCGAAGTGGATGCCGCTCGACCCGACCGCCGAAGCGATCTCCGCTGCCGGCTTTGCCGCGCTGATGGGCTCGAACGCCATCAACTTCAGCCATGTCGCCGACTTCGAGTTCCAGAATTCGACGGTGTCGGCGTGGTTCCGCGACAACAAGCAGGAAACGGTGGACGCCGCGCTCGCCTCGGCCTTTGCCGCCGGCAAGAACGTCGGTCTTGACCATCCGGAGTTCAAGGTGCGTATCGCCACCGGCGTGATCGCGCTGCAGCAGGCCATGAACAACGTGGTGCACAAATACCACTGGTTGATTCTGGGCTGTGTGAACATCGGTGTGTTCTTCCTTGCGTGGTACGCCTATCGCTCGGTGGTGGCGGCGTTCCTGCTGCTGGTGCCGGTGAACCTGTCGAATTTCATGCTGATGGCGTCGATGCACGTGCTCGGCATCGGCCTCGACATCAACGCCGCGATCGTGGCGGTGATGGGCGTCGGCGTCGGTATCGACTATGGCATCTACCTGTTGTCGCGTATCTGCGAGGAATACGTCGCCCAGGAGCAAGATCTCAAGAAGGCTATCTTTGCTTCACTGACCACCACCGGCAAGGCGATCATGTTCACGGCATCCATCATGCTGCTGGCCATCATGCCGTGGTACTTCCTGTCGGATCTGAAGTTCATGGCCGACATGGGCGTGCTGCTGGTGGCCATCATGTTGATCAACATGGTGCTGTCGCTGGTCGTGCTGCCGCTACTGGTATGGTTCGTCAATCCGAACTTCCTGCGTCGCACCGACCTGTTGGTCGGCGAAAACGTGGACCTGTCGCAGTTCATGGACAAGGTCGAGGCCGTAGTCTAAGCCCTGCCCTTCCTGCCACGGCGCAAGGCCGTGGCAGGTCTCGGACCCCATGCCCGTCGGCATGGGGTCTGTTGTCCTCTCCCTCTCACGCTCCAATCAAACCCGACTCAGCCTCGTGCTGCAGACATCCGCCATGTCACTGCGCTCAAGCGCCACGTGAAATGTTGTTGCCAGGCCTTTGCGCGGCGATGAATTCAGCGTACGCGCGGTGCTAAGATGCGGCCATCATCGAGGTCGCGAGGATGGGCGTGAGGTCATGAGCGCCGAGGCGACAACAGGGGCAGCGGATGGGATTGCTGGACGAGCTTAAGAAGCGCGCAGCGGAAAAAGAGGCGCAGCGTGCCTCCAATATGGAAGATGACGCGCGCGCGGACGCCCTTCGCGCCGTCGCCCTGCCGGCGCTGTTTCGCATTCACACCAATCTCGCCGAGCTCGTCAAACAGCTCAACATCCTCGGCGATGAATCGCCGGTCAGCCTCAAGATTCCCGGCATCGGTGAAGTCGCCGGCTTTCAGCAAGGCAATTATTCGGTCAGCGCCGAAGGCACGCCGCCCACCACCGTGACCCTGCGCTGCGCGCTGCGCATCGCCAAGGTGCGTCCGCTGGAACTCACCACGGCCGGCACTTCGCCCACCACCTGGGTCGACCGCCTGCGCCGCCAGGACTTGCCGTTGAAAGTGCTGCGCGTGACCGACACGCGCGGCGCCAACCAGAAGGCCCTGGTCACCATCGAAGGGCCGGTGCCCGTCACGTTGCAGTTCGGCGTCGACATTGAACACGCGGCCCTGCAACTGGTGACGCGCAACTACGACGAGCTGGTGGAACGCCGCCAGTTCTTCAACCCGGCCGATGTCACCGAGCCGTGGTGCGAGGAACTCCTCAAGTACGTCACGCGCGCGCCCAATTCATTTCTGCGCCACGAAGTGTCGACCGATGTGCGTGAACAGCTACGTCGGCGCCTGGAGTGGGAAAAGCACAAGAAGGAAAGCATCGAGGAAACCACCGAGACGCGCCTCGCGGCCAGCGGCCGCTTCAAGAGCCTGTTCAAGCGTCCACCGCAATTGAAAGTCGCATGGCGCGGCTTGAACTGGGATCTGGCGACCCACGTCGGCACGTTCACCATGGGCCGGGTCAGCGACTGCGATTTGCGCATGCGCCGCGAGCGGGTGTCGCGCTTCCACGCCAGCATCGAATTCCGCGACGGCGAGTATCACCTCGTCGACGACAGCTCCAATGGCACCTACGTGCGCTTCATCGACGGACGCGGCGCCAAGGTGCACAAGGCATCGCTGGTGCTCAACGGCAGCGGCGCCATCGCGCTCGGCGACGAAGCGCCGGCGGACGACCCGGACCTCATCCATTTCGTGATGTAAGGGCGCTCGAGCGCCGCTCAGATCACGCCCGCCGCGCGCAGCCGCGCGAGATCCTCGGCATTCAATCCCAGCTCGCCATAGATACGCGCATTGTCCTGGCCCAAGGTCGGCGCGGCTTCGCGGATGGCTGTCGGTGTGCGTGAGAATTTTGCCGCCGGGCCGGTCAGGGGCACGTCGCTGCCATCGGACAGACGCACGGTCTGCAGCATGTCGCGCGCCGCGACATGGGGATGGCGCGACGCCTCGGCATAGGTGTTGACGCGGGTCGCGGTCACACCCGCCGCCGCCAGCTGGTCGACCACCTCGTCGGCCGGGTGGCGGCTGCACCACGCCGCCATCAGCGCGTCGACTTCGTCGCGTCGCTCGATGCGCTCGGCATTGCGCAGTGACGCGAGATCCTCGCGGCCCAACAAGGCGCACAACGCGCGCCAATGGCTGTCGAGCAGCACACCGCCGTAGATACTGCCGTCACTGCAGGCGTAAACGTTGACCGGCGCCGCCAGCGCGAACTGATTGCCGTAGCGCTTGAGTGGAATGCCGAGCGCGCCCGCGGTGAGATTGCCGTTGCTTTGAAAAATGAGGCCGTCGAGCAAGGCCACGTCGACATGCTGACCCTCACCGGTGCGTTGACGATGATTGAGCGCCGCCAGGGCGCCGAGCGCACCGTGCATGCCGGCAAGGTCGTCGCCGAGAAAAGTCGGGGCCTTGGTCGGACCGCCCTGCGGGTCGCCGTTCAAGGACGTCCAGCCACTGAAATTCTGCGCGATGGGGTCGTAGGCCGGGCGCTCCGAGTAAGGCCCGAACTGGCCAAAGCCGCTGACCGACACGTAGATGATGTCGGGCTTGACCGCCGCCACGTCACCATAGCCCACGCCCCAGCTCGCGAGCGTGCCGGGCTTGAAATTCTCGACCACGATGTCGGCGCGCGCGCACAGCTTGAGAAAGAGGTCGCGGCCTTCCGGCAGGCGCAGGTCCAGCGATACGTTCTGCTTGTTGCGGTTGACGGTCTCGTGGGCGACGGTCAGCTTTGAATCCGGCAGGTAGGGCGCCAGCGCGCGCGCCACCTCGCCCTGCGGGTGCTCGACCTTGATGACTGTCGCGCCGAAATCGGCCAGCAGACAAGCCGCCATCGGGCCAGCCCAGGTGGTGGTGGCCTCGACCACCGTGATGCCGTGCAGCGGCCCGCGCACATCATCACGGGCGTTGGCGTAAAACGCGGATCTGTCCATCATGCTCCCCTGGCGGTCGGTGTCGGTGTATCGCTGGCCTGCCCGTGATTGTACTGATCCCGAACCGCGCTGCGCGCCTCAAGCCGCGCCCGTCGCATGCCGCTAAGACCTTCCGGATTGTTCCGTTCTACCGGTCGAAATCGCGCTCATGTCACTGATCATCGGCATCGTCCTCGTCCTCGGCTGCGTGGCCGGAGGTTTCGTGTTGTCCCACGGCGAACTCGCGGCGCTGTGGCAGCCCTATGAATTGCTGGTCATCGGCGGCGCCGCCCTGGGCGCCTTCGTGATCTCCAATCCGGGCAAGGTGGTGAAGCAGACGTTTGGCTCCATCCCCAAGCTGCTCAAGGGCTCGAAGTACAAGAAAGAGTTCTACATGGACACCCTCGCGCTGCTCTACGACCTGCTGGTCAAGGCGCGCAAGCAAGGCATGATGGCGCTGGAAGGCGACGTCGATAAGCCAGAGTCCTCGGAAATCTTCGGCAAGTACCCGACCCTGCTGGGCGATCATCACCTCATCGAATTCATCACCGACTACCTGCGCCTGCTGGCGGCGGGCAGCATCACCAGCCCCTATGAGCTCGACGCCCTCATCGACGTCGAACTCGAAACCCATCACGCGGAAGGGCACAAGCCGTCCGCCGCCCTGACCCGCGTGTCTGACGGCCTGCCGGGCTTCGGTATCGTCGCGGCGGTGCTCGGTATCGTCATCACCATGGGCGCCATCGGCGGTCCGCCGGCGGAGCTCGGTCACCACGTATCGGCGGCGCTGGTCGGCACCTTCTTGGGCATTCTGCTCGCCTACGGCTTCGTTGGTCCGATGGCCACCGCGCTCGAACACCAGGCGGCGGACGAAGCGGCGCTGTTCCTCGCCATCAAGAACACGCTGGTCGCCTCGGCCCAGGGCTATGCGCCGCAGATCGCCGTCGAGTTCGGACGCAAGGCCATCGGCGGCGTTGATCGGCCGTCTTTCATGGAGCTCGAAAACCGCGTGAAGGGCAAGTAAGGGCGGAGCGCAGGACATGGCAGCGAACCAGGGCGCCGCCCCGATCATCATCAAGAAGATCAAGAAGGGCGGCCACGGACATCACGGCGGCGCCTGGAAAGTCGCGTTCGCCGACTTCGTGACCGCCATGATGGCGTTCTTCATGCTGATGTGGCTGATGTCCTCGACCACGGTCGAAGAGCGCGCCGCGATTTCGTCCTATTTCAACGATCCCCTCGCGACTACCGGCTATTCCGGCAATGGCGCCGGCAACCCGGCCTTGAACGGCGGCGAAGGCATCCTGTCCGGGCGCGGCGAGAATCCCTTCACCTCGCAGTCGACCAACAAGGACAACACCACCACCAACGGCCCGGCCGAGGAAGAAGACGCCGACAAGCTCGACAAGGCGCGCATGATCAAAATGATGGACGAGCTGAAAGCGGTGGTCGACGCTGGCAAGGGTTTGAAGGACTACGCCGACCAGGTGCTGTTCGACATCACGCCCGAAGGTCTGCGCATTCAGATCGTCGACAAGGAAAATCGCGCGATGTTCGACCAGGGCAGCGCGCACCTGAAGAGCTACACCGCCGACATCCTGCACGAAATCGTCAAGGTCATCAGTGAAGCGCCCAACCGCGTTTCGATCTCGGGACACACCGATGCCACGCCCTATGCCTACGACGGCGACTACGGCAACTGGGAGTTGTCCGCCGACCGCGCCAATGCCGCAAGACGCGAGCTTTTGAACGGCGGCCTGCCGGAAGATAAAGTCGGCCGTGTGGTCGGGCTGGGTTCGTCGGATCTGCTTGACCCGAGTCAGCCACAGGCGCCCATCAATCGCCGCATCAGCATCGTGGTATTGCGTGGCGATTTCGGCAAAGCGGTGAGCATGGACGGCGCCGAAAGCGACGGCAGTGCGAACGGCGATGCGGCCGCCGCGAGCGGCGACGCCGCGGCGCCGGCGGTGGAAGCACCGCAAGAAGCCGGCGACGCCGCGCCAGCGGACGCCAAGGCCGCCGCACCTGCGGCCGAGACCGCGCCCGCAGCGCCGGCGGCGACCGCCGAGCCTGCCAGGAAATCGACCGGCGTCGCGCCGTCTGTCGGCGCCGCCGCTGCCGACGCAGTGGCTGCCGCCGCCGCCCTCTCCGCCCCGGCGGCGAAAGCGACGGCGGCCAAGGCCGCGCCCGTCAAAGTAGCCGCCGCCAAAGTCGCGCCGCCGGCGAAAGCCAAACCCAGGCAGTAGAAGACCGCGTCAGTCGCCGTCGCGCGTCACGCGCGTTCGCCCCTCACGGCGTGAACGGGAACAGCCACGGTGTCAGCAGCACGGTGGTCGCCGCGACTACCAGATTGAGCGGTATGCCGAAGCGCAGAAAATCCACGAAGCGATAACCGCCTGGTCCGAACACCATCATGTGGGTTTGATAGCCCAGGGGTGTGGCGAAGCCGCAGGACGCGGCGATGGTCATGGCCACCACGAACGGCAGGTGCGATACATGCAGCGCCTGCGCCGAGGCAATCGCGATGGGGAACATCAAGACCGCGGCCGTGTTGTTGCTGAGCAGTTCGGTGGCGAGCATGGTGGCGATATAAACCGTCGCCAGCGCCAGCCACGGCGAGGCCGCGCTGAAACCGGCAACCACCTCGGCCGCCGCCGCCGCCAGCCCGGTGTTGGTCAGCGCGGTGCCGATGCCGATGGTCGCGGCGATCACAATCAGCACCGGCCAGTCGATGGTGCGGCGCGCCGACTCGGCCTTGCAGCAGCCCGAAATCAACATCGCGAACGACGCCACCAGGCCCGCGTGCAGCATGCTGTAGCCGCGCGCGACGAACCACGGATGTTGTTCGAACAAGGTGGCGGCCGCCACCATCGCCACCAGGATGGCGAGCGCCAGCGGCGCTTTTTCACGCGTCAGCGGCGTCGAGTCCTCGATGCCGCTGACGAGATAGAAATCCCGTGCATTGCGCTGCTGCTGCAGGAAGGCCGGACGCGCTTCGAGCAGCAGGGTGTCGCCGGTTTCCAGCACCACGTCACCGAGCTTCTGGTAAAGACGCTCACCGCCGCGCGCCACGCCGATCACGACCGCGTTGTACTGCGTGCGGAAGCGCCCTTCGCGAATGCTCTTGCCGAGCAGCGGTGACTGGTGCGAGACCACCGCTTCAATCAGCATGCGATCGGTGCGCGAGCCATCGAGCTTGAACAATTGATCGGTGGCCGGCGCGAGGCCGCGCATCTTCTGCAGATCCAGCACCGAATCGACCACCCCGACGAACACCAGGCGATCGTTGGCCAGCAGACGAAAATTGGAACCGACGGCCGCCATCACCTGGCCATCGCGATCGACTTCGGCGAGATAAGTGCCGGGCAGATGACGCAGTCCCGCTTCCTCGATACTGCGGCCGGCAATGGGGCCATCGGCCATCACCAGCATTTCGACGGTGTAAGCGCGCGGGTCGCTGGCGTCGCGCAAGGGTGAGCCGCGCAGCGGCAGCAGCCAGCGCGTGGTGAGCACGATGTAGGCGAGGCCTGCCACCGCGCAGGCCAGGCCTATCGGCGTCAGCGTGAAGAACGACAGGCCACTGTCGACCGTGCCCTTGGCGACCGCGTCACGCATGAGGCCGGCGACGATGACATTGGTGCTGGTGCCAATCAATGTGCACAGACCGCCCAGGATCGCCGCGTAGCTCAAGGGCAGCAGCAATTGCGAGAGCGGGATCTGCAGGCGCCGCCCCCAGTCCGAGACCGCCGGCAGCATGGCCGCGACCAGCGGCGTGTTATTCATGAACGCCGAAATCGCCGCGACCGGCAGCATCATGCGCAATTGCGCGGCCGCCACGCTGCGCGGTTTGCCGAACCATTCCTGCGCCAGCGCCGACATCGCGCCGGTGTCGCGCAGCCCCGCCACCACCACGTACAAAATGCCGACCGTCATCACGCCTTCGTTGGCAAAGCCGGCCAAGGCTTCACGCGGTGTCAGCACGCCGCCGACCAGCAAGGCGGTGAGGCCGGCCAGCATCACGAGATCGGTGGCGAGTTGGGTCAAGGCCAGCGAACCGAAGATGGCGATGATGACCGCCAGGGTCAGCCACGCGTGCGCGCTCAACATGGCGAGGTGTGTGCGGGCGGGGTCATCGAAGCGCGCCTCCGGTGCTTTGCGGTGGGCGGGGTTGATCGAGGCGCGGAGCCTACACTGAAGGCCGATAGCCGGCAATTCACCGCCGTCGGCGCGCGCCGTGACGATGGGCCTTGCCGCCCGCCCGTAAAACACTAAGATGCCCGCATCGCGCGCCAGCGGGCTGCGCGGCCGGTGCGTCTGCGCATACCTTCAAACCATCCGGCGTCGACTCCGGCGGCGCCGCTCCGCCGTGGAATCGACGCATGCCTGTGTGGCTGGAAATCATCGCGATGCTGTTGCTGATCCTGGCAGCGGCGGAAATCTTCACCAATGCCCTCGAACATCTCGGCGAGCAACTCGGCATTTCGGAAGGCGTGACCGGTTCGATCTTCGCGGCGGTCGGCACCGCCATGCCGGAAAGCATCGTGCCCCTGGTGGCGGTGCTGGCGGGCGGCGAAGATAAGACGGTCAACATGGAGGTCGGCGTTGGCGCGATCCTCGGGGCGCCACTCATGCTGTCGACCTTGAGCCTGGCCTTGATGGCCTTGTCGGTGCTGTCGCGGCGCGGCTGGTCGGGCGCACTGCGGCCGGAACGGGTCGGTCTCAAGCGCGATGTGTGGTTCTTCCTGCTGGCTTTCACGCTAGCCAGCGCCAGCCTCTATCTGCCGGCCGACGCAGCGCTGTGGCGGGTCGGCGCATCGATACTGCTGGTCGGCATCTATTTCATCTATGTCTTGCTGACGCTGCGCGCCTCGGCGCAACTGGTGGAGGACGGACACGGCACCGTCGCCCATTCGGAGCTTTTTCTCAATCGCATCGGCCTTCCGGATCACATCGCGGTTGCGGCGCTGCAGGCCCTGTCGGGCCTCGCGCTGCTGGTGTTCGGCGCCAAGGGTTTCGTGCATGGCATCCAACACGCGTCGACCCTGCTCGGCGTGTCGCCGCTGATGCTGTCGCTGCTGCTGGTGCCGGTGGCGACCGAGTTGCCGGAAAAGGTCAACAGCATTCTGTGGATTCGGCGCGGCAAGGACACCCTCGCCTTCGGCAACATCACCGGCGCGATGGTGTTTCAAGGCAGCCTGCTGCCGGCCCTCGGTCTCACCATCACGCCGTGGGTGCCCAACACCGAGATCCTCGGCGGCGTGGTGACCACCCTGGTCGCTGGTGTGTGGCTGGTGATCCACGCCCATCGCGGCACCATTCGTGTGTGGCATGTGGCCGCCAGCGCGCTGCTCTACATCGGCTACCTGTTGATGATGCTGCATTGAGCGCGCCCGAACGGCGCTCCTGCGCGCATTGCCCTTGCGACTTTTTATTTTGCCGATAGGCTGACAGGGTCTTATTGATATCCGTGCGGCCAGGCCGCGCCCGTAACGAAAGGGAGCCTCGATGATCTTCGGCCGCGTGAAATCCCTCGACGCCATTCTTGCCACGGCGGAAAAAAAATCCCTGCACCGTTCCCTGGGCGCCTTTCAATTGACCATGCTCGGCATCGGTGCGGTGATCGGCACGGGTATCTTCGTATTGACCGCCGAGGCCGCGCAGAAGGCCGGCCCCGGCATGATGGCGAGCTTCGTCATCGCCGGCGTGGTGTGCGCGGTGGCGGCGCTGTGCTATGCCGAAATGGCCGCCATGGTGCCGGTGTCGGGCTCGGCCTACACCTACAGCTACGCGGTGATGGGCGAACTCATCGCGTGGATGGTGGGCTGGGCGCTGATCCTCGAATACGCGGTCGCCGCCGGCGCGGTCTCGGTCGGCTGGTCAGGCTACGTGGTGGGCCTGGTCGAAAACGCCTTTCATGTGAACATCCCCGATGCGCTGGTGCGCGGCCCCTACGATGGCGGCATGATCAATCTGCCGGCGATGGGCGTCGCCGCGCTCGTCACCTGGCTGCTGGTGATCGGCACGCGTGAAAGCGCGGCGGTCAACGCGGTGCTGGTGGGCGTCAAGGTCACGGCGCTCGCGGTGTTCATCGCGCTGGCCGTGCCGGTCATCCACATGGACCACTTCACGCCGTTCGCGCCGCTTGGTTTTGGCGGTATTTCGGCCGCCGCCGCTTCAATCTTCTTCGCCTATGTCGGCTTCGACGCGGTCTCGACCGCTGCCGAGGAAACCGAGAACCCACAGCGCAACATGCCCATCGGCCTCATCGGCTCGCTGGCCATCTGCACGGTGTTTTATCTGTTGGTGGCGATGGGCGTGATAGGCAGCGTCGGCGCGCAGCCGGTGGCCGGCCCCACGGGCGAAGTGCTGTCACCCGGCAGCCTCGAACTGGCGCGCCAGTGCGCGGCTCTCAGTGACAACGCGGTGGTGTGTTCCAAGGAAGCGCTGGCCTGGACGCTGCGCAGCATCGGTTGGCCACAGATAGGCAATCTCATCGGCCTCGCCGCCGGCCTCGCGCTGCCGTCGGTCATTCTCATGATGATGTTCGGCCAGACCCGCATCTTCTTCGTCATGAGCCGCGACGGTCTGTTGCCGCAGATGTTCTCGAAGATACATCCGCGCTTTCACACGCCGCATGTCGTCACCGTGCTGACCGGTGTGTTCGTCGCGCTGTTCGCCGGCTTCTTCCCGGTCGGCAAACTCGCCGATGTGTCCAACAGCGGCACGCTGTTCGCATTCGCCGCGGTCTCCATCGCGGTGCTGGTCTTGCGCCGCACCGATCCCCACCGCCATCGCCCGTTCCGCACGCCGGCCATCAAGTTCACCGCGCCGCTTGCGATACTCGGCTGCGTGTACCTGTTTTTCTCGCTCGGCTACGACACCCAGATGATGTTCGTAGTGTGGGGCGTGGCAGGCTTGTTCGTGTATTTCTTCTACAGCCGCAGCCACAGCTTCGCGGGCCGCGGCATCATCGATGTGCATGAAGACGACGCCGACACCCCGCCGCAGCCGGTGCCGCCCCTGCCCGGCGTGCATACACCGGGGGGCAAGGATGCGTAACGGCGCATCGCCAAGCGTGGAGCGCCTTTCCGTCTGACCTTCAGACCTGCGCGGGGCGATCAGTGTCAGACTGAAGTCTGACCCACAATGAGAAAAGCTTCTTCCTGTGGGTCGGACTTCCGTCTGACATTCAAACCGATGCCTTGAGTTCAGTGTCAGACGGGTGTCTGACCGACAAAGCTTTCGGCCTGCACCTACCTTGTCACCGGCTTGAACTTGATGCGATGCGGCTTATCCGCGTCGTCGCCCAGACGACGGCGCCTGTCGGCTTCGTAGTCCGCGTAGTTGCCCGGGAACCACTCGACATGTGAATCGCCTTCGAAGGCCATGATGTGGGTCGCGATGCGATCCAGGAACCAGCGATCGTGGGAGATGACGACCGCGCAGCCGGGGAAACTCAGCAACGCTTCTTCCAGCGCACGCAAAGTCTCGATGTCGAGATCGTTGGTCGGTTCGTCGAGCAGCAGTACGTTGCCGCCGGACAGCAAGGTCTTGGCCAGATGCACGCGGTTGCGCTCACCGCCCGACAATTGCCCGATGTGTTTCTGCTGATCGCCGCCCTTGAAGTTGAAGCGGCCGCAGTAGGAACGTGACTGCACTTCGTAGTCTTCGATGCGCAGGATGTCCTGGCCGCCGGAGATCTCCTGCCACACGGTGTTCTTGTCGTTGAGCGTGTCGCGGCTCTGATCGACGTAGGCGAATTTCACCGTGTCGCCAACGCGGATGCTGCCGGCGTCAGGCTGCTCCTGGCCGGTCATCATCTTGAACAGCGTCGATTTACCGGCGCCGTTGGCGCCGATGATGCCGACAATGCCGCCCGGCGGCAGGCTGAAGGACAGGCCTTCGAACAGCATGCGCTCACCGAAGGACTTCTTGAGGTCGGTCGCTTCGATCACCACGTCGCCCAAGCGCGGGCCCGGCGGGATATAGATTTCGTTGGTTTCGTTGCGCGCCTGGAATTCCTTGGACTGCAGTTCTTCGAAGCGCGCCAGACGCGCACGGCTCTTGGCCTGGCGGCCCTTGGCATTGCTGCGCACCCACTCGAGTTCGGCGGCGATGGTCTTCTTGTGCGCGGCCTGTTCGCGCTCTTCCTGCTTGAGGCGCGCTTCCTTCTGTTCCAGCCACGAGGAGTAATTGCCTTCCCAGGGAATGCCGTGGCCGCGATCGAGTTCGAGAATCCAGCCGGCGACGTTGTCGAGGAAGTAGCGATCATGGGTCACCGCCACCACGGTGCCGGCATAGCTTTCGAGATAACGTTCGAGCCACGCCACCGACTCGGCGTCGAGATGGTTGGTGGGCTCGTCGAGCAGCAGCATCTCGGGCTCGGACAGCAGCAGGCGGCACAGTGCGACGCGACGGCGCTCACCGCCCGAGAGCTTGGTGACATCGGCATCCCACGGCGGCAGACGCAGCGCGTCGCCGGCGATTTCGAGCTTGCGCTCGACTTCCCAGCCGCCCACCGCATCAATCTTGTTCTGCAGTTCGCCCTGCTCTTCGAGCAGCGCGTTCATTTCGTCGTCGCTCATCGGCTCGGCGAACTTCATGCTCACTTCGTTGAAGCGCTCGAGCAGCTTGATGGTCTCGCCGAGGCCTTCCTCGACATTGCCACGCACGGTCTTGGCCGGATCGAGATTGGGCTCCTGCGGCAGGTAGCCAATCTTCAAACCCTTGAGCGGCGTTGCTTCCCCTTCGATGTCCTTGTCGACACCGGCCATGATGCGCAGCAGGGTCGACTTGCCTGAACCATTCAGGCCGAGCACGCCGATTTTGGCGCCGGGAAAAAACGAGAGGGAGATGTCGCGCAGGATGTGGCGCTTGGGCGGCACGACCTTGCCGACCCGATGCATCTGGAATACGTATTGAGCCATGGGCGTGTGGGTGTCCTGTGAGAGTTGGGAGCGAAAGGCAATGTGCGAATGAATTCGCACCTACAGAGATGGCGATGGTTTCCCGTAGGTGCGAATTCATTCGCACATTGAAACGGCGGGCACCGGGAGTCTGGCGCGCGCGGCGCCAATGATAATGGGTTTCCCGGCTGTGTCACCCCGTGCCGGGGACGCTCGGCGCGCCGGCTGACACCGGCGCGCCGACGGCGGGTTCACTATTTGCCGGCGCTAATCGCCTTGTGCGCCATGGCGCGGAAGTAATGCATGAGGCTGTCGATTTCCTGGTCGCTGAAATCGGCGAACTTCGGCATGCCCATTGGCACCCGCACGCCATCCACCACCACCTGCTTGAAGGCCTCGCGCGACGCCGCTATCGGCGATTCGCGCAGATCGGGCGCATAGCCGCCCGACACCGCGCCACCGCCGTGACACAGGAAGCAGGAATGGGAGTAGAGCTCCTTGCCGGCGTCGGCGAGCTTGGCGTCAATCTTGAAGTCCGGCACATCGAGGGGCTTGGCATTGACTGGCGGCGGCGAACTCGGCATCGCCATCTTGCCGTCCAGCGCGAAGGTCAGCAGCCGGCGCGGATGCACCTTGTACTTCCAACCGTGCTGGGCGGCCAGCGTGCCGGAGATGAGACCTGCCCCACCCCAGCCGGCCAGCAGCGACACGTACTGCTTGCCGTCGATGGCGTAGGTCACCGGCGGCGCCGAGATGCCCACGCCGACATTGACCGACCACAGCTTCTCGCCGGTGGTGGCATTGAATGCATTGAAGGTGCCGTCGGCGAAGCCCTCGAACACCAGGTTGCCCTTGGTGGTCATGGTGCCGGCGTTCCATTGCGGCGGCGACGGCTGCTTCCACACCTGCTTCTGCTTGACCGGGTCCCAGGCCTGCAGGAAGGCCGTGCCGTAATCGCCCGGCGCGTCCTCGTCACCGAATTTCACACCGGTGGAGGCGGCGAAATGCGGCGACTGCCAGTTCTTGACGTCGATGCCCTTGTCGTTGAACACGCCCGGCATCTCGATGGTCGGGATGTACACGAATCCCGTGTTGGGGTTGTAGGACATCGCATGCCAGCTATGGGCGCCGAAAGGACTCGGCCAGACTTTTTCCTCGCCGTCTTCATAGCGCGCGCCCTTCACTTCCACCGGCCGCCCGGTCTTGAGGTCGATGCGCTCAGCCCACGTCACCTTGCCAATCTTCTCGGCCGACAACAGCTCACCATTCGCGCGGTTGATGACGTAGAAGAAGCCGTTCTTCGGTGCGTGCATCAAAGCCTTCACGGTCTGGCCACCGTATTTGAGATCGGCCAGCGTGATGTCCATGTTGGAGTTGTAGTCCCAGGTCTCGCCGGGATTGGTCTGGTAATGCCACTTGTACTCGCCGGTGTCGGCATCGAGCGCGACGATCGAACACAGGAAGAGATTGTCGCCACCGCCGGGGCTGCGAATCTTCTGGTTCCACGGCGAACCGTTGCCGGTGCCAATGTAGACGGTGTTGAAGTCGGGGTCGTAGGTGAAGCCGTTCCAGGCATTGCCGCCGCCGCCGTGCTTCCACCATTCGCCGGTCCAGGTCTTGGCGGCCATCTCCATGGCCTTGTTCTCGAAACCGTCGGCCGGATTGCCGGGCACGATCCAGAAGCGCCACGCCTGCTTGCCGGTCTCGACGTCATAGGCGGTGACATAACCGCGCGCCGCGCCATGCTCGGTGCCGCCGTTGCCGATCAGCACCTTGTCCTTGAACACCTTCGGCGCACCGGTGATGTAGTAGGCACGCCGCGGATCGATGGTCATGGTCTCCCACAGCATCTTGCCGCTCTTGGCATCCAACGCGACCAGGCGACCGTCGATGGTGGAAATAATGAGCTTGCCCTTGTAATAGGCGGGACCGCGGTTGGAGTCCCACATGATGCGCAAGCGGTCGCCGGCGTGCTCGATGGACTTGGGGTCGTACTCCCACAGCAGTTTGCCGGTCTTGGCATCGACCGCGCGCGCGACGCTGTAGGAGCCGGTGAAATACAGCACGCCGTCGACCACCAGCGGCGTTGCGATCAACGAACGGTCATTGGGCAGTTCGAGTTTCCATTCGAGGCCCAGGCGTTTGACGCTGTCGACGTTGACCTGCTCCAGAGGGCTGTAGCGTTGCTCGGAAAAATTGCGTCCATAGGCCGGCCAGTTGCTGCCGTCACCATCGACACTGAGCAGCGTGTCGTCGACCACCGTCTCGCCGGCATGCGCGTTCAGCGCGGCGGCCAGCAAGACGGCATTCCACACCCTGTGAGTCCAAGCCATTGCGTCTCTCCCCTTGTTCTGTCGTGACGATTTTTATTTGATTTGGAGGCGCGCCATGCCGTGATGGCGGCGGCGCGATCCGGCCCTAATATAGGACGCTGTCGCAAAGCCCAACCATCACACTTTAGATACAGCCACGCACCGCGAACGCCCATGACTATCCTGACTGAAATCCTTGGGCTGGCCGCGCAGGCCGACGCGGCGCTGCCGCTGCCGCCTGTCGCCAGCGCGCTCATCACCGACCCGCATCCGGCGTCCGACAAAGACGCCGAGTTCGGCCTGCTGGCCCTGGCCGATGGCTGCGCGGGGCTCTACTACGCGTGGCTGGGCGACAGCCAGGCCGACATGCCGGCGCGCTTCCTGGTCGAGCATCTGCTCGGACAGCCGGCACTGGAACTCGCGCGCATGGTGCTCGGCGACGATGACGGCAGCCGCTCGGTGGGTATCGCCGCCATCAATGCCATCACCGAGCACGTGTATCGCGCGGCCGCCTTCGCGCCCGCGCTGGCCAGTGATTCTTTCGGCGGCGTGCGCTTCGAGCCCGGCGACCGCCTCGGCATGATTGGCAACTTTCCACCGCTCGCGCGCCGCGCCCGCGAACTCGGCATTCCGACCCGCATCGTCGAGCGCAAGGCGCACATGGTCACACGCGAGGACAACTTCGAGATCTCCCTCGACCCGCGCGTGCTGGCCGACTGCAACAAGATCATCTGCACCGGCGCGACCCTCCTCAACGACAGCTTCGACGCCATGCTCGAATACTGCGCGGCGGCCGAGCAGGTGGCGCTGGTCGGACCGACCGTCGGCTTCTTTCCCGACGCAGTGTTCGCGCGCGGTATCGACATCGTGGCCGGCACCCGCATTCTCGACAGCGCCGCGGCCCAGGACTGTTTGAGCCGTAACGAAAAACTTACGCACTGCGCCCAGCGCACGGTGCTGCGGCGCGCGGATTATCCGGGCCTGCCGGCCTTGCTGGCGCGTGCCGCCCGCGCCGTGCCTTAAGGCCGACCGCAGCGCCGGGGGCGGTGATATCATGGCGCCGCCGCGCGCTCCCGAACCTCGGTCAGTCGCCGCTTCACACCATCAATAAATGATTTCAGTCGCGACTATCCTCAATGGCCATGTTTGATTTTTGCGCGCGCGTCCGGCAGCCATGAGGCGCCTGTTCCAGAATATCTACGAGGGCCTGGTCATCGAGCGACCGGTGGTCGCCCTGTTGCTGCTGCTGGCCATCCTCGGCGCCGCCGCCAGCGGCGTGCCGAAGTTCCGCCTCGACGCCTCGGCCGATTCGCTGCTGCTGGAAAGCGATCCGGATCTGAAACAGTTCCGCGATCTGGCCAAGCGCTACCGCGCCCGCGACTTCCTGTTCATGACCGTCACGCCCAAGGACGCGCTGTTGTCCAAGGCCAGCCTCGATCTCATTCGCTCACTACGCACGGAACTGAAAGCGCTGCCCACGGTGGAGTCCGTCACCACGGTGCTCGATGTGCCGCTGGTCAAGAACGTGGTCGGTGGGCTTTCGAAGGTGGTATCGAATTACCGCACCGTCGATGCCGCCGATCTCGATGTCGACAAGGCCATGGACGAACTGACCCACAGTCCGCTCTATCGCAACATGGTGGTCAGCGCCGACGGCAAGACCACCGCCATCCGCGTGACCTTGAAACCGCCACCGGACAACTTCGCCGACCTGCAGTACGAGCGCGGCGAGCTCTTGTATCGCCGCGCGCAGGGCCACGCTTCGGCGGCTGAACTCGCGCGCCTGGCCGAGATTGAACCGCGTTACCAGAAACAGAAAGACGCGGTCGACGCCAGCAATCACGCCACCGTCGAACAATTGCGCGAAATCATGCGCACCCATGGCGACGTCGCGGAACTGCATCTGGGCGGCGTGGCGATGATCGCCGACGACATGATTGGCTACGTGCGCAACGACATCGTGGTGTTCGGCACCGCGTCCTTCCTGCTTGCCATCGGCATGCTTGGCTACATCTTCCGCGAATTCCGCTGGGTGCTGATCCCGGTCGTGAACTGCACCTTCATCACGGTCGGCATTCTTGGCGTGCTGGGCCTGGTGGGCTGGAAGCTGACGGTCATTTCGTCGAATTTCCTGGCGCTGACCCTGATCCTCGCCATTTCCATCAACATCCATCTCATCGTGCGCTTCCGTGAGCTGTACCGCGAACGCCCCGAACTCAGTCACCGCGACCGCGTGCGCCAGGTGTGCCGCGACATGGCGAGCCCATGCATGTACACCTCGGTGACGTCGATCATCGGCTTCGGTTCGCTGCTGTCGTCCGACATTCGCCCCATCGCCGATTTCGGCGCGATGATGAGCCTGTCACTGGTGCTGGTGTATTTCGTGGTGTTCACGCTCATCCCGGCGCTCATGATTTTGCTGCCCGACCGCGCGCCGCGCGTCAGCGACGACGGTCAATCGGGATTCACGGTGTTCCTGGCGCGCGTCACCGACAAGCACGGCTTTGGCGTGATGGTGGCGACGCTCGTGATCGTGGTCTTGAGCGCCATCGGTATTTCGAAGCTAGAGGTCGAGAACAGCTTCATCAACTATTTCCGCAAGCACACTGAAATCTACCAGGGCTTGAAGCGCGTCGATGAGACCCTGGGCGGCACCACGCCGCTGGAAATCGTGCTCAAGTTTCCGTCAACCGAGGTCAAGACCGGCACCGGCAGCAGCGACCTCGACGCCGAGATGTTCGGCGACGAGCCGGGCCAGAAGTCCGACACCTGGTTCACCGCCGACAAGATTGCGCGCATCAAGCAGGTCCACGACTACGTGGCCGCCGTGCCGGGCGTGGGCACGGTGATGTCGCTGGCCTCGATCGTGCGGGTGGCCGAGGATCTGAACAAAGGCCGCGAGTTCGACCCGTTCGAACTGAACGTCATCTACAAGCGTCTGCCGGCCGCCCTGCGCGATGAACTGCTGACGCCTTACATCAATATCGAGGCCGATGAAGCGCGCATCTCCTTGCGCATACTCGATTCAACGCCGGATCTGCGTCGCCAGGCGCTGCTGAAGAAGATCAATGAAGGCCTGCAGCAGGACCTCAAGCTCAAGCCCGAGGAATTCGAAGTCAGCGGCCTGCTGGTGCTCTACAACAACATGCTGCAGAGCCTTTACAGCTCGCAGATCACCTCCATCGGCAGCGCCATGCTCGGCGTGTTCCTGACCCTGTGGTTCCTGTTCCGCAATATCCGCGCAGCCTTCATCGGCATCGTGCCGAACATGGTGGCGGCCGGCGCGGTGCTGGGCTACATGGGTTGGACCGGCGTGCCGCTGGACATGATGACCATCATGGTCGCGGCGCTGACCATGGGTATCGCGGTCGAGGACTGCATCCACTACGTATACCGCTATCGCCTCGAGTTCTATCACTTCGGTGATGGCCTGACGACCATGTACCACTGCCACGGCAACATCGCGCGCGCCGGCTTCTACACGACCCTCGTGGTATGCGTGGGCTTCTCTATCTTGATGCTGTCGAACTTCACGCCCAGCATCCTGTTCGGTCTGCTGACGACCATCGCCAATGGCATCGCCATCCTCGCCGCGCTGACCTTGATGCCGAAACTGCTCCTGATGTGGAAGCCGTTCAAGAAAACAGACAAGGCGGCGGCCGCCTGACCGCCTGCCGGGCGGCGCGAAGTTGTTCGCGCAAACTTCAGCCCAATGTCAGACGGAAGTCCAACCCACGGGAACAGCGCTGTAGTTTGTAGGTCAGACTTCAGTCTGACATTGGCGGATTCGCCAAAGCGTCGCGCCTTTCGGCGCCGAGCATCACGGCCGCCATGGTGCAGGGCGCTTCAGAGCGGTTGCGCCAGCGATGCCGGGTGCCGTTCTGCACCACGCAGTCACCCGCTTTGACCAGCACTTCCTGACCATCGTCGAGTTCCAGCCACACTTCTCCTGACAGGATGACGACGTAGTCCACCGTATCGGTGGTGTGCATGCCGTGATTGTCCTTTTCATGGGCGTGGCCCATGCCCGGCACCTTGGCGTTGTACTCGGCGCGCAGCGTTTCAGGGTTGGCGTTGCGCGCCTGGTCTTTGATGCCCGGCCAGATGGCGAAGATGAAACGCGTGCCGGGTGTGGCTGGCAGATAGGTGTCGAGATGGAGCGACGGGTCACCCGTCGCGGGCAGCGCCGGCGTGCCGCTGGTGGCCCACAGCGTGTTCAATTCCCAGCCCGGTCGGCCATCGAGCGTGATGCGATTGGGCGCCTCGCTGTCGGCGATGAATACCGATTTACCTTGGGCGTCGTGGCCGGTGACGATGCGTCGCATGGGGTCGCTCTTCTAGTCGCTGATGACGCATTGTAGGTTCGAATTCATGCGCAGCTGCAACGGGTGGCGTTACCGTCATTTAGCTGCTACTTTAACTCGGAATATTTTTATCCGAGTTAAATCATGGCCCTCTACAGCACCAGCGTCGAATACGGCCTGCACTGTCTGCTGCCTCTGTGCAGTCCCGATGTCCATGCCAGCAGCCAGGAGCTCGCCGAGTTCCAGGGCGTCTCGCCGGCCTACCTCGCGAAACTGTTCACCACGCTCAAGCGCGCCGGCCTGGTCGAGGCCCTGGAAGGCGCCGGCGGCGGCTATCGGCTGGCGCGTGCACCGGCCGACATTTCCGTACTCGATGTCATCGAGGCCCTCGAAGGCGACAAGCCGCTGTTCCAGTGCAACGAGATTCGTGGCAACTGCGCGGTGTTCGGCGGCAAGCCGCCGGGCTGGGCCAGCAAAGGCCTGTGCAGCATCCACGCCGTGATGCTGGAAGCCGAGCAGCAGATGCGCACGGTGCTGGCCGGGCACACCCTCGCCGACCTCGCCGCGCGCCTTGAAAGCAAGGCGCCCAAGGCCTTCCCGCGCGAAGTGACAGCGTGGTTCGACGCGCGCAGAACGGGCCGCGCACGCAGTGCCGCCGCCACCCGCAGAATCAACCCAGGAGAGAAGTGATGCAGAAACTCGTCATCATCGGCGGCGGCTTCGCCGGCATGTGGTCAGCGCTGGTCGCGGCCCGCGAGGCGGCCACCGCCAACACCCCACTCGCCATCACCGTGGTCGCGCCGGACGATCACCTGACCGTGAGACCGCGCCTGTATGAGCCCTTTACGCCGGCCATGCGTGCGCCACTGCGTCCGTTGTTCGGCCCGCTCGGCATCGAGCTGTGCCTGGCCACGGTCAGCGCCATCGACAGCACCGCGTGCACGGTCGACGCGCGTGACGCCCAGGGCGCTGCGCACTCTCTGCCCTACGATCGGCTGGTGCTGGCGGCCGGCAGCGTGCAACGTGCCCTGCCGGTGCCGGGCGCCAGCGAGCATGCGCTGGATGTCGATACCTATGCCGGCGCGGAAAAGTTGTCCGCGCACCTGGACCGCATCCTCGCCGCGCCGGACAGCCCGGCGCGCCTCACCTTCGTCGTCATCGGTGGTGGTTTCTCTGGCATCGAAGTGGCCGCGGAACTCCGCCACCATCTGCGCCGCAAGGGCGACGAAGCGGCAGCCAAGGCCGCGCGCATCGTGCTCGTCGAACGGGAGAGCGCGGTCGGGCCCGACCTCGGTGCGCAGCCGCGCCCGCACATCGAAGCGGCGCTGGCAGCCTGCAATGTCGAGGTGCGCCTCGCGACCAGTGTCACCGCCATCGAAGCCGATGCCGTGACCCTGAGCGGCGGCGAACGCATCCCCTGCGCCACCACCATCATCACCACCGGTCTCGGCGCCCACCCACTCGCCGCCGGCATCGGCGCCGAGCATGACGCCCAGGGCCGCGTACTGGTCGATGGCGCGCTGCACGTGCGCGGCACCGACAAAGTCTTCGCCGCCGGTGACATCGCGCGTGCCGAGGTCGACGACAGCCACGTGGCCTTGATGTCCTGCCAGCATGCGGTGCCCATGGGCAAGCATGCCGGTTACAACGCCGCGCGCGAACTGCTGGGCCTGCCGCTGCGCGAGTATCGCCAGCCGGACTACGTGACCTGCCTCGATCTCGGTGACTTCGGCGCGATCCTCACCGCCGGCTGGGATCGTGCAATCACACAGGTGGGCGCCGAGGTGAAAGGTCTCAAGCAGATGATCAATACGCAGTGGATCTATCCGCCCACCGGTGACCGCCAAGCCCTGCTGGTGGCGTCGGACATCGATGCGCCGTGGCCGCCCGAGGTGTGAATTGACACAGCCTTCGAGCGGGTGACGATGCCCGTTCGCAGAGCAACGACAGGCAAAAAAAAAACGGCGCCCCGCGGGGCGCCGTTTCATTTCAGGCTGAAAAGCCCCGACGCTTACGCCGAGGTCTTGGCCAGCGCATCGGCCTGCCAGCCACCCAGCGCGCGGTCACGCACGGTGTCGGAGTCGTCGATGTGCGAGGCCATCACGAACTTCGGCTTGAACACGCGTATCCACAGCGGGATGAGCGTGATGGCGCCGATCATGTTGCTGGTCAGGAGCAGACACAGCAGCAAGGCCATTTCGCTGTTGAAGCGCAGTGACGAGCCTGGAATCCAGTAAATGATACCGGCCAGCACCGTCATGGCGGTGAACAGGATGGCAGCACCGGTGGTACGCATCGAAGTCACGATGGCGTCCAGCAGCGAGCGATGGCGCATTTCTTCCTTGAGTCGGTCGAGCATGTAAATCGCGTAGTCGACGCCGACGCCAATACCCACCGAAGTCACCGGCAAGGTGTTGACGTTCAGACCGATGTCGCGAATCGTCATGAACGCGCGGTTGGTCATCACGCAGATAATCAGGAGGATGAACACCATCACACCGGCGAAGATCGACTGGTAGGCGATCATGATGGCGACCGTCACCAGGGTGATGATGGTGATGGTCATCTTCAGATCGGAAATTTCCGTTTCTTCGTTGGCCGCCGCCGTGGTGCCGATGATGCCGCCGGCGAACGCCGGTTTCACACCTTCCATCGGATGGGCCTTGATGAATTCCTTGGCCTTGGCGATCGCTTCCGACACGGTCTTGCCGGTCGCGTCCTTGTAGAACACCGTGAAGTTGGCGGTGCGACCTTCAAGATCCATGTACTCGAGAATCACGCCCGGCACCGCGGCGCCCGCCTCGTACATGAACAAGGTGTTGCCGATGTCCTTCTGGGTGGCCGGGATCAGCGACCAGCGCGGATCGTCGTAGTGATACAGACGGTTGATCGAGCGCACCAGATGCGGGATGTCGCGCGTGCCGCCAAAGTTGGAAGTGTTGGCCATGTAGCGGCCAAACTCTTCCATCACCGCCACCACCTTCGGATCCTTCATCTTGTGGGGCTCATTGCCCTCGAAGAAGATGTTGAGCTGGTTGGCGCCGGCGAAGTGGTCGGCAATGGTCTTGGCCGCCACGTTGTATTCCTGATCCTGGAACAGAATCGGCGAACCCGGCTGCTTCTCGCCGATATCCACATGCCAGCCGTAGTAGAACGACCACGCGGTCAGGCCGACCGCGCCGGCGAAGATCACCGCCGAAGCCTTGGGACCGACCAGGAACACGCCGAGCGCGTGCATCATGCGCGACGGCAGATGCTTGTGCTCTTCCTGCAAGGTGACCTTGGGGGTCGGCAGCACCGACATGATCAGCGGCACCAGCACCGCCACCGTGATGAGGTTGGAAGTACCCCAGAACGCGCAGTAATAACCGAGCTTGGCGATCAGCGGCATCGACGACAGGGCCAGCACCAGCAGTGCCATGGCGTCGGCCAGGATGCCGAGACCGGCGGGCAGGATCAGTTCGCCCATGGCGATACGCACCGCGCTTTCCTTGTCGCGGCCGACGCGGATTTCGTCGTAGAAGCGCTCCATCATCTGCACGCAGTGCGATGCGGTGCGCGCCGAGATCAGAATCGGCACCACCAGGATCAGCGGGTCGAGGTTGTAGTGCATGAAGCCGACGAAACCGAGACCCCAGATGGCCGATAGCGCCGTACCCAGGGTCGGCACCACCACGCCCGTCACCGAGCCGAAGTGGAAGGCCAGCAGCAACACCATGACGATACCGGTGACGGCAAAGATGCGCACCAGCTCATGGGAGTAGTAGTAAATCCAACCTTTCAGCATTGGCTCGCCGGCGATGTAGAGCCGGGTCTTGCCGTCGGCCTCCACTTCCTTCTTGAGCGCCTGCAGCTTGGTATGGATGTCGACGTAGTTCAGACGCTCTTCGTCGAAGCCCGCGACCAGCAGCGCCGCACGACCGTCGGTCGAGAGGTAGGTGCCGTACACGATGTCGTTGTTGAACGATTCCTCGCGTAACTGCTTCAAGGCCTCGGCCTCGGTCGGCAGGTCCTTGGGCAGCACCGGCTCGGACTTGATGAGACCGCCCGCGGTGGTGCGGATACGGCGAATCTTCGGGTGGGCGATGGACGCCACCTGGTAGTGATTCACACCGCCGATGAGGTCCACCTGCTCGGTGATGTGGACAATCTTCTTGAGTGTGTCAAAAGTGAACACGTCGGCCGACTCGTCGGTCGTCTCCAACGCCATCGTCACCACGTTGGCGCCGCCGAAGGTCTGCTTCATGCGGTTGTAGTTGACGATGTACTCGTGCTTGGCGGGCAGGAGGTCGGCGAAGCGCGAAAAGACCTCAATCTTCGGGATATACATGGCCAGCACGATGGTGGGGACCATGATGATCGCGAAAGAGAACCACTTGCGGTCCATCATCCAGTTCGCGATTGCATGACCACGCGTAATTCGTGGCGGCGGTGGCGGCACGACCGAGCTCATAGACTCATCTCCTGCAGTTCTGCGAAAAAAAAAACCAGGAACGCAGTGTTCCTCTCGACCGTTCCCGCGTGGATGCTTCAGCGGCCCGTGCATCCCGGGCCCATGGGCCGGGATTCGAGGCTTCACGCTCCACTAACGAGACGATGGTGACCTGACAGCGGCCTGTAGGATTCCCCCCCAGTGTCGGCCGCGTCACCAGTGCCGGAGTATATGCCCGCTACCAAAATTAGAATAGGCACCGGTCAGATAGACAGGCAGCCACTCGATCAGGGAGTGCCGCCCCACCAGGCCTGCGCGCGCACGGCGCGACTCGCGGCGTCGCCAGTCGCGCTGTCGTCGATGTGTTCGCGCATGATGAAGGCCGGTCGCGTGAGACGAATGAGCAAGGGCAACACGGTCACCGAGCCGACCATGTGCGAGAGCGTCAACAGCGACAGCAACATCGCCATTTCCGATTCGAAACGCAGTGACGAACCCGGCACCCAGTAAGCAATGCCGGCGATGACGGCGATGGCGGTGAACAGCACCGCCGCGCCGGTGGTCGCCAGCGCCACTTCGATGGCGTCGTCGAGGCTGCGATGGCGCACCTCCTCGCGAATGCGGTCGAGCATGTAGATGGCATAGTCGACGCCGAGACCGACGCCGACCGCCGTCACCGGCAAGGTGCTGACATTCAGGCCGATGCCGCGAAAGCCCATGTAAGCGCGGTTCACCATCACCGCCAGCGCCAGCACCGCGAACACCAGCAGCGCGGCATTGAACGAGCGGTAGGTCACCAACACCGCCATCATGACCATGGCAATGATGAGACAGGTCTGGCGCAGTTCCGAGGTCGCCACTTCCTCGTTGGCGGCCGCCGTGGTGCCGACGATGCCGCCCGCGAACAGCGCCTTGACGCCCGGCACAGTGTGTTCGGCAAGATAGGCGCGCGCCGCCTGCATGGCGGCATAGATGGTGGCGCCGGTCGCGTCCTTGAAGAACACCACGAAGTTCGCCACGCGGCCGTCGAGATCCATGAACTCGGTGATGACACCCGGCACCGAAGCACCGGCCTGGTACATGAACAAGGTGTTGCCGATGTCGTTCTGGGTCAGCGGCAACAGGCCCCAGCGCGGGTCGTCGTAGTGATAGAGGCGGTTTACCGCGCGCACCAGGCTCGGGATATCGCGCGTGCCGCCATAGCCGGGCGTCTGCGCCATGAAGCGCGCGAAGTCCTCCATGAGATGCACCACGTCGGGGTGTTTGATGCGGTCGCGTTCGTCACCCTCGAAATAGATGCTGAGCTGGCTCGCGCCAGCAAAATCAGTGGCGATGTTGAGCGCCGAAACATTGTATTCGGCGTCCTGGAACAGAATCGGCGAGCCCGGCTTCTCTTCGCCGATGAGGGTTTCGCGCCCCCACACCAGCGACAGCGCCAGCACCACGGCGGTGGCGAGGCCTATCGGCAGCGCGCCGCGCTTCGAGGTCAGAAACACCGCCAGCGTCGCCATCGCCTGGGCATACACGTGCTTGTGCAACGCGACCTTGTGCGCGGCCGGCGCCGGCAGCCACGACAGCACCAGCGGCACCAGCAGCACCACCGTGATCAAATTGCTGAACGACCAGAACGCGGCGAAGTAGCCGAGCTTGGCAATCAAGGGAATCGACGACACCGTCAACACCAGCAGCCCGGCGACGTCGGTGAAGATGCCGATGGACGCTGGCACCAGCAGTTCGCTCATCGAAGTGCGCACCGCCGCTTCGCGCGACAGCCCGAGGCGTATCTCGTCGTGGTAGCGCTCCATCATCTGCACGCAATGGCTGGCGGTGCGCGCCGAGATCACCATCGGCACGACCAGGATCAGAGGGTCGAGGTTGAAGCCCAGCCAACCGACGAAACCCAGTCCCCACAGGCAGGACATCACGGTGCCGAGCAAGGGAATCAGCACGCCGCTGACGCTGCGGAAATGCAGGAACAGGAGCAGCACCATCACGCCCAGCGTGACGCCGAAAATTTTCCACAGCTCGTCGGCGTAGTGGTAAATCCAGCCTTTCAGCATCGGCTCGCCGGCCACGTACAGACGCGTCTCGCCGTCGGCCTCGACCTTCTCTTTCAAAGCCTGCAGGCGCGTGAAGATGGTGTGGTAGTCGAGCCGCTCTTCATCGAAGCCCGCCACCACCAGCGCGGCGCGGCCATCGGTCGCGACATAGGTGCCGAACACCACGTCGTTGTTGAACGCTTCCTCGCGCAGGCGTTTCAAATCGTCCGCCGCATCAGGAATGGCGAGGGGCAGCACCGGCTCGGACTTGATGGTGCCGCCGGCGGTGGTGCGCACGCGGCGAATCTTGTTGTGGGCGATGCTCGCCACCTGGTAGTGGTTGACGCCCGGAATCATGTCCACCTGGTCGGTGAGATAGCGAATCTTGTCCAACGTGCGGTGGGTGAAGATGTCGCCCTCGCCCGTCACCTTGAGCGACATCGCCACCACGTTGGCGCCGCCGAAGGTCTGCTTCATGCGGTTGTAGGTCTCGATGTAAGGATGCCTGGCCGGCAGCAGATCGGCGAAGCGCGAATAGACCTCGATGCGCGGCAGCGCCGCCGCCAGCAGCAGCGACGGCAGGATGATGAACACCAGCGTCAGCGTGCGGTGGTCCAGGCACCAATGGGCGATACGTTGCGCGCGCGGGCCAGGCGTGGACGTCGACGACACGGCAATTCCTCGTGGTTCGAAGGGTTGGGGTGGGCAGTGTTACCCTAAGTCAGCATGCACTATCGAACAACCGTCGGACTTGATCGCGATGAATGCTGAACCACACAGCGCCGGCCTCGAGCGCCTGCGTTTCGACAACCGCTTCGTCAGCGAACTGCCGGCCGACCCCGTCACCGACAACTACCGGCGCGCGGTCGAAGGCGCGTGCTATTCGAAGGTCGCGCCGACGCCGGTGGCGGCGCCGCGCCTGGTGGCCTATTCCTCCGAAGTGGCGAGCATGCTCGATCTCGATGCCAGCGATTGCCTGGCGCCGGGCTTCGCCGAAGTGTTCGGCGGCAATCGCCTGCTGGCCGGCATGCTGCCCTACGCCACCGTCTACGGTGGCCACCAGTTCGGCAACTGGGCAGGACAACTGGGCGATGGGCGCGCCATCAATCTCGGCGAAATCATCAATCGCAATGGACAACGCCTGGCCCTGCAACTGAAAGGCGCCGGCCCCACGCCCTACTCGCGCGGCGCCGACGGCCTCGCCGTATTGCGTTCGTCGCTGCGCGAATTCCTGTGCAGCGAAGCCATGCACCATCTCGGCGTGCCGACCACCCGCGCACTGTCATTGGTGTTAACTGGCGAACAAGTGGTGCGCGACATGTTCTACGACGGCCATCCCCGCCCCGAGCCGGGCGCGGTGGTGTGCCGCGTGGCGCCGTCCTTCACGCGCTTCGGACATTTCCAGATTCATGCGGCCAGACAGGATCTCGCGACGCTGGAAAAGCTCGTCGCCTATACCTTGACCACCGATTTCCCGGCGCTCGGCTTCAATGCCCAGGCGCCACTCGCCGCGCGTAAGGCGGTGTACGTGGCGTGGTTCCGCGAAGTGTGTCGCCGCACCGCGCTGCTCGCCGCCGAATGGATGCGCGTCGGTTTCGTGCACGGCGTGATGAACACCGACAACATGTCCATCCTCGGCCTGACCATCGACTACGGCCCCTACGGCTGGCTGGAAAATTTCGATCCCGATTGGACCCCCAACACCACCGACGCCCAGCATCGTCGCTATCGCTACGGGCAGCAGCCGCAGATTGCGCTGTGGAATCTCGTGCAGCTCGCCAACGCGCTATACCCCTTGATAGACGAAGCGCCACCGCTGGAGGCGGCGCTCGACGCCTATGGCGAGACCTATCAAGAGGCGATGCACACCCGCATGGCGGCCAAGCTTGGCCTGCGCAGCTTGAGTGGCGCCGACGACGAAGCGCTGCTCGGTGAACTGCTGGGTCTTTTGGCTGCGATTGAAACCGACATGACGCTGTTCTTTCGTGCGCTGGCCGATTTCCAACCCGGCGCGGACGACAGCGCCGTCGACATCGACGCCTTCCTGCGTCTCGTCGCCGAAGCCTATTACGTGCCGGCCGAGATCGATGGCGCGTATCGCGAACGTCTCGGCGCATGGCTCAGGCGCTACGCCGCGCGTGTGCGCGCCGATGGACAGTCGCCCGCGCAACGACGCGCGACCATGCACGCCGTCAATCCGCGCTACGTGCTGCGCAACTACCTCGCGCAACTCGCCATCGATGCCGCCGAAGCAGGCGACTACGGCAAGATTCACGAGCTGCTCGATACCTTGCGCCATCCCTATACCGAACAACCCGGGCGTGAGCATCTCGCGGCCAAGCGTCCCGACTGGGCGCGGCAGCGCGCCGGTTGCTCGATGTTGTCCTGCAGTTCTTGAGGTCTCACCATGCTTGAACACGATCTCAGCGTCATGAAACCCGATTACCAGGGCGGCTCGCTGGTCAATCTCATGCGCAGCCTGGGCGCGCATCTCGGTGTGGCCAGCAACGGCTACGACGCCCTCAAGCTGCTGCCGGCCTCACGCCTCGCCAAGGCGCAGCGCGTGGTGCTGCTGGTGATAGACGGACTGGGCGATGCACTGCTCAGCCAACTCGGGCCACACAGCGCGCTGCGTGATTTGCAGGTTGGCACGATGACCTCGGTCTACCCGCCCACCACCGCCACCGCCGTCACCACCTTGATGAGCGGCCTCGCGCCGCAACAACACGGACTGACCGGTTGGTTCATGCACTTTCGCAAGCTCGGCGCCGTGACCGCTGTGCTGCCCTTCATGCCGCGCTACAGTCGCACGCCGGTCTCCGGCGCCGGCGTGCCGTTGGATGCGGTGGTGGATGTGCCGAGCTTCTGCGCGAGCGTGGATGGCGCGAGCGTCGCGCTGTTGCCGGCCGTCATCGCCGACTCGGATTTCAGCCGCGCCGTCGGGCGCGGCGCGACGCGCATCGGCTATCGCGACATGGCCGACTTCGCCACACGTCTCGATGCCGTGTGCGCCGGCAACAGCGATGCACGTTACATCTATGCCTACTGGTCGGACTTCGACCACATGGCGCATGTGCATGGCCCCTCGAGCCCGCAAGTCGCGGCGCACTTCCAGGCGCTGGACCGTGCGCTTGCCGGCATCGCCGAGACCTGCGCGAAACACGGCACGGCGCTGGTCGCGACCGCCGATCATGGCTTTCTGGACAGTGGCCCGGCCGAGCGCGTCGACTTGGCGGATCATCCACAACTGGCCGACTACCTCACGCTGCCTCTGTGCGGCGAGCCGCGCTCGACTTACTGCTACGTGCGCCATCACGACGCGGCGCGTTTCGAAGACTATGTGCACAACGAGCTCGCACCCTATACAAGCCTCGTCGGCAGCGCGCAGCTGGTCGCCGACGGCTGGTTCGGCCATGGCACGCCCCACCCTGAACTCATGGCGCGCATTGGTGATTACACGCTGCAGATGCGTGAGCGCTACACGATGCGCGATCTCGTCACCGGTGAGCGCGACATGGATTTATTCGGCATGCACGGCGGCGTGACGGCCGCCGAGCAGAAAGTGCCGTTGTTGCTGGCGGGCGTGTGAGCGTGTGAATTGAATGTGCGAGTGAATTCGCACCTACACAGCGTCACGGCGTGACCTAGCGGTAGTCACCGCTGGGATTGAACGCCGCCCCCGGCGCCAACAGGCCCTGCCCCGGCACGTGATTGACCTCGATACGCGTGCCTATCGGGTCTTCGAACAGCACCGAGTAATAGCCCGGCGCCCAGGTGCCCTCCTCGGGGCCATGCACGATGGTGGCCTTGATCGACACCAGGAAATCATGCACGTCGCGCACCGCCTGTTCGTCGCGCACGCGCAGGCACACGTGATGCAAACCGGGGCGGGTCTGAATGAAGCGTTCGTGTTCATAGGCCGGGGCACACTTGCCGATGCCGATGGCGGTGCGGCCGCCGACGAAGTACACCATGTCCTCGCCGTCGAAGGTGCGCGTCATGCCGAAGAACGACAGTAACTTTTCATAGAACCCGCGACACGCCTCCCAGTTGCTGACCGAGAGGATGACGTGGGCGATGCCGTTGATTTCAACCATGGGAACCTCTTTACTATCGATGCCTGTCGGGCAAAGTCTGTAGCACTTTCTCGTTGTGGGTCAGACTTCAGTCTGACATTCAGTCATCCGTGATGTGGCTTGGCATTCCTCGAGTGTCAGACTGAAGTCTGACCGACAAAGGCCTGGAGCTCTCATTCACCGCACCCAGAACCACACCACTGTCGCCAAAATCCAGCTCGCTTCGTTGGCCGCCTCACCGATGGCCATACCTAAACGATTACGATCGAGGCCCGCTTCGCGGATGGAGACGATGATCTGCGCGAGGCGCATGCATATCGTTACGTGTCCGGCCGTGAAGGCCACCACTGAAATCCCCGCGCCGCCTTCACGGTAGATATTCCAGGCCAGCGTCAACTGCGGCACGGCCTTGCAGAACACCGCGTAGGCGCCATGCAGCATGGGGTCGCCGAGCTTCAGGCCACGCGCGCGGCCTATCACCGTCGCAATCACCACGCCGCCCAAAGTGAGCGTGGCGGTGACCGTATCCACCACGTTCCACGCAACGCCGGGCGACACCAGCAGCAGGATTAAATTGGCTGCGCACACCGCCGTCCACAGGCTGTAGATGGTGATCACCTGGCGCGAGATGCGGCTCGCGAACTTGCGATGCGCGCCGATGGCGAGCCCCAGATTGACCAGCAGGAACGCCACCCAGAACGCCATCCAGGTGACGCTCACGCCCTCCACCGAGTCGAGCATGCGGCGGAACTGCGAAATGCCGAACAGCAGCGAGCAGCCCGCCTGCAGGATGAACAGACCATCCGCCACCAGGCGCGCGCGCCCGGCGTTGTGCGCGACCGCGCTCACTTGAGGACGAGCAGCGCGCTACCGGTGGTCTTCACTTCACCATGCTGGTTGCTGGTCGAGATCTCGACCACTACGCAACGCTCGCCGTTGTGCTCGCGCTTCTCAATCACCTTGGCGCGCGCCGTGATGGCGTCGCCGATGCGGGTCATGGCCATGAAGCGGGTCTGGAACTGGCGGATGGCCGACTGCGGCAACCAACGCGTCAGCACGCGGCCGCTGTAGGCCATTATCAGCATGCCATGGGCGATCACATCATCGAGGCCCGAAGCCTTGGCGAAGTCGCTGTCGACATGCACCGGGTTGTGATCGCCCGAGGCGCCACAGTAGATGGCGAGGGTATGGCGGGTGACAGGCGGCATGACCAGCGGCGGCAATTCATCACCGACGGACACCGCATCGAATTTCGGCAAGCTCAAAGTATTCATGATTCAGGCCCAGCGAATGACGATGGTGCGGTCGAACTCGGCGACGGGCTGGTTCTTGGCATCGGTGACGAAGTTGCGTTGTACGAGAAACTGCAGCGCGCCGTTCTTCTTTTCATAGATGTCGAGCAGTTCGGCGCGGAAGGTCAGGGTTTCACCGGCGTAGGCGGTGCGGTGATAGGTGAAAGACTGTTCGCCATGCAGCACCTGGCCCAAGGGAATACCGAGGTCCGTGAACCAGTCGTAGGGGTCGGCGCGCTCCATTTCGAGACAGAAGAAGAACGTCGGCGGCACCGGCAGCGAGGAGTGGCCGGCGGCATGCGCGGCGGCTTCGTCGCTGTATATGGGGTCGGTCTCGCCGATGGCCTTGGCGAACAGACGCAGGCGGCCCTTTTCCACCTCGGCCTCGAACGGCGCCTGGCGATAGCCAATGAATTTGTGATCGATCATGGGGTCCCCTCGGCTCAGGTGTGTGTCACGGTCGACTGACATTGCTTGTGGGTCAGACTTCAATCTGACATTCGACCCGGTGGCTATCGAGCTGCCGCGTCAGACTGAAGTCTGACCCACAGAAAGCTGTCACGCGCTACCCCGAATCTTGCGCAGATCCCGAATCAACCTGCGCCCTAATGGCGCCAGCAGATCCGGCACCAGCCGGTAGCCCCACCACAGGAGCTGCGCGTAGGCCGGAAACACGATCATGGCGCGGTTGCGTGCGACGCCGTCGAGGATGCGCACCGCGGCCTCGTCCACCGACACCTTCTTGAATGGAATATTGGCGATGAGTTTCTCGCGCGAGGCGTTCACCACCTCGGTCGCGTTGAAGATGTTCGAATCGACAAAGCCCGGGCACACCGCGCTCACGCGCACGCCGAGATCTTCGCCCTCGGCACGCAGCGCCAGCGACAAGCCCACCACCGCGTGCTTGGTGGCGCCGTAGGGCGCATTGGTCGGGAACGGCACGAGGCCGGCCAGCGAAGCGATGTTGACGATGTGGCCGCTGCCCTGCGCGGCCATGGCCTTGTAGGCCGCGTCGCTGCCGTAGATGACGCCCATGAGATTGATGTCGATGACGCGCCGCCACTGCGCGATGGACAGGTCGCGCGCGTCGCCGGTGATGGAAATGCCGGCGTTGTTGAACATGAGGTCGAGCCGCCCGTGCTGCGCGACGGTGTCACGCACCAGCGCCGCCACGGCCTCGGCATCGGTCACGTCGAGGGTCACGGCGCGTGCGCTGTCCGGCCGCATGGCGTTGATGGCGGCCGCCACCTGCTCCGCGCCGGCGCCATCGATATCGCTCACCACCAGCGTCACACCGCGCCGCCCGAGTTCCAGCGCCAAGGCCCGACCGATGCCGGACGCCGCGCCCGTGATGATGCCAATCTGCCCTTGCTCGCGCATGCGTCCCCCTCGTGCACGCGGCCGACCCGCGCGGTAGCTTATGATGATAACCCCAACCTCCGTGGCCATAGCACCCATGAGCGAATCCCTCGCAAACACCATCGCCGCCGTGCAGGACAAGCTGCGCCTGACGCCCGACAGCGCGCGCGTCAGCTTTCAATCGAGCTCACGGTTACAGAGCGGCTTTCGCTCCGAGGTCAGCATCCGGCAGCACGCGCTGGTGGTCGATGAACCGACCGCGCTCGGCGGCAGCGACAGCGGCCCCAATCCCATCGAGATGCTGCTTGCCGCGCTCGGCGCCTGCCAGGAGATCACCTACCGCGCCTATGCGACCGCCATGCATATTCCCCTCGATAGCGTGGCGGTGCGCCTGACGGGCGACATCGACCTGCGCGGCTTCTTCGGTGTGAACGACGCCATACGCGCCGGCTTCCACAAGATTCACGGTGAGGTGCATATCACGTCGAGCGCCAGTGCCGCCGAGCTCGCCCGTCTGAAGGCCGCCGTCGACAGCCACTGTCCGGTGCTGGACATGCTGTCGACACCGGTGCCCGTCACCCTTGCTCTGATTACTGACTGAAGCGGACGTTGAACATGAAGCTCTTGCCCTGCGTCGAAGTGGAACCGACAGGCCCGGCCAACGCGGCCGTCATCTGGATGCATGGCCTCGGCGCCGACGGCCACGATTTCGAACCGGTGGTGCCGCATCTCGACCTGGCGCCCGGACTCAACGTGCGCTTCGTGTTTCCCCATGCGCCGTCCATCCCCGTGACCTTGAACAATGGCTTCGTGATGCCGGCCTGGTACGACATCCTGAGTCTCGAACTCGAACGCCGCGTGGATGACAAACAGTTGCGCGCCTCGAGTGCGGCGGTCGGCGCACTCATCGCCCGCGAGAACGAACGCGGCATCGCCGCCGAGCGCGTGGTGATTGCGGGTTTCTCCCAGGGCGGCGCGGTCGGTTTCGAACTGGCCTTGACCTGGCCCGAGCGCCTCGCTGGCTTGATTGCCCTGTCGACCTATTTCGCGACCCGCGACAGCATCGTGCCGCACGCGGCCAACGCCGCCCTGCCGGTCATGATCGGTCACGGCAGCCGCGACCCCATGGTCGATGAACGCTTCGGCCAACAAAGCGCTGCGCGCCTGCGCGAACTCGGCCACCCGGTCGAATACCGCAGCTACCCCATCGAACACAGCGTGAGCATGGAAGAGATCAAGGACATCGGGCGCTTCTTGAGCGCCTGCCTGGCCGCCTGAGCGACGCCATGGCGCTATAAGCGCAAGCGCGACGACCGCAGGCCTATATAAGCGCGAGTTATCGCAGGTATAGTCACGCAGTCTTTTACAGAATTGAAGCCCGGCCCCTAAGCTGCGCCTGCGGCCGACCCACGGCCGGCCTTCACGACATCACAAACCGGCGCGACCGTACGCGCCCAAGCGCGCATTTGAGGAGAGGTCAGATGGATTTCGGATTTGTATTCATGGGTGACGTGCACATCCACAAGGACGTCAAGTACGCCGAGGATCATGGCTTTTCCCACGCGTGGCTGTACGACACGCAGATGCTCGGCAGCGAGGTCTACGCGACCATGGCGCTGTGCGCCGACCGCACCAGCAAAATCAAGATTGGGCCGGGCGTGACCAATCCCGCCTCGCGCATCGCGCCGCTGTCGGCCTGCGGCATGGCGACCATCAACGAGCTCGCGCCCGGTCGCGCCATCATGGGCATCGGCACCGGCAACACCACGCGCCGCACCATGGGCATGCCGGCCGCCAAGGTTGCCGAACTCGAAGAGCACGTGCGCATCTGCCGTGATCTGTTCGACGGCAAGATTACCGACTACAGCGAAGGCGAGCGCCATCGCAAAATCAAATTCCTGAATCCGAATCTCGGCTACATCAACATCAAGGACCGCATTCCGATCTACATCTCGGCCAGCGGCCCCAAGGTTGCGCAGCTCGCCGGCAAATGCGCCGATGGCGTGATCCTGTTCGGCGCGGTGCATCCGGATCTCGTGAAGTGGATGGTCGGCGAAGTGCGCAAGGGCGCCGAAGCGGCCGGCCGCGACCCGGACAAGGTCTACGTGGTGTCGATGACCGCGTTCTACATGACCGACTCCAACGAAGAGATCGAAACCCGCGCGGTGCGCGAAGCGGTCGGCCCGATGGTCGCTTCCAGCAGCAACATCTTCGCGCTGTCCTGCCACAAGGATCCGAGCGCACTGCCAGGTTCACTGCGCGATGACTTGATGGGCTTCACCGACGTCTATCGTGAGCCGAATGCGCCCATCGAGACCCGCCATCTGAAACTCTACGAAGGCTATTTGCAGCATCTCAAAGATGAGCACGAAGCGCTCATGACCAAGAAGATCATCCAGGCCACCACGCTCACCGGCACCAAGCAGGAAGTGCTGGGCATGATTGAAGCGATGCGTGATGCGGGCGTGCACCAGGTCGCGATTCAGCCCATCCGCGCGTCGCGCGAAGTGGTGGATCAGATCGCGAAGGAGATCATGCCGGTATTCAAGTAGAGCTTGCGCGCAAGGCCAGTCCTCGAATGTCCGACTGAAGTCGGACCCACATAAGAGCGCATGGACCGTGACTCGCATCCTGTGGGTCCGATTTTAATCGGACATTCAGATAAAACCCTCGCGGCTCACGCCATCAAATGAAAACTGCCAAACAGATGGCTGCGCTCGGCCTCTATCTCTTCCATGCCATAGGCGTTCTTGAGCTGCGTGAGTTCTGCCGGACTCAAGGGTTTGCCGGGGCTTGCGGCGTCTGACGCCGCCGGCGCGCTCAGCGCCTGCGCATCCCCCCCTTTCACCTCCGCGGGCCCGCCCTTGGCCGCCAACGCCGTGCCCGGCTCGGCCAGCGGTCCGACGTCGACATCCGGGTGCACTATCTGCTTCAAGACGACATTGGCCGCCGCGAAGGCCGCGCCCAGCGGCCCGCCGAACAAGGCGCCGCCGGCAATGCGGATCGCCGGCGCCGCGACGTCACCGGTCAGATTGCGGTAGATGTTGCCGATGATGGGAATGTGCTGGATGGGATTGATGAGGTCCAGCACGTCGCGAAAATTGAAACCGTCGTCGCCGAACAGCTTCACGCCGCCGATGGACCAGGGCGCCGACGAGGCGGACGCACCCGCCGGTGGCGCTCGCATGGCTGGGGGTTCGTGGTTCAAGAGGCAGGCCCGTTAATGAGGTACAAGCTGACATTAGCAATCGCCATGCCGAGCCCCGTCTCCCGGTGGGTCAGACTTCAGTCTGACACCCAAGCAAGCCACACGGGTCCATGCTCCTTGAATGTCAGACTGAAGTCTGACCCACAGAATGCAAGAGTGCGGCAATCACCGGCCGCACCGGCGGCAAATCCTTGCCGCCCATCGCCGCCTACCGATCGTTGAACGCCTTTGCCGCTATCTGGCCGATTTCCTCATCCTGCTGATAGGTGCCGCCGCTTTCGCCAAGTGCGCCCAGCATCACGCCGTCGGCGTTGCGCAGCACAATGCCGCCCCACACTGGCGTGTACAGCGGGTCGCAGAACCAGCCAATCTCACGGCGCTCGTCACCCAGCGACATGTCGAACAAACGGGTTTTCAGCACGCGCGTGTCCATCTGCCACTTGGTGGCGGTATAGGCCTTGTTGTAGGCCATGCGCGCGTTGAGCGCGGTGGCGCCGTCCATGCGCGCGAGGTGGATGAGGTCGCCGCCGGCGTCGACCACCGCGCCCGCGAACTTGATACCGCGCTTCTCGGCCTCGCTGAGCATGGTGTCCACGATCAGGCGTGCTTCTTTCAATCCGAGTCTGGCTGCCATTGCGAAATTCTCCTGAATGATTGAGGACGGTGATTATCGCTCACCGACGGGTTGTGAAAGATAGTCCACCAGCACGCGGGCCAGATGGGCCGGTCGGTCCAGCGTCAGCCAATGGCTGGCGCCTTCCACGCGCAGGTACTGCCATGGCCCATCGACGTACTGGCCGGAGGTCGCCATCTGCACTTCGGTCAGATAGGCATCGCCGCTGCTCCACACGCCGAGCGTCGGCACCGGCGTACGCGGCAACACCCAGCCTTCCGGTTTCCAGGTTTCGACGTCGACATTGGCGCGATACCAGTTGAGCCCGGCGCTCAGCGCGCCGGGCCGCGAGAGGTCGCGAATCCAGGTCGCCATCTCGCTGTGGTGCTGAAACAGATCGCGAAACCACAGCCAGTCGTCGCGCGTCAGGATGTCCTCGGCGAGCCCTTGGCGCATGAACAGCAGCATGTACCAGGCAAGGCGCCGCTGCGCGAGGCCGGCATTCCACAGCGCCGACAAATGCCCGACCGACAGCGCCACGTGCTTGACGATGCGCTCGGGATGAAACGCCGCGAGTCCCCAGCCGACCGCCGCGCCCCAGTCATGGCTGACCAGTTTCACGCGCTCGAGACCGAGGGCATCGAGCAGAGCGATGGCGTCGCCGATCACTTCGCGCAATGCATAGGCTTCCACCTCCTGCGGCTTGTCCGATTCGCCAAAGCCGCGCTGATCGGGCGCAATGACGCGAAAGCCGGCCGCGACCAGCGCCGGGATCTGGTGACGCCACAGGCGCGCCGAATCGGGAAATCCATGCAACAGCAAGACGGGTTCACCGGCGCCCTCCTCGGTCACCTCGAAGTTGTACTGCCCGAGTTTCATCCTGCGCGTGCCCATGACCTGCTTCCTCGATGTCGATTTGATTGGGGGCATTATTCGCACAAGCGCGCCATCGCGCCCAGCCATACCGGGCGCCGTGCCTCGCGGCCGAAAGCAGGTTAAGCTTTTTTTCATGAAGCACTATCATCCGGCCAAGACCGACTTCCTCGCGCCCGAGGTGCGTCGCCATCCCTATCCCTACATGGCCTGGCTGCGGCAGGAATCTCCGGTGCACTGGGTGCCGGCGCTCGACGCTTACCTGGTCACGCGTTACGACGACATCGCCGCGTTGCTGCGCGACCCCGAGACCTTTTCGTCGATAGCCATGCGTCGCCAGGGGCCGGGCCGCGAGGCGGACGCGCGCAGCGGCAACAGCGTCATCACCGCCGACCCGCCGGAGCACACGCGCCTGCGCCGCATCCTGCAGGATGAGTTCCGCATGCGGCCCCTGCGTGAACTCGAACCGCGCATCCGCGAATTGGTGGCCTCACTCAGCGGCGCGGTCATGGCGAGCGATGGTTTTGATCTGGTGCGCGACTTCACCATCCCGCTGCCGGTGACGGTCATCGCCGAACTGCTGGACATCGAACGCTCACGCCAGGATGACTTCAAGCACTGGTCCGATTGCCTCATCAAGCTGCTCAATGATCGCGAAGGCCCGGAGTGGCTGCGCGCGCGCGCCGGGGTGTTTGATCTCATCAAGTATTTCGGCGACGTGCTGGACGGGCGCTGCCACGACCTCGACGGCCGGCGCGACATCTTGAGCGTGCTCTTGAATGCCGAAGCGGCCGAGCGCATCAACCGCCGCGAGATCATCGCCTATTCCATTCTGCTGCTGACCGGCGGCAACGAGACCACCACCAATCTCATCGGCGGCATGGTGCTGGCCTTGCTCGATCATCCCGAGCAACTCGCGCTGCTGCGCGAGGAGCCGGCGCGCATTCCCAATGCCATTGAAGAGGGCCTGCGCTATTGTTCGCCGGTGCAGGGCGTCTATCGGCGTGCCATGCACGATGTCGAGGTGGCGGGCACCACCATTCCCGCCGGCCGCGACGTGGTGGCGTTGCTGGCGTCGGCCAATCACGATGAAAGCAAGTTCGCCGCGCCGGAAAGCTTCGACGTGCTGCGTCACACTGGCGGCCAGGCGGGCTTTGGCATGGGCATCCACCATTGCCTCGGCGCGCACCTCGGGCGCCTCGAAGCGCGCGTCGCCTTTGAATGGCTGGTGCCGCAACTGCCTCGCTTCGAACGCGCTTTCGATGAAGTCACCTGGAACGACAACTGGTTCGTACGCGGCCCCGAGACCTTGCCATTTCGCTGGCGGACGGCGTGAATGCGTTCAGCCCCGACCACCGCTAGCCGCAGCCGGCCACCACGGAGTAATGCTCGATGACCGTCACGACCGACACCGCCACGCCCCTGCTCGAAATCGTGTCCGACGTGGTGTGCCCCTGGTGCTACGTCGGCAAGCGCCGCTTGAGTCAGGCGCTCGCCCAGCTTGAGGATTTTCCGCTGCGCATTCGCTGGCGCCCCTATGAGTTAAACCCCACCATGCCGCGTGAAGGCATGGCGCGCCGCGAATATTGCGAACGGAAGTTTGGTTCATTGCAGCAGGCCAACCAGCTTTATGCGCGGGTGGTGGCGGCCGCGCACGAAGACGGGCTCGAACTCCATGTCGAACGCATTGCGCGCACGCCCAACACCCGCGCCGCCCATCGTCTGATCGAATGGGCAGATCAGGAGGGCTGTCAGGACGCCGTGGTCGACGCCTTGTTCGCCGCCTATTTCGTCAACGGCGAAGACGTCGGAGACCTGGCGGTGCTGCTCGACATCGCCGCGCAGGCCGGACTGCCGCACGACGCCGCGCGGGCGCTGCTGACCGCGCCCGACGGCGATGCTGTCATCGCCGCCGCCGAAGAAGAAGCCCATGAACTCGGCATCAGCGGCGTGCCGGCGTTTCTGTATAACGGCCGCCTGCTGTTTTCCGGCGCGCAGAGCGCCGAGACCATCGCGCTGTCGCTCAAGCGCGCGCGCTCGCGCGGCCTGTGAGCTGGTTGCGATGACAAACATGATGACCGGCGCGCGCCGGCCCGGCGCCGCCAAGGGCTGGCTGACGCCCCATGTCACGCTACTGCTCGACAGCCATCAGCGGCTCACCGGTCGCGAACTGCTGACGCCGGACGATGACGCCGTCGCCCGCGCGCGCCGCGCCTTCGAGGCGCCATTCGTGCTGCTGTCGCACGGCCTCGAAGCCGATCCCTTGTTCAACTACGCCAACCGCACCGCGCTCGACTTGTTCGAGCTCGATTGGCCAGCCCTGCTCGCGCTGCCGTCACGCGCATCGGCCGAAGCGCTCAACCAGGAGGCTCGCGCGCGCCTCATGCGTGCCGTGCTGGAGCGCGGCTACATCGACGACTACAGCGGCGTGCGCATCGCCAGCAGCGGCCGCCGCTTCGTCATCGAGCAGGCCACGGTGTGGAATGTCATCGACGCCGCCGGCCGCTTTCACGGCCAGGCCGCCAGTTTTGCAAACTGGCGCCACTTGCCGGATTGATGCAGGTGGCGCTCAGCGATTTTTACTGCGTGCGCCCACGCACGTTCGCACAGCCATGCTGCTGTAGCCCGTTCCCAAGGAGTATTCGATGATCCCGTCGCGGCCACGCATTCTGCTCACCAACGACGACAGCCATGATTCGCCGCTGTTCCTGCTCGCCATCCGCACGCTGCAACAGTTCGGCGATGTCGACATCGTGGTGCCCGCCACCGAGCAGAGCTGGAAAGGAAAATCCATGACGCGCTACGGCGCGCTGTATGTCGACCGTATCGACCTGCACGGCACGCCGGCCTGGTCGGTGAGCGGCACGCCCGCGGACTGCGTCAATCTCGCCATCTACAACCTGTTGGAACAACCGCCCCATCTCATCGTGTCGGGCATCAACATCGGCAAGAACGTCGGCCTCGGTTTCACGCTCGCGTCCGGCACCATCGGCGCGTGTCTCGAAGCCAACATCGCCGGCCTGCCCGCGCTGGCTTTATCCCAGGAGATCTCACCGGCGGAATTTCGCCACTGGGATGCCGAACGCAGCTTCAAGGACGACACCACCGCGCGCATCACGGCGGTGGTGGAAGCGATGATGCCGACCATCTGGCGTGAGCTCATCACGCCCGATGATTTCGAAGCGACCACCTGGAACGTCAACTTCCCATTCACCAGCGCGCCCGACAGCGCCATCGTGCGCGCGCGCCTGGGCTTGAGCTATTACCGTGGCTGCTTCAAGCAGCGCGGCGACCAATACCACCACGGCCTGGCCAGCG
>JADLGE010000006.1 GCA_020849475.1 Gammaproteobacteria bacterium
GGCGATGCGCTGGGATGAAGAAGTATTCGGGCTCGACCTCGATCTCGACCAGTACATGATTGTCGCGGTCGGCGACGTCAATATGGGCGCGATGGAGAACACGGGTCTCAACATCTTCAACACCACGTACGTGCTGGCGCGCGCCGACACCGCCACCGACATGGACTTCATGATGCTCGACCGCGTGGTCGCCCAGGAGTATTTCCACAACTGGACAGGCAATCGCGTCACCTGCCGCGACTGGTGCCAGTTGAGTCTGAAAGAAGGTCTGACGGTGTTTCGCGATCAGCAATATGGCGGTGATCGTTATTCCCACGCCGTGCAGCGCATCCAGGAAGTGCGGGTGCTGCGCGCGGCGCAGTTTCCGGAAGACGCCGGGCCGATGGCCCACCCGATACGCCCCGAGTCATTCATCGAGATCAGCAACTTCTACACCGCCACTGTCTACAACAAGGGTGCGGAAGTGGTGCGCATGATTCATACGCTGCTCGGCGCCGAGCGCTTCCGTGCCGGTATGGACTTGTACTTCAAACGTCACGATGGCCAGGCGGTGTGCACCGAGGATTTCGTCGCCGCCATGCAGGACGCTTCGGGCGTCGATCTGAGTTTGTTCCAACGCTGGTATGGCCAGGCCGGCACACCGCTGGTGAACGCGCAGGGCAGCTACGATGCCGCCGCTCGGCGCTATACCTTGCAGCTCACGCAAAGCTGCGCGCCGACACCCGGCCAGGCGCACAAGCTGCCGTTCCAGATCCCGATCGCACTGGCGCTGCTCGACGCTCAAGGTCAAGAAATGCCCCTGCGCCTCGCCGGCGAGAACGCGGCTGCGGGCAGCAGCCGTGTGCTGTCGCTGTGTGACGCTGAAGCACAATGGGTGTTCGAAGACATCGCCAGCGCGCCCGTGCCTTCGCTGCTGCGCGGCTTCTCGGCGCCGGTCGTTTTGCGCTTTGATTACAGCGCGGCCGATCTCGCCCATCTCATGGCCCACGACAGCGACTCATTCAATCGCTGGGAAGCCGGCCAGCGCCTCGCGTTGGACGTGCTGCTGGCCGCCATTGCCGACATCCGTGCTGGCCGCCAGCCCAACTGGCCAAAGGATTTCATCGCCGCCTGCGGCCGCGTGATCGCTGACGCCGCCCACGACCCGGCCTTCGCCGCCGAAGCCTTGAGCCTGCCGGCCGCGGGCTATATCGCCGAGCAGATGAAAGAAGTCGACGCCGACGCCATCTACAGCGCGCGCCTCGCGTTGCGCCAACATCTTGCCGCGCACTTCGAACACGAGTGGCGACGGCTATACATGGGCAACGTGGTGGCCGGCCCCTACTCGCCCGACCCGGTGTCGGCCGGTCGCCGCAGCCTGCGCAACCTCGCGCTCGGCTTCCTCATGGAACTCGAGACGCCGGAGATACAGTCACTGGCCCTCACGCAATTGAAAGACGCCGACAACATGACTGACGCCATGGCGGCGCTGAGCGCGCTCGCCAACAGCGACTGCGCCGAGCGCATCGAAGCGCTGCGCTGGTTCTACGACAAGTGGCGCGATGAACCCTTGGTGGTCGACAAGTGGCTGGCGGTGCAGGCGAGCTCACGCCTGCCCGCGACGCTTGCCGAAGTGAAGAGCCTGCTCACGCATCCCGCCTTCGACATGCGCAATCCAAACAAGGTGCGCGCCGTCATCGGCGCGTTCTGCCAGGGCAACCATGTGCGCTTCAACGCCGCCGATGGTTCGGGCTATGCCTTCGCCGCGGAACAGGTCATCGCGCTCGACCCGCACAACGCGCAGGTCGCGGCGCGCATGGCGAGATCATTTGATCGCTGGCGCAAATTCGATGCCGCGCACCAGGCCCATGCGCAGGCGGCCTTGATGCGCATACGTGATACGGAAGGCTTGTCGAAGGATACCTTCGAGGTGGTGTCGCGGGCGCTGGCCTGAAATCGCGTCGCGTTCTTTGTGGGTCAGACTTCAGTCTGACCCACAGGAGAGCAGAGATCTTTCCAAAAAAAACGGGCCGCATTGCGGCCCGCTTTCATTTCGCAAAGCGTAAGGCCTACTTGTTGGCCTTGCGCTCCTTCGCTTCCTTGATCACCTCGTCCGCGATGTTGCGCGGGCACGGTGAGTAGTGCGAGAACTCCATCGAGAACTGGCCACGACCGGAGGTCATGGTACGCAGGTCGCCGATGTAGCCGAACATTTCACCGAGCGGTGCTTCGGCCTTGATGCGCACGCCGAGCACACCCGACTCCTGCGCCTTGATCATGCCGCGACGGCGGTTCAAGTCACCGATGACGTCACCGACGTGGGCATCGGGCGTGAACACGTCGACCTTCATGATCGGCTCGAGGAGCTGCGGCTGCGCCTTCGGCACGGTCTGGCGGTAGGCGGCCTTGGCCGCGATTTCGAACGCCAGGGCCGAGGAGTCGACCGCGTGGAAGGCGCCGTCAATCAAGGTGAACTTGACGTCGAGCAAGGGATATCCCGCCAGCACACCTTCGACGATGCTGGTCTCGAAGCCCTTCTCCACCGCCGGCCAGTATTCACGCGGCACGTTACCGCCGGTGACCTTGGACTGGAACTCGAAGCCGGTGCCGGTCTCGCCGGGCTCGACGATGTAGTCGATCTTGGCGTACTGACCCGAACCACCGGTCTGCTTCTTGTGGGTGTAGGAATCTTCGACACGCTGGGTGATGGTTTCGCGGTAGGCCACCTGCGGCTTGCCGACCACCACTTCCACACCATGGGTGCGGCGCAGGATGTCGACCTTGATGTCGAGATGCAGTTCGCCCATGCCCTTCAGGATGCACTCGCCGGACTCTTCGTCGGTCTCGACGTGGAAGGACGGGTCTTCGGCAATCATCTTGCCGAGCGCGATGCCCATCTTTTCCGAACCGGCCTTGTCCTTCGGCGACACGGCGATCGAAATCACGGGCGCCGGGAACACCATCGGTTCGAGGGTGGCCGGGTCCTTCGGGTCAGCCAGCGTGTGACCGGTCTGCACGTTCTTCATGCCGAGCACGGCGACGATGTCACCGGCCTGCGCGGACTCGACGTCGTTACGCGAGTCGGCATGCATTTCGACGATACGGCCGATGCGCTCGGTCTTGCCGGTGTAGGTGTTCAACACCGTCACGCCCTTCTCGATGCGGCCCGAGTAGAGACGCAGGAAGGTCAGCGCGCCGTAGCGGTCGTCCATGATCTTGAATGCGAGTGCGCGCAAGGGGCGGTCGGCGTCGACGATGGCGAACTTGCCGGTCTCGTTGCCCTCCAGATCTACTTCCGGCTGCGGATTCACTTCCATCGGATTCGGCAGGTAATCGACCACGCCATCCAGCACCAGCTGCACGCCCTTGTTCTTGAACGAGGAGCCGCAGAAGGTCGGGAAGAAATCGAGCTTGATGGTGCCGGTGCGGATGCAACGCTTGATGGTGTCGATGTCCGGCTCTTCGCCTTCGAGGTAGGCGGTCATCACATCGTCGTCCTGTTCTACGGCGATTTCGATGAGCTTCTGACGCCACTCTTCGACCTTGTCCTTCATGTCGGCCGGCACGTCTTCGAGGCGGTACTTCATCGGGTCGCCGGAGTCGTCCCAGATCCAGGCCTTGCGGGTCAACAGATCCACCACGCCCTTGAAGCTGTCTTCGAAGCCAATCGGCAGCACCATGACGATCGGACGTGCGCCCAGCACTTTTTCGACTTGATCAACGACACGATAGAAATCAGCGCCGGTGCGGTCGAGCTTGTTCACGTAGATGATGCGCGCGACCTTGGAATCGTTGGCATAACGCCAGTTGGTTTCGGACTGCGGCTCCACGCCGCCCGAACCGCAGAACACGCCGATGCCACCGTCCAGCACCTTCAGCGAACGATAGACTTCGATGGTGAAGTCGACGTGCCCGGGGGTGTCGATGACGTTCAGACGATGGTCGTTCCAGAAGCAGGTGGTGGCGGCCGACTGGATGGTGATGCCGCGCTCGCGCTCTTGATCCATGAAATCGGTGGTGGTGGCGCCGTCGTGCACTTCGCCGATCTTGTGGATCTTGCCGGTCAGTTTGAGGATGCGCTCGGTGGTCGTGGTCTTGCCCGCGTCGACGTGGGCGAAAATGCCGATGTTCCGGTAGCGTGTGAGGTCTGTCATATTGGCTCTCAAATATCCTTCGGCAATACGCAACGGTCGCTCGTAAATCCTGGTTCGAGCGAACCTGTACCACCTGTGTAACTGGCCGGGGCGCCGGCCCTCGAGGTCGCGGCGCGGCGGGGTTGTGCCGCGCAGGGGCGCATCTTAATGGCCTCGGGCCAGAATCCCAAAGGTTTTTGACAAAAAACCTGCAAAGAACTGTGCGAAACAGGGCGCTTTCCAGCGGAGGCTGCTCGCTTCCGAGGAATTTGACGGTTTGATGGCGGCATCGCCGAGATCACGGGGATAAAGCCGCCCGGGCCGGCGTTATCATGGGCCACCCAAGCGAGCGGGCCGCTGCCCTTGTCCAACGTCAACCTGCACTCCTTCCGTGTCGCGCGGCTCGAAGTTTTCGCGCGCGACACCGACGCGCCGCTCGGCGAGGCCACCGGCTTTTTCTGTCAGTACGGCGGCCGCACGTTCCTCGTCACCAACTGGCACGTGGTGTCGGGCCGCCATTTCCAGACCCGCCAGGCCCTGCATCGCTCGCGCGCCCTGCCCGGCGCCCTGACCGTACACGCGCACGTCTTGCGCGAACGCGACACCGCCGCGGTGCCGTCCGCCTCGACCGCCTTTCGCCTCGCCCTGCTCGGGGTCGATGGCCGGCCACGCTGGCACGAACATCCCTTGTTCGGCGCCGACATCGATGTCATCGCGCTCGACATCGGCGGCGCCCTGCCGCTCGGCACCCAGGTCTGCCCCATCTCGCTCGAACAGGAACTGGCCGCCGAACTTGAACTGGCGGTGATGGACCAGGCCTTCGTCACCGGCTTTCCGCTGCGCGCCAGCACCACGCCCAACAGCCTGCCCATCTACAAGAGCGGCACGATTGCCTCGGAGCCGGCGGTGTTCGACTCGCAGCCGCGCATCTACATCGACGGCAAGACCAAGACCGGCATGTCGGGCTCGCCGGTGATGGTCAAACGTGGCGAGGGTGAGAGCGCCATGGGTCTCGAGCACCTGCGCCTGGTCGGGGTCTATTCAGGGCGCGATCGCCAGGAGCCGTCGGAGTTCGAAGCCGAGCTCGGCATCGTGTGGCCGCTGCGCGAATGCCTGCTGCCGATACTCGAGACCTATCTCGAAGAGGTGTCGCGTGCCGCGCGCCCGGCCTCAGGCGGCTGAATCGGGCGCCGGCTTCTTCTTGCGCGGGATGACGTTGCGCACGCCGCCAAGGGGATCATCGCTGTCACCGGTGTAGCGCGGAATCAAATGCAGATGCGCGTGCCACACCGATTGGCCGCCGGCCACTTCGCAATTCACGCCGAGATTGAAGCCCTGGGGCTGGTGCCTGACCTGCAACAGATCTTTCACTTCCCGCGCCAGCGCAAAGCAGGCGGCGTATTCCTCGGGCGTGGTATCGAAGATGGTGCGTACGTGGCGTTTGGGCACGATGAGCGTGTGGCCGGGGGACACCGGGTAGGCATCGGCGAAGGCCAGCGCGAGTTCAGACTCGGCGAGGATCGGCCGGTCGAGGTGGCAGAAGATGCAAGGCTTGGTCGGGTCAGTGGTGTGAGGCATGGTACAGAGACAGGCTCCAGATAGTTGCTGCGAATTTATTCGCAGCGGGGCCGATCCGTCATCACATCCGACGCGGCCTTGTCACAGATTGTGTCTGTTCCATCCCACCGGTAATAGTTCGCTTTTGTGGTGTGGCGCCTGTCGGCACCGCTCGCTAGACTCGGTAACGGCAACGGGCGACATCTGCCAGCGCGACCGACGACTACGAATCAACCAGACAGACAGGCAACACATGACGATTGCCTGACATCGGGGGACTTATGTGCTCTAGTTCAGCAGGCTCATTGAGCTTGGGCGCTGCGGCGCTCGCCACGCTACTCGCCGCCAACCCCGCAGCGGCGGAACTGGTCACCAATGGTGGCTTCGACGTGGGCACGGCCGGTTGGGTATTGGCCGATACCGACGGCTTCACGTTTGCGTTCAATGAAGGCAATCCGGGAGGCGCCCTGGTCCTCAACAATGGGCCAGGACCAGTTCCACGCGCGAGCCAGGCCGTCGACGGACTGGTCATCGGTACGACTTACGCCTTGAGCTTCGATGCGAAGAGCCACTACAACTGCTGCAACGGCGTTGCCACCCCCGGCGCCTCGGCGCGCATTGATGGCAATAAATTCGATTTCTTCATTTTCAACGGCCAACCGTGGACGCAGTACAGCTTCAGCTTCACGTACGCCGGCCTGAGCAACGTTTTGACGCTGGCCTCACAGGACAACGGCACCGATTCGGACGGCGAATTCGATAACGTCAGCCTGACCGCCGTCGCGCCGGTGCCGCTGCCGGGAACGGCCTTGATGATGCTATCGGGCTTGGCGGGTGTGGGCTTGGCGCGGCGGCGAGTGCTGCAGCGCGCCGATTGATAGCTGCTCACGCCGCCCATCTGGGCGATGATTTCGCGTCGGCGAAATCAGGGGATTCACTCTGGCGCGATTAGACGCGCATCTCCCTTCGGACGTCACACAAAAAAGCCGGCGTGAGCCGGTGACGGGGATTGACTCGCCCGCGCTTGTTGCGCGTGCTCGTCCTTCGGGCGCCGCCATGCGGCGTCCAAACTCGCGTCGCGAGTTTGTCGAACCGAAGGGGTTCGGTCCAACCAGGGGACGCCATACATAAAAAAACCGGCCTGAGCCGGTTTTCTTATGTATGGCGTCCCCTAGGGGATTCGAACCCCTGTTGCCGCCGTGAAAGGGCAGTGTCCTAGGCCTCTAGACGAAGGGGACGGATTTGGTGGAGCCAGGCGGGATCGAACCGCCGACCTCTACAATGCCATTGTAGCGCTCTCCCAGCTGAGCTATGGCCCCGCGGATTCCGTTGCAGGTGTTACCACACACCTGCGGGAGTCGGTTTCGAGGAATGAAATCGAGCGATAAACCGCTCGCATTTTCAGATCTTTACCGAATCCGTCAGAGGCCGCGCAGAGTACCGAGGGAGGGTGGGACTGTCAACCCGATTGTTCTCGGGACGCGATGTAGGCAAGCGCACCATCGAGTCGAATGATGCATTGCTCGCGGCCGACCAATTGCAGGGTGATGTCGATGGCGGGCGATGCCGCGAAGCCGGTCACGGCCACGCGCAGCGGCTGGGCAATCTTGCCGAGCTTCATGTCGTGAGCAGCGGCCACGCTTTCAATCAGGCTGTGCAGGCCGGCGGCCTGCCACGGTTCATGACTCATGAGGCGGTCACGCAGGTCGCGCAGCGGCGCCGCCACCGCCGGCATGAGGTGCTTGGCCATCGCCTCCTCGTCGAGGCTCGTGAGTTCGCCAAAGAACGGGCGACTCTTGTCCGCCATTTCGAGCAGAGTCTTGGCGCGCGTGCGCTGCGCGTCGGTCACCGCCGCGAGTTGCACGGCGTCGCTGGTGTCGAGCCCGGCTTGCTCGAAATACGGGCGGGCGTGGCTGACCAGTTCATCGAGCGGCAGGTGCTGGATGTAGTGCTGGTTCACCCACAAGAGCTTGTCCATATCGAAAGTCGCGGCGGACTTGTTGATGTCCTCGATATCAAAGGCCGCGATCATTTCCGCGCGGCTGAAGATCTCCTGATCACCGTGGGACCAGCCGAGCCGCGCCAGATAATTCAGCAAAGCCTGCGGCAAAATGCCGTCATCACGATAGGCCAGCACACTTACCGCGCCGTGGCGCTTGGAGAGCTTCTTGCCGTCGCTGCCATTGATCATCGGAATGTGCGCGTAGACCGGGCGCTCGGCGCCGATGGCTTCGAGGATGTGAATCTGCCGCGGCGTGTTGTTCAGGTGATCGTCGCCGCGCAACACATGGGTGATGCCCATGTCGATGTCGTCCACCACCACGGAGAGGTGGTAGGTCGGGCTGCCGTCGGAACGGGCGATGATGAGGTCGTCGAGTTCGCTGTTCTGGATGGTCACCGCGCCGCGCACGCGGTCGTCGATCACCACCGCCCCTTCGAGCGGCGTCGCCAGGCGCACCACCGGCGGATTGCCATTGTCGGGATTGGGATGGTTGCGGCACAGGCCGTCGTAACGCGGTTTGTCCTTGGCCGCCATCTGCGCGGCACGCAGCTCGTCGAGCCGCTCGCGGCTGCAGTAGCAGCGATAGGCCTTGCCGCGCGCCAAGAGGTCGTTGATGACCTCCTTGTACCGGTCGAAACGTTGAGTCTGATAGTAGGGGCCATCGTCGTAGTCGAGCCCCATCCAGGCCATGCCTTCCATGATCACGTCGACTGCCGCCTGGGTGGAGCGCTCGCGGTCGGTGTCCTCCATGCGCAACACCATGCGGCCGCCATGGCGGCGGGCGTACAGCCAGTTGTAGAGCGCGGTGCGCGCGCTGCCGATGTGCAGGTCGCCGGTCGGGCTGGGCGGGAAACGGGTAACAATGGTCATGGCGTGGCGGCACAGTCTGGATGGAGTGGCGCGCATTATAGGGAATCGGCTGGAAACGTTTGACCCTCCCGCCGCGCCGCCCTAGAATCCGCGTTCCTCGATGAGGGGCGATTAGCTCAGCGGGAGAGCACTGCCTTCACACGGCAGGGGTCAGTGGTTCGATCCCACTATCGCCCACCAAATCCTCCAAATTTTCACTCACCTCGCGGCGCAAATGGTCGCGCCGCAACGCGATTTGCGCCTGTCGCAACCTCCAGGCATTCCTCGTCAGCTTACCTGCGGTCGCAAGTACCTTCTCCCGAGATGCTCGCGTACACTGGGTTCGTCCCGATTTCACGCCTTGCACTCGCAATCATCAAAAATGCGGACGAGCCCACAGCCATCAGCAATGCGCTGGTCGCGGCGCCCAGCCGCAGCTCGAGCGTGCGACGACACGGATCTTCAATTGGCAATCGAATCGGCGGCATATGCCGCGGTGAGTGAACAGGCATGACGCCCCTGCGCTACGGTCCCTTGCACGGCAATTTTCTGTTGCTGCCGATAGAGAACGTGCATTACGGCGCGGGCTGTGTGTCCGCCCTTGCCGACAGTCTGGCGGCCCATGGCATCACTCGCGCGCTGCTCATCACCGGCAACACCCTTGCGACCCGCACGCCACTGGTCGAGCGCGTGATGGCGGCGGCTGGCGGTCGCATCGCGGCGGTGTTTCACGACACCGTGCAGCACGTGCACCGAGATTCGGTGCTGCGCGCGGCGGCGTCGGCGCGCGCCATCGACGCCGACGGTATCGTGTCTTTCGGCGGCGGCACGCCGAACGATACCGCCAAGGCGGTACTGATGGCGCTCGCCTCGGGCGTCCACCGGCACGAGGATTTTGATCGCCAGCGCGTGAAATTCAGCTACCCGGCCAACATAGAGGTGCCGCCGATAGCTGGACCGGCGCTGCCGATGATCGCCATCTCCACGACCCTGTCCGGCGGTGAGTTCACGCACTTTGCCGGTGTCACCGACCAACGACGGCGCGTCAAGGATCTCTACATCGATACGAAACTCGCGGCTAAAGCCGTGTTCCTCGACGCCGATCTGACGCTGCACACACCGCTGTGGCTGTGGCTGTCCACCGGCATGCGCTCGGTCGATCACTGCATCGAAGCGCTGTGCTCAACCAGCGCCCATCCGTTCACCGATGGCCTCGCCGCGCAGTCGCTGGCGATGCTGAGTCACGGCCTGCGCGCGTGCAAAGCGGCGCCGGGCGATCTTGCGTTGCGCACCGAGTTGCATCTCGCCGCGTGGATGTCGGTCTGTGGTCTGGCCAATGTGACGGTGGGCTTGAGCCATGGCATCGGCCATCAGCTAGGCGCCCGCAACGACGTGCCCCATGGCCATACGTCCTGCGTGATGATGCCGGCGGTGATGGACTACAACAAAGATCATGTCGGCGATCGGCAGGCGCGCATCGCCGGCTTCATGGGCTGCGATATCCATGGCGCCAGTATCGAAGAAGGCGCCGCCGCTGGTCGTGCGGCGGTCGCGCAACTGGTGCGCGATCTGGAGCTGCCCGCGCGACTGCGCGATGTCGGTGTCAGTCGCGAGGACTTCGCGGCCATTGCCCACGATGCGCTCGAAGACTTGGTGGTAGCCACCAACCCGCGACCGGTGACCTCCGTCGAGGATGTCATCGAAGTGCTGGAGGCCGCGTGGTGACGGACGCAGCGTTGATCGCAAGCAGCGCGGTGACGGAACGGGGATCGTCGGCGCGCCTGTAGTGTCAGACTGAAGTCTGACCCACAGGGGAGTAAGAAATCATCTTGAGGGTCAGATTTCAGTCTGACATTCGGGCCCCAGCGAGTGCCTGCACCACTATCGAAGCGGCTTGGTAGTCGAAAAATATTTCTCGAACTCTTCCGCCGGCAGTTCGACCACATCGATGCCGGTGTCATGCACAGCCGCTTCCCTGTCCTTCCTGTCCGCCGCGCTGGGGCGCAGGATCAGGCGCAGACTGGTGGCGAGCGTCGCGGCGAGTTGGCTGTCAGTGCAATCGAGCAAAACCACCGGAAAGCTGCGCGCCGCATGCAGTGTGCCCGACATCAAGACGAAGGGTGTGCGGCGTTTGACCTGGATGATGTTGCGAAACGCCGCGTAGTAGCTGCCGACCACCGGATAAAGGTCGTCGCGCGCAATCTGGCGCCGCGCGACGGCGTCGGACTGCACCGCGAGTTTGCGCCTCAAGCCATAGTGCGGGTCGGCGCTCGCCACCGCGTCGAAGCGTCGGCCGTAGAACGTCATGCTACGGGTCCAGGCCAGGCCGAGCCGCGGATCGGGCAGGCCGACGCGACCGATGACTTCGATGTTCTTGACCTCGACATTGGCCAGCGAACGATAAGCCACGACATCGTGCGCCGCCTGCACGCGATTGACGGAAAATCCATGCGCCTGCGCTTCGACCAGCAGAGTCTTGGCGAGACCGAAAGGCAGCAGCGATCGCGCAATCTCGGAATGAACGGCCTGCATGGCAATGCTCTCGACGCTGCGCGCGTGGCGCAGCGTGGTCTGCGATGAAACTCCCTGTGTAAGGGCCAGTCCGGAGGGTCGCATCCGTGCTGCTGGCTTCTTATGGTCGCGGGTGGTCGCGAGCGTGGTCCGATTATCATGAACGCGGGGCCGTGACACAAATGCCCAGCGCACGATTTGCGCAGTCGGTCAGGCGGACAGGCCGCGGCGGTGCGCGGCCTGTCCGTGCGGGTCCGGTCAGATGCTCCCTGTGACCTCGCCCAGCGCCGCTTCCAGACGCGTCATGGCATCGTCGATTTCCGCGCGGCTGACGGTCAACGACGGCATGAAACGCAGCAGATGCGGGCGCGGCGCGTTGATGAGCAGCCCGTGCTCGCGCGCCGCCGTCACCAGTTCAGCGCCGCAATCGCGATTAAGCTCCAGCGCCAACAACAGGCCGCGCCCTCGCACCGGCCCGAGTCCATGCTGCGCAGACAGGCGTTCGAGCCGCGCGCGCAAGTACACCGACTGCGCGCGCACATTGGCCAGGAATGCCGCGTCGTTGATGTGCTCGAGCACCGCGAGACCCACCGCCGCCATCAAGGGGTTGCCATTGAAGGTGCCACCTTGGTCGCCCGGCTCGAAGCAACTCGCCTCGCGCGTGGCGAGCAGCGCCGCCAGCGGCACACCACCGCCGAGGCCCTTGCCGAGCGTCATCACGTCAGGGCGAACGCCGGCGTGCTCGCAGGCAAACAAACGCCCGGTGCGGCCCATGCCAGTCTGGATCTCATCGACCATCAGCAACACGCCATGCCGCGTGGTCAGGGCTCGCAAATCGCGCAGGAATGCGTCCGAGGCCGCGACCACGCCGGCCTCGCCCTGGATGGGCTCCAGCATCACCGCTGCGGTGCGGCTGTTGATCAGGGCCTCGACCGACGCCAGGTCGTTCAAGCGCGCCTTGCGAAAGCCCGGCACCTTGGGCTCGAACAAAGCCGCGAACTCGCGTTTGCCCGAGGCCGACATGGTGGCCAGCGTGCGGCCATGAAAGGCGTCCTCGAAGGTGATGATTTCATAGGCGCCATCGCGATGACGCGCACCCCAGCGCCGCGCGAGCTTGATGGCGCCCTCATTGGCTTCAGCGCCACTGTTGGCCAGGAAAACATGGTCCATGCCGCTGGCCTTGGCCAGTTCACGGGCGTAGAGCACCGCCTGCAGGTTGTGATAAGCCGGGCTGCAGTTGATGAGCGTGTTGGCCTGGTCGTTGAGCGCACGGGCGATCAGGGCCGGGCAATGGCCGAGCGCATTGACCGCCCAGCCCTGCACAAAATCGAGATAGACACGGTCTTCGTGATCCCACAGCCAGCTGCCGCGGCCACGCACGAAGGCCAGCGCCGGACGCGAGGTGATCGGCATGACGGCATTCATGGCTTCGAACATTTCGGTGGTGGTGGCTTGCATGGCGATGGCCTCCTTTGTGTCGGCACGATGATTTTTCAGGCCCCAAAACGACGAAGGCCGCAGGGTTGCTGCGGCCTTCGTCTGAATCTTGTAGCAGTGCAAACAGCTAACAGACGCGCGCAGCCCTCGCATTCGAGGCGTGCAGACGACGACGTACTTTTTGCATTGGCTTATTCATGGGGCGCGGAGTGTGCCTGCCGCTGGCGCGCTGCGTCAACCGGTTTGTGCGCACAGAGGTGATCATGTCGAATCGAATGTCAGACTGAAGTCTGACCCACAGACGAGCAAGATCCTTTGTGGGTCGGAGTTCAGTCTGGCATTCGCATGGGCGCCCGCTCAGAACTCAAACGGCAAGCCCACCACCGTCTCGCAGATGAAATCGCGATGGGCGAGCAGCGCCGGCGACGCCGCGGCTTTTATCGCTGCCGGCGAACTGCCGTACATGGCACGGATGTCGTCACTCATCGGGCAGATTTCGTGCGGCAAGGGATCGATGAGCATGGCGAAGGTCGCCCAATAGATGTCGGCAGCGCTCAAGGCCTCACCGACCAGGTAACGCTTGCCGGCCGCCTGCTGTGTGGCGAGCTGTTGTGACAGCATGGTGAGGATGTCGACGCAGCGTTGCGCCGCCGCGCGCCCGACGCCGGCGTGGTAACCGTAGTTGTCGCCGAAGAACCTCGCGAAACCATAGGCCGGTGATGACGGCCCCTCTTCTATCGGGCCGCTGACAATCGTGAGGCGGCGACTCCAGCCCAGGCCGTTCTCGCCGGCGAGCTCATGGGCGAGCCCCATCATGAGCGCACGCTCGGCGGCGTCGGCCGGGATCAGCGACGGCCCGCTGCCGAGGCGTTCGGCCAGAAACAGGATCTCGGCCCAGCCGCTGCGCGGCCGTTCCTCGTCGTGCACGGCCACCGGCGCATTGCGTATGCCCAGCCACGCGACCTGCTCATCGTTGCTGCCACCAAGCTCCTGGGCTATCGGTGTGTATGCCACCTTGCGCTGCCTGAAAATGGCCTTGGCCGCTTCGCCCCACGGGCCGGGCACGCCGGCGGTGAGGATCAGGCGCGTGCCGCTCAGCGTGCGGGCGTCGGCAATGCTTCGATAGTGCATGGAAACTCCCGGGCCGGAGAGTGGAGCCAGGTGACGGACGGCGACTCGTCGCCGCCCGTGCTCGATGTTTAATGCTTAATGCTTATGGCCGCAGCCGACGCCGCAACCACCGCCACTCGGCATCGGTGCGCTCGGCGCCTTGATGCCGCCGCCAATGCTGGCCGCCGCCAACTGCTTGGCCACCGGCGCATCGGCCGGCGTCGATTCCAGCGGCAGTCCGGCCAGGGTGCACAACTCGCCCCAGGTGCGGACTTTTTCGCTCATGGCATGTTTGACTTCGACGGTGCGGCCGTTGGATTCGCAGTGGTAATCGTAGGTGGGCATGGTGCTCTCCGAGCGCGATGGAAGTGCGCGACAGTTTACTGAAAATCCGTCGCGTCGCGGCGACGCAGTCGCCCGCCGACCAGCAAACCCGCCAGCAGCAGGCTCAGCGTCGCGGGTTCCGGCACCGCGGGCGGCGGCGCATCGATTTGGGATAGCACAGCCTTGCCCTGGAAGCTCGCGCTGCCGTCGACGACGGGCAACAGGGTAAAGGCGAGACGCGCCGCGAACCCGCCTGTCGCGTTGGTTGGCGGCGACAGTGTCACGGTCGGGTCGGCGCATGCGGCCGGTGTGGTACAGGTAATCGCGACACCCGGCACCACGCTGCCATCGATGGATCCGTCCATCTGTATGCTTTCGGCGTCGCCGCTGCCGGTCAGGTCGGTCGCGAACGTGTTGTAGCCGCCACCACTGAAAGGAGAGGCGAAAGAAAAAACAAAGCTCAGCGGTTTGCCGGTCAGGTTGACGGCCGCCAGGCTGAAATCGATGAAGGGGTCGGCATCGAACGTACCGTCGAAGGCGAAGCTGCCGAGAGCGATGGGCGCGTCGCAGGCACCCCCGGCCGGCATCACGCTGCCATCACAACTGCGCACGCTGCCGTCACCGGATTTGCGCACGCTGCCATCGCCGAAAGCCTTCGCGTAGTCGAACGTGCGCACGCTGCCATCGCCGGCGGCCACGTCGAAATCGAGGGTGCCGACGGTGACCATCGACTCGCTGTTGAAGCCCGCCATCACGGTGGCGGAAAACGGCATAGCCTGCGCGTGTGGCACGACCACGGCTGTCAGCACGGTCATGGTCGCGGCCAGTGCGGGCCGTACAAGTGCGTTGGGCTTCTTCATGACGCTACTACTCCCAGGAATTTGTCGTTCTTACGAATTCGGCCATCGCCAGCACAGCGCCGCTGCCGAAAACGGTTTCAGCCTTCGGAGTTGGTCGGTGGCATGCACCACGCACCGACCCCAAGCTCAAAACAGCATAAACACCCGGCGGTCGGCGCTCCTGCCTGTCCTGGCAGTTATGCGAGGTAGGCACGCTTTGCGCGAGCGTCTAGTCGAACATGTTGTCCAGTCGCTCACGCGCCGCCAGCATCTCTTCCATCATGCCGTAGACAATCTCGCGCACCGAGGTCGGCCCGTTCAGGTCGCCCACGATCTGGCCTACCGGGTAGGTGAGAAAGTCCTTGGCCCGCACCCGTTCGACGCGCGTGCGCCCTTCTCCCCACCACAGGATGTTCTGCAAGGGCGCGGGCAAGGGATCGGGCGCGCCCGGGCGCTCGTAGGCCTCGGTGAATGCCGAGCGCAAGGTGCGGCAGGGCTTGCCGGTGACGGCGCGGGTCTGCACTGCGTCTTCCGCCTCGGCAGCGTAGAAGCGTTCCTTGATCTCTGGAATCACTTCGCTCTGCGCGCTCGGCAACCATACCGAGCCGCACCACACGCCCTCGCAGCCCAGGGCCAGCGCCGCCGCCACCTGACGTCCGCGCCCCACGCCGCCAGCGCCGAGCACCGGCAGGGGCGCGACCGCATCGACCACGCTCGGCCACAGCACCATGGATGAAATCGTGCCGGTGTGACCGCCCGCTTCGGTGCCGACCGCGATCACGAAATCGCAGCCGCGCTGCTTGTGGCGCAGCGCATGCTTGGCCTTGCCGGCCAGCGCCGCGACCTTGATGCCGCGTGCATGGGCGGCTTCCACCAGCGTTGCCGGCGGCGAACCGAGCGCATTGACGATGAGTTTGATCGGATGCTGCATGGCTATCTCGATCATCGCCATGCTCTCTTCAGGCGTGAACGACAGTTCGCCGAGCAGACCGCGGATGATGGCATCGCGCTCACCTTCCGGCAGCGGCGGAATGCCGGCCGCGTCGAGCAGGCCGCGCACGAAAGCGAGATGCTCTTCGGGAAACAGGCGCTCGGCATCGAATTTCAATTCGCCGGTGTCGGTGTAGGTGGTCGGCATCAGCACGTCGATGCCATACGGACGACCTTCGATATGGTCGTCTATCCACTTCAGTTCCTCGCGCAGCCGCGCCGGACTCATGCGCGCCATGCCCAGCACGCCCATGCCGCCGGCGCGCGATACTTCCACCACCACGTCGCGACAATGGGAAAACGCGAATATCGGCACGTCAATGCCGAACATCTCACACAGGCGGTTGTTCATGGGCAGGCGCTCCTCGGCGGGATAGTCATATTGACTGACGGAATTCAGTGCAGGCCTTCGACGTCGTCGTCTCGTGCAACGATGTCTTCCAGGGTCGCGCGCCACTGCGCGAGTTCGCCCATGACGTGATGGGCGTGGTCCACCATGGCCTCGCTTGGAATGCGCGTTTGCGCCGCTTCACCGAGGAAAGTCGCGATGACCTCCATGGCATCCTCGAGCGTGCCGCTGAGATCGCGCAGGCCCGCCAGTTCGTCTGTTTCATCGCTATTCAAAACGCCACCTCTACGTCGTCACGAACGCCGCGTCCGGACCTCGGATCGAATGTCAGCCTGAAGTCGACCCACAAGGGAAGCCAATCTTCCGTGGGTCAGCCTTCAGGCTGACATTCCGGGTGCGGACAGGCTTTGGCGTTCGCAGGAGATCAGCCGACCCGCCGCCACTGCACCAGCGTATACGGTGGCTCAGCGTCATCGTGAGGCTCGAACACGGCCTCCACCGCCGCGCCGATCACCACTTCCTGCAACGGATCGCCGAGCAGGTTGCCGAGCATGCGCACCTTGCCATGGGCCGGCAGTTCCACCAGCACCACGAGATACGGACCATGGCCATTCAAGGCCGGGTGCACCGGATGATGGGGACGTTCATAGCTGTAGATGACGCCACGGCCTTCAATCTCCACCCACTCGATGTCGAACGAATGGCAGCGATGACAGATCCATTCCGGGCCCCATTGCCAGGACTGGCAGGCGCTGCAGCGTTGAATGCGCAACTTGCCTTCGCGCGTGCCGGCCCAGTAAGGCTCGGACACGCCATCGGGACCGGTGCCGGGTTGCGGTAGACCGTTAGGAAGATAGGTGCTGCTCACAGTGTCGCCTCCGAGCCCAAGATGAGAGAGCTGACTGGCGTGACCATCGGCCCGCCCATGATGATGGCGGTGTCGTTGTTCTTGACCTGGTTGATGGCCACCCCGCGAATCTGGCGCACGGCGTCATGCACCAGTTCCAGGCCATGCATATAGCATTCGGCGAGATTGCCGCCGCTGGTATTAAGCGGCAGGCGACCATCGGGCGCGATGAGATTGTCTTTCACCAGCACGTCGTTCGCTTCCTCGGGCTTCACCAGCCCGTGCTCGACCAGGCTCATCAACACGCCGCCGGTGAAGTTTTCGTAGCACTCAATGATGCCCATGTCGGCCGGCGTCATCTTCGCCATCTGATAGAGGCGCGGCCCGAGCTGGCCGAAATGGCTGCTCGCATAGTTCGGCATGTTGTGCACCGGCGCCGCGCTGCGCGTATCGCTGCCCTGCGCGCAGGCCATGATATAGGCCGGCTTCTGTCTCAATTGTCGTGCGCGCTCGGCCGACACCACCACCACCGCCGCCGCGCCATCGTTCTCCTGGCAGCAATCGAAAAGATGGAAGAACGGCTCGACTATCCAGCGCGAGTGGTCGTATTTCTCTTCGTCCAGCGGCCGGCCGCGCATCACCGCGTTGGGGTTGGTCTGCGCATGGTGATAGCAGGCCAGGGAAATCGCGCGCAGCGCGTTCTGATGGATGCCGTGGTCGTGCATGAAGCGCGTGACTTTCATGGCGAAGCGCTGCGCCGGTGACATCACGCCATAGGGCACCACGAAGGAATCATCGCCCGACAATTGGGCGGCCGCCGAACTGCGGCCATAGCGCCGGTACTGGCCCTGCGCGAGCGAACGGAATGCCACCACGCAATCGGCCATGCCGGTCGCGACCGCCGCCGCCGCGTTGCCGATGGCGCCGCACACGCCACCGCCACCGCCGCCCCAGAACATGTTGGAGAATTTGAGCTCCTTGATGCCGAGCGCGGCAGCCAGATGGCCGGCATCGGAACGGTCATCACCGTAAGACGCAAAGCCGTCGACTTCATGGGGGCTGATGCCGGCATCGGCGCAGGCGTTGACCACCGCCTCGAGACACAGCTTGAACTCACTGTGCGGCGACTGGCCATGTTTGTAATAGGTGGTCTCGCCGATACCGGCGATCGCGGTCTTGCCGCGCAGTGATCGTTCTGACATGCCTCCCCCTCGAAGACTTGCAAATGCGAAGTAGCAGTGGCGCCGCACTTTCACACCCTTTCGATAGTGCGAACGGTGAAGCGACAACACGGATGACCGCAGTATAGCGGCGGGGAGCATCCTCACCAGCCGCACCGTGATGTCGCCCAGCACCTGACGCGCGTCAGCCGATATACTCCCGCGCCGCCCCCGCGCCCGTAACACGCATCTGTCTCATGGCCTTACGACATCTCGCGCTCATGCTTCTGACCTGCACCATCTGGGGCTTCAATTTCGTCGCCGCCAAGGTCGGTGTGCGTGAGCTGCCGCCACTGCTCTTCACCGGTCTGCGCTTCGGCATGCTGGCCATCGCCCTGCTGCCGTTTTTGAAGCCGGCGCGGGGCCGCATGCGCGATGTGCTGGTGATTGCATTGTTCAACGGCGCCTTCCATTTCGGACTCATGTTCATCGGCATCGCCATGGCCGCCGCCTCGGTAGTGGCGGTGGTGGCGCAGTTGAACGTGCCCTTCGCCACCCTGCTGTCGATTTTTTTTCTCGGCGAAGTGGTGCACGCGAGACGCTGGGTGGGCATCGTGCTGACCTTCATCGGCGTGACCATCGTCAGCTTCGACCCACATGTGTTTGATGCGCTGACCGGCGTGCTGTTCACCGCCGCCGCGGCGCTGTCGGCCGCCATTGCCGCGGTCTGCATGCGCAGCCTGAGCAATGTTGGTGTATTTCAATTGCAGTCGTGGACGGCCTTCATCACCGCACCCATGCTGCTCGGCGCCAGCTTGATATTCGAATCGGGCCAGGGCGCGGCCATCAGCAATGCACAGCCCATCACCTGGGCGGCGCTGCTGTTCACCACCATCGGCGCCAGCCTCATCGGCCACAACGCTTACTACTATCTCCTGCAACGCTACGAGGTTTCGCTGATCGCGCCGCTGTCCTTGATCTCGCCCTTGCTCGGCGTGGTGTTCGGCATCGTGATGCTGGGCGAACATGTGAGTCCGCGCATCGTGACAGGCGCGGTGACGGCATTCGTGGGGGTGGGGGTGTTGGCGGTGCCGGGACGGCGCCCGCGCACGGTCAAGAACACCCAGGTGTAGGTGCGAATTGATTCGCACATTGACACCGAAACGCCGTCGCGTGTTTGTAGGAATGTCCGACTGAAGTCGCTCCCACAGGGGGATGCCGGTGTCGCGATGCGCGCTCGCTCGCTACACTCGCCCGCTACGATTAACCGTCGGTCACCCCGTCATGTTCAAACTGCTGAGCCGCGTGGCGCCGGTCCTTATCCTGCTCTCTTGCGTGCAGGCCGTGGCCGCCCCACCCCGCCCCACCCTCATCGTCGCCATCTCGGTCGACCAGTTCTCGGGCGACCTCTTCAATGAATACCGTGCCACCTTCAGCGGTGGCCTTGAACGCTTGAGTGAGGGCGTCGTTTTCACGCGCGGCTACCAGAGCCACGCCGCCACCGAGACTTGTCCGGGCCATGCGACTTTGCTCACCGGTGCGCGGCCGGCGCGTAATGGCATCATTGCCAATCACTGGCTGGACCAGGGCCTCGCGCGTGACGACAAGCTGGTCTATTGCGTCGAGGATGAGCAGGCCGGCGGCAGCAGTTCGCGAAAGTACCAGGTGTCGACGCGGCATCTGCGCGTGCCGACGCTGGGCATGCGCATGAAAGCCGCCACACCGGCCACGCGCGTAGTGTCGGTGGCCGGCAAGGATCGCGCAGCGGTGCTGCTGGGCGGCGCGGGCGCCGATGAAACCTGGTGGTGGGCTGGCACGGGATTCGTGAGCTACCCGAAAGCGCCAATGCCCGCCGCGGTGTCCGCCGTCAACACCGCCATTGGTCAGCAGCTCGGCGCAGCGCAGGCGCCGTTGCCGTTGCCGGCCTTCTGCACGGCGCGCGACTACGCCGTCACCTTGCGCGGCGGACAGCAGGTCGGCACCGGGCGCTTTGCACGCGCGGCCGGCGATGCCAAGTCCTATCGTGTTTCGCCGGCGTTGGATGCGGCAAGCTTGCAGCTCGCCACCGCGCTATTGGATGCGATGGCGCTCGGCCAGGGGCCGCACACCGACCTGCTCACCATCGGACTGTCGGCCACCGATCTCATCGGCCATGCCTACGGCACCGAGGGCAGCGAGATGTGCGTGCAGCTGGCGGCGCTCGATGCGGCGCTGGCGGCTTTCTTCGCCCATCTCGATGGGCGCGGCATCGACTACCTCGTGATGCTGAGCGCCGATCATGGTGGCCACGACGCGCCCGAGCGCTCCGCCGAGAATGCCATCGTCGATGCCGCCCGTGTCGACCCTGCACTGCTGCCGGCCGCGCTCAGCGACACCATCGCGGCGCGCCTGAAGCTGCCAACGCCGGTGCTGCTCGGCGACGGCGCCAATGGCGATGTCTATCTGGCGCGCACGCTCGACGCCGCGCAGGCGCGCGCCGTCAGCGCAGCGGCCTTGAGCACCTGGCGCCAGCACCCGCAGGTGGCGGCGGTATTCACGCGCGAACAATTGCTCGCCCTGCCCTCGCCGGGCGGCCCGCCCGATCAATGGAATCTCGAGCAGGAAGCGCGCGCGAGCTTCGACGCCGAACGCTCAGGCGACTTCGTGGTGTTGCTCAAGCCGCGCGTCACGCCCATCGCCGCCGCGGCGCCCGGCTATATCGCGACCCATGGCAGCCCATGGGATTACGATCGTCGCGTACCCATCCTGTTCTGGCGCAATCACTTGGCGGGATTCGAACAACCCAATGCGGTCGAGACCGTCGACATTGCGCCGACGCTGGCGGCGCAGATAGGTTTGAAAATTCCGGCCGCCGAGATTGACGGCCGTTGTCTGGATCTGACGCGCGGCGAAGGAGATGCCTGCGCGTCGCCTTGAAGAGGTTTCGAGTTCCGCGCCTAGGCGCGGAACTCGAAACCCTCGTAGCCCTTGGCCGCCACTTCGTTGAACAGCGCGCGATAGGACGGCACGCTGCCCGCATACATCAAGTACTGCCCGACGCCGCCATCGCGGTTGTTGTTACCGAAGAACCACGAATCACGCATTTCGTCGATGAGCATGCCCTTGACCGACTGGTGACACTTTTCCGTCCACGCCGCTTCCGCTTCCGGTGTCGCCTGGATGGTCTTGTAGCCATGCTCCAGCACGTAACGAATGCAGCCCGTGATCCAGTCGGTATTGCTTTCCACGCAGCGCGTGATGTTGCAGAACGTGCCGGGGTTATGCGGGCCCATGATGGCGAACAGATTCGGGAAGCCGGCGAACTGCACGCCGAGATTGGTCTTCGGACCTTGCGCCCAATGGTCCTTCAGGGCCACGCCGTTTTCACCACGAATGTCGATGCGCATCAGTTCACCGGTGAGACTCTGGAAGCCGGTGCAGTAGATGATGATGTCGAAGTCATACTTCGCGTCGGAGGTCTCGACGCCGCTGTCGGTGATCTTGACGATGGGCGTGGCGCGCAAATCCACCACGTCGACATTGTCCTGGTTGAAGGCTTCGTAATAGTTCTTCTCGCCGGGCGGACGCTTGGTGCCATAGGGATGATTCTTCGGAATCAGCTTCTCGGCTTTGACCGGATCCTTCACGCGCTGACGAATCTTCGCCGCCAGAAACTCGCTGATCTCGTCGGCCATCGCGCGATTGGTGAACACGTCGTTGAAATTGCCGAGCCACAGCGCGAAGCCGCCGCGCTCGTAGAGTTCCTGGTACTTGGCCAGACGCTCAGCCTTGCTCACCTCGGTGCTGGCACGCATGTCCATGTCGTGAATGAAGGCCGCGGCCGTGCGTTTGCACAGTTCGAAGATCTCATCGGCCTTGACCTTCATCTCTTCCTGTTCGGCGGCCGTCATCGGCTGATTGCGCAGCGGCGTGCACCAGTTGGCGGTGCGCTGGAAGAGTTTGAGTTCGCCGACTTCGGGCGCAATGGTCTGCAGGATTTGTACGGCGGTCGGACCGCTGCCAATGATCGCGACCTTCTTGCCGGTGAAGTCGATGGGCTCTTTCGGCCAACGCGCGCTGTGCAAGGACTGACCTTTGAAATTCTCGGTGCCAGGATAGGGCGGCATCTGGAAGGCGGACAACAGACCGGTGGCGCACAGCACGAATCGCGCGTGGGCTTTCTTGCCGTTCTGTGTCTCGACCGTCCAGGTGCGCGAGGCGTCATCGAACACCACGCTTTCAACGCGCGCGTTGAATTCGATGGCGCGTTTCAAATCGAATTTGTCGGCGACGAAATTGACGTAGCGTTCGATCTCGGGCTGGCCGGCGAACTTCTCGGACCAGGCCCATTCCTGCACCAGTTCCTTGGAAAACGAAAACTGGTAGCTGTAAGACTCGGAGTCGAAGCGCGCGCCGGGGTAGCGATTCCAATACCAGGTGCCGCCAACGTCCGTGCCGGCTTCAAAGCCCTGCACCGAGAGGCCGAGTTCACGCATGCGGTACTGCGCGTAGAGGCCCGAAATGCCGGCCCCGATGATGATGACGTCTACGTTGTCTTGCATGGTCAGGCTCCTCCCCGGAGCAGATCGAGAGAAAGACTGGAGAATATCAGGGCGCCGTAAGCCTGAGGATGGCCCCACCCGATAGATAGCATCGGCCGACGGCGCCAGGCGCCGCCCGGCTGGCTTTACTCATCACTGGGTTCGGGCTTGTCGGCGCGCCCGCGCATACCCTGCATACGCTCATGAAAGCCTGGCTTGGCCGCCGGCGGCGCGGCGCCGGTCAGATGTTCGAGGCGAATCGACTTGCGGCGTCGACCATAGGCATCCACCGCGCCGTCCACAGCCTGCGGCTGTGCGGTCGGCGGCGCTGGCCTCGCGACAAAGGAAATCGAGAATCGGGTGTGGCCACAGTGCGGGCAGGCGGGCTCTTTCGCCGCCGACCACGCCTTGGACGGCGTCACCTCACCACACTGTCTGCATTTGCATAGGCCCATGCCCATCTACCATCCCGTTGCCCTGTTGTAGGTGCGAATTCATTCGCACATTGATGGCGTGGCGATGCGCTTCGTTCAGGTTTGAATGTGCGAATGAATTCGCGCCTACAAACGCACGCCGACGCACCACAGTTATTGCAAACTATGTTCGCACTCGACGGATGTTCGATACACCTCGCCGTTCCTGGGCGAAATGAACACACCGTAGTCCCGGTGCTTGGGCGAGGCATTGCCCTTGCCGGGCACGACCGCCACGCAGCCGCCGTAGAACACCCCGTAGAGTTCGGCATCGACATCGGAATGTCGAAAGCCGATGACGGTATGTTCGCCGCCCACATCCTTGATGCCGATGTCGATACTGCCCGCCACTTTGTATTCACAATAGCGGCCATGCTCCTGGCTGTCCTCGCAGGACATGCCGGCTTTCACACGGTCATACAAGCTCGTTTCGGCAGCGCCGGCCGCCAGCACCACCAAGCATAAAGCACTCGATAGCACCCATCACGACAGCAACATTCAGACTCCCGCCGCCGCAACGTAGGCCGCTTCATCGAAGGCTGCCGGGTAGTCGAAGTCGCTGACGGTGATACGCCCGCCGCGTATCAACTGTTCAGCGTGTTCACCGCGATTGATCATCTTGAGTGGCGGCCGCGCCGCACGCAGGGTGTCGCGCAAAGTGCGCGTCGCCGCTTCGTCCACTTCATAACCACGGCGCTTGTCGTCCACCGCCTGCAACACCACTCCGTAGTCGTCACGGGCGCTTTGTACTGATACCAGGCCGCGCACCGCGTCCATGCGCACCCATTCGGTGATACGCGCCAGCGGATCGCCCCAGCCGCCACCGCCTGGCGTCAGGATGCGCACCACGTCACCGGCCTTGACCGGCACCGCTTCACGTTTGAACAGCACATGCTGCTCTTGCGGCGTGCCAGGATTGATGAGCGCGCCACCCGAACGGCCGGCCAAGCCGCCGTTGACACCGAAGCACGAGAAAATGGTGCGATACGACACCGTCAGGAAATGCCCGTCGACCAGGATCTCGACGTCCTTCAAATAACCCAGGCCACCACGATAGGCGCCCGGCCCGCCGGAGTCCGCAAACATGCCGACCCGATGCACGATGACGGGAAAGCGCTGTTCGATGAATTCGGTCGGCAGGTTTTTGGAATCGGGCACGAGGTCGACGGTATCGGTGCCGTCGGCAAACGGCCGGCCGCCGGAGCCGGCGCCGAAGATCTCGCGATAGAGAAAGTCCTTGCCTTGCTTGTCACGGCCATAGAAGCCGTAGAGTTGGATGCACTGCGAGTCGCCGACCATCTGGCCATTGGTGGCCTTGGCCATGGCCGCCATATAGGCGCCGATCATGCGCAGCATGCAGTCCATGCGATCGGCGCCGGCCGCCGGATATTCGGCCGACAGCACCGTGCGCGGCGGCAGATAGGCCTTGAACACACGCGTCAGGCCTTCGTTGACGATCATGCCCGGCACCTGCGCCTTGACGAAGCCGCCCAGCCACTTCGAATAGTGGCGACCGTCCATCACCCAGTTGACCGGCCCTGGCACCTGCGGGTCGGTGCCGGCGAAATCGACGATGATCTTTTCGCGATCCTTGCGCACCGTGAGCTTGATCTTGATGGGTTTGTCGAGCTCGATGCCGTCGTTCTCGAGAAAATCCTCGCCCACGTATTCGCCGTCGGGAATATGCGGCAGCGCTTCTTCGCGCACGATTTCCTCGCAACGGTCCATGATGCGATAGAACGCCGCTTCGACCACGTCGGTGCCATAGCGACGACACAATTCTTCGACGCGCCGTTGGATGATGCGCGTGGCGCCGACGAAGGCATCGATATCGCCGCGCAGGTCATCGGGGTAACGGCTGTTGCGCAGGATTATTTTCCACGCTTCTTCATTGCGCACGCCGCGCGCATAGAACTTGATGGGCGGCACCTGTATGCCTTCCTCGAACACCGTGGTGGCGGTCAAGGGCCAGGAACCCGAGACCTTGCCACCGACGTCGTTGCAATGGCCGAATACCTGCGCGAAGCCAATCAGGCGCCCGTCGGAAAATATCGGCACGACCACGCAGAAATCCGGCAGGTGGCCGATGGTGCCACTCGATTCGTGGATGTCGTTGTAGAGGTAGACATCGCCCTCGTGGATTTCATTGAGCGTGTAGTAATTGCGTATCGGGTCGGCGGTCGCCGCCCACGACACACGCGTCACGCTGTTGCAGTCGACGGTGTTGAGCGAGGCGCGGTAGTCGTGTTGCTCGCGCACGATGGTCGAGACCGCGGTGCGTTCGACCGCCGCCTCGCCTTCGTCGATGGCCGCTTCCAGCGCCCATTCAAGGACGTCGAGCGTGACGCTGTCGATGCTGTCCTTCAGCGCTTGAATGCGTGGCCAGTGTTCGTCATCACGGCTGAAGCTGACCTTGCGGCGCGGCGCGTAGTCGTCGGTGAGGTAGCGCGCTTCGTCGAAGAGAACCGACGTATCGAGCGGCCGTTGGGATGTGCTGGGAGGTGTCATGGTTCAGACCTCACGCGCGAGTTGAGTGACGATGATTTGGCCATGGGCGTCGAGTTCCGCGCGCCATCCAGGTTCGAGCACGAAGGTCGCATCGTATTGCTCGATGATGGCGGGGCCGTCGAGCGGCACGGCGATGGGCGCGAGACTGCGCTCGTAGACCGGCAGGTCCACTTCGCCGACACCGCGGAACACGCCGCGCCGCACTTCACGGCGCGCGCCTTGCCAGCTCGCGTCGTCGCGCGACATTGCGGCGAGCTTGAGGCGCGGAAAGAGACCGAAGCCGGTGGCGCCGATGTTGACGATTTCGACCGGCTGCTTGCCTTCGTATTCATAACCGAAGCGATCGTCATGGGCGCGATGAAAGGCCTTGATGGCCTGGCGTACGGCCGCCTCGCTCAAACTGTCGTCCAACAGTGTGATGGGCACGCGCACTTCATAGGCCTGACCGACGTAACGCATGTCGGCAAAGGCGCTGACGGCGGTGTCGTCCGCGGCGAAGCCTTCGCGTTGCAGGTCGCCACGCACTTGTGCGTGCACGGTGCTGAATTCCCGCGCGAGGCGCGTGATGTCGAGGGTGTCCTCGCGTTGCACGTCGGTCACTACTCTGTCCGAGCGCACGTCGGTCGACAGCAATCCTTCCGCCGATGTCACGCCCGGCGCTGGCGGCAGCACGATGGTGCGTATGCCGAGCGCATCGGCCACCAGGCAGGCGTTCAAGCCGCCCGCGCCACCAAACGCCATCAGGGCGTAGTGACGCGGATCGCGACCGCGCTTGACCGACACCACGTTGATGCCCTGCGCGATGTTGTTGGTGGCGAGATCGAGTATTCCGAGCGCAGCTTCTTCGACGCTGAGCCCCAAGGGCGTGGCGACGTGCTGTTCGATGGCGCGGCGCGCCGCCGCGCCGTCGAGACGAATGGCGCCGCCAAGCAGATACGGAGACACGCGGCCCAGCACGATGTGCGCATCGGTCAGGGCTGGCGCGGTGCCGCCACGCCCGTAACACACTGGTCCCGGTTGCGCGCCGGCGCTTTGCGGTCCAACGCGCAGGCTGCGGCCCGCCGCCAGCCACGCAATCGAGCCGCCACCAGCGCCGACGGTGTGCATGTCGATCATCGGCGCCTTGATGTTGTAGATGTCGATTCGGCCCTCGGTCAGCATGTTGGGCTGGCCGCGATCGATGAGGCAGATATCGGTCGAAGTGCCGCCGATGTCTATCGTGATGAGATCGGGATGGCCGGCGGCGCGGCCGTAGTAGCTGGCCGTGACGATGCCGGCGGCCGGCCCCGACAACACCGCCGCTATCGGCTGCGGCGCCATCTCGGCGGCGCGGATGATGCCGCCGCTGGACTTCATCACGAACAGGCGCGCGTCGATGTGTTCGTCCGCCAGCCGCCGTTCGAGATTGTTGAGATAACTCGTCACCAGCGGCATGAGGCCGGTGTTGAGGCAGGTGCTCAAAGTGCGCTCGTATTCGCGATACTCGCGAATGACGTCGGAGGAGATCGAGACGAAGCAGGCCGGATGCTCTTCGAGTATCAGCTCGCGGGCGCGACGTTCATGGACGGCGTTGCGATAGGAGTGAATGAACGACACCGCGATGGCGTCGACGCCCATGTCGCGAAAATCACGCGCCGCAGCGCGCACCGCCGCTTCGTCCAGCGGCGTGAGCTCGTTACCGCGAAAGTCGAGCCGCCCCGGCGCTTCGCGTATCAATTCCAGCGGCACCACGCGCGGCGGCTTCAGCCACCAGGTGATGTCACCGAAATCGCCGGGCACGGTCTGCCGCCCGACTTCGAGCATTTCACGATAGCCCTGCGTGACGATGAGGCCGAGGGTGGCGTATTTCGATTCGAGAATGGCATTGGTCGCGACCGTCGTGCCATGACTGATGAAACTGACGTCGGAGGCACCGGCGCCGATTTCGTCCAGCAATTCGCGGATGCCGTGGGTGAAGGCGCGCGACGGGTCGTCGGGCGTCGATGAAGTCTTGCGTACGAAACGCTGGCCGGTGTGTTCGTTGACCGCCACGAGATCCGTGAAGGTACCGCCTGTATCGACGCCGATGCGCCACGCCATGCTGCCTCCTCGCGGCCCGAAGTCGGGACTTCAAGGCCCTTGTCTGTACAGACTCCACTACCGGCGCAGGCCGGCATGCCGCTGCGCCCTGTATCCAAGCCTGGCCGCAGCCGGGGCGCGCAGGCTCATGGTGAACTGCCCGCCTCATCCAGCGCAAATACCCAAAGGGTCGTAGCGCCGCCGGGATTGTCGATTTCCGGCGTCAGGCTCTGCCACGACACGTCTACCGGCCCGCCGCCGCCGCTGGTGATGGCGATGTACTGACGTCCGTCGCGGGCATAGCTGACCGGGAAAGCATTGGGCGTGAGATCGAGCCTGGTCTGCCACAGTATCTTGCCGCTGGCGCTGTCGGAGGCGCGGAAGTAGCGATCACGGGAACCTTCAAAAACGAGCCCGCCGGCGGTCGCCAGCAGAGCGCTGGCCTGCGATGCGCGTCGTCGCTGCTGCCACGTCACTTTGCGTGTGTCGAGATTGAGCGCCGCCACGCGCCCGAATTTACCGTCGCTGTCGGGCCGCGGCAGCACCGTGTACTGGATGTCCCAGTCTTCGTCGGGCTTCCACAGATAGCTCATGCACGATTCGAACATCGGGATATACAGCGTGTGGCTGCGCTCGTCGTAGGCGGTCGACGGCCAGCTGCGCGCGCCGCCGGGAAACGGACACACCAACTTGGGCTTGCCCGCTTCCGGTTCCAGCGCCGGGTCGGTGGTCTTGCGTCCGCTCTTGGCATCGATGGCGGTGACCAGGTTCTGCAGACCCATGTCGTGGGAAAAAAGATAACGCCCGGTGCGCGCGTCGAGCCCATCGAGTATGCCGAGCTTGCCCATGGTCACCACCGCGCGCGTCGGCCCGCCGGGCATCGGCAAAGTCAGCACCGTGCGTTCGAACGCCCAATCCAGATCCCACACTTCGCGCGCATGGTGCTGGTAGTGCCATACCAGTTGCCCGGTGTCGGGATTCAAGGCCAGCGTGGTGTCGGTGTAGAGCGCGTCGTTGGATTGCTCGCTCGCGTCGCGCTCTTTCATGAGCGGCGTGATGTGATAAGTCTGGCCGGTGCCGAAATAGACCAGGTTGAGTTCGGCATCATAGGTGCCGGCCAACCACACCGAGCCGCCGAAGCGTTGTTCCAAGGGCGCACCGTTCCAGCTGTCGCCGCCCGGCTCGCCGGGGCGGGCGATGGTATTGAAGCGCCACAGTTCCTTGCCGCTCTCGGCATCGAGAGCGAGGATGAAGCAGCCCCCCGCATGGCCCGCGCCGGAACAACCGGACACGCCTTGAATCACTTTGCCGTGCACCACCAGCGGCCCGCCGGTCAGACGCAGTACGCCGTCCGAGCCTTCGATGGCGTGATCCCAGCGCAGCTTGCCGCTGCGCGCATCGAGCGCCAGCATGTGATTGTCGAGCGTTGGTACGTACAAGGTGGTACCAGCCAGCGCGAGATTGCGTGGCTGGGTGGTGGGCGGACCGGCCGGTGTCACCGGCGCGGCGACGCGCGTGTATTTCCACAGGATGTCGCCGTTGCGCGCATCGAGGGCCAGTACCGCGCCATTGCTGTCGACGAACATCACGCCGTCATGCACGAGCGGCGTGATCTGATTGGTGCCGGCGCTAAGCGACAGGCTGAAGGCCAGGCGCAGATTGCGCGCGTTGTCGGTGTTGATTTGCGTGAGCGGGCTGAAGCCGTGGCCATCATCGGTGCGCCGCCAGTTCAACCAGTCTTCATCGCGCGGCTTGCGCAACTGCGCGTCGGTCACGGGACTCATGCCTTGCAGCAGCGCCGCCTGGGCGGCCTTGGCGGTCTTGAAGGCGGCGTCTTCGTTGCGCCCCGGATCGCCCGCGCCGCCCGACGCCGAGCCGCCTTCGCTGCTGGCGCTCGCCGCTGTCTTGGCCGGGGCTTTTTCGTTCAAGCCCGCCATGCGGTTGTGGCGCGTGATGAAATCGGTGAGCGCCGCCGCCGTCGCGGCGTCGAGGCTGCCGGGCTTGGCCGGCGGCATGCTGGCGACGATGTGATCACGCAGCGCCGCCACGCCCTGGCTCTGCCATTTGCCGACGAAGGCCTTGCCCGACAGCGGCGGCCCGTAAGCGCCGCCGAGATGCACGCCATGACAGGCCGCGCACTGGGCGAGATACACACCCTCGGTGTCATCGACTTTCGACGCGGCGGGCGCCATGCCCGCCCATGCGAAGCTCCACAGCACGGCCACGCCACACACCCATCCGTTCATCATCGACATCCCTCAAGCAATCAGCCGCACCGGCAGTTTGGAAAAGCCTGACACATGGGTGTTGGCAATACGATGGCCGGGGCCGGCCACTTCCAGTCGCGGCAATACCGGCAGCAAGGCCTTCAGGGCCGAGCGCAGTTCAGCACGCGCGAGATTGGTGCCTATGCAGAAATGCGCGCCGTAGCCAAAAGCAATGTGATCGTTGGGCGTGCGTGCGATGTCGAAGCGATAGGGATGTTCGAACACCGCGGCATCGCGATTGGCGGACGGATAAAACATGCACACCGTGTCGCCGGCCTTGATGCGGGCCTCGCCGAGTTTGAAGTCCTCGGTGCAAGTGCGCAGGAAGCACACCACCGGTGAGGTCCAGCGCAGAATCTCATCGACCGCGCTGCCGATGAGCAAGGGATCCCTGCACAGTCGCTCGCGTTGTTCGGGATGCTCGAGCAGCGCCACCAGGCCACCGACTGTGGCATTGCGCGTGGTGTCGTTGCCGGCCGCGATCAGCACGAACAGATAGCCGATGAGCTGCTGGTCGTTCATGGGCTTGCCCTGCACGCGCGCGTTGACCAGCCGATTGATGAAATCCGACGGGCCGCCGCCGGGCTGGCGATGTTCGTGGATGAGGTTCTCGAGATAGCCGCGGAATTCGTTGGACTGCCGCTCGGAGGCCTCGGCGACGGTCTCGCCCGGCAGCCTATGCTCAGGCTCAATCTCGCCCAGCACCGCCCCCGACCACACCAGGATCTGGCGCCAGTCGTCAGGGGCGAGGCCCATGATCTCGCCGGTAGCCGCGAGTGGCAGCTTGCACGCGAGCTCGCGCACGAAGTCGACCGTGCCGCGTTGTTCGAGACTGCTCAGCAGTTCATCGGTGAACTGCAAGGCCAGCGCATCGAAATGCGCCGCCATGCCGCGCATGCAGCCTTGCGTGAACGCGCCGCTGGAAGCCTTGCGCGTCTGGCGGTGGCGCGGGTCGTCCATGAACACGAGATCCGGCGGCTCGTTCGGATCCCAGCCGCGCGCCGCGCCAAACGCATCCACGCCGCCGCGCCCGAGTTCCACTTCGTTCTTCAAGGTCAGGCGCAGTCGCGGCCCGCCATTGATGAATACACGCGGATGACCGGAGATGGCCATCACGTCGGCGTGGCGGGTGATGGCCCAGAACGGTTCGACGTCATCCCGTTCGTACCAATGCACGGGCGCCTGTTCGCGCAACAGATCCCAGGCCTGCCAGGGATAACCCTGCTCGGCATAGAGACGCGGTGTGTGGATATCGATGCTGTCGAGGCTCAGAGCCATGGCGCGGTGTCTCCCCTGTCAGGCGTGCATACGATGATCGAAGGCGCTCGGCGGCCTGCGGCCGTCGGCTCCCCACCTTCGAGTGTGGCTTGAGTGTTCAACGATGCGGCTTTTGCCCGGACAGCGGCCATCCCCACAACGGGGAGGGCCCCGTAGTCGCCTGTCGCTGCTCAGTCGTTCAACGGCGCCTGCGTGCCGGCCCGCGGCCGCAGCCACCACAGCACCGCGGCCATGGCGAACAAAGCCGGCACATCGCCGAAGAGGTTGGCATGCTCACTGTGATCATGGCCTGCCTGCAGGGCCATGATGGCGGCGTGTACAACGCTGGACCAAATGGTGAACTGGATGAGGCTGACATGCCTGGCCGGGTCTTTCGCGGCCAGGCACAGGAACACGCCGAGGGTCGCGTAGACACCGGCGATCATCTGCTCGTATTCGCTCTGACGTGGTTCCCAGGCCCAGCCGTCCGGCCACAGCCAGTTCATCAAGGGATAGACGCCGATGATCAGGAACACGCCGAACACGCGCAGGGCGATAGCGAGGTAGTGGTTACGTTGAGCTTCGGTCATGAGCAATCTCCCGGGTTGGTAGAAAGACGTTTGCATGCGACTGCCCGATCAGCGGCGTGCTGGACGCCGAGTTCGATACAGGCCGCGCTGCCGCTCGACCTTGGGCCGCCTGCGGGGGTGGAGCAGGCGCCAGCACGGTCGACGTGAGCGTTGGGATGCTGGTTGATTTCGCGATGCGCGGCAACCGTGTCCAGGCCGCGCTCATCGATGTCCTGGCTCCGGCGCCGCTACTCCCGCGGGCAATGGGGGTAGCCGTGAAGGGAGCACGGGATCGTGCAGATGCGAAAGTCAGCCGACTTGGCCGGATCCACCGGCTAAGGAATACTTGGAAAATTCCAGCCTATTTTTCGAATTTTATTCCCGTAAAGGAATTTCATTAATAACAATTCAGGCCTTGACCGACTTTTATTGAAACACGCTCTCAAAAAATACCGTACGGGAATTTTTCTACAAAAAAAGGATATTTTCTGACTCAGCTTCCAGTACGGGCATCGTTCGCGAATTAAGCCAGCGCCTCACATAGACGGCGGGATAGAAGGATAGGAAAACCGGTGCAGGCTCGACAGAGCCCGCCTGACAATCAAGCCGTCGCCGGTTCGAGACGCACCAGCACGGTGCCACCTTGAATGGTGTCGCCCACCGCGACACCCAGACTCGCGACCACGCCGTCGCGCGGGGCGCACAGGGTGTGCACCAGTTTCATCGCTTCGAGAATCGCCACCGGCATGCCGGCGGTGACGGCCTGCCCGACCGTCACCAGCAGGCCGGTGACAATGCCGGGCAATTCGGCGCGCACGTCGTCGGCCGCGCGGCCACGGTCGCCGTCCGTGGCGCCGGCGCGCAGGGCCGACACCACCGTCAGGCGCTGCCACTGGCCCTCGCACCACAGGCTGACGGCGTCGCCTTGGCGCTGGCAGCGATAGGCACGTGCGCCACAGCGCAGCGCGCCCCCGCCCTCCTCCACCTGGTAGCGCAGGCACTGCCCGTCGAATATCGCCTCGACGACATCGGCCGCCAGGCATTCGAGCACCAGTTCGCGGCGCGCCTCGCCGTCAGCTATCTGTACCGTGCAGCGCGCGGCGCGGCCGGCGCTGGCGGTCAGTCGAAAGGCGTGGCCGGCGTCCAATGGGCGATCTGAACGATGGCGGGCCGCTTCGTCGAAATACCAGGCCGCGGCCGCCGCGCCCAGGCGTTCGTGCTGAATGGCCGTGGCCGGCTGCCAGCCGCCGGGAAATACTTCGCAGAGAAAGCCGGTGGTCAGCACCGCGCCGAAGGCCGGCGCCGCGAGCAGCGCCGCCAGCCATGCCTGGTTGGTCTCCAGGCCTTCAATGCGCAGTTGCTCAACGCCAGCGCGCAGACGCGCGGCGGCGGTCTCGCGCGTGCCGGCCACCGCGATCAGCTTGGCCAGCATCGAGTCGTAATGCGGGCTCACCTCGCTGCCGGCATCCACGCCGCTATCGACGCGCAGGCCCGGCAACGACGGCTCGGCATAGCCCAGCAGCGGGCCGAACGAGCCCTGGTAATCGCGCTCGGGCACTTCGGCGTTGATGCGCGCTTCGATGGCCCAGCCGCGGCGGCTGATGTCGCTTTGCGTGAAGCCCAGCGGCTCGCCGAGCGCGCTGCGAATCTGCCCTTCGACGAGATCGACACCGGTGGTCAGCTCGGTGACCGGGTGTTCGACCTGCAGGCGGGTGTTCATTTCGAGGAAATAGGGTTCGTCACCATGCTCGGCATCGAGCACGAATTCGACCGTGCCGGCCGAGTCGTAGCCGATGGCGCGCCCCAGGGCCAAGGCCGCGTCGAACAGGCGCGCGCGCACCGCATCGTTCAAATGATTGGCCGGCGCCTCTTCTATGACTTTCTGGTAATTGCGCTGGATGGAGCACTCGCGCTCGAACAGGTGCACGAGACCGCCGTGACGGTCGCCGAGCAACTGCACTTCGAGGTGGCGCGGGCGCGTGATGCAGCGCTCGAGCAGCATGCGCTCATCGCCAAAGGCGGCGCGCGCCTCGGCGCGGGCGGTGGCCAGTTGACCGGCAAATTCGGCGGCGCTGTCGACGCGTCGCAGACCTTTGCCACCGCCGCCGGCGCTGGCCTTGATGAGGAGCGGATAGCCTAGCGCCTGCGCTTCGGCGGCAAGGCGCGCGTCGCTCTGGTCGTCGCCGTCATAGCCCGGCACGCAGGCCACGCCGGCGGCGCGCGCCAGGCGCTTGCTCTCGATTTTCGAGCCCATGCGCGCGATGGCGTCGCGATGCGGGCCGACGAACACGATGCCGGCGGCGGCGCAGGCGTCAATCAATTCGAGTTTTTCCGACAGGAAGCCGTAACCGGGATGGATGGCCTCGGCGCCGCTGGCGATGGCGGCGCGCAGGATGGCGTCGGCATCGAGGTAAGACTCGCGCGCGGCGGCCGGGCCGATGCGCACGGCGCTGTCGGCCTCGCGCACGTGGCGGGCGTTCCTGTCGGCATCGGAATAGACTGCGATGGCGTGGATGCCGAGCTTGCGGCAACAACGGATGACGCGGCAGGCGATCTCGCCGCGGTTGGCGATGAGCAGGCGGCTGAACATGGCGTTCACATCCGGTAGACCGGGCTCACGCCCTCGAAACGCGGCGTGCTGGCGTCGGCCAGTTCCAAGCAGATGCCGAGCACATCGCGGGTATGGGTGGGCTCGATGATGCCGTCGTCCCACAGCCGCGCGGTGGCGTAATAGGGGTCGCTCTGGGCATCGAACTGCGCGCGGGTCTGGGCTTCGAGTTCGGCGAGGGCCGCCGGGTCGGCATCGCCCTTCAATGAGCCGCGCCTGAGATCCAGCAAGACATTACTGGCCACATCGGCGCTCATGGTCGCGATACGGCTGTTGGGCCAGCTGAACAGGAAGCGCGGTGCGAAACCGCGCCCGCTCATGCCGTAGTTGCCGGCGCCGTAGCTGCCGCCAATCATGACCGTGAAGCGCGGCACGCGCGCGGTGGCCATGGCATACACGAGCTTGGCGGAATGCTTGGCGATGCCGCCGCGCTCGGCCTCGGTGCCGACCATGAAGCCGGTGATGTTCTGCAGGAACAGCAAGGGGATGCGCCGCTGGTTGCACAGCTCGATGAAGTGCGCGCCCTTCAACGACGATTCGGAAAACAGCACGCCATTGTTGGCCAGAATGCCGAGCGGATAGCCGTGCAGATGGGCGAAGGTCGTGACCAGTGTCGCGCCGTATTCGGGCTTGAATTCCTGCATTTCGCTGCCGTCCACGAGCCGCGCGATAACTTCGCGTACGTCGTAGGGCTGCTTGAGATCGGTACCGACGATGCCGCCGATTTCCTGCGCGTCGTACAGCGGTGCGCGCACCGGCAGGCGCGTGGCGTGGCCGGCGCGGGGCCAGTTGAGATGGGCGACGATGTCGCGCAGCTTGGCCAGCGCTTGATGTTCGTTGACGGCGAGATAATCGGTCACGCCCGATACACGCGCATGCATGGCCGCGCCGCCCAGGGTCTCCCCGTCCACCACTTCGGCGATGGCGGCTTTCACGATGGGCGGACCGCCGAGGTGGATGCGGCCGGTGCCCTCCACCATCACCGATTCGTCGGACAGCGCCGGAATATAGGCGCCGCCCGCCGTGCAGCCGCCGAATACCGCCGACAACTGCGGCAGGCCATCGGCGCTCATGCGGCACTGGTGATAGAAAGTCGTGCCGAAATGACCGAAGTCGGGAAACACCCGGTCCTGCTCGGGCAGATAGGCGCCGCCGCAATCGACCAGGTACAGACAGGGCAGGCGGTTCTCCCACGCGATCTCCTGCGCGCGCACGTGCTTGCGCACGGTCTCGGCGAAGAAGCTGCCGCCCTTCACGGTGGCGTCGTTGGCTATCAGCATGCAGGGCACGCCGCTGACGCGACCGATACCCGTAACCACGCCGGCGGCCGGCACTTCGTTGCCATACAGACCGAAGCCGGCCAAGGCCGACAGCTCCAGGAACGGACTGCCGGCATCGAGCAGGAGATCGATGCGATCGCGCACCGGCAGCTTGCCGCGTTCGAGATGACGCGCGCGCAGCTTTTCGCCGCCGCCCGCCATCGCCCATTGCACGCGCTCGCGCAGCTCGGCGACCAGGCCGGCATAGCTTTCAGCGTTGCGCAGGAAAGTGTCGGAACGGGAGTCGATGCGGCTGATCATGTGCGGCGTGCGCTGCGATTGACACGAAGGTGAATGCGCCCGGACACTGCCCGACGTTTTTATGAATTGCAAGCTTTGGAGTTTTCGATGAGCGCCGACTACAGCAACGCCGCCTGGCCCTATTTCACCGAAGAGCACGAGATGTTGCGCACCACGTTGCGCCGCTTCATCGCCGAGCGCGTGTTGCCACAGGCTGACGCCTGGGAAGAAGCCGGCTTGGTGCCGCGCGAAATCATGCGCGAGATGGGCAGCCTGGGACTGCTCGGCATTCGCTATTCGTCGCAATACGGCGGCAGTGAAATGGATACGCTCGCCACCGCTCTCCTGGCCGAGGAACTCGGCCGTTCGAGTTACGGCGGCTTTGCAGTGACGGTGCTGGTGCATACCGACATGGCGAGTCCGCATCTGCATCACGCCGGCAGCCAAGCCCAGCTCGAGCGCTACATGCCTGACATCGTCGCCGGCAAGCGCGTGGCGGCGGTGGCCATGACCGAGGCCGATGCCGGCTCCGATCTGGCCGGCATGCGCACCAGCGCCCGCCGCGACGGCAACGAGTGGGTGTTGAACGGTTCGAAGATGTTCATCACCAATGGCGTGCATGGCGACATCTATTTCGTCGCGGCCAAGACCGGCGCGCCGGGCCGTAATCGTGATATCTCGATGTTCATCGTCGAGAAGGGCACACCTGGTTTCAGCGTCGCGCGGCCGCTCAAGAAGCATGGCTGGCTGTCCAGCGACACGGCCGAATTGTCTTTCGACAACTGCCGTATTCCGGCCGAGAACCTGCTCGGCGAAGAGAACCGCGGCTTCTATTCGCTCATGAAGAATTTGCAGAACGAGCGCATCGTGCTCGGCGCCCAGTCGATGGGCGAAGCGGCGCGCGCGATTGAGTTGGCGCTGGAATGGACCACCCAGCGCCAGGCTTTCGGCGCATCGCTGTGGGACAAGCAGACCATCCGTCAGCGCCTCGCCATGCGCAGCGCGCAGGTCGAAGCCTGTCGCGCCCTCATCTTCAACACCGCATGGCGCGACGCCCAGGGTCAGCAGGTGACCAAGGAAGTGTCGATGGTGAAGGCACTGGCCGGCACGCTGGTCAACGAAGTGATGTACGACTGCCTGCAGTTCCACGGCGGCATGGGCTATATCCGCGAATCGGCCATCGAGCGCATGACGCGCGATGCCCGCGTGCAGTCGATAGGTGGCGGCGCGACCGAAGTGATGCTGGAAGAAGTGGCGAAGCGCATGGTGCCGAGATAACGCCCATCACCCGCCCCATGCATGTTGAACAACTTGAACGACGAGGAAAAGAATCCATGAGCTGCCAAGTGATACTCGAATTCCAGGCCAAGGCCGATTGCGTCGAGAAAGTGCGCGCCTGGCTGAAAGGTGTGTTGCCCGACACTCGGTCATTCCCCGGCTGCGTCACCCTGCATGTCGTCCAGAACCAGGAAGACCCGACCGGCATCATGATTGTCGAGCAGTGGGACAGTCGCCAGGACTACGAAAAATACCTGGCGTGGCGCACCGAGCGCGGCGACATGGTCGAGTTCGGCGCGATGATGGCCGGGCCGCCGAACATCCGCTTCTTCGATTATTTCCGGGTCTGAACACCGATGTTCCGCAGGTGCGAATTCATTCGCACCTGCAGCAATCAATTCAAACGCGCGGGCCTCTCAACGCCCGCCCGACAGATTCGAGATCGAAAATTTCCGTTCGATCTGTTTGTCCGTCATGGTCGGGATGTCGGTCTTGGAGGTCGCGATGGCGAGGCTGGTGGAAGAGTCCAGCACGTCGAGGCCAATCGCACCGCGCCAGCGCAGCACCGAGGTTTCATTGGTGAGCGCGGGCGTGCTGTTGTCGGCAGGCGCCTTCTGGTAGGCCGGCATGAACACGCGCCACAGTTCATCCTTGCGATTGATGGTCACGGCCATCAGGCTGTTGAAGGTCTGGTCGTCGACAAACAGGTATTTTGACGCCACCGGGTGCTCGGTCCAGCGCGGCTTCAATTCCACCACGTGGCACTGGCGCACCTGCCAGCGGTCGTTGAATACATTGCTCTGCTTGCCGCCAAAGCGTAAGCGCGGCTCGCGTGAATCGGTGACGTGCAGAATCGCCTTCTTGCCGCGATACACCCATTCGTAATCCATCACGCGACCGGAGAATGCTTCGAAGTCGTCCAGCGTCCAGTTCGAGCCCATGAACTTGTCGGCACGCTCCTGTGCCGACAGGCGGCGCACGCGGCGCTCCTTGGGCAAATAGGAGCTGACCTGGTCTTCTTCATTCGGGTCGAGCGAACGCTCAACGACGAAGGTCGTGCCCTTGACGTCGAACGGCGCACTGAAAGAGATGTAGTCCTTGAACAGACGCTTGTCGGCGTCAGCTGCTTTCACGCGATATCCCTGCTGCGGCAGCATCGCGAGTCCATTGAGATACACACGGTGGTAGGTCTGCACCATCGAGCGCTGCACGTTGCCACCGCCCTCCATGCCCGGCACGCGTGTGCCATTGACGCCAGGCGCGGTCGCGTCGACGTAGATCATGTCCATCGCGTCGACCTTGTAACCGTAATACTGCCAGCGATGCACGTTGTTCCAAGCCACCATGTAGCCGGCTTCATCGGGCTTGGCGGCGGCGATTTGTTCATTGCTGAACGGCTGTCCTGCCACGTAGCCATCCATGCCGCCTTCGGCACGCAAGGTCGCCTTGCCGGCATTGGCCGCCGTCACCTCTTGATACGCGGGCGCTGGCGTATAGTCGCCGCTAGCCTGAATCTCAATCGGCACATCGCCGTCGGCAATGAATTCAAAGTAACCGGGCGGCAACAGGCTGCGCAGCTTTTCAAGTTCAGCGCCACTGACCTGCGTGCCAGGCGCGGGCATGTCGGCGGGCGGCGGCGCGCTCAACCACGCTTCGACGGTGGCGCGGTTGATAGGCTCTGCAAGCGCGCATTGCGCCATGAGGCAGCCACTTGCGATCAGCGTCGGCACAGCCTTACGCAGCATTTCTCTCAGCATGGTGTCGTTCCTTTCCACGGCGATGGGATGGTCAGCGGTCGCGCATTAAACCACGGCGATGATACCGACGTGCATGCATGACGAAGCTTGCGTTGCCACGGAGATTTTGTCTGCCAAGCAAACGGTGAGATGGCGCCCTCCACCTTCGGGGGTAAGGCATGTGCCGGGCCATGGCGGGGCAGCCTTTCCCATGACTCAGGTCAAGCCTCTACGCCGATGGCCTGCCTACCATCGAACCACTGTTGTGACATAAATGCAGTGCGCTCGCGCCCGCAGTCACACACCCCGAGTGCCGCGAGCACGCGGCCATCAGGTTTCAACGGAGGTCTCTCGTCATGTCCAACGCTCAGTACGACGTCATCATCATCGGCGCCGGCATATCCGGCATGTATCAACTGTGGAAGCTGCGCAAGCTCGGGCTTTCGGTTCGCGTGTACGAAGCAGGTTCGGGTGTGGGTGGCACCTGGTACTGGAATCGCTATCCCGGCTGCCGATTCGATTCGGAGTCTTACTCCTACGGCTATTCCTTCTCGAAGGAGATTCTCGACGAATGGGATTGGAGCGAGCATTTCGCGCCGCAGCCCGAAACGCTGAAATATCTGAACTTCGTCGCCGACAAGCTCGATGTGCGCAAGGACATCACCTTCCATGCGCGGGTCAAATCCGCGGTATTCGATGAAGCCGCGACGCGCTGGACCATCGAACTCGACGATGGCAGCAAAGCCTCGGCCGGCATCCTGATCTCGGCCACTGGCCCCTTGTCCGCGCCGCAGATGCCTAACATCCCGGGCGTCAGTGATTACAAGGGCGAGGCCTATCACACCGGCATGTGGCCACGCGATCCGAATGGCTACGGCCCGGCCAATATCCCGTTCGCGGGCAAGCGCGTGGGCGTGCTCGGCACCGGCGCGACCGGCGTGCAGGTCATCCAGGAAGTGGCCAAGACCGCAGGCGAACTGTTCGTGTTCCAGCGCACGCCCAACTGGTGCGCGCCGCTGCTCAACAGCAAAATCGATGCTGAGACGCAGAAGACCATCCACGCCACCTACGACAAGATCTTCAAGCAATGCAGCGAGTCGATGGGCAACTTCCTGCACAAGAACGACCCACGCTCGGCGCTCGAAGTCAGCGATGCCGAACGCGAAGCGTTCTTCGAGCAGCTGTATGCCTCGCCCGGCTTCGGCATCTGGCTCGGCACCTTCCGCGATGTGCTGACCGACCAGCGCGCCAATGACTACGCCAGTGATTTCGTGGCGCGCAAGATTCGGTCGCGAGTGAAGGATCCGAAGCTCGCCGAGAAACTGATCCCCAAGGACCACGGCTTCGGTCTGCGCCGCGTGCCAATGGAGACCAACTACTACGAGTGCTACAACCAGCCCAACGTACACCTGGTCGACATCAAGGAAGCACCGATCGAGCGTATCACCGCCAAGGGCATCAAGACCAAGGACGCCGAATACGAGCTCGACATGATCATCTACGCCACCGGATTCGAGGCGGTGACGGGCGCGCTGGCGCGCATCGACATCCGCGGCGTCGGCGGCAAGACCCTGAAGGAAAAATGGGCCGATGGTCCGCAGACCTATCTCGGCATGCAGACCACCGGCTTTCCGAATTTCTTCACCCTGGTCGGACCGAACAATGGCTCAACGTTCTGCAACATCCCGCGTTGCATCGAACAGAACGTGGAATGGCTGACGGATCTGATTGCCGACATGCAGGCCAAGGGCTTGAAGCGTGTGGAGCCGAGCCAGGCCGCTGAAAACGCCTGGACCGATCACGTGGATGAAACCGCGCGTGCGACCCTGTTCCCGACCGTCAATTCGTGGTTCATGGGCGTCAACGACAACATCCCCGGCCGCAAGAAGAAATTCATGCTCTACGCCGGCGGCTTCCCGCTCTATCGCCAGAAGTGCGCGGAGATTGCCGCCAAGGGCTATGAGGGGTTTGTGCGGGGTTGAGAATCAGCCCTTCCTAACTGTGGCAAGGGCTTCAGTCTGACATTCATGAGCAGCCACCCGATTGGCGTTCAGCATGAGTGTCAGACTGAAGTCTGACCCACCGAACACTTCTGTTCTACTTCACATCCCCCGGCCACTTCGTCACCCAGTCGTGATGGAAATCGGCCACCGTGACCGCGCGCTTCAGGCTGAGGTCGTTGTTCAGCAATTCGTAGATGACATCGGTGTCGCTGCGCATGCCGAAGAAAATGATGGCCTGTTCGTGACCGGCGCCTTCGATGTGCACTTCGCCGAAGCCGCCATGGGAATAGCTGCCCGCCGGTTTGACCTTCAGCACTTCACCGCCGTTGAGCTGCTCGCGCACGCGTAGTTCACCTTCCAGCACCAGGGTGGTGGTCGCGCATCCATGGCGGTGGTACATGCATTCACCCTCGGCCTCGAATTTCACCAGCATGTCGGCAGTGCGCGCGGCGACGTCGACATTCAGGATGCGATAGAAGGTGCCGGGCGTGAAAAACTTGTGCCACTCGATTTTGCTGGTGTCGTACTTGAAGCCGGATTTGTCGGCGATGTTCAAAGCCGGTGCGGACATGGTGTTCTCCTCGTTGGTGTGAATGCATTTGCGCATTGGGTCTGGGTGACAGGCTTTCGTCGCTCGGATGAATGTCAGACTTCAGTCTGGCATTCGAATGTGCGAGCGCATTCGCGCCTGCCCGACCAGCACGCGCTGTCGCGGCATTCTACGCGCAGCCGACCGCGGCACCGCCCCCGTTTCGGGGAATGTCGCCACACTGCTGCGTGACCGGCCTGCTCTGCTAGAGTGGGCCACCACGCCTTCCATCCTGGGGATCACGATGATCAAGTTCCGCGCCGGCACCACGCTTGCCTTCTTCCTCACGCTCGCCACCGCGGCGCCCAATGCCGAAGAAGCCCGCCAGAACCATGCCGAGCAGGATCAGGATAACTGGCTGACCTATGGCCATGGTTTCGGCAACCAGCGTTACAGCGCCCTCAAGGACATCAACACCGACAACGTCAAAGCGCTCACGCCCGCCTGGATCATGCAGACCGGCATTGTCGGCACCTTCCCCACCAATCCGCTGGTGGTCGATGGCGTGATGTTCATCACCACGCCCTTCAACCATGTCATCGCGCTCGATGCCGCCACCGGCGCCGAGAAATGGCGCTATACCCACAAGCCCGTCACCGACAAACTCTGCTGCGGCTCGCATAACCGCGGTCTCGCCTGGGGCGATGGCCGCCTGTTCATGATCACCGCCGACGCACGCCTCATCGCGCTCGATGCCAGCAACGGCAAGCCGGTGTGGGACATGCCGGTGGTCGACCCCATGAGCGGCAACCCGGACGACCTCGCCGCCATCCGACACTACGACCCGCAACATCACGAGGCCTTCGATCGCGCCACACGATTCGCCGGCAACATGGCGCCACTGGTGTACGACGGCAAAGTGTTCGTCGGCGTCAGCGGCACCGGCTATAGCGCGGTCTTGAGCGATGCCGAGCACAACAGCGCCTCGACGCTCGGACGCCCCGGCGTGCGCGACGGCCTGCGCGCCTTCCTGTCCGCTTACAGCGTCAAGGATGGCGACCTCGTGTGGCGCTGGTATTCAACCGCGGCGAGCGGCTGGGAAGGTGATTTCGTCGACAAGACCGCATTCGGCGATGCCTTACCGCGCGACATCGCCGCTGAGCGCGCCAGCGCCGACAAATATCGCGACGCCTGGAAGACCGGCGGCGGCTCGATTTATTCGACACCCTCGATAGACACCGCGCACGGCCTCATCTACTTCGGCACCGGTAATGCCTCACCGGGTTACGAAGACTACAAACGCCCCGGAGACAATCTCTACACCTCGTCCCTCATCGCGCTCGACGTCGCCACCGGCAAGCTGCGCTGGTATCACCAGTTGGTGCCGCACGATCTATGGGGCTACGACGCCTCGTCGCCGCCGGTGCTGCTGGATTTGAAGGGCGCGGATCAGCAGCCGCTGCCGGCGCTGGCGGCCGCTTCGAAGTCGGGCTGGATGTATGTGCTCAACCGCCTCACCGGCCAAGCGCTGCGGCGCTCGCAGGCCTTCGTGCCGCAGGACAGCGTGATGTTCCGGCGTGCCACCGCGGCCGGCATCGACGTACTGCCGGGCGCCGCCGGCGGCGCCAATTGGCCGCCGAGCGCCTACAGCCCCGACACCGGCTGGGTCTATGTGCCGGCCACCGACAACGCCACCCATTACCAACTGGAAAAGAACGCCGAGGGCAAGGATGTCACGGTGTTGAGCTTCAAGACCGATGCCGAGCGCGCCGGCACGCTGTCGGCCATCAACCCGGCCGACGGCAAGATTCAATGGCAACTCAAGACCTCGCTGCCGATGATGTCGGGCGCGCTGGCGACTGCCGGCGGCCTGCTGTTCGCGGGTGAGAGCAATGGCGATTTCATCGCCGTCGACGCCAGGAGCGGCAAGCGACTGTGGCGCTTCGCGACCGGCGCCGGCGTCAACGCGCCGGCGATTACCTATCGCGTCAAAGGACGACAGTACGTGGCGGTCGCCGCCGGCGGCCACGCCTTGTTCAAGTTTCCCTTGGGCGATGCGGTGATTGCGTTTGCGTTGCCGGACACGAACGAATGATCTGTAGGTGCGAATTCA
>JADLGE010000007.1 GCA_020849475.1 Gammaproteobacteria bacterium
GCACCCACAGGGTCGCGCAAGAATAGCCGACCCGGGTCGCGCTGCGCACGCGCCTCTGATTGGACGGCGCCGGCTGTTCCGCATATCGTCTCGCCATGACCCGCCCGTCCAGCACCACGCGCGCGCGCTTCCTCGCCATGTTCGCGCTGGTGCTAGCGGGCGAGATGATCTTCGCCCTGCCCTTTCACGTGCCGCGCTATTTCCGCGCCAGCATGCTGGCGAGCTTTGATCTGTCGAACGCCGCGTTGGGCGATGTGTTCGCGGTCTACGGCGTGACCGCGATGCTGGCCTACTTCCCCGGCGGCGCACTCGCCGACCGGTTGCCGGCGCGTGGCCTGCTGGTGACGTCGCTGCTGGCGACTGCACTCGGCGGCGTGTATCTCGCCACGCTGCCAGGGCGTGCGGGTCTCGCGCTGCTGTATGGCTACTGGGGCGTGACCACCATCCTGCTGTTCTGGGCGGCCATGATTCGCACCACTCGCGAATGGGGCGGCCAGTCCGCGCAGGGGCGTGCTTTTGGCATCCTCGATGGCGGACGCGGACTCGCCGCGGCTGCCTTCGCCACGCTCGGCGTGTGGTGCTTCAGCCATTATGCCGGCGCCGATCACCTCGACACGGCGCTGGACGCGGATTCGCGACGCCGGGCGATGCGCGCGGTGATCGTGTACTACTCGCTCGCGACCACTGTCGCCGCGCTGCTGGTGTGGCGCCTTGTGCCGCTGGTTGAGGAAAGCCGCGACGCACCGGCGCGCGTGCAATGGCGGACGCTGACGGCGGTGTTGCGCATGCGGGCGGTGTGGCTGCAGGCGCTGGTGGTGGTGGCGGCCTACTGCGGCTACAAGGGCCTCGACAACTACGCGCTCTATGCGCACCAGGTGCTGGGCTTCAGCGAAACCGCGTCGGCGGGCCTCGGCGCGGCGGCCGCCTATATCCGTCCGCTCGCGGCTTTCGGCGCGGGCCTCATGGCCGACCGCATCGGCGTCGCACGCAGCGTGGGCCTGTTGTTCGCGGTGTCGGTGCTGGTCTACGGCCTGCTCGGTGTGCTGGCGCCGAGCGCGGGCACACTCACCCTCATCTATGCCAACCTGTTCGTGAGTTGCGCGGCGGTGTTCGCGCTGCGCGGCGTGTATTTCGCGCTGCTCGAAGAATGCGCGGTGCCACGCCACCTGACCGGCAGCGCGGTCGGCCTGGTGTCGGTCATCGGTTACACACCCGATATCTTCTTCGGCGCGGTAAGCGGGCGTCTGCTCGATGCCGCGCCGGGGCTGGCCGGACATCAACACTATTTCATCCTGTTGGCGCTCATCGCTATCATCGGTGGCGGCGCGGCGCTGTGGCTGTTACGTGCGCGCAGCGCCGCAGCCCGCGCCTGAATCACTCAACCATCACTTCACAGCGGGGAGCCATGGCCATGGGCCAATTCACAGACAAACTCGCGATCGTGACTGGCGCCAGTCGCGGACTCGGCAAAGCCATCGCACTGGAACTCGCGGCCGAAGGCGCGCGGGTCGCCTGTCTCGCCACGCGCGCCGAGAACGCCGCGGCGGTGGTCGATGAAATCATCGCCGCCGGTGGCAGCGCGCGCGCCTATGGTTGCCGCGTCGAGAACAGTGCCGAAGTCACGGCGACGTTCGCCAAGGTCCATGAAGATTTCGGGCCGGTGGCGATCCTGGTCAACAACGCCGGCCTGTCGCGACCGATGCTGACCCTCGAAATGACCGAGGAGAACTGGGATCAGCAGATGGACATCAACGCCAAGTCCATCTTCCTGTGCTCGCAGGCGGCGGCGCGCCAGATGCAGGGCAATGGCGGCGGCAACATCATCAACATCGGCTCGATACTCGGCCGCAATGCGTTTCCGGCCACGCTCGGCTACTGCGCGTCGAAAGCGGGCACCGACCAGATGACCCGCGTGATGGCGATTGAATGGGCGCGACTCGGCATTCGCGTCAACTGCGTGGCGCCGGGCTATGTGCAGACCGACCTGGTTGACGACCTCGCCCACGAAGGCAAGCTCACGCTCAAGGATCTGGAACGACGCACGCCCATGCGGCGGCTCGGCACGGCGCGCGAAATCGCGCGCGCGGTGGTGTATCTCGCCAGTGACGACGCGGCCTTCGTGACCGGCGAAGTGCTGGTCATCGACGGCGGTTGGACGGCTTTCGGTTATTACCAATGGGGGAAATCATGAAAGATCTTGCAGGCAAGGTCGCGGTCATCACCGGCGGCGCAAGTGGCATCGGGCTCGCGACCGCGCAGGCCCTGGCCAAGGAAGGCATGCGCCTGGTGCTGGCCGATATCGAACAGGGTGCGCTCGACCAGGCCGCGCACGATTTGAGCAAGGCCGGCGCCGAGGTCATCGGCATCAAGACCGATGTCGGCGAACTTTCCCAGGTGCAGAAACTCGCCGACCACACCTTCAATCATTTCGGCGCTGCCCATGTGTTGTTCAACAACGCCGGCGTGGCGGTGTTCGGCCCGGTGCAGGACATGAGCCATGCCGATTGGGAATGGATCATGAAAGTCGATCTGTGGGGCCCGATACACGGCGTCGAAGCGTTCCTGCCGCGCATGATCGCGCAGAAGCAGGGCGGTCATATCGTCAACACCGCATCCTTCGCCGGCCTCGTCGCCAACCAGGGGCTGTCGGTGTACTGCGTGGCCAAGTATGGCGTGGTGGCCCTGTCAGAATGCCTGGCCAAGGATCTGCGCGAACACGACATCGGCTCATCGGTGCTGTGCCCGATGGTGGTCGACACCAACATCAACGACTCGGCGCGCAACCGCCCGGCCGAATTCGGCGGCCCCGAGCGCGATCTCGATGTGTCCGACGAACAGGCCGAGAAAATGCGCGGCCGTGTATTGCCGGTGCAGGGCGTGGCGGCCAAGGTGGTGAAAGCCATCAAGCACAACGAGCTCTACATCGTCACCCATGACGAATCGCGCGAGTTCATACGGCGACGCTTTGATCGCATCGATAAGTCGTTCGATCTGTAACGTCTTTCATTTTGTGGGTCAGACTCAAGCCTGACCCACATTAATGGGCGCGCCGGTTTTGGACACAGCTCCGACCATGCTTTAATGCGCGCCATTCCCGCCGCCAGGAGTGGTCCATGAAACTCGGCATGTTGTTGCGTAATTCGGGGCCGGCATCGAGCGCCGCGACCATCAGCGCCTGCGCGCGCGCGGCCGACGAGCTTGGCATCGATAATCTCTGGACCATCGATCACATCGCCATTCCGCCCGATGACGCCGAGGGCTCGGGCGGGCGCTATGTCGACCCGCTGGCGACCTTGGCATTTGCTGCCGGCGTCACCACCCGCGTCGGGCTTGGCGTGTCGGTGCTGGTGCTGCCCTATCGCGCCGCCTTGCCGACCGCCAAGTGGGTGGCCTCCATTCAGGAGTTGTCGGGCGGCCGCCTGACGCTGGGCGTGGGCGCCGGCTGGATGGCCGCGGAGTTCGCTGCCACCGGCGTGGCGCGCGCGCATCGCGGCCGCATCACCGATGACACCTTGAAGTTTTTCCACGAGTGTTTTGCCAACGACGTGGTCACGGCCCACGGCCAGCCATTCATATTCAGCCCACGTCCGCCGCGGCCCCCGATACTCATCGGTGGTCAGGGTGAGCACGTCATGCGCCGCGCGGTACGCCATGGCGATGGCTGGATGCCGATGAGTGGCGATGCGGATAAACTGCGCGAGCCCATCGCCAGCCTGACGGCGGCCATGACCGATGCCGGCAAGCCGCCACCGCAGGTGGTGCCCTTGCTGCAACTCGATCTGGACTCGCCGGAGCGCGCCGCCGCGCAACTGGTGGCGCTGTCGGCGGTGGGCGTGACCGGCGTCAATCACACCGCGCGCTATGCCGATGAAGCGGAATTTCGCGCCATGGCCGACGCTCTGCTCGAAGCACGGCAGCGCGCCGGCCTCGCGGCCTCTGACTGACGGCATGACACACATCAAACGAATTTTTTGACGCTTCGATAACCTGCTTTTCGCGTGGGCCCCGGGCTCACCGTTACCCATGGGGAACTCACATTGAACATCTCTCGCCAGTCGACGCCGCGACGCGTCGCCCTTCGCCTGCTGCCACTCATGATCGCGAGCCGGTGCGCCACGCGCGCGGCCCACGCCATGGACGAAATGACCGTCAGCGCCACACGCGTCGAACACGACGCCCTGACCCTGCCGTTTTCGGTCAGCACGGTCGAGGCCGACGACGTGCAGCGCCGCCAGATGCTGGGCCTGGATGAATCGTTGCTGCGCGTGCCCGGCATGTTCTTCAACGGCCGCTACAACTCGGCGCAGGATCTGCGCATCTCCATCCGTGGCTTCGGTGCGCGCGCCAACTTCGGCATCCGCGGCATCAAGGTCTATGTCGACGGCCTGCCGTCGACGGTCAGCGACGGCCAGACCTCGCTGGACGATCTGGACTTGAGCAATGTCGAACGCGTGGAAGTGCTGCGCGGCCCGGCGGCGGCGCTGTACGGCGCCTCGGCCGGCGGCGTCATCAACATCCGCACCCAGTCCGGCCCCGTCACGCCCTTCGTCGAAGCCGGCACCGTGATCGGCCAGTACGGTCAGGACCGCGTGATGCTGAAGGGCGGCGGCCAGGCCGGCGCGCTCAATTATTTCGTCAACGGTTCCTATCTCGATTTCGACGGCTATCGTGATCACTCCGAAACCCGCCAGGGCATCGTCAACACCAAGCTCGGCTACACCTTTGCCGATGGCTCGGTCGGCCAGCTGATCGTGCGCGGCGCCAATGCCCCGACCGCCAACGACCCGGGCGGCTTGTCGAGCACCGACCTCGACAACCTCGGTCGCCGCGGTTCGCGTCAGCGCAATACCGACTTGCATGCCGGCGAAGCGATACAGGAAGAGAAGGTCGGCCTGTCCTGGCACAAGAACATGGGCGTGCACGAGTTCACGGTGCGCAACTACTACAACTGGCGCGATTTCGACGGCACCCTGCCGGTGGTCGACGGTGGCGCGGTGACGTTTCGTCGTTTCTTCTACGGCGGCGGTGGCCAGTACAGCAATTCAACGGCCCTGTTCGGCCACGCCAACCGCGTGACGATTGGCTTCGATGTCGAAACGATGACGGATGATCGCAAGCGCTACGCCAATCTCGGCGGCGTGCGCGGCGCGCTGGGCTTCGATCAGGATGAAAACGCCGACACCGCCGGCGTGTATCTGCAGGAAGAATTCTCGGTCACCAGCCAGCTCAGCCTGCAGGCTGGCTTGCGTTACGACCATACGCATTTTTCCATCGACGATCGCTTCGTCGCCAACGGCGACCAGTCGAACAAGCTGTCCTTCGATGAACTGAACCCGATGGTCGGCGCGGTTTACAGCTTCAATCGCGCCATCAATTTCTACGTCAACTACGCGACCGCGTTTGAAACACCGACCTTCACCGAATTCGCGCGACCGGCCGACGTCAACGCCCTGGGCGGCTTCGCCAACGTCGCCGCGCAACATACGCGCGGTTATGAAATCGGCTTCAAGGGCGTGCTGCTGGAACGGGTGAGCTACCAGCTCGCCTACTTCGACATGCAGATTGAAGATGAAGTGACGACGGTCGAGAACAAGAACGGCCGCGCCTTCTTCAACAACGCCGACACCGCGCGCCGCGGTCTCGAAGCCAGCATGAGCGCCGAGCTCATCCACGGTCTGACGTTCAGCACCGCCTACACCTTCTCGGATTTCAGCTTCGACCGCTTCGCCAAGTTTCCCGGTGTCGAGAACAACGAGCTGCCGGGCGTGCCGATGCATAACTTCTACGCGGAGTTCTCCTACCACCATGCCGACGGCTGGTTCGCGAAGTGGGACATCAACCACGTGAGCAGCTTCTACGCCGACAACGCCAACAGCGTGGCGGTGCCGGATTACACGGTGTCGAACCTCGTATTCGGGCGCGATGTGCGGGTCGGCAACACGCGGGTGACACCGAGCTTCGGCGTCAACAACCTGTTCAACGAGAAGTACAACCAAGCGATACGCATCCAGGAAAGCAACCAGCGCTACTTCGAACCGGCGCCGGATGTGAATGTGTTCGGCGCGCTGCGTGTGAGGTTTGATTTCGCGGGTTAAAGGACCGTCCAACTGCAGGTGCGAATTCATTCGCACCTGCCATTCGACAGGCCCGCTGAGAAGGCGGCTGAGTGTCAGACTTCAGTCTGACATTCGAGTGTGCGAGTGAATTCGCATCTACGAGTTTATGCCGTCGCCCGGAGCGGCGGCGTCGGCATCAAACATTCCACCCTGTTGCGCCCGCCTTCCTTGGCGCGGTAGAGCGCTTCATCGGCGCGCGCGATGGCCTGTTCGATGGTTTCGCCGTGCACGATTTCCGTCACCCCCAGCGAAATCGTCACGCGCTGCACCTCTTCACCGGTCTTGGGATTGAACACGCGGCCCTTCTCGATGCTGCGGCGGATGGATTCGGCCACCGCCAAGGCGCCACGTATCGGCGTTTCCGGCAGCAGGATGATGAACTCTTCGCCGCCGAAGCGTGCCGCCATATCCTTGCCCTTGGTCAGATTGGAAAAAGCCTTGGCGACAATCTTCAGAATCTTGTCGCCGAACAGGTGACCATAGGTGTCGTTGATGTTCTTGAACTTGTCGATGTCGCCTATCAGCAGACAGTGCGCGTGCTCGCCGTAGTCTTCGCTCAATTCGAGCGCGCGCAGACGTTCCTCGAAGCCCTTGCGATTGGCGAGCCCGGTCAAGGGATCGGAATGCGCTTCGACCCGCACCTTGGCCAGCTCTTCGCGCAGCGCGTCGGCTTCGCGACGGCTTTCTTCGAGGTGATGCTGCAGGGCGGCGTTGCCGGCGTTCATCTGCTGGGTGCTGGTGATGAGGCCGTCCACCAGGCCGCGTAGCTCGTCGGCTTCGATATCGGTGCTGAGCTGCGCGGCGCATTCCTTCAGGCTCTGCTCGTAGCGCGTCACTTCATTGCCGGCGGCGTCGAGCGACACCGACATCGCTTCAATCAGGCGCCGCACCGTGCGCTGCGCCGCTTCGACACGGCTCTGGTCGGTGGGGTCGACGTAGCGCTGATACAGTTCGCGGGTCAGGTTTTCGTCGATGGTCTGTTCGTTCTTGACGATGCGATCGATGACGTCGCGCAGCACCGGGCTGCTGCCGGCGACGTATTCGTACCACACCGCGTAGTTCAGCGGCGCAATCGGAATGTGATAGCGGGACATGAGCGGTAGCGCGAGGCGCAGACGTTCCGAAGCGGTTTCGAAACTCACTGGTTTTGTCATTTTTATTCCCTTAAGGCGAGCGAGATCTCCAACGTGTTTATCGTCGCCGGCGCGCTCGTACTTTAGAACGATTCGCGATGTCGGCGGCCGTGCCGCGCCGCATTGCCTCGCCCTGGCTTTGCCCCTACCCTAGCCAAAATCGATAAATACCAACGATTTAATTCGAACGAGCAGGGCGGGCGGCGGCGGCCGACCCGTGGGGAGAGCACGCGATGAAACTGGTCGAGAAAATCACTGCCCGCAAAGACGTGCACGCCGGCTGGCGACGCGAAATCCACGCCCATCCGGAATTGGCCTACCAGGAGCACCGCACCGCGGATCTGGTGGCGGCCAAGCTCGAATCCTTCGGCATTCCCATCGTGCGCGGCCTCGGCAAGACCGGCGTGGTCGGCACCATCAAGGCCGGCAACAGCGACCGCTCGATTGGTCTGCGCGCCGACATGGACGCACTGCCGCTGGCCGAGATGAACGAATTCGCCCATCGCTCGCAGCACCAGGGCGTAATGCACGCCTGCGGCCACGACGGTCACACCGCCATGCTGCTGGCCGCGGCCGAGCATCTCGCCGCCCATCGCGATTTCGACGGCATCGTGCATTTCATCTTTCAGCCCGCCGAGGAAGGCGAGGCCGGCGCCAAGGCCATGATGGACGACGGCCTGTTCGAAGACTTCCCGATGGAAGCGGTCTATGGCCTGCACAACTGGCCGGGCCTCGAAGTGGGCAAGATGGCGATGCGCACCGGCGCGGCGATGGCGGCCATGGACGTCTTCGAAGTGAAGATTCACGGCCAGGGCGGCCATGCCGCGCTGCCCCATCTGACCATCGACCCGATAGTGGTCGGCGCGCAACTGGTCGGCGCCTGGCAGACGGTGGTGTCGCGCAACGTGAAGGCCATCGACCCGGCGGTGCTGACCGTCACCCAGTTCCATGCTGGTGACGCCTGGAACGTGGTGCCGGAAACGGTGGTGCTGCGCGGCACGGTGCGCTGCTTCAGCCAGAGCGTGCGCGCCGGCATCGAAAAGCGCATGCGGGAAATCGCCGAAGGCCTGTGCGCCGCCTACGGCTGTCGCCTCGAGTGGATGTACGAGCATCGCTTTCCGCCAACCGTGAACTCGGCGGCCGAAACCCAGGTCGCAGCGCGCGCCGCGCAGGCAGTGGTCGGCATGGACGACGTCAACACCGAAGTCGAGCCGGTGACCGGCTCCGAGGATTTTGGCTACATGCTCGAAGCCAAGCCCGGCTGCTATGCCTTCATCGGCAATGGCCCCGGCACCGGCGGCTGTCTGCTGCACAGCCCGACCTTCGACTTCAACGACGACATCATCCCTATTGGCGCGAGCTATTGGGTGCGGCTGGTGGAGCAGGTGCTGGCACGCTGACGCGGCCGGCGATCATCGCGTTGGGTTCATGATTCTTATCAGCGTGTCGCAGGGGCACGCGCTTACACTGCGGGACTGAACAACGCGGGGCCGGCCATGAGCGGGGAGACAGCACAGGGCAGGAAGCCGGCCACCGGCGATGTGCTGGGCGCGCTCACTGCCACTGCCATCCTGTTGCCGCAGGCCATGGCGTTCGGCGTCACCCTGTTCGCCATTGCCGGCGCCGACGCCGCGACGGGCGCCTACGCCGGCCTCATCAGCACCGCCGCCCTGTGTCTCATGAGCGGCCTGGTCGGCGGCGCGCCGGGCGTGATCAGCGCGCCCACCGGGCCGGCGCTGGTGTTGTTGACCAGCGCACTGACCGCGCTGGCGGCGCACGGCCTCGGCGGCGCGCAACTGTTGCTGGGCCTCGCCATGGTGGTGGTGCTGGCCGGCGTCATGCAGTTCGTGATCGGCCTGGCGGGCGGCGGCAAACTCATCAAGTACATCCCGTCACCGGTCGTAAGCGGCTTCATGACCGGCTCGTCCATCCTCATGATCAAATCGCAGTGGAAGGCCGTGACCGGCGCCGGCGTCGACGAACTGTGGATGAGCTGGCGCTGGCTGCCGGCGGCGGCGGCGCTGGTGACGATAGTCGTGATGCGACTTGCGCCGCGCCTCGCACCGCGTGTGCCGGCGCCGATAGCTGGCCTGGTGCTCGGCACCCTGGCCTTTCACGCGTTGGCGGCGGTGCATGGCGGCACGCCGCCGCCGGCGTGGCTGATCGGCCGGCTGGCCGGTCTGCAGCGCGATGCCATCGGTCTGCCCTTGGCCGGCCTCGACGCCCTGCCCTATGCCGTGATGCTGCCAACCGCCGCGGCCCTCGCGGTGCTGTCGGCGCTCAATACCCTGCTCGCGGCGGTCATCGCCGACGCCGTGACGGGCCTGCGCCATAACGCGCGCCAGGCCTTGATGGGTCAGGGCGTGGGCATGATCGCGAGCGCGCTGGTCGGCGGCATCGGCGGCTCGGGCACCACCGCCGCCACCGTCATCGCGGTCAAATCCGGCGGCGCGCGCTGGGTGGCGGGCCTGGTCGGCGCACTGTTCCTGTTTCTGACCGCGTTTGCCGGCGGCCTCGGCAGCGTGCTGCCGATAGGCGCGCTGGCGGGCGTCATCATCGCCGTCGCCATCAATGTCGCCGACCGCGACATCCTGGCCTGGGCGCGCCAGGGCCGCACCCGCCAGGACGCCATGATCGCCCTGCTGGTGACCTTCATCACGGTGTTCTACAACCTGGTGGCGGCGGTCGGCGTGGGTGTCGCCATCGCCATCCTGATGTTCATCCGCGAACAGATTGCGCAGCCGGTGGTGACGCGCCGCTCCAACGCCCGCGAAGCGCGTTCGATCAAGGCGCGACCCGAGGGTGAGCGCGCGCTGCTCGACGAGCATGGCGAACGCATTGTGCTGTTCGAGCTGCGCGGCAACCTGTTCTTCGGCACCACCGACAGACTCATCGATGAAGTGGGGCCAGCGCTCAACGGCCCGAACTGGGTGATCCTGCATCTGCGCAAGGTCACCCACATCGATCTCACGGCGGTCAAATTGCTGCAGCAGATTGCCAACCGACTGCACGAACACGGTGGCCTGCTGTTGTTCTGCGAACTGCATGAAGAGGCCGGCGTAGGCGAGGATTTCGCCGACACCCTGCGCCTCATCAGCGACCAGCGCGCCAATGCACCGGTGCTGACCTTCAACGGCCGCGATGAAGCGCTGGAATTTGCCGAGGATGCATTGCTCGACGCCCTGCACCATGATCACACGCGCATCGACGACGCCGTCGCGCTGCGCGACAACGCCATCGCCCGCTATCTGTCCGACGCCGCGGTCGAGACCCTGGTCGCGCATCTCGTTCCGCGCCACCTCGAACGCGGCGCGGCGCTCTTCAATGAAGGCGAAACCGGCGACGAGCTGTATCTCGTCACACGCGGCCAGGTCGAGATTCAGCTGCGCACCACCGCCCATCATCACAAACGACTGGCCATCTATGGCGCCGGCAGTTTCTTCGGTGAGCTGGCGCTGTTGAAGGAAGGCCCGCGCGCCGCCAACGCGGTGGCCGCCGCGCCGACCGATCTGCTGGTGCTACCGGTGGCGGTGTTCTCGCGCTTGAAACGCGAGCAGCCGGCGCTCGCCATCGATCTCCTCACCGCCATCTGCGACACGCTGGTCAACAATCAGCGCTGGTCAACGCGCGAGTTGCAGCGCCTGTCCGAGTGGTGAGTGGTGTCAGCAAGCCACGGGATCTCCTATGCTGCGGGCTTCGAACATCACAGCAACAAGGGGAGATTCATGGACGTCGCACAACGTAAAGCCGCCATCCGCCAGGGTTTCAGCGATCTCGGCGCGGGCAAACCCGAAACACTGCTCGGCCTGCTCGACGACGGCGTGCAATGGACCATCATCGGCAACACCAAATTCTCGGGCAGCTTCAACGGCAAGGCCGATGTACTGGAAAGACTGCTGGGGCCGCTCGGCGGCCTCTTGGAAGGTCATCTGCATATTACCGTCGACAACGTCTTCGGCGAAGGCGATTACGTTGCCGTGCAGGGCCGCGGTGAATCGAAGACCACCGCCGGCGGCACCTACAACAACACCTATTGCTGGGTGTACCGCTGGCGCGGCGACAAGATAGTCGCCTTGACCGAATACCTCGACACCGAAGTGGTGACAGCGTCTTTCGGGCGTTGAGTCATTGCGCCTGCTGCGGGGCGCCGAAGTCGAGCGCCTCGCGGTAGGCATGCCAGGTGGCATGCCCGATCAAGGGCACGGTCACCACCAGTCCCACGAACCAGGTGATGAAGCCCGCGGCGGTGGCGGCCACGATCACCGCCGCCCACAGCAACAGCGGCTTGGGATTGCGCCGGATGACCTGAAAGCTGACTATCATGGCCGAGATGGCGTCGGCGCCCGGATGATCGCGCAGCAGCGGCAGGGCCACCGCCGAGCTCGCGAAACTGAACGCGGCCAGCACTGCCCCCACCGTCACGTAGATGAAGGCGAACACCCAGGCATCGGGCGTGCGCAGCAGGGCCGCCATCAAATCGTGCAGCGACTCGACGCCGGTCGGAATGAACAGCGCAATCAGCACGACCGACACGCGCATCCACACCGCCAGCGACAACATCAGTATCAAGGCATAGAAACCGATGGCCGGCAGGTTGTCGCGCCACGCCGTCAGGGTCGGCGCGAGGCGTACGCCCTGGCCGAACTCCACCTGGCGTGAAATATCGTAGAGGCCGACGGCCAGGAACGGGCCAATCAGCAGAAAGCCGGTAGTCAGGGCCAGGCCCACGGCGCCGCCGTAGAAATGGGTGAGCAGATAGCCCATGGTGGCGAGCATCGCGCCATAGAAAAGACTCGCGACGGGCGCCGCGAGCATGTCGTGAAAGCCTCGATCCAGCCAATGAAGCGGTGCGCTCAAGCCGAGCTCACGCAGCCTGGGCCAATGGAAACCGCGCTCGTGAGCGTAGCGGTCGACGACATCGGTGCTCATGGGCTCCCCTCCCTGCGCTACCGAGGTCGATAGTGGGACGAGTCGCGGCAAGCGTCAACTGTGCATGGCGCCAGGCGCGGGCGCTGCTGCGCACCGCGCCGGGCTTGGGGCTTATGCTGCGCGGGGCTTGTTCAACCAGCCCTCCAGTTCATCCGCGCCGCCGATGTGTTCACCGTTGACGAAGATCTGCGGAAAGGTGTTGCGGCCCGTCACCGCGCGCAGCGTGCGGTCGGTGTAGTCCTTGTTCAACACCAGCTCCTCGTAGGCGATGTCAGCCGTGTCGAGCGCATTCTTGGCGCGCGCGCAATGCGGGCAGCCCTTGCGCGAGAACACCGTGACATCGAGCGGCTTCGGCGCCTGCGGCGCGATATGGCGCAGCATGGTGTCGGCGTCGGAGACGTCGAAGGGGTCGCCCGGCTTCTCGGTCTCGATGAACATCTTCTCGACGATGCCGTTCTTGACCAGCATCGAGTAGCGCCACGAGCGCCGCCCGAAACCGAGGTCTTCCTTGTCAACCAGAAGCCCCATGCCGGCCGTGAACTCGCCATTGCCATCGGGCAGGAAGCGGATGTTCCAGGCCTGCTGGTCCTGCTGCCACTCGTTCATGACGAAGGCGTCGTTGACCGACACGCACACGATTTCGTCGACACCGTGCTTCTTGAACTCGCGCGCCAGCTGGTTGTAGCGCGGCACGTGGGACGACGAGCACGTCGGCGTGAACGCGCCCGGCAGGGAAAACACCACCACCGTGCGGCCGTTGAAGATTTCGCTGCTGCTGACGTCCACCCATTCGTGACCGCGGCGGGTGCGGAACTTGACGTTGGGGACCGGGCTGCCTTCTTTATTCTGGAACATGACTTTCTCCTCGACTTTCATTCAATGTGTGCCTGCTTGCCGCCTGCGCTGTCGCGCCGGCCGGCTTGCGATAGGCAGACTATAGGGAGCTGCCCTGGGGCTTGGAAATTGAATGTCTAATGCGAGGCGATAGGACTTGCCTATCGGAGCACCGCGACTCAGCCGTCGGCCGCGAGCGCCTCCAGTACCTTGGCCGGGTGCTCGGCCGCACTCTGCACGCGCGGCCAATGTTTGCGCAGCTTGCCGTCGGCGCCTATCCATACCGTCGAGCGAATCACGCCCTCGACTTTCTTGCCGTACATGAGCTTTTCACCGAAAGCGCCATAGCTCTTCATCATGGTCTTGTCGGGATCGGACAGCAGCAGGAAGGGCAGCGCGTATTTGGCGGCGAACTTCTGGTGGGATTCGGCCTGGTCAGGCGACACACCGATGACCACCACGCCGCGCTTCTGGAGCGTGGCCCACGCATCGCGAAAGCCGCAGGCTTCCGTGGTGCAGCCCGGAGTGTCGTCCTTGGGATAGAAATACAGGATCACATCCTGGCCTTTGAAATCCTTGAGCGTGACTTGCTTGCCCGAGGCATCGGGCAGACTGAAGGCCGGGGGCGCCTTGCCGACTTCGAGAGTCATGACTGAATTCTCCGTGGGGTGATCGGCCGACGACTATAAACCACAGCACCGGGACTGGTGCGCCATGCGCAGCGTAAGTAGACTCGCTGCGTCTTTGCAGGAGTCATGCGCGTGCTTGCCCCATTGAAACGTATCACCGTGCCGGTCACGCCTTTTCAACAGAACTGCTCGGTGGTGTGGTGCGGCGCGAGCGGCCACGGCGCGGTCATCGATCCGGGCGGCGATCTCGATCGCATCGCGGCGCGCGTCAAGGCCGAAGGCATCATCCTCGACAAGGTGCTGTTGACCCACGCCCATCTCGATCATGCCGCCGGCGCGCGGGTGTTCGCCGACGCGTTCTCGATTCCCATCGAGGGCCCGGAAGCGGAAGACGAATTCTGGCTGGCGTCCCTGCCGCAGCAAGCGGCACGCTATGGCTTTCCAGTGGCGCCGACCTTCACCCCCGATCGCTGGCTGGTGGACGGCGACACCGTGAGCTTCGGCAACGAGACCATGCAGGTGCTGCACTGCCCGGGCCACACACCCGGCCACGTGGTGTTCTATCACTCTTCAGGTGTGGCGTTCGTCGGTGACGTGCTGTTCCAGGGTTCGATTGGCCGCACCGATTTTCCGCGCGGCAACCATGGGCAGTTAATTGAATCGATACGCAGCAAGCTGTGGCCGCTCGGCGATGACGTGACCTTCGTGCCCGGCCACGGGCCGGAATCGACCTTCGGCTTCGAGCGGCGCACCAATCCCTTCGTCGCCGACGCACTGTTCAATTGAGCCTGGCGCGAGGCGGTCCTGGCATTTGCCCAATGAGGTGCTAGAGTTGAAGCAGGACGTGCGAAGGGTGCGCCTGACCGACGAGACCACCCGCCGCCGTCCGACGTGACGCGTCACCCCGCACGAACACACACGGTCCGTGCACACCCATGAGGACCTTGCTCAGCGAGGCCAAATCGTCGGCCCAAAAGCCCGCCCCCGTGCGGGCTTTTTCTTGGCCGCGCAGCGCACCGCGCGAGCACTGCCGGCCGGTTCAAGACCGGCACGGTGGGGCCGCTATGCACCGCATAGCTTCATCGTCTCGCGTGCCTGCCATGTCATTGTCGAACTCACTCGCCCGGCCGACCGAAACCAGCACCACGGAGGGCGATGCGCTGGCCGGTCTGCCGGCGGAGATCCTGCGCATACGTAAACTCATTCCGCTGCGTCGCCTCGACGACCCGACCTTCGCCGCCCTGGTGCAGCATGCCAGCGTCGAGCGGCGTGCGGCGGGCAAGCCGCTGTTCCGCGCGGGCTTCGATGAGCAATGGATTTTCTACCTGCTGGATGGCGAGGTGGAGATAGTCGATGACCGTGGCCAGGGCTTTCGTCTCGAAGGCGGCTCGCTGGAAACCGCCCATCCGCTGTCGCCGCACATCAAGGCGCGGGTGCTGGCGACGGTCACACGTGACGCCTGCTATGTGCGCATGCCGGCCGATCTGCTCGATTTGAAAGCCGCGCCGCGCGCGCGCGCCGGCCTCGAGGTGCAGGAGCTGTCGGACGACAGCAAGGAAATCGACAACCAGTTGCTGTTCGCGGTATCGCACGCCCTCATGGACGGCAGCTTCACGCTGCCGATGCTGCCCGACATCGCGCTGCGCATCCGCGACGCCGCCAACGACCCCGGCAAGGGCGTCGCCGACATCGTCAAGCTGGTGCAGGCCGACGCGGTGATCGCGGCTTACTGTCTCAAAATCGCCAACAGCGCTGCCTATGTCGCCGCGAGTCCCGTGCAGGGCGTGCAGGACGCCGTGATGCGCATGGGTGTCGCCGCCACGCGCGATCTCATCACCGCCTTCACGCTGAAGGATTTATTCAGTGCACTCGACAGCGACACGCGCGCCTTGATGCGCATGGCCTGGCAGCACAGCTCGCGCATTGCCGCGCTGTCCTATGTCATCGCGCGTCACAGCCAGCGTGTCAACGCCGAACAGGCGCTGCTGGCCGGTCTCGTGCACGACATCGGCATGCTGGTGCTGTTGCGCGAATGGCCGGTGCACGCGCAAAGCGCCATCGACAGTCAGATGCTCAAAGTGCTGGCGCGGGAATTGAACGGCGCGGTGGGTTCGATGGTGCTGCGCGCCTGGCACTTCCCCGACAGCATCGTCAGCGCCGCCCTCGAAGCCGAACATTGGACGCGCACCGAGCAGGACGGTCTGGACTTAAGCGACTGCATCGTGCTCGCCCATGCCCACGACAAGGCGCCGCCGGCGTGGTCCGACACGGTGCCGGCCATCGAGCACATCGCGGCCTATCGCAAGCTGCGCGACGGCACCCTGTCACCGTCGCGGCGCCTGCTGCTGGTCGAAGAAGCTGAGAAAGAAATCCGCGCCGTGCATGAGCTGCTCGGCGCGTAGACCGCCACAGCTATTCGAATATCACCAACAGGTCTTTCGATTCCACCTGCGCGCCGGGTTGCACCGCCACTTCGGCGATGCGTCCGTCGCGCTCGGCGCGGATGCTGGTCTGCATCTTCATCGCCTCGATGGTCATGAGCGCATCGCCCTTGGCGACTTCCTCGCCGGCGCGCACATTGATCTGCGCGATGAGCCCCGGCATCGGCGCACCGACATGGCGTGCGTTGCCGGCTTCAGCCTTGGCCCGCGGCGGCTTGCTCGCGGTCTGGGTCTTGTCTTCGACCTTGACCGTGCGTGGTTGGCCGTTGAGCTCGAAGTAGACGGTGCGCATGCCGTCGTCGTGGTGCTCGTTGGTGCCGAGATAACGGATGACGAGCGTCGGACCGTGATCGAGCGCGACACTGATCTCTTCGCCCAACTCCATGCCGTAGAAGAACACCGAAGTCGGCAGGTCGGTCAGATCGCCATACATGCGCCGCGTATGGGCATAGTCGACGAACACTTCGGGATACATGAGATAGGACGCGAGTTCGTGTTCGCTGATATGACGGTCGACCTTGTGCTCGGCTTCGGCGCGCGCGGCGGCGAGATCGACCGGCGGAATGACCGAGCCCGGACGCACCGTGATCGGCGCCTCGCCGGCCAGGATCTTGTTCTGCAATGCCTGCGGGAAGCCTCCCGGCGGCTGACCGAGATCGCCACGGAAGAACGACACCACCGATTCAGGAAAAGCGACATCGACGGCCGGATCTTCGACCGCCGCGCGCGTCAGGCCGCTGGTCACCATCATCAAGGCCATGTCGCCCACCACCTTGGAACTCGGCGTGACTTTGACGATGTCACCGAACATGTCGTTGACCTCGGCATAAGCCTGCGCGACTTCCGGCCAGTGTTCGCCGAGCCCCAGTGAACGTGCCTGCTCACGCAGATTGGTGTACTGCCCGCCCGGCATGCCATGCACATAGACTTCCGACGCGCCGGCGCGCTCTTCGCTTTCGAAGGCAAGGTAGTTGCCGCGCACTTCATCCCAGTAGTGGGACAGCTTGCGAATCGCATCGGCATCGAGCCCGGTCTCGCGCGGACCATGACGCAGGGCTTCGACTATCGAGCCGAGATTGGGCTGGGAGGTGAGGCCGCTCATGGCATCGACCGCGGCATCGACCGCATCGACACCGGCTTCCACCGCGGCCAGCACGCTGGCGGCGGCGATGCCGCTGGTGTCGTGGGTATGAAAATGGATCGGAATCGCGACTTCCTGCTTCAAGGCCCGCACCAGGTCGCGCGCTGCCTGCGGCCGGCACAGACCCGCCATGTCCTTGATGCCAAGCACATGGGCGCCCGCCGCTTCCAGCTGCTTGCCCATCTTTACGTAGTACTTCAAATCGTACTTGGTGCAGCGCGGGTCGCTCAAATTGCCGGTGTAGCAAATGGCCGCTTCGGCAATCTTGCCGGTGGCAGCCACCGCGTCGATGGCGATGCGCATGTTCTCCACCCAGTTCAGGGAATCGAAGATGCGGAAAATGTCGACGCCGGCGTCGGCCGCCTGTTCGACGAAGTGAATGACGACGTTGTCGGCGTAGTTCTTGTAGCCGACGCCGTTGGAGGCGCGCAGCAGCATCTGCGTGAGGATGTTCGGCATGCGCTCGCGCAAGGCGGTCAGGCGGCGCCACGGACATTCATGCAGGAAGCGCATGGCGACGTCGAACGTCGCACCGCCCCAGCATTCGACCGACAGCAATTGCGGCACGAGGCGCGCATAGGCGTCGGCCACCGCCAGCATGTCGTAGCTGCGCACGCGGGTCGCGAGCAGGGACTGATGCGCATCGCGGAAAGTGGTGTCGGTGACCAGCACCTGTGGCTGCTCGAGCATCCACTGCGCGAAACCGCGCGCGCCCAAGGCTTCGAAGCGCGCTCGGCTGCCGCTCGCGACGGGTAACCCGTGGGTGTCCGGTGCATGGGGCCGGCGCAGCACGCGCGGCTGCGCACGGCCCTTGACCGCCGGATTGCCGTTGACCGCAACCTCGCCGATGAAGCGCAGCAGACGCGATGCACGATCACGACGCCGCGCGAACACCAGCAGTTCCGGCGTTTCATCGATGAAACGCGTGGTGTATTCGGCGCGTCGGAACTGCGGGTTCTCGTGCAGGCCGATGAGGAAGCGCAGATTGGTGCTGACACCCCGGATGCGGAACTCGCGCAGTGCGCGCAGCATGCGCTGCGAGACTTCCTCGGGACTGTTGGCCCACGCCGTGATCTTCACCAGCAGCGAATCGTAATAGCGCGTGATGCGCGCACCGACGTAGGCGGTGCCAGCATCGAGACGAATGCCGAAGCCCGCCGGGCTGCGATAGGCGGTGATGGCGCCGTAATCAGGAATGAAATTGTTTTCCGGATCTTCCGACGTCACGCGGCACTGCACGGCATGGCCGCGCATGGCGATGTCGGCCTGCTGCGGCACACCGGATTCTTCGCTGCCGATGGCGTGGCCTTCGGCAATGCGAATCTGCGCCTTGACGATATCGATGCCGGTGATGGCTTCCGTCACCGTGTGCTCGACCTGGATGCGCGGATTGACCTCGATGAAATAGAACTTGCCGGTATCGGCGTCCTGCAAAAACTCGACCGTGCCGGCGTTGACATAGCTGGCCTTGCGGCACAGTGCCAGCGCCGCGCCGCACACTTCGTCACGCTGCGCACTGTCTAGATACAGCGCCGGTGCGCGCTCGACGATTTTCTGGTTACGGCGCTGCACCGTGCAGTCGCGTTCGAACAGATGCACGATGTTGCCGTGGGTGTCGCCCAGAATCTGCACTTCGACGTGGCGCGCACGACGCACCAGCTTTTCGAGATAAACCTCGTCGTTGCCGAAAGCAAGGCCGGCTTCCTTGCGACCGATATCAACCAGTTCGTGCAAGGTTTCCGGCCCTTCGATGACACGCATGCCGCGGCCACCGCCACCCCACGAGGCCTTGAGCATCAGCGGATAGCCGATGCCCGCGGCGAGCTTTTCGATTTCGCCCGGGTCGCGCGGCAGCGCGGCGGTGGCCGGCATCAAGGGCACGCCGCTGCGTTCAGCCAGTTCGCGTGCGGCGACCTTGTTACCGAGCAGACGCATGACCGACGGCGGCGGTCCGACGAAGATCAGGCCGGCGGCAATGCAGGCTTCGGCGAATTCGGGGCTCTCGGCCAGGAAGCCATAGCCGGGATGAATCGCATCGCAGCCCGAGTCCAGCGCCACCTGCACGATTTCGTCGATCTGCAGGTACGCCTGCACCGGGGTGCAACCCGCGCCAACCTGGTGCGCCTGCCCGACCTTGAAGCGATGCAGGGCGAAGCGGTCCTCGTGGGAGTAGATGGCAACGCTGTCGATATCGAGTTCAGCGGCAGCGCGCATGACGCGAATGGCGATTTCGCCGCGATTGGCCACCAGCAGTTTCTTGATGCGTTTCATTGGGCTTTAAAGTCCGTGACGAGGGCTTACACGTATTTTTGTTGTCGATGCTCACGGGCGCGCGCGGCGCGGCCGACGGGCACTCAGGCGCGCACGGTGCCGAGGATCACGTCCCGTGCATGCATTCGCGCAAGAATTGTACCGCCTGCCTGGATGAGGCCGGCAACATCGTCATGGCCGAGTTCGGCGGCGACCGTCGCGAAGATCTCATGCCCGCTGCGGCCCGTACCCATCATGATCAATTCCAGCAGGCGCGCGGCGGCGCCATTGAGATCGAGGAAGCCGTATTCATTGCGACTGTCGCGAAACGCGGCAATGCGCGTCGCTTGCGACGGCGCTTCCAACGGCTGGAAGCCGGCATCGATGGCGTGCACCGGGAAACGGTAGCAGTGCATGACCATCACGGGATTGGCCACCGGCACGCCGGTGATGAGATCGCCGTCGCGCTCGATGCCTGCAAAATCGACGCGCCGCGGGTCGGCGCCGACCAGTGTCTCCAACCAGTCGAAGTGGGCGAGCTCGTAGAGAAACGGCCACTGGTGATCCGGCGCCCGGACGTTTTCGAGGTAGCTCAGGAATTCCTTGGGCAGGTCAACGAACGCCGTGGCGCGCGCCACATGGCGGACCAGATAGTCGCGCACCATGGCGTGCCATTCGCTTTCATTCATCACCGCGCGCACACGCGGGTAGTTGTCGTGCATGAAGCGTTCGATATTGGCGTAGACCGCGTGGCGGTACACGCCGAGGCGACGCGGATCATGTTCACCGGGCGGCGCGACGTGCTCGGGATCGCGCAGGTAGGCGGCGAACGCGCGCTGCACGCGCGCGAATTCAGCGTCGGTGCGAGTGCTCATGCGGCCAGTCCGTCGCCGCTGTTGGCATGATGCTGTTGCGCTTTGTGGATGCGGCGCAATTCCGGCAGCAGCTCAGCCAGCGGCGGAATGTTCTCGTCGCGCTCGAGCAAGGTCGGAAACGCGCCGAAACGCTGATAGGCGAAGTCCAGCAGATCCCACACCGGCTCGATGATGGGCGTGCCGTGGGTGTCGACTATCAGACCGTCACTGTCCTGGTGATGGCCGGCGATATGGGCGTAGGCGATACGCTCGCCCGGCAAGGAGGCGAGAAAGGCCTTGGCGTCGTAGCCGTGATTGACGCTGTTGACGTGGATGTTGTTGATGTCGATGAGGAGCTCGCAGTCGGCTTCCTCCAGCACCGCGTTGATGAAAGTCGATTCGTCGAGTTCGTCGGCGAGGCGCACGTAATAGGACGGGTTCTCGACCGCGATACGTTGCCCGAGCCGGTCCTGCACTTCGCGAATGCGGCTCGCGACGTGGCGCACCGCTTCGCCGGTGAAGGGTATGGGCAACAGTTCGTAGAGTTGGCCACCGGCGGCGCAAAAAGACAGGTGGTCGCCGTAGATGACCGCGCGATGCTGGCCGAGAAAGCCTTTGATGCGCTCGATGAAGGCGCGGTCGAGCGGGTCGGGCCCGCCCAGGTTCAGCAGCAGACCATGGCACAGCAGGGGGCGCTCGGCGCTGATGCGCGCGAAGGCGTCGCCAATGCGGCCACCGACGCCCAGCCAGTTCTCGGGCGCCACTTCGAAGAAATCGATTTCGTCGGGGATGTGGTCCAGCAGCGGCCCCAGGTGGGTCCGCCGCAGACCGAGTCCGGTGCCATTGACGCGGTGGGTCCGCTGCACCGGAGCTCGAGACACTGAAAGAGAAACTTACTTGGCGAGATGCTGCACGGAACAGCTCGAGCCGGAGAAGGTGCCGCACACGGCCGGGTCCTTCTTGCCGGTGGCCAGTTTGCCACCCGAGTAGGCCGCCTTTTCGTCGCCACCGTACTTGAAGCCGGTCTCGTCGTTGATGGTGACCTTGTTGCCCTGCATGTCCACGGCTTCACCGGCGACCTTCACAGCAGTTCCGAACTCGACCATCTGGAACGGGTTGTCGGCGGCATTGGCCACACCGGCCAGGGCCATGACAACGCCGGTGCCGAGCGCTTGCGCGACGGGCATGAGGTTGTTCTTTTTCATGATGGGACTTCCTCCTCGAAGAGATGTTTTTGAGTTTTACTAACCACCCGCGGGTGGTCAAAAGGGCACGCTTGTGCATCCAATCGAGCGCTGCCGCAGACTCGTCGCGGGGAGCGTCTGAGATGGTATCGAGGGCTAGAATATAAGTCTAGGCAGGAGTTTCGCGGCTCATTGGCCGCTAACCGCGTGGCTGCGACACGCAATCGCGATGGCTGGCGCCGCTGACCCGCGGCCAAAAAAAACCCCGCAAGGCAAGCTGCCGCGGGGTAACGCAAAGTAGAGCGTAACGCTATCGCTACGAGGCCAATGTTAGCTCGCGTGATGAATGTGACCTTGGGAATTTTTCCTAAATACCTTAAGTGAGGGACTGAATCACTGATGCGGCCTAAGACCTTGATCGTGCTCGTTGTCCTGCTCACCGCCGCGATGGGTGTGGAGGCCGACAGCGGCACCGATGCCTATGCGCGCGGCGACTATGCCGCCGCCGCCGCGCAGTTCGAAAGTCGCGCCAACGGCGGCGATGCGACCGCCCAGAGCAACTTGGGTGCGCTCTATCTCAAGGGCCGCGGTGTGCCGCAGGACTATGCCCGCGCGCGGGCGCTGTTCCAGGCGGCGGCCGATCAGCATCTGCCGGGCGCGATGTTCAATCTTGGCATGATGTATCTGCGTGGCTACGGCGTCGCGCCCGAACCGACCCGCGCCGCCGACTGGTTCCAGCGCGCCGCGGCGCTGGACGACCGTGAGGCGCAGTTCTTCCTGGCCGTGATGTACAGCAAGGGCCAGGGTGTGATGGTCGATCAGAAAGTCGCACGCGAGTGGTTCGAGAAATCGGCCAAGGCCGGCCTGCCCGCGGCGCAGTTCAATCTGGCCATGCTGATATTGCAGCAAGGGAACGCGGACAGCGCTGAAGCGCAAGCCTTGAAGTGGCTGGAGGCGGCCGCCAAGCAGGACTACAAGCCCGCCAAACTGCATATCGCCAAGCTCGATCTGCGCCATAACGACGACCCCAAGCGGCTCGAGCACGCCGCCGCGCTGCTGCGCGAGCTGGCCACGGGCGGCGATCCAGAAGGCCAGATGCAGTTCGGCCTCATGAATCTGTTCGGTAAGGGAGGGTTGCCGCTGGATGAGGAGGAAGGACGCTTCTGGCTGCGTCAGTCGGCGCTGCAGGGCCTGGCGGCGGCACAGGTCAACCTGAGCGCGGTGTATGCGCAGGGCATAGGCACCAAGGCCGATCCGGTCGAAGCCTACGCGTGGCTGGCCTTGGCCGCCGCGCAGGACGACAAGATCAAGCCCGCGCTGACGCAGATGGCATCGAAGCTCAAGCCCGAGCAACGCAGCCAGGGCGACGCGCTGGCGCGCGAGCTCGAACGCAAGAGTGAAGACGAAGCGGCCGCCGCCAAGGAGTGAGGCCTGGCACCGACGGCTGCAGCCGCGCCCTGGGTTACACTGACGCGGGTCGCAACAGCGGCACGCCACAACTCCAAAGTCCCGGTATACGACCATGCGCCAGCTGTTCTTCCACGCATTTCGCCGCGGTGCCCGGGCGTGGCTCGGCGCATGCCTGCTGGCCGTTGCCGGTTGCGCGTCGGTTGGCCCCGCGCCCGCGCCGTCATCCGCCGCCGCCACGCCGGCGGCGGCATCCACGGCTGCCGCGACCGGCGCGCTGGCCGACAAGCCCAAGCAGTGCTACAACGGCTGCCAGCAATGGGGCGAGGCCTGCAACGTCGACCCGCGCGGTGTGTACCGCTGTCAGCGACGCTGCGCCAAGTTCGGCGAGATCTGCGAATGACCACACACACGCCGCTGCCGTGGACGCACATCGACTGCGTCATCCTCGACATGGACGGCACCCTGCTCGACCTGCACTTCGACAATCAACTATGGAGCGAACTGCTGCCGCGCCGGGTGGCGGGACGCCTGGATATTTCGCTCGAACAGGCGCGCCATCAAGTGCTGCATCGCCTCGAGGCGCGGCGCGGCACTCTACCGTGGTACTGCCTGGAACATTGGAGCGACGCGTTTGGCGTCGATATGCACGGACTCGAGCGTGAACTCGGGCACCTGATCAAGGCGCGCCCAGGCGCACTGGATTTCCTCGCCTGGGTGCGCGCGCGCGGCCTGCGCCAGGTGCTTGCCACCAATGCGCATCCGGCCAGCCTCGAACGCAAGCTCGCGGCCACCGGCATAGGCGAGCACTTCACCGATATCGTCAGCGCCCATGACCTCGGCGCCGCCAAGGAAGACCCCGCCTTCTGGGATGCGCTCAAGCACCGGCTCGGTTTCGAGCCTGAGCGCACGGTCTTCATCGACGACAACGCCCAGGTGCGCGCGGCCGCGCGGCGTTGGGGCATCGGCTACCTGTTCGGCATCGCACAACCGGACAGCCGTGGCCCGCGCGTGAGCGCCGACGATTGCCTGTGCCTGTCAGACTTTGCCGAGTTGATGCGCGACGCCGCTTAAGTCGCACGCATCCAGCACAGTTCAAACACCGGCCGCCCGTCGCGAATGGCGCGCTGCTCGAAGCGCGTCAGGATGCGCTCATTCGGACGCGGCGCCCAGGCGCCGGCGCCCGCAACATTGAACCAGCGCCGGTCGGCGCTCAACGCGTCGCGCACCTGCAAGGCGTAATCAGCATCGTCACTGGCGAAACGCGCGCGGCCGTGACGCTTCAGGCGCGTGGCGAGCAGATTCAGCAACTCGCCCTGCACCAGGCGGCGCTTGTGATGGCGCTTCTTCGGCCACGGGTCGGGAAAGAAGATGAACACCGCGTCGAGACTCGCAGGCGGCAGCGCCGCCAGCAGTTCCAGCGCGTCGCCGTCGAAAATGCGCAGATTCGCGAGCGCCAGCCGCGCAGATTCGTGCACGGTATGGCCAACCCCGGGCGGATGCACTTCACTGGCCAAGATGTCGATATCGGGCAGGCGCGCGGCGAGTGCCAGGGCGTTGTCGCCATTACCGCTGCCGATCTCGAGATACAGCGGCGCTTGGCGCGGAAACACCGCGGGAAAATCTTCACGCAGCGCGGCGCTGTCGACGCGATAACGCGGCAGCAAGTCATCGAGGGCGCGCTGCTGCGCCTCGGTCATGCGGCCGGCACGGATGACGAAACTGCGCACCGAGCGGCGCGGCGCTGCTTGCGACATGGCGGTGACGGCGCGGCTCAGGAAAAGAACGTGCCGTCGATGGGCGACGACGCCGAAGCATAGGCGCGGCGCGGCATGCGACCGGCCAGGAAAGCCTCGCGGCCAGCCTCGACCGCCTTGCGCATGGCCGAGGCCATCAATACCGGGCGTCGGGCTTCGGCGATGGCGGTGTTCATCAATACGCCGTCACAGCCGAGTTCCATGGCAACGCTGGCATCGGACGCCGTGCCGACGCCGGCATCGACGATGATCGGCACCTTGGCGTTTTCAATGATGGTGCGCAGCGTGTAGCGGTTCTGAATGCCGAGGCCCGAGCCTATCGGCGCAGCGAGCGGCATCACCGCCACGCAGCCGATGTTTTCGAGTTCCTTGGCAATCAGCGGATCGTCGGTGGTGTAGACCATCACTTCGAAACCCTCGGCGCACAGGGTGCGGGCAGCGGCCAGGGTCTGCACGGCATCGGGATAAAGCGTCTTCTGGTCGCCCAGCACTTCGAGCTTCACCAGGTTGTGACCGTCGAGCAGTTCGCGCGCCAGGCGGCAGGTGCGCACCGCCGTGTCGGCGTCATAACAGCCGGCGGTATTGGGCAGGATGGTGAATTCGTGGGGCGGAATGATATCGAGCAGATTCGGTTCGCCAGCGTTCTGACCCAGATTGGTCCGTCGCACCGCGACCGTCACTATCTGCGCGCCGCTGGCGCGAATGGCGGCGCCGGTCTCGTCGAAATCCTTGTATTTGCCGGTGCCGACCATGAGTCGCGAATGAAAACTGCGGCTGCCGATGCGCAGCACATCGTCGCCGCCGAATGGATTGGATTCGAGATTTGCCATGCCCTGCCCCAGGTCGAACGCGTGAGGCGGCAAGTATAACTCGATGCGCTCAGCCGCCGCCGATGGCGGCCACCACCTCGACGCGATCGCCATCGGCCAAGCGCTGCTCGCCATGCTGGCTGCGCGGCACGATTTCTCCGTTGACTTCGACCGCGTAACGGCCGCGCACTTCAAGCAGGGTGATGAGTTCCGCGATTGAGAGGCGAGCCGGCAATTCGCGGCTCTCGCCATTCAACATGACAGACACCGAAGCGGACACGCGCCAGCCCTACAACGGAATCTTCATGCCCTCACGGGCGATGTGACACTCCATGTCCGATTTGCGTTCACGAATGATCTGCAGGCAATCACGATGGATGGCCGCGACCTGTTCGTCGTCGTAAGTCGGATCGTGGTGGTACAGGTACAGACAGCCGACGCCGGCATCGATGGCAAGGTTCACCGTGTCGACATAGCAGGAATGTCCCCAGCCACGCTTGCGGCTGTAGTCATGGGGCGTGTACTGCGCATCGTGCACCAGGATGTCGACGCCTTCGATGGCCGACACCTCTGACGAACGCTGCTCATCGACCATGCGCTCGAGCAGCTCATGCTCGTCCTCGTCAAACTCGTGGATGCGTTTGGCGATGGAGGTCTTGAGAAACTGCACTTCGTTGTCTGACACATACACCACCGACTTGCCGGCGACCTGCATGCGATAGCCGTAAGTCACGCCGGGATGGTGAACGTTGTAATAACTGATGCCGATAGGGCCATGGGCCAGACCGTTGTTGTGCGGCTCGAGATATTGGATGTCGGCCATCCAGGTCTCGATTTCGACCGGGAAATACGGCGCTTTCATCTGATCAGACAAGCGCTTCTCGATGTCCTTGGCGGTATCGCCGGGGCCGAAGAACTTGATGGTCCAATTCTTCGAGAACGCCGGCTGGAAGAATGGCAGGCCACAGATGTGATCCCAATGGTAATGGGTGAACACCACCATCAATTCCGACAGCGCACTCTGCGCCATCAGTTCTTCGCCGAGCGAAATGATGCCGGTGCCGCCATCGCAGACCAGCAGGTGATCATCACAGCGAATCTCGACACAGGAGGTGTTGCCGCCCACGCCGAGGTGCGATTCATGTGGCGCGGCGTAGGAACCGCGCACACCCCAGAAGCGCAGGTAGCACTCGCTCATCCGGCGACGTGGCCCGCGCCGAGATACTTTTCAATAAGCGAACGGATGGCTTTCTTGGAAATCGGTTTGGCGACGAATTCCAGCACACCGAGCTCCTTTGCCGCGGTTCTGTCCTGGGCGTAATCCTTGGAGCTGATCATCACGGTCGGTGTGCTGGCGTGCAGTTCATGGCGTCGCAGTTCTTTCAGGAACGAGTAGCCGTCGCGGTTCGGCATCATTACGTTCAGGAACAGCAGTCCCGGCTGACGCGTAGCAAGAAAACTCATCGACGCTTCAGCGGACTCGTAGGCGTGGAAGACCAGATCTGCTTCGGCCGCAACCTGCTCAAAGAACGCCCGCATAGCCGCGCTGTCATCGACGAGAACGATGATGGGTTTGCCTGTTTGCATGCGCTCTTGATATCCGAATCCGCAAGACCTCGGTCACTCCCTGAAGCTCGACTTTAAGCATTTGCCCTAACCTTTTGAGATCAGGACTATTGCAGACGAAGGATTCTGCGATATCCCGCGCTCCCGAACAAGCGCAATTGTAACCAGTTTACCTTTGAAACCAAGCGCGCGAGGCTCAGTTTGGGACACCGCCGACGTTCCCGAGCCAGATAGCCGCGTTGATACGTCGGGCTTTGACGATGGGCTCGCGCGCACTAGAATTCGGCCTTGTGCGGGTGTAGTTCAATGGTAGAACATCAGCTTCCCAAGCTGATTACGTGGGTTCGATTCCCATCACCCGCTCCACAACATCGAACCTGGACCCGACGCCCAGTGAGCCCCCAGGCCCTGTCAGCCGTACGCAACACGCAACTCGAGGCTGAGGCCCGGGCGCTTTACAGCTCCTCGCTGCCCTACCATAACTTCGACCACATCCAGGACACCCTGGAGTCGGCCGAGAAAGTCGTCGAGCGCTGTCGCGAAGAGCACATCCGCATCGACGCCGAGGTGGTCTACTTCGCGCTCCTGTTTCACGACGCCGGTTACCAGGACGACCATCTCGCGCGCGGTTTCGCCACCAAGGAGCGCTACTCGGCGGCGCTGGCCGAGCCGATATTGCGCCGCCATGGCGTGAGCCAGGCCCAGCTCGACAAGACCGTCGCCGCGATTCTCGCCACCGAGCGCGATGCGGTGTGTGTGAGCGCCGAACAGAAGGCGGTGCGCGCGGCCGATCTGTCGGGTCTGGCGGCGGACTATCCGCGCTTTCTGCACAGTTCAATGTGTTTGAAGCGCGAGCACGAATTGCTCTTCCAACGCACGCTGAGCTGGGCCGAATGGCAGACCAGTTCGGCCGAAGTGCTGGGGCATTACCTGACCCAGGAAATTCGCCTGACCAGCTACTTCCACGATGGCCGCGGCGAATCTCTGTTTCACAAGGCGGTGCGCAGCAACCTCGCGCGGCTGCTGGCCGAGCCAAGCGAGCCCACCGTCAGCCACTGAGACAGGGGCGTCTCAGGTGGCGCCGGCGCCGCCAATCTTGAGCACGATGAAATCCGTTTTGTGCTCCTGCAGCTTCAGACGCATGGCGCGCAGTTCGTTGGCATCGCGCAGCGGCCCGACGTGGACCCGGAACCACACGTCCTGGCCATTGATCACGACGCGCTGGATATTGGCCGCAATGCCCTGCATGGCGAGGCGCGCCTTGGCCTGATCGGCCTCTTCATAACCTTTGTAAGAACCGATCTGCAGCACGTAGGCGGCCGTCTCGGCGGCGTTGGCCGGCTTGTCCTTGGCTGTGGCGGTGTCGGTCTTGTTATCCTTGGCAGCGGTTTCGTCCGGCTTGGCCGGTTTCTGCTCGGCTTCTTCCTTTTCCCAATCCTGCACCGGCACTTCCATCTCCGGCAGGATTTTGTAGAAGTCGAACTTCGGACGCGGCGGTTCCAGCGACGCCTCGGCGCTCTCCGCCCCTTCGACCACCGGCGGTTCATTGACCCGCGGCGCTTCGACCCTGGCCTCCGCCTCGGCCACCACCGGCGGGGCAACAGCCGGCGGCGGCGCGCTCCTGGCGGTCCACATATAGACCGCGAGCGCCACCACCAGCCCGAGACCGAGACCGGTCACGAACGACACCCAACTGCCGAGCGGCGCCGGCGGCTTGGCCTTGGGCGCGCGCGGCGTGGCGTGCTTGTAGTCCTTGGCGGCCATGGCTGCCTTACATCTCGCTCGGCGCGCTGATCGCGAGCAGGCTAAGTGCGTTGGCGATCACCTGGCGCACGGCGCCGATGAGTCGCAGCCGCGCCCAGCACACACCGGCGTCATCGACCAGCACCTTGTGGCCGTTGTAGTACGCGTGGAACTCGGTGGCGAGATCGCGCAGGTAGTTGGTCAATTGATGGGGCTCGGCGGCGGCGGCGGCGCTCGCCACCACTTCGGAGAACTTCGAGAGCACGATCGCAAGGCGCCGCTCGGGCGCTTCGCGCAGAAATTCCGCCAGCCGCGCGCCGGCCGGCGGTGCAAGCGTAGCGCGCTCAGCGGCCTGACGAAACACGCTGCACACCCGCGCATGGGCGTACTGCACGTAATAGACCGGGTTGTCGTTGCTTTGCGAGGTCGCCAGCGAGAGATCGAATTCGAGATGCTGATCGGAGCGACGCATCACGTAGAAATACCGCGCCGCGTCGACACCCACTTCATCGATCA
>JADLGE010000008.1 GCA_020849475.1 Gammaproteobacteria bacterium
GCAGGCCATCGCGCCCTACAGCTATCTTGGCCATCAAGGCCTCGTGCATGGCTTGAACGGCGGCGATGCGTTTTTCAATCGCATGGGCGCGACGGTCACCGAGAGAACGTTCTGCGGTGAAGGCTCTGCCACCGCATGGCTCATGACCTACGGGGCTAGCGGCGGCCTCGATCCGGAATCCTTCCGGCATTCCGACTACATCATCATCTGGGCCTGCAACAGCGTCAGCACCAATCTTCATCACTGGCACATCGTCAAGGATGCGCAGAAGGCCGGCGCCAAGGTGGTGGTCATCGATGCCTACAAGTCGCGCACCGCCAAGGAAGCCGACTGGCATCTCGCGCCGCGGCCGGGCAGCGATGGCGCGCTGGCCATGGCGCTCATCCATGTGCTGATTGAAGAAGATTTGATCGATCACGATTACGTGGCGCGCTACACCACGGGCTTTGATGAACTCAGCCTCCGCGCCAAATCGCGCACGCCGGCATGGGCGGCGGACATCACCGGTATCGCCGCCGACGACATCCGCAAGCTCGCGCGCGAATATGCCGCCGCGCGCGCATCCGCGCTGCGTATCGGCGTGGCGCTGGAGCGCCATCATGGCGGCGGCCAGACCATACGCGCGGTGTGCTGCCTGCCGTCACTGGTCGGTGCGTGGCGCGAAGTGGGCGGTGGCATCCTCGCGATGCCAGTGTGGGAGCATCCCTATCGCTTCGACGAGATGTGTCGCGCCGACTGGATTCCGCCCGGCACGCGCGTCATCAGCAATCTCAAGATTGGCCGCCATCTGTTGAGTGAGATGCCGATGGACCCGCCCATCCTGTCGATGATGTGCTGGAACACCAATCCCGTCACCCAGGCGCCGGAGTGCGACAAAATAGTCGCGGGTCTCATGCGCGAAGACTTGTTCCTGGTGGTGGCCGATCATTTTCTGACGGACACCGCGCGCTATGCCGACATAGTCTTGCCGGCGGCGATGGGCGCCGAGATGGAAGACATCATCCTGTCGTGGGGCCACAACTATCTCACCTACAACGAGAAGTGCGTGGAGCCGCCGGGCGAGTGTCTGTCCAACGCCGAGATCTTTCGCCAATTGGCCAGGCGCATGGGCTACACCGAGCCGCGCCTGCACTGGTCCGACAGCGAATGCCTCGAACATTTCATTGCCTGGGATGCGCCGGCCTGCGCCGGCATCACGCTCGAGCGTCTGCGCCGTGAAGGTTTCGCGCGGCTCGCGCTCGGCGCCGTCGATGAGCGCGCCCCCCATCGGGAAGGGAATTTCCCGACGCCGTCCGGCAAGTGCGAGTTCAAGTCCAGCATCGCGGTGCACGGCAATTTCGTCGCGCCGCCATTTCGCCAGATGTATGAAGCGATGCAGGGCGGTGAGCCGGTCGATGACCTGCCGGACTACGTGCCGTCGCGGGAATCGCCCCATAGCAATCCGACGCTCGCGGCGCGCTATCCGCTCAACATCGTTTCGCCCAAGAGCCATGGCTTTCTGAATTCCTGCTACGGCAACATCGAAAACAAGCAGAAGGGTCAGGGCGAACAGTTCGTCCTGATCAACGCCGCCGACGCCGCGCCGCGCGCGATTGCCGAGGGCGACGTGGTGCGGGTGTTCAACGATCGCGGCGGCTTTGAAGGCCGCGCCCAGGTGTGCGACGACGTCAATCCCGGTGTGGTGGTGGCGACGCTCGGCTACTGGCGGCAGTTGAACCGCGGCACTGTCAATATCGTGAGTTCGGCCGAGTTCGCCAATCTTGGCCACGCGCCGAGTTTTTCCGACAACCTGGTCGAAGTCGCGAAAGTGGGCTGAGACCCTGCCGTGATGGCCGCCGCCACCGGCGGCGGCCGCACCGGCACCCGGGCGTGGAATTCTTTTTGACGTCGGCCATCGCTTAACATGGCCGGCAATGGTGGCGGCCCACGGCGCCGCCCTTCATCTCAATCCAATCCAGGAGTCTCACCATGAGCCACGCATACATCATCGACGCCTGCCGCACCCCGCGCGGCATCGGCAAGATAGGCAAGGGCAAACTCGCCCATCTGCATCCGCAGCACCTTGCCGCCACGGTCTTGAAAGCGCTGGCCGAGCGCAACTCGCTGGATACCGCCGAAGTCGATGACATCATCTGGGGCACCAGCACCCAGGTCGGCGCGCAGGGCGCGGACCTCGGCCGCATGGCGGCGCTCGATGCCGGTTTTGACATCCGCGCCTCGGGCATGACGCTCGACCGCTTCTGCGGCTCCGGCATCACCACCGTCAATCTCGCCGCCGCGCAGATCATGTCGGGCATGGAAGACCTGGTCATCGCTGGTGGCACCGAGATGATGAGCTACACCGCTTCGATTGCCGACCCCAAGACGCCGCCGATGATGGACCGCGGCAACCTGCACCTGCGTAAACTGCATCCGCAATCCCAGCAGGGCGTGTGCGCCGATTTCGTCGCCGCCCTCGAAGGCATCGATCGCCGCGCCGTCGATGAACTGGCCTTGATGTCGCAGCAGCGCGCCGGCGTGGCCTTGAAGGAAGGCCGTTTCGCGCGTTCGGTGGTGCCGGTCTACAACCTCGACGGCACGCTGGCGCTTGATCGCGATGAATTCGCGCGCCCCGACACCACCATGGAAACCCTCGCCGGATTGAAGCCGGTGTTCGGTGCGTGGGCGAATCTGGTGGTCGACGAGGCCGGTAACACCTACGGCGGTCTGATTCGCCAGAAATATACCGAGCTCGGCGACGTGGAGTGGATTCATCACGCCGGCAATTCCTCCGGCGTGGTCGACGGCGCCGGTGCGCTGCTGCTGGCGTCCGAAGCCTATGTGAAGAAGCACAACTTGAAGCCGCGCGCGCGGGTGGTGGCCACCGCCAACATGGGCGACTGCCCGACCCTCATGCTCAATGCGCCGGTGCCGGCAGCGAAGAAAGTGCTGCAGAAAGCCGGCCTCACCATCGCCGACATCGACCTGTTCGAAGTCAACGAAGCGTTCGCCGTCGTCACCGAGAAATTCATCCGTGACCTCAAAGTCGATCGCGCCAAGGTCAACGTCAATGGCGGCGCCATCGCGCTCGGCCATCCCATCGGCGCGACGGGCTCGATTCTGATCGGCACGCTGCTCGATGAACTCGAGCGCCAGGGCAAGAAGCGCGGCCTGACGACCATGTGCGCAGCGGGCGGCATGGCGCCGGCCATCATCATCGAGACGGTGTAGGGCGACAGGGACCGGACATGGGCATGCTGAGCGGCAAGGTCGCCATCATCACCGGCGCCGCCAGCGGCCAGGGCGCTGCTGAAGCGCGCCTGTTCGCGGCCGAAGGCGCGCGGGTCATGGTCGCCGACATCGACCCGCGCGGTCAGGCGGTGGCCGACGACATCGGCGCGTCCCAGGCGCGTTTCCTGAAACTCGATGTCGCTGACGCCACCAACTGGTCACAGGTGGTGGCGGGCACGCTCGCAGCGTTCGAGCGCGTCGACATCCTGGTCAACAATGCCGCCATCTATGGCCGCGCCAGCCTGCAGCACACCGAAGCGGAAGTCTTCGAGCGCGTCATGCGCGTCAACTGCACCGGCGTGTTCCTCGGCATGCAGGCCGTCATCCCGGCCATGCGCGAGGCGGGTGGCGGCTCCATCATCAACATCTCGTCACTGGCCGGCCTGCGCGGCACCAAGAGCATGTTCGCCTATTCCACTTCCAAGTGGGCGGTGCGCGGCATGAGCAAGAATGCCGCGATGGATCTCGCCGGCTACGGTATCCGCGTCAATTCCGTGCATCCCGGCGTCATCGAAACGCCGATGATGACCGACGACAACCCGCCGCACGTAATTGAAGCGATGTGCAAGGTCATCCCCATGAAGCGCGTCGGCCAGCCGCTGGAAGTAGCGCAACTGGTGATGTTCCTCGCCTCGGACGCGGCGTCCTATGTGACTGGCAGTGAGTTCTCGGTGGATGGCGGTGGCACGTTGTAGGTGCGAATTCATTCGCACATTCGTATCGGTGGCGCGCCTTCAATGTGCGAATGAATTCGCACCTACCCTGATCATCAGCGGCTTGGCATGCCACCTTCGTACCAGCCGCGGCTGGCGTTGACTATCTTCACCACCGACAGCATCACCGGCACTTCAATCAACACCCCGACCACGGTGGCGAGCGCCGCGCCGGATTCGAAGCCGAACAGGCTGATGGCGGCGGCGACGGCCAACTCAAAGAAATTACTCGCGCCGATCAAGGCCGACGGCCCGGCCACGCAATGGGCCACGCCGCAGCGACGGTTCAGCCAGTAAGCGAGCCCGGCGTTGAAATAGACCTGGATGGTGATGGGCACCGCCAGCATGGCGATCACCAGCGGCTGCTTCAGAATCGCTTCACCCTGAAACGCGAACAGCAGCACCAGGGTCGCGAGCAACGCGCAAATGGAAAACGGCCCGAGTCGCGCCAGTGTGGCGTCGAGCGCGGCCTGCCCGCGCTTCATGAGAATGCCACGCCAAAGCTGCGCGAGACCCACCGGCACCACGATGTAGAGCACGACCGAGGTCAGCAAGGTGTCCCACGGCACGATGATCGACGACAGCCCCAACAGCAGCGCGACGATCGGCGCGAACGCGAACACCATGATGGCGTCGTTGAGCGCCACCTGCGAGAGCGTGAAATAAGGCTCGCCGCGCGTGAGCTGACTCCATACGAACACCATCGCCGTGCAGGGCGCCGCCGCCAGCAGAATCAGGCCGGCGATGTAGCTGTCGATCTGATCTGCCGGCAGGTGGGGCGCGAACACATGGCGGATGAACACATAGCCGAGCAGCGCCATCGAAAACGGTTTCACCGCCCAGTTGATGAACAAGGTCACGCCGATGCCGCGCCAATGCTTTTTCACTTCGTGCAGCGCGCCGAAGTCGATGCGCAGCAGCATCGGAATGATCATCACCCAGATCAGCACGCCGACCGGCAGATTGACCTTCGCCACCTCCATTGCGCCGAGCGTACGGAATACGCCGGGCATGGTCTGGCCAAGCGCAATGCCGAGCACGATGCACAGGAACACCCATACAGTCAGCCAGCGTTCGAAGAAGCCGATGTGGGGGGCAGTGTCGGTACCGGTCGTGCTCATGGAGTGGTCGTTCCGATTTTGTCGAGGTGGTGTTTGAGGGCGAGTGAATCGATCGATTCGAGCGGCAGGCTCAGAAACAGGTCGATACGGCGCTTGAGTTTCAGCATGGCCTGTTCAAAGGCGCGTCGTTGGGCTGCGTCGTTGCCACGTTCGGCGGCAGGATCTTCTATGCCCCAGTGGGCGGTCATGGGCTGGCCTGGCCAGGTGGGGCAGGCTTCGCCGGCGGCGGCGTCACAGACCGTGAACACGAAATCCATGAGCGGCGCGCCGGGCTGCGCGAATTCGTCCCAACGCTTGCTGCGTGGCGGCGACTCTGGTGGACCGAGGACCGCCAACACCTCCAGCGCCCGCGGGTGCACCTGGCCGGTGGGGAAGCTGCCGGCGGACCAGGCGCGGAAGCGCCCCCGCCCGAGATGGTTCATCAGGGCTTCGGCGATGATCGAGCGCGCCGAATTGCCGGTGCACAGGAACAGCACGTTGTAGACACGCGCGCGTGTCGCGTTCGAATCATCACTCACGAAGACATCCTCGATTGCTGGGCAACACGGTCTGCATCGAACCTGGCGCGGCAGGTTAGCAGCCGCGCATGACAAACGGGCGGCGAGCCCGCTGGCCAGTCGACGCGATTATGGAAACATTACTTGATCATTTCAACTATCGTTGTATAGTCATCTCATGGAGAAAGACACCGCCACCAAGATTTTCGAAGCGCTGTCCTCGGGCGTGCGCCTCGACGTGTTCCGCCTGCTGGTGCGCATGGCCAACGAGGGCATGGTCGCCGGCGAGATCGCCACCACCCTCGACATCCCGCCCACCAATCTTTCCTTTCACCTGAAAGCGATGACCCACACGGGTCTTCTGACGGTTACTTCGGAAGGGCGCTTTCAGCGCTACCGCGCCAACATGCCGGTGATGATGGACATCATCGCCTACCTCACCGACGAGTGTTGCAGCGGGCGGCCTGAGCAGTGCGCGCCCGCGGGCGCCTTCAAGGTTTGTTGTGACACACCCGCAGCGGCCACGTCGCGCAAGACGCGGCGCGCGCGCTGACCAGCGCAGCGAGTCCGGCCTCACTCCCACCCACATTCATTGAGCAGACGAGCAACATGAGAACCATACAAATCTATGACCCGGCCCTGTGTTGCAGCACCGGTGTATGCGGCGTGGACGTGGACCAGGCGCTGGTCAGCTTCTCCGCCGATTTCGACTGGGCGCGCGCCGAAGGTGCGTTGATTGAACGCTTCAATCTCGCCCAGCAGCCCATGGCCTTTGTCGACAATGCGCGCGTGCGCAGCTTCCTTGAAGAAGGTGGCGCCGAAGGTTTGCCTCTGGTGTTGGTGGATGGCGAGGTGGCCATGAGCGGGCGCTATCCGACCCGCGGCGAACTCGCGGACTGGTCCGGCATCATCGAGACGCCGCGCGACAGCGTCGCGCCGGCCGTCGGCAAAGCCTGCTGTTGAGCGGGCGGAGCGCCGTATGAAACTCCTGGAGGCGCCGCCACGCTTTGTGTTTTTCACCGGCAAGGGCGGCGTCGGCAAGACTTCTCTCGCCTGCGCCACGGCCATCGCGCTGGCGGACGCAGGCCTGCGGGTGCTGCTGGTGAGCACCGATCCCGCCTCCAATGTCGGCCAGGTGTTCGACATGGCGATAGGCAATCGCATCACCCGAGTCGCGACCGTTGCCAACTTGTCGGCAATGGAAATCGATCCGCAGGCCGCCGCGCAGGCCTATCGCGAGCGCATCGTCGGGCCGGTGCGCGGACTGTTGCCGGCGGCGGTGGTGAGTGGCATCGAAGAACAACTGTCAGGCGCCTGCACCACCGAGGTCGCGGCCTTCGATGAATTCACCGCGCTGCTCACCGATGATGCGCTGACCGCCGATTATGACCATGTAATCTTCGACACCGCGCCTACCGGCCACACCATTCGTCTGCTGCAATTGCCGGGCGCCTGGAGCGGCTTTCTGGAAGCCGGGAAGGGTGACGCCTCCTGCCTCGGGCCACTGGCCGGTCTCGACAAGCACAAGTCTCAGTACAAGGCCGCGCTCGCGGCGCTGGGTGACACCACGCGCACGCGCCTGGTGCTGGTGGCACGCGCACAGGCCGGGGCCTTGCGCGAACTGGCGCGTACTCACGATGAATTGGCGGGCGTCGGACTGTCCCGACAATATCTCGTCATCAATGGCTTGCTGCCGCCTTCCGCAGCGGCCCATGACGCGTTGGCGCAGGCGATTGTCGAGCGTGAACGCACAGCCCTCGCGTGCATGCCGGCGGTGCTCGCCGAACTACCGCGAGACGAGTTGCCGCTGCTGCCTTTCGACATGGTTGGCCTGAGTGCGCTGCGCGCGTTGCTGGCGCCCGCACGGTCCTGCGGCGATGAAACCCCAGTCGATGCGCGCGCGGATTTGTCCGCGTCGCACCTCTCGACATTGATAGACGACATCGCGCGTGACGGCCATGGCCTCGTCATGTTGATGGGCAAGGGTGGCGTGGGCAAGACCACCCTGGCCGCGACCATCGCGCTGGAACTCGCGCGCCGCGGCTTGCCGGTGCACCTGTCGACGTCCGACCCTGCCGCGCATCTCGCGCAGACACTGGATGGCAGCGCGCCGCAACTGGTCGTCAGTCGCATCGATCCACAGGTCGAGACCGCGCGTTATCGTGACCGGGTGATGCAGGACAAGGGCGCGCAACTCGATGCCGCCGGGCGCGCCATGCTGGAAGAAGATCTGCGTTCGCCATGCACCGAGGAAATCGCGGTATTCCAGGCGTTTTCGCGCGTGATTGCCGAAGCGCGCAGCCGCTTCGTGGTGATGGATACCGCGCCCACCGGCCACACGCTGTTGTTGCTCGATGCGACCGGCGCTTATCACCGCGACGTGGCGCGTCAACAGGGCGAAGGGCAGGCATCAACCCTGACCCCCATGAGCCAACTGCGCGACCCGGCGCAAACCAAGGTACTGCTGGTGACCCTGGCCGAGACCACGCCGGTGTTGGAAGCGGCCCATCTGCAGGACGATCTGCGGCGCGCCGGCATAGAACCATGGGCGTGGATCATCAACAACAGTGTCGCAGCAGCGCATCCCACCTCCGCCCTGCTCAAACGCCGTGCGTTGAACGAAATGATTGCCATCGAACGCGTCGCCAGCATGCATGCGCGACGCTTCGCCGTGGTGCCGATAATGCGTGACGAGCCGGTCGGCGCCGAGCGTCTGCACACCCTGGCAACGGCGGCCTGATGCCGTTTATTCGCACTCGGTACTGACCGCATCAATCGCCGTCAAGGAGCGTCATGATGACTTCGAACCTTGCTCTGTCCCTGCGCGCGGCGCTGCCCGCCGATTGGCCCGCCATTGAAGCGCTGCTGCAAGACAACGCCCTGCCCAGCGCCGGCGCGCGCGAGCATCTGCATACGTTCCTGGTCGCGATTCATGACGGCGTGGTGGTCGGCGTGGCGGGCGCCGAGGTCTATGCCCAGGACGCCTTGTTGCGTTCGGTGGCGGTCGCGCCGGCCATGCATGGTCAGGGCATCGGACGGCGTGTCCTCACGCAGTTTCTTCGCGAAGCCGCGCGCCGCGACATCGCGCGTCTGTATTTACTGACCGAGACCGCCGCCGATTACTTCACGCGTTTCGGATTTGAAGCGACGTCGCGGGCGAATGCACCGCAAGCCTTGCATGCCTCCGCGGAGTTCCAGGGCGCGTGCCCGGATTCGGCCACGCTCATGATGCTGACCATGCGTGCCGAGCGCGCGGTCGACAGCGCCCTGCCGGTGGCCGTGATCGGCGCCGGGCCGGTAGGCCTCGCCGCCGTCGCGCGCCTGCTCGAACGCGGCATGCCGGCGCTGGTGTTCGAGGCAGGCAGCCGCGTTGGCGCCAATCTGCTCGACTACGGCCATGTGCGGTTGTTTTCGCCGTGGCGCTACAACATCGAGCCAAGCATGGCGACAATGCTCACGGCGCGTGGGTGGCAGGCGCCGCCGCCCGATGAACTGCCGACCGCCGGCGAGGTGGTCACGCGCGTGCTCGAACCGTTTGCATCCTTGCCGGCGGTCGCGACGGCTTTGCATCTCGACACGCGCGTCACTGCCATCACGCGCGAAGCGCATGACAAGCTCAAGAGTGCCGGGCGCGATACCGAGCCCTTCCTTATTCGCGTGATCAAGGCCGGCGTCGAAGCGGAATTCCGTGCGCGCGCCGTCATCGATGCGAGCGGCACCTGGCGCACACCGAATCCGCTCGGCGCCAACGGCCTGTTCGCCATCGGTGAGCAGGCGCAGGCCAACGCCATCTTCTATGGCATTCCCGATGTGCTCGGCAGCGCACGCGCCCGCTACGCCGGCAAACGCACTTTGGTGGTGGGTGCCGGTCATTCCGCCGCCAACAGTCTGCTCGCACTCGCTGAGCTTGCGCGCCAGGCGCCCGGCACGGAACTGCTATGGGCGGTGCGCAACGACAATCTCGCGCGCGTGTTCGGCGGCGGCGACGCCGATGGCCTCGCGGCGCGCGGGCAGCTTGGCATGGCCCTGAAATCCTTGCGCGATTCTGGCCGGCTGGAATTTGTCAGCGGCCTGCGCATCAACGCCATCGAGCAAGACGGGCCATCCCTGCGCGTCACGGGCGTCGGCGAACAAGGCCGCGTCATCGAGCTGCGCGGCATCGACCAGATTATCTGCGCCACCGGTCAGCGCCCGGCCCTGGCCATGACCAGCGAACTGCGCCTGGCGCTCGACCCGGCGCTCGAATCGACCGCCGCGCTCGGTGAACTGGTCGATCCGAATCTACACAGCTGCGGCAGCGTGCGGCCCCATGGCCATCGCGAGCTCTCGCACCCTGAAAAGGATTTCTACACCGTCGGCGTGAAGAGCTATGGCCGTGCGCCGACCTTTCTCATGATGACCGGCTACGAGCAGGCACGCTCGGTGGTGGCGGCGCTGGCGGGTGACTGGCAGGCGGCCGACAAGCTCGAACTCGAACTGCCGGAAACCGGTGTGTGCAGCGTCACGCTGTCGGATGCAGACGCGGCGGACGGCAATTGCTGCGCGCCTGTATCGTTTCCGGCGGCGCTTACGTCCAACGCAGACACAGGGCGCGACGCGTGTAGCGAATCCGCCAGGTTCGATCTCAAGACTCAAGAGGACATCAACATGACCACACTCAGCCATCGCGATCGCGAACTCGTTGCACTCGGTGCGGCGCTCGCCTCCAACTGTGCGCCCTGCATCGAATACCACGTGCCGGAAGCACGCAAGGCCGGCCTGAGCGACGCCGAGATCAGCGAAGCCATCGCGCTCGCCGACAAGATTCGCCAGGTGCCGGCCAACAAGGTGCTGGCATCCGCCACGGCGGCGCTGGGCGCGAGCGCGCCGGTCGCCGCGGGCGCGGCGTGCTGCGCACCGGACCAGGCCGCGGAGATGGCGCAGACCATGGCCAAGGCGTCCGGCTGCTGCGCGCCGGCGGTTGCCGAGCAGGCCGCCAAGTCCTGTTGCTGAGTCAAATGCACGTGGGGTGCGCCGCCAGCGGGCACCCCACGGCAAGGAGCCCGAGTCGATGTCTGTCAGTCGTTCGCCATTGCGCTTTGCCGAAGTCAGTCGCGAATTGGCCGCGCCACTGTTGCGCTACCTCACCCGCCAGGTGGGCGACACGGCGGTCGCCGAAGATCTGCGTCAGGAAACCTTGCTCAAGATAGAGCGCGGACTCGCGGAATTCGCCGGCCGCTCCAAGCTGCAGACCTGGGCCTTCGCCATCGCCAGCCGGGTGGTGCTCGACTACCTGCGCCAAGGCGCGCAACGCATGAAGCTGGTCGATATCGACGAAGCGGCGGACCTCGCCGATGCCAATGCGAGCGTCGAGGAGCAGATGGCCATCGATGAGATGAACGCCTGTGTGCGCGAGTTCATCGACACACTGCCGCCGGACTATCGCACGGCGCTGATTCTGCATGACCTCGAAGGCATGAGCGTCGCCGAGACCGCCGAGATCAGCCAATGCTCACTGGCGACCGCCAAGATTCGCATCCATCGCGCGCGGCAGCGTCTCAAGGCCGTCCTCGACAAGGCCTGCGATGTCTATCGCGACAGCAACAGTGTGTTCCGTTGCGCGCGCTGTTGAGCGTGCTCAAAGGCTGAGCGCGCGCAAGGCCGCCACGCCTACCGGTGGAGTGCCTTGCCACGGCAAAAGATAAATCCGCTGGGCGAGACCATGCGTCACTCGTTCCACTTGCCGTGCTTCGCCCGCCATGCGCGCGCACAACACAGGGTCGCGCGTGCCGGACTCGAGCAGTGAGCGATTGATGACCCATGCATAGGGTTCAATGTGCGCTCGCCGCAGGTCATCCTGCAGGGCCGCTGCTTCCGACACTGGCGTGACCTCAGGCAAGGTCACCAGAATGATTTTCGTGAAGGCACTGTCCTGCAGGCGCATGAGGGGCGTCACCACATGCGCGGCATTCACATCGGCGAAGCTGTGCATCATCTGGCGGTGGTAGGCGCCGGTGGCGTCGAGCAACAACAGGCTGTGTCCGGTGGGCGCGGTGTCGAGCACCACCACGGCATTGCGCGCCATGGCCACGGTATGGGCGAAGGCGTGAAATACCGCGACTTCCTCGGTGCATGGCGAACGCAAGTCCTCCAGCAGCAGCGCGCGGGATGGTTCGTCCAGTGTCTTGCCGCGCGTGGCCATTATTTTGTCAATGTATTTCTCGGTCTCGGCGCGCGGGTCGATGCGTTGCACGCTGAGGTTCGCCATCTCGCCCGCCAGCGCATCGGTGAGATGGGCGGCGGGATCGGTGGTGCTGAGATGCACCGCGACACCGCGCGCCGCGAGGCCGACCGCGACGGCCGCGGCTATGGTGGTCTTGCCGACACCGCCCTTGCCCATGACCATGATGAGGCCGCGCTCGTCGGCGGCCAGTTCATCGATGAGCGCTGCAAGTGGCGGCAGGCCGCCAGCCAAGGAGGGGGGCGGAGTGCGGTTCTGGTCCTTGCACTGCGCCTGGCCGTGAAATACTGCACGCAGTGCGGCCAGTCCGACCATGTCGAAAGTGCGCAACGGAATTCTGTCCTGCGGCAGGTCGCGCAGCGATGCGGGCATATGCGTCAGCGCCTCGGCGCCGAGCGCGGCAAAACGCTGGGCAACGCCATCGCTGCCGTCCTGCGCCGTGAATACGCCATTGACCGCCAGCCGCTGATTGACGAGCCCCAATGCGCGAAGCTCGTCGCGGGTGCGCGCCGCTTCGCGCAGGGCGCTGGCGTCCGGCCGCGCCACCAGCACAAAGGTGGTGTGCGCAGCGTCCCCCAGGGCATCCAGAGCCGCGCGAAAACTCAGCTCCTGCATCTTGAGACCGGAATGGGGTCCGAGGCAGGACGCACCCCGATCGTTGTCGAGCAGGAAATCGCTCCAGGCGCGTGGCAGGCTCAGCAGGCGCAAGGTATGACCGCTCGGCGCGGTGTCGAACACCACGTGGTCGTAATCCCGCGTGGCTGTGCCCAACAGCGCCACGAATTCATCGAACGCGGCGATTTCCGTGGTGCACGCGCCGGACAATTGTTCGCGCACCAGCGCACGTTGCCCTTCATCGCCAGACATCCGTGCCAGTACCCGTTCACGATAGGCGTCGGCGGCCTGCTCGGGATCGATGTTGAGCGCCGACAGGCGCGGCACGCCGTTGACCGCGCGTGCGCTCGCCGCGAGCGGCGTGCCGAGCATCTCGTCGAGATTGGACGCGGGATCAGTACTGACCAGCAGCACCGACCTGCCGCTATCGGCCAGCGCGATTGCCACCGCGCAAGCGAGCGTGGTCTTGCCGACGCCGCCTTTGCCGGTGAAGAACAGCACGCGACTTGCCTGCGAAACGAGCGCTGGCAAGTCGCCGCGAAGGTCCGTCATCGCGGTCACGGCTCGAAATCCTTGAACGCCTGCTGATAGCCCCCATGCCAACGCGACAAGGGCGGGCGATCCTCGGCCATGTCATAAGCCGCCCACACCATGCGCTTGGCGTCGTCGGCACGGCACACCTCGTTGTCCGGGCAGATGATGTAGAAGCTGCCGCGTGCGATGGCATCAAGCATGTAGTCGACCACCTGTGCCGGCAGCCATGCGCCATCGGGCTTTTCGGCCAGGCGTTGGCGCGTGAGCCCGGTCCAGGTGTAGCCCGGCACCAGCAGGTGAGCGCTGACCTGTGCGCCGGGTGTGTTGCGCAGTTCGTGCTGCAGGGACTCGGTGAGCGATTTCACGCCGGCCTTGCTGACATTGTAGGCCGGGTTGCCGGGCGGGTTGGTGATGCCCTGCTTGGAACCGGTGTTGATGATGAGCGCCGGCCGCGCTTGCGCGAGCATGTCCGCGGTGAAGGCCTGTACGCCGTGCACGATGCCCCCTAGATTGACTGCGATGATGCGCTGCCATTGCGTGTGCGCAGACCAGGCGCTGGTCGGTGCGCTGGTGCCAGCATTGTTCATCAACACATCCACGCGACTGAAACGCTGGAAGGCGAATTCCTTGAGCGCAAGCACCTGCTCGAACTGGCTGACATCGAGCGTCATGGTTTCAATTGCAACGCCCGGGCCCGCCGCCGCGCGCACTGCGTCGGCCGCCCACGTCAGCTTGTCAGCCTGGCTGTCGGCCATCAGCACGTGCATGCCGAATGCTGCGTAACGATGGGCGGCGGCGAGACCGATGCCATCGGCCGCGCCGGTGATGACGGCAACGGCGTCGGGCGCGAACACGGGATGCAGAGACATGGGCATACTCCTCGAGGCTGAGGCGAAATAGTAACCAAAGACGCCATCGAACAGGCAGCTTGCAGCGCCACGGCAATGGCTATTCAATTGAACGCGGCGCGCGCATGTGCCGCGATCAAACGGAGAGCCATGAAAGTCGTCTTTCTCGATCGTTTCGCGATCCGCGCCGCATTGCGACCATTGCGCTTTGCCCATGAATGGCAGGAATACCCGACCACCGCGCCCGAGCAGGTGGTGGAGCGGCTGGCGGGCGCCGAAATCGCCATCACCAACCGTGTGCGTTTCGATGAAGCGACCATTGCGCAGCTGCCGGCGCTGAAATTGATTGCGGTGTCAGCCACCGGCTATGAGTGCATTGACGTCCAGGCCTGTCGTCGCGCTGGCATCACGGTCACCAATGTGCGTGACTGGTCGACGCCGGCGGTGGCCGAGCACGCCTTCGCGATGATGCTCGGCATCCGTCGCCAGTTGCTGGTCTATCGCCAGGCGCTGCAGGCGGGCGCCTGGCAGCGTTCCCATTTTTATGGCGTTCTGAACGAGACCTTGCCGCAGGACTTGTACGGCTGCACGCTCGCCATCATTGGCTACGGCGCACTTGGCAAGCGTCTCGAAAAACTGGCACGGGCCTTCGACATGCAGGTGCTGGTTGCCGATCACAAGGGCATGGCGCCGCGCGCCGGGCGCGTCGCGTTTGATGAAGCCCTGGAACGGGCCGACGTGCTGTGCATCGCCTGTCCGATATCCGACGAGACACGCAATCTCATCGACCGCGCCGAACTGGCGCGCATGAAGCCCACCGCCACGCTCATCAACACCGCGCGCGGCGGCATCGTCAACGAGCAGGCGCTGGCCGACGCGCTGCGCGCCGGTCGTCTGGGCGGCGCCGGTGTGGATTCCCTGGCCGTCGAGCCGCCGCGCGATGGCAATCCTTTGCTCGACCTCGACTTGCCGAATCTCATCATGACGCCGCACATGGCCTTCGCCAGCGACAGCACCCTGGCGCGCCTCGCCGAGCGTCTGCTCGAGACCGTCGAAGCCTTTGTCGCCGGCACGCCGTGCAATGTGGTCAATTGATGTCGGGGCGATGAAATGAGTGCGTTTCACCCATGCTGTCGTACCAGTTGCAGGATGCCCGGCAGCGTCAGTCACAGGGTTCCTTGCATACATCCAGCCCGCGGAGAGCACCGTCATGCCGAGAGTCGATGAACTGCCTTTGTCCTATCCCGAGGGCATTGCCGATCTGAACGATCTCAATCTGTTCGCCGCCGGCCAGCCCCACGCGGCATTCCGGGCGCTACGCGAACGGGCGCCGATATTCTGGAATCCGGAAGCCGACGGCCCGGGCTTCTGGGTCATCACGCGCTACGACGACATCGTCGAAGTCTCCAAGCAACCCAATCTCTTCTCCAACGCCGCCGGCGGCCATTACATTTCCTACGAATCCATGGGCATCCATGACGCGGAAGCGCAGAACGCGTTCCTGCACATGCTGCTGGCGATGGATCCCCCCGAACACAATCTGCATCGGCGCCTGATTGCGCCAGCCTTCAACCCGGCCATCGTGCGGCGCTTCGAAGATGGCGTACGGAAGAAGATGCGCACACTGCTCGATGCCGTCGCTGCGCGCGGCGAATGCGATTTCGTCACCGACATCGCGACGCCTTTGCCGCTGTGGACGCTGTCGGAACTGCTGGGTGTGCCGGAAGCCGACCGAGCCGACATCATCCGCTGGTCCAATGAAGCGCTGGCCCTGCTGGATCCGGATTACTTCGCCAGCCCCGATGCCGGCCAGCACGTGTTCGTGAAGTTGTTCGAATACGGCAAGAAAATGATGGCGCTGCGCCGCGAGCAGCCGGCCGATGATCTGCTGAGCGTGATGGCCAATACCCGCATCGACGGCGAAGGCCTGCCGCAGGCGACCCTCGACGGTTTCTTCGTATTGATGGTGCTGGCCGGCAATGAGACCACGCGCAATACCATCGCCGGTGGCCTGCGCGCGTTCACCGAATTCCCCGAGCAGTGGCGCAAGCTCAAGGCCGAGCCGTCGCTCATTCCCAATGCGGTGGAAGAGATGCTGCGCTATGTCAGCGCCATCATCTACATGCGCCGCACCGCCACCGCCGACACGCAACTGCGCGGCCAGCCGATCAAGCAGGGTGACAAGGTCGTGATGTGGTACGGCGGCGCCAATTTCGACGACGCTGTGTTTCCCGACCCGTATGCTTTCGACGTGGCGCGCAAGAATGCACGCGAGCACCTGGCGTTCGGCATTGGCCAGCATTTCTGCATCGGCTCGCAGCTGGCGCGCATGCAGATTCGCGTCGCCTATGAAGAGATACTTGCCCGCCTGCCGGACATCCGCGCCACCGGCAGCTACAGTTATCTGCGCTCCAATCACCTGTCGGGCTTGAAATCGATGCCGGTGGTGTTCACGCCGGTGTGAGCCCCTATGTCGGTGCGAATGAATTCGCACCTGCCGGGTGATTCGTGTCACGCGATCTTCATCGACGTGTCACAAAGCGACCGTAGAAGTGTCACGCAGTGAAATGCACTGCGGTTCCCGGCCAGCCATGCCCGCCAATATCCTGATCGTCGATGATGAGCCTGCCATCCGGCATGTGCTGGGCATGACGCTGGTCGGCGAAGGCTACCATTGCCTCGAAGCGGGCGACGCACACCGTGCGCGGCATGCGATGGGCACCATCATTCCCGATCTCATTTTGCTGGACTGGATGCTGCCCGGTGTCAGTGGTCTCGAATTCGCGCGGGGGTTGAAGCGCGACCCGCGCACCAGCACCATCCCCATCATCATGCTCAGTGCACGCGCCAGCGAAGAGGAGAAGATTGAGGGGCTGGCCGCCGGCGTCGACGACTACATCACCAAACCGTTTTCCAGCCGTGAACTCTTGGCCAGGGTGCGCGCCATCATGCGCCGCACGCAGCCCGTGCCCGGCCAGGAAGTCATCGAGCTCGGCGTCATCCGTCTCGACAAAGCCACCCATCGCGTGCTGGTCAATGGCCGCCCGGTGCCCCTGAGTCCTACTGCGTTTCGTCTCATGCAGTTCTTCATCACCCACCCGGAACGCGTTTACTCGCGCGCGCAATTGATGGATGGCGTGTGGGGGCAGAACACCGATATCGATGAGCGCACGGTGGATGTGATCGTGCGACGTCTGCGTCGCCAGCTCGAAATGGCGGGCTGCGAAAACTACATCCAGACCGTGCGCAGTATCGGTTATCGCTGTTCGGCGCTGGTCATCTGAACGACATGTTTCTGCCTTCTTTCTGTCATGCCATTGACGCATTGGCCGGTCGCGCAACGTGACTGAAATGTGACAGCTCTCGTCATCGCAATGTCATCGACGCTCGCGATACTCCCGTCACGAAAATTTCATCAAACCGAACACGGCCGGACATTTTCGCGGAGCACATTGCACGGCGGCACGAAGCGACGATCAAGGTCGCACTCAATGGGCCGTGCAGGGAAGAGAAAACAAAGCGGACGAACACGGCCGGTCTCGGCTCTTTTGAGACGAATGCTAATCACTTTATCTATGGAGTTCGAAATGACGATGAAAACCCAACTGAAGCTGCTCGCCGCCGCGGTCGGCATGACCCTCGGTCTCGGCGCGCAGGCGGCCCTCATCAAGACCGACAACATCGCCACCGTCGGCGAAGGCGCGGGCGTCGGCAACCTGGTGTTGTCGATGATCGATCTGACGGCCAACAAGTCGCTGGTATTCAACACCGGCCTGACCGCCGATTCCTTCAACGCACAATCCAATGCCAATTTCAGCGTCGCCATCCAGGCGGCGGATCTGGCCAAGCTCAACACCTTCTTGGGCGGCGCGGCCGACAAGACCAAGGTCAAGTGGAACATCTCGGCCATCGACAACCGCATCGACTTCAGCCCCGGCGGCGACGTGCTGTGGAGCCCCAACGGCTTCCAGTTCACGGCGCCCGTCGGTACTACCGTCGCGCAGACCCTGGCCGGTGGCCCGACCACCGGTGACGCGGTCAACTTCGGTGTCATGACCAATATGGCGCTCGATTACTTCAACCTGCACAACGCCCTGACCGGCGCCAATTCGCTGAACGGCGCCAACAACGTCACGGTGGTGGCTGCCGACGGCCCGCAGGGTTTCACCACGCGAAACTGGGGCAACCTCGACAACAGCCTCAACTTCACCACGGTCGGTGAACTCGGCAGCTCGCTGTCCTACTTCTTCTTCCACAGCACCGGCATCAACGAAGACACCGGCCTCGGCAAGGTGGGCTCGGATAAATACGCCGGTAATTGGACGCTGAACTTCGATGCCAATGGCACTTCGCTGGCCTACAGCGTGCCGGCCGCCGTGCCGGTGCCGCCGGCGCTGCTGCTGATGGGCTCGGCCGTCGCCGGCCTCGGCGCACTGCGCCGTCGCAAGAGCGCTTGAAAGCGGCGCCAACCAACGAACCAAATCAAGGAATTCAATTCATGATTCGCAATACTCTCATGCGCGCGGCTATCGCCAGCGCACTGGCCGCCAGCGCGGGCAGCGCGTTCGCCTATCTGCCGACCAGCAACGTCGACGCCGACAAGGTCATCTACTGGGGTGGCGCCAGCGCTTCGACGCAGAGCGCCCAGGACGCCATCATCGACTTCGTGTGCGATGCCGGCGCCGGCCCCATCAACGTCATGTCACGCTCAGGCAACTGGGCGGTGGCGTGTAACTCAACCGCCGCCAAGACGCCGGCACTCGGCGCAGGCCGCGTGATGGTCATCAAGCGTGACGGTGGTGGCTCCGGCATCGCCGTCGGTCCGTTGCAGCAGGGCACGCAGTTGAACTTCATGTTGGTCAGCACCGGCGCGGGCGGCACTTGCCTCGGCGCCGATGTCGCCAAGCAGAGCTCGAACGGCACGGCCTATTTCGAGCGTAGCTGCACGGCGGGCAGCTTTGCCCATGCGCCGGACATCGGTACGTCTGATATCGAACCGAGCATGTTCACTGGCGCCAACGCGCCGGTGCTGAACACCTCGGATGGCCCCGGTGTGCCCGCCAACGGCACGCCTTTCCCCTTCGATCCGAATGGCGCGGCGTTCGCCAAGACCGCGACGCTTGGCGATCTGGTGTTCAACACGCCGGTCACCACCGAGTTGTACAAGGCCTTGCAGGCGGCGCAGTTCGCGGCCAACAGCCCGTGCTATCCAAGCGCCGGCAATGCCGCCTACAGCGCCAACGTGCAGGTCAACCAGGATGACCCGGCAACCGCCGTCAACGAAGCCATTTCGGCGCCGCGCGGGGATACCGAGCAGTGCATGCCTTCGTTAAGCCGCGCAGAAATTGCTTCGATTTTCACCGGCCAGATCAAGAACTGGGAAGAGTTCAAGGTGCTGAACCCGGCCACCAACACCAGCATCGATCTGCGCACCGCTGCCAACAACGCTGGCCTGGTGCTGCCGCCGCTGCGCGGTACCGCGACACCGGTGCAGGTGTGTCGTCGTGTGGCCGGCTCTGGCACCCAGGCGCAGTTCAACGCCGAGCATCTCGGCGTTAACTGTGCATCCGGTGTGGTTGCTCCGAAGGGCGCCAGCACCTTGACCCTGCCGTTCGTGGCTGAGAACTCCTCGGCCACCAACGTCGAGCAGTGCCTGGACGACTTCAACCTCGGCGCCACCAACAACAGTGGCAAGAACGCCGCACTGTTGAAGCGCTGGGCAATCGGTATCCGCAGCACGGAAGCGTCGAGCTCGCCGTCAGTCAACTCGCCGTTCTGGAATTTCGGCTATCGCTTCATCAAGATTGATGGCGTGGCGCCGACCATCGAGAACGTGCACCGCGGCGACTACTGGAACTTCGCCACCCAGAACCTGCAGGCCGCGCCGACCGCCAATGCCGACACCCTCGCGGTGTTCGACATCATCGCCAATAACGCCTTCACGGTGGCGGGCCTGAAGAACCTCAACAACGACTGCAAGCATGGCTTTGGTCGCGGTTGCTGGCTGGGCACGCCGAAGGCCGCCGGTGCTTCGCCGGAAGTGTTCGATGTCGATTTGTTCGCCGCCGCGCCGGTCAACAACTTCACCCGTGCACCGAATGGCAAGCCGCTGAACACCTGCCAGCCGGCAGTGCGTTCAGAGTTCTCCACCCATTTCATCGGTGCGCCCGCACCGGTGTTCCCGTAATCGGTAAGAAGACCGGGCGTGCTGGCGGGGTCACTCCTGCCAGCGCGCATTGAACGCCAGTCCCATGGGGGGCTGGCGTTCGCCTATGTGGCTTATCCTTCGATGACTGCGCGATTTTCATGACGCCTGTGATTCCGACTGTCAAACAAGGCCTGCGCAGCGCTGCGGCGCGTGGCTTGGTGTACGTGAAACGCGCGAAGAGGCTGCTGCGTGGCGCGCCGATGGTGGCACTGGCGGCTGCGCCGTTCGCGGTGTACGCCGAACCCCTGCCGGTGCCGTGCTCAGCCTGCGGCGCTGGCCACGTGCCGTTCGCGGCGCCCGGTGTGGCGAGCGTGATGACGCGCGGCAATACTTTGACGGTCACGCAGCATGCATCGCGCGCAGTGCTCAACTGGCAGAGTTTCGATATCGCCAAGGGCCGTGGCGTGCGCTTCGCGCAGCCGTCGTCCAACGCGATTGCACTCAATCGAATTCACCAGGGCAGCCCCAGCCAGATCTTTGGCGACCTGACTGCCAATGGTCAGATCTATCTCATCAATCAGAACGGCATCGTGTTCGGCCGCTCCGCGCGGGTCGACACCCAGTCACTGGTCGCCTCCAGTCTCGACATGGACGACGCACTGTTCGGCAAGTCGGGTATCACCGGCGCAATCAATGATGCGAGTGGCGCCAAGCCGGCGTTTGCCGGTACGGGCACGCTCGGCGCCATCAACGTCGAACGCGGCGCCGAGCTCAATTCCGCCGAGGGCGGGCGCATCGTGTTGCTCGCGCCCGAGATCAAGAACGCCGGCGCCATCACCACCCCGGGCGGCCAGGCCATTGCCGCGGCCGCCAAGGACAAGGTCTATCTCGCCGCCGCCGATGGCGATCCGAATCTGCGCGGCCTCGTTGTCGAAGTGGAAACCGGCGGCACGGTCACCAACACCGGCACGCTCAGCGCGCCGCGCGGTAATGTCACCTTGCTCGGCTACGCGGTCAATCAGAACGGTCTCGCCAGCGCCACCACCAGTGTCAGCGTCAATGGCTCGGTGCGCCTCTTGGCGCGCGACCACGTGCAAGTGGTGCACAACGACATCAAGAACACCAACACCCCCACCGCACTGCGTGCTGGTGTATTGACGCTCGGCGCCCATTCGCGCACCGAGGTGACGCCGGTGGCGGCCTCCACCGATGTCGACGCGCAGAAGGCCCGCGAAGCCGACCGCACGCAGCGCGAGGCGGTCGACAGCCAGCCGCAGGTGCTGTCGAAGATTGATTTGTTCGGCAACAAGCTCAGCGTCGCGTCAGGTGCCCACATCACGGCGCGCGGCGGCGACATCACCGTCAAGGCGCAGCGCAATACCAGCGCCGCGCCGGGTGAAAGCGTCGACGCAAAGCTCGAGATTGCCAAGGGTGCGCGCATCGATGCCGCCGGCTCGCGCGACGCCGAGGTCGCCATGTCGCGCAATCTCGTCAGCGTGGAATTGCGCGGCAACGAGCTGCGTGATGCGCCGCTGCAGAAGAACGGCCTGCTGCGCGGCAAGCGCGTGACCTTCGATGTGCGCAAGGGCACGCCGCTGGCTGATGTCAGCGGCGCGGTGGCGTCCATCCGTCGCTCGCTGGATGAGCGCCTCGCCCCCGGCGGCTCGATCACGCTCGATTCCGACAACCATCTCGACGTCGCGCCGGGCGCCACGCTCGATGTCTCGGGCGGCGTGGTCAATTACAGCGGCGGTGTGGTCGACACCACCAAGCTCATTTCAGGCGGTCGCCTGTTCGATATCAGCAAGGCCGACCCGGGGCGCGTCTATGACGGCGTCTTCGGCAGCGCCGAGACCGTGCATCGCAAATGGAACGTGGTCGAAAGCTACCAGTTGTTCAGCAATGCGCGCGCGAATTTCGAGGCCGGCTATGTCGAAGGCAAGGATGCCGGCACGCTCACCATCGCCGCGCCCGATCTGCGCATGCTGGGTAACGCTCAAGGTGGCGTGACGCTCGACAGCTTTCAGCGCGACAAGCCCGGCGCGGCGGCAGGCTTTCAACGTCCCTACGATGAACAACCGCTGGCGGGCCGTTTGACGCTCGGTCGCGGCAGCCTCGCCTTCGACGACAGCGTCGCGCAGAACTACCTGCTCGATGAAGTGCGTCTCGATGCACACGCAGCGCCGGGCGCCAGCACAAGCTTCAAAGACGACGGCGCGCTTTTGACGGTGTCGCCGCGTTTGTTCAAGGACGGTGGTTTCGAGCGCGTCGGCATCTTCGCCAATGGCCGCGTGAGTGTGCCGGGTGATGTCTCGCTCGATCTTGGCGCCTACGGTGAAATGGCCATTGGCGCGGGTGTGGTCGAGATTGCCGGCACGCTGTCGGCCGCCGACGGCCGCATCGACATCAATGTGCTGCCAACCCTCACCACCGGCAATGACGCCACTGCGTTGACGCTCACGCCCGGCGCCGAGCTCAACACGCAAGGGCGCTGGGTCAACGACAACGCCGCGCGGGCGCGCAATGAGGGCCTCGGCGAGGGGCCGCTGGCCATCAACGGTGGCAGCGTTGCGCTCAATGCCAGCGGCGCGCTGGATCTGCAACAGGGCAGTTTGATTGACGTCGGCGGTGGTGCGCACAAGACCAGCAAGGGCGCGCTGGTGGCCGGCAAGGGCGGCAGCATCACACTCAGCAGCGACGATGCGCTGCCGACGCGCATGACGCTGGCTGGCGAATTGCGCGCGCTCGCCCTCGCCAAGGGCGGGCAGTTGAAGCTGACGGGCGGCGGCTTCGCCGTGCAGAACGATGCGCTGGCCCGCGACAATCTCACCGTGCTTACGCCGGCGTTGTTCAGCGCGCAGGGCTTTGCCGACATTTCCATCAATGCCAATCGCGATGGCATTCGCGTTGCGCCCGATACCCGCGTTGATATTCGGCAGCGCAACCGCGTACCGACCGCGGCCATGGTTGGCGCGGTGAGTGGCACCGACATCGACGCCCTCACCCGTGTCACCTATCTCGACGCCGCCGAGCGCGCGCCGGGCAGGCTCGCCATGGCGTTCAAACGTCGCGCCAATCTGCCGGTGTCGAGCGCCGAAGTCAGCATGGGCAGCGGCGCATTGATTACCGCCGACCCGCAGTCGAGTATCAGTTTGAGCAGCGATACGCGGCTCATGATCGATGGCGTGATCTCGGCGCCGGCCGGCAACGTCTCGCTCGCCATCGTCAATCCGCGCGATGGCAATGATCGCGGCTTCGATGCCAGCCAGGCGGTCACGCTCGGCAGCCACGCGGCCTTGTTGGCGCCCGCCGCGATTCGTCACCAGGACAATGCGCTTGGCCTGCGTCTCGGTGATGTGTTGAACGGCGGTCGTGTGAGCCTCGCTGCGCAGCGTGGCTATGTGCTGGCCGAGCACGGCTCGCGCATCGACGTGTCGGGCAGCGGCGCGGTGTTCGATCTCATCGACCCGTCGCAGCCCGCGCAGCGCACGCCGACCCGCGTCAATGCCGTCGGCGGTGAGATCACGCTGACGGCCGCCGAAGGCATGCGCCTTAACGGTGTGTTGCGCGGCCGTCAGGGCGGGCGCCTCAGTGTTGTGCTCAATCCGCTCGATCGCGAAACCGCGGCCGATCTTACCGGTTTGCCGGCTTTCCCGGGCACGCCGCGCGAGATGCGGATAGGTGGCGCTGTGCTCGCCGATGTGCCGCGCGGCTCGGCCGTGCCGGAGGCCAGCAATGGTCAAGTGGTGTTGTCGGGCGCAACGGTCGTGGCAGGCGGATTCGCGGCACTGAATCTCGTCACGCGACCGCTGCTGACCGGCAACGATATCGACAGCATCCGCTTCGTTGGCGCTCAGCATCTGTCCTTGTCCCGTTCCCTGACGCTCGATACTGCCGTGCTGGCGTCCGATGGCGGCGCGGTGCAACTCGCCGCGCCCTATGTGCAACTCGGCACCAGCAACGAACTGTTCCGCCGCGCCGGCACGGCCAGCGCCGGCGCCGGCAGCCTCCAGGTCGATGCCGAGTTCATCGATCTCAAGGGCGATGTCGCCCTGCAGGGCTTTGGCGACCAGGTGAAGCTTGCGAGCCGCGGCGATGTGCGCCTCATCGGCACACGCGTGCCGGCCACCAGCAGCACCGAGTTGCGCGGCAGTTTCAATGGCAGTGGTGATGTCGTCATCGATGCCGCGCGGATTTATCCGTCGACCTTGAGCAACTACACGCTGGCGAGCAGCGGTGCGGATGCCAGCATCGCGTTCAGCGCCAGCACTGCCAACTCCAAGGGCGATGGCGCGCCACTGTCGGCCGGTGGCAGTCTCACCATCAACGCCGCCCACATCGCGCAGGGCGGTCGCCTGTTCGCGCCTTTCGGACAGTTGACGCTGAACGCGGGTGAGCGCCTGAGCTTGACGGCCGGCAGTGTCAGCTCCGTGTCGGGCGCAGGTCTGTTGATGCCGTTTGGTCAGACGCAGTTCGGTCGTCAATGGGTGTTCCCGCTGGCGACGGTCACGCGCGTGCTTGAGACCATGCCGGACAAGCGCGTGACGTTGGCCGGCGCCGATGTGCGCGTGGCGCGTGGCGCAGTGGTTGATCTCTGGGGTGGCGGCGACTTGCTGGCGACCGAACATGTGCCGGGGCCAGGCGGTTCCAGTGACATTCTCGCCGCCGCGGGCGCCTCTTTCGCTGTCGTACCGACGCTGCAATCTGTCTTCGCGCCCTATGACCCGATAGAGTCCGCGGCTTTCGGTTTTGCACCAGACAGCAGCATCGAACTTGCCGACAACGCGGTGACGGCGGCCGGCCACTACGCAGTGCTGCCGGCACGCTACGCGGTGTTGCCGGGCGCGCTGCTGTTGACGCCGGACCACAGTGGCACCGACATCGTGCCGGGCCTGCGCGGTCAGACCAGCGCTACGCTACCCTTGGTGGCGGGCCGTCTCGGCAGTGCCGGCGGCACGATCGCAGACACCCCCTGGGCGGGCTATCGCATCGAGAGCGGCGGCGACTGGCGTCTGCGCGCCGAGTACCGTGAAACCCGCGCCAGCGATTTCTTCGTCGCGGGCACAGGCGCCAGCACACTGCCGAAAGACGCCGGCGCCTTGTCGCTGGCGGCGAGCCAATCCCTGGCCCTGTCGGGGCGCCTGCTGGCCGGCACACCCGGCGGCGGACGGGGCGCTGAAATGGACATCGCCGCGCAACACCTGGCAGTGGTCGACGATTTCAGCACGCGTCGTGATCGCGTCGAAATTCGCGCCGCCGATCTGAATGCCTTCGGCGCGCAGAGCCTGTTGCTCGGCGGCCAACGTCATCGCGTTGACGGCAAGCTGCTGCTCGAAGCCGTGGCCAGCGACGTGACGATTGAAGACGGCGCGCAACTGCTGCTGCCGGAATTGCTGGCACTGGCCAGTGATGATGTCGTGCTCGAGGCCGGCGCCAGCGTTGCGGCGCGCGGTGCGCCCGTCGCCCATCGCAGCGCGTTTGATGTGCGTGGCGACAATGCCCTGTTGCTGGCGACCACGGGTGCGCAGCCCGTGGTCAAGCACAGCGGCGAAAGCGGCGCACGTGGTTCGGTGAGTCTGCAGACGGGCGCGTCGCTGTTCGCAAGCGGTGCGCTGGCCTTGGACGGCAGCCGCAATACGCGCGTGGCCGGGCAACTCGCCACCGACCAGGGTTCCTTGCGGCTCGCCAGTTCGCGCATAAGCGTGGGCGCGGTGAACGGCGTCAGTGACGGACTGGTGTTGTCGAATGCGCAACTGCGCGACCTCGCCGCGCGCGAATTGATATTCGACAGCCGCAGTTCGCTGGACGTTTACGGCAGCGTCAACGCCGACATCGACTCGCTAGTCATCAACGCGGCCGGCATCATCGGTCATACCCCGGGCGGCGACGTCGCGCGCTTCACCGCCGATAGCATCACGCTCGCCAATGCCAACGGCCGCACCGATGCCGGCGCCCAGGCCGTCAGCGCCGCGCCGGGTTCGGTGTTGCGCATGACCGCGCGTGACATGAAGCTCGGCCCTGGCCGTTTCGACATTGCGGGCTTTGAGCAACTGGCGCTCACCGCCCATGAGCAATTGATGGGTCTCGGCACCACCACGCTCGCCAGCCGCGGCGCGCTGACGCTCGACACCGGTCGTCTGACCACCGCCAGCGGTGCGCATCTCGCCATCAACGCCGAGCGTGCCACGCTGCGCGCCACCGGCAGCAAGACATTGCCGGCATCGGACTCTCTTGGCGGCACGCTGGCCATCAATGCCGACGCCATCGATTACGCCGGCAGGATTTCACTGCCCGCCGGGCGCGTTGAGCTCAATGCCAGCGGCGCGGGCGGTGTGCGTGTGCGGAACGGCGCCAGCATCGATGTCGCCGCCACGCGTGAAGTGTTCGGCGGCAAGACCGTCGCTGTGCCCGGTGGCCGCATCGCGCTGCGCGCAACCCAGGGCGACATCGCCATCGACCGCGGCGCCTCGCTCGATGTGTCGGCCAGCGGCGGCGGACTGGCGGGCGTCATCAGCACCCAGGCAGCGGCAGGCACCATCAGCGTCGACCCGCGCGCGCAATTGCAGGCACGCGGCGCGCAAGGCAGTGGCGCCTGGTTGTTCGACGCCGAGGCCTTTGCGGCGGATACCTCGCTATCGGTCTTGAACACGCAATTGAATGGCAACGGCTTTGGTGACACGCGCGTATTTCGCGTGCGTCATGGCGACTTGAGTCTCGCGCCTGGCGCCGCCATCGAAGCCCACGCCGTGACGCTCAGCGCCGACCAGGGCGCAATCACGATTGCCGGTCGCATCGACGCCAGCGGTCGCCGCGCCGGACGTATCGCACTCAATGCCGATGGCGATGTCACGCTCACCGGCAGTGCGCGTCTCGATGCCAGCGCCGCGGGCGCAAACGAAGCCGGCGGCGTGGTGAGCATCGCCACCCGTGCCGGCGCCTTGCAGCTTGCCGCGACTGACAACTCTAACGATGCCGGCATCGACGTGGCGGGCGCGGGTGACGGCGGCAGCGTGGTGCTGCGCGCGCCGCGCATCGGCGCCAGCGAAGTGGCGGTCACCGATGCCAGTGTGCGCATTGCCGGCGCATCACGCATCACGCTCGAAGCGTTCAAGAACTACAGCGGCAGCAATGTCGGCACGGTGTTCAACAGCGCGCGCGGCGAAGCCGCGACCTTCATGGCCAATGCCGCCACCATCGAAAGCCGTCTCGGCCGCGACAGTGACGCGCGCTTCCATGTCGTGCCCGGCATCGACATCACCAGCAGCGGCAATCTCACGCTGGCGTCGAATCTCGATCTCATGAACGAGCGTTACGACGGCGAGCCCGGCGTGCTGAGCTTGCGCGCGGCGGGCAATCTTGCCATCAATGGCTCGCTCAGCGACGGCATTGCCTTTCAGACCTTCATCGATCCGTCATCGGGCGAAGAGTTCGCTGAACTCGGCGAGCGTGATCGCGTGCAAAGCGGACCATCGTGGTCCTACCGACTGACCGCCGGCGCCGATCTCGACAGTGCCGATATCACCGCCACACGCGCCGGCAGTGGCGATGTGGTGGTCGCGGCCAATCGCCACGTGCGCACCGGCACAGGCTCGCTGGATATCACCGCCGGTGGCCAGCTGCGCCTGGCCGGCGCCGGCGCTTCTATCTATACAGCAGGCGAACAGCGCGGCACCGGTGGTTTCGATCCGATACTTACCGAGGGACTGCTGCGCGCGGACTATCTCTACCACGGCGGCAATATCCGCATCGACACCCAGGGCGGCGTGCGCGGCGTGGCGGGCAAGGCCCTGCCTGACTGGTTGGCGCGCATCGGTGGCAACAATCTGCAGATAGGCGAACGCGTGCCGAGCGCGTGGGCCATCAACGTCGGCGCCTTCACGCAGGGCATAGGCGCACTCGGCGGTGGCGCGGTGTCGATACGCAGCGCCGGTTCGCTGACCGATGTGGATATCGCGCTGCCGACCAACGGTCAGCCCATCACTTCCGCGGCAGGCGTGGACATCGCCGGTGGCGGCCATCTCGATGTCGACGTCGATGGCAATATCGCCAGCGGCGTGTTCCTGCTCGGACGCGGCGCTGCGCGTGTCAAGGCTGGCGGCGACATCATCAAGTCCAAGGCGGCCAGCCTCGCAACGGTGCTGCAATTGGGCGATGGCGAATTCGATGTCACGGCCGGCGGCAAGCTGCGCCTGGAATCGGTATTCAATCCCACCCTCACCCCGGTGTCGCCGAGCCAGAGCGTGGAAGCTTTCGGCAGCGCCTCGTCGGTGTATTTCTCGACCTATGGCGTCGACAGCCGACTCCATCTCACGGCGCTGGCCGGCGATGTCTTGCTCGACAGCCGCGACGCTGGCGTGCGCGCGCCCTATGGCGACCGCAATTTCGGCGCCGGTGACGTCATGGCCTTGAGTCTTGCGCCGCCTTCGCTGCAGGCGGCCAGCCTGCGCCGCAACCTGGTGCTGGCCAATTCGCTGATCCTGGCGCCAGCCGCGCGCGGCCAGCTCGATCTGCTGGCGGCCGGCAGTCTCATCACGCCCAACGTGCAGACGCGCATCCGTCTCATCGACACCGATATCGCCGCCCTGCCGTCGCCGGTGCAAGCGGCAGAAAGCCTCAACGCGCTGCCGGCGGCGCTGCTGTCCGATGTGCCGGGCATCGGTCACGGCGCAGTGCCGCTGCATATGGGTGACGGCGAGCGCGCGCGCATCGTCGCGCGCAGCGGTGACATCGGCGCCAGCAACGGCAAGCGCCTCGAGATTACTTTGTCCAAACAGGCATTGATCGAGGCCGGTCGCGACATCATCAATCTTTCGTACAGCGGTCAGCATGTCGATGGTGGCGATCACAGCGTGGTGCACGCCGGTCGCGATGTGCTGTTCTCGACCTTGCGCAACCCGCTAGGCGTGTTGCAGATCAACCAGGCGCGTTACGAGTTCAGCGGCCCCGGGCAGTTCGATGTGCTGGCCGGGCGCGACGTCGACCTCGGCAGCTCCGATGGCATCTTGAGCAGCGGCCGTTTGCGCAATCCAGCGCTCGCCGCGGGCGCGGGCTCGCTGACGGTGATGGCGGGTCTCGCCAGCGCGCCGGACTACGCGGCCTTCGTGCAGCGCTATCTGCGCAAAGGCCATGCCTACGAGCGCGCGCTCGCGCAGTTCGTCGCAAGCCACGGTGGCAGCGGCAAGGGCGCGGTGCTCGCGCAGTTCGAAGCCTTGAGCGTCGATGACCAGCAGCAGTTCGTGCATCAAGCGTTCTTCAATGAGATCAAGCAAGCGGGTCTCACGGCCTCGAAATCCGGCGACACGGCCGGCGATTACAGTCGCGGCTTTGCCGCCATCGATACTTTGTTCAAAGCCCGCGGCGGGCGTGGCGACATCATCTCGCTGTTGAGCCGCATCCAGACTCTGGACGGTGGCGACATCAACCTGCTCGCGCCTTACGGCGCGGTCAATGCCGGCGCGGCCGCCCTGACCGGTCTCGCCAAGACGCCCGATCAACTCGGCATCGTCGTGCAGCGCAGTGGCGACCTCAATGCTTTCACGGCCGGCGATTTCCTGGTCAACAGTTCACGTGTATTCGCACTCGATGGCGGCAGCATTCTCATGTGGTCGTCGCGCGGCAATATCGACGCCGGCCGCGGCGCCAAGTCGGCCCTGTCGATTCCGCCGCCGGTGGTGAGCTTCGATGCGCTCGGCAATGTCATCACCGAGTTTCCGCCGGCAGTGGCGGGCAGCGGTATCCAGGCGGCGGTCAGCACCGCAGGCCGCGCGCCGGGCAATGTGTTCCTGTTCGCACCGGGCGGCATCGTCGACGCCGGCGACGCCGGTATCGCGTCCGCCGGCAACCTGACCATCGCCGCGACCGCGGTGCTGGGCGCCGACAACATCAGCGTCGGCGGTGTTGCCACCGGCGTGCCGACGGCTACCGTCAGTGTGCCCGTCGGTCTGGCCGGCGCCAGTGCCGCGGCCGGCAGCGCCAGCAATGCGGCGGCCAATGCCGCCGCCGATTCCTTCAACGACAAAGATCAGAGCACGCAGGATCTCGGCAAGGCGATGGTTTCAATGATCTCGGTCGAGTTCCTGGGGTTTGGTGAATGAGCGTCGCTTCGAAATTCGTGCTGTCTGTGTTCGCGCTATGCATGGCCGTGAGTGGTGGCGCGCACGCCGCCGTCCCCGCACAAGCCGCTGAAGCGGTCGAAACCTTCGACATCTGGGAATACCAGGTGGAAGGCAACACCCTGCTGCCGGGCGAAGAGGTCGAACGCGCGGTCTATGGCCATCTCGGCGAAGGCCGCAGCATTGCGGACGTCAACGATGCGCAGAAGCAGCTCGAAGCGCTGTATCACGAGCGCGGCTTCGGCAGCGTGCTGGTGGACATCCCCGAGCAGGATGTACAGAACGGCGTGGTCACGCTCAAGGTCACCGAAGGTCGCGTGGGCCATCTCGCGGTCACCGGCTCGCGCTATTTCTCGCTGGGGCGCATCAAGAGCAAGGTGCCGTCATTGGCGGCGGGCGCGGTGCCGAATCTCGGCCAGGTGCAGCGCGAACTGGCGACACTCGCGCAGATGTCACGCGATCGCACCATCACGCCGGTGCTGAAGCCCGGCCGCACGCCCGGCAAGCTCGACGTCGAACTCAAGGTCAAGGACAGCCTGCCTTTGCACGGCAGCCTGGATCTGAATGACCGCTACAGCGCCGACACCTCGCGCCTGCGTCTGAACGCGGCGCTGCACTACGACAATCTCTGGCAGCGCGAGCACAGCATCGGCATCGCCTACCAGGTGTCGCCCGAGGCCAGTGACGAAGTGGAAGTGTTCTCGGCCAATTACCTGTGGCGTTTCGAGGACTCCGATCATCTGCTGGCGCTGTACGGCGTGAAATCCAACACCAATGTCGCGACCATCGGCACGCTGGGCGTGATTGGCTCGGGTGTGATCAGCGGTGCACGCTACATCCTGCCGCTGACGGCCTTCGACGGTGTCTATCACAGCCTGTCGCTGGGCGCGGACTACAAGGATTTTGACGAACAGATCGGCTTTGATAAAGGCGGCAGCATCGTCACGCCGATTTCCTATGTGAAGTTCTCCGCCACCTACAGCGGCACCTGTGCCTGGCGCGAACAGCTGAGCCACGTCGAGGCCGCTTTTGAACTCGGGCCGGATGGTCTGGGCAATACCCAGAAGGAATTCGAACGCAAACGATTCAAGGCCAAACCCAACTTCGCCTACCTGCACGTGAGCGCCGACAACCTCACGCCACTGCCGGCCGGCACGGCTCTGTTCGCGCGCATGAGCGGCCAGGTGACAGGCGCACCGCTCATCACCAATGAGCAGTTCTCGGTGGGTGGCGCGGATGATGTGCGTGGTTATCTCGAAGCCGAGCGCCTCGGCGACAACGCCGTCGCCAGCACGCTGGAACTGCGCTCCATGAATCTTGCCCGCTATTACCCCAAGCAGTTGCGCAATCTTGAGCTGCTGGCCTTTACCGACGCCGCCGCGCTGCGCACCCTGTCGCCGCTGCCGGGCAGCAAGAAGAGCGCGATGCTGTGGAGCACAGGCGTGGGTGTGCGCGTCGAGGCGGCTGGAAATCTGCAGGCATCCTTGATGTGGGCCTATCCCTTGCGCGCGGGCGACCGCACCGCGAGTGGTGACCAGCGCGTGCATTTCAATGTCGGCATGGAGTTCTGATTTAACGGGCATCGTTTGACGCGCGAGTGTCATTGAATCGAATCGCGGCTGTAACTCGACGGTCACATCGTCGCCATAGACTCCCCGTCCAACATCTTCCCGGCCGCGCGCCAAAAATCTGGACGACCTACCTGTGTCGATACGTACGCTATTTCTCGCCTCGCTGGTCTTGTGTTCGAGCACGTCAGCGATGGCCTGGTGGAACCCGGACTGGACTTCACGCAAGGCCTTGACCGTCAACACCACGGCGGCTGGTGTTGATGTCGCGACCGATCTTAACGAGGTGCCGGTGCTGGTGCGTCTGCACGGCGGCAACTTCCCGCAGTTCTTGAACGTCAAGGACGGTGGCGCCGATTTCCGCTTCGTCGCCGCTGACGACACCACGCCGCTCAAGTATCACGTCGAAAAATTCGACGCCGCCGCGCAGATTGCGCTGGTGTGGGTGAAGCTGCCGGTGCTGAAAGCGCATAGCACCGACAACACCTTCTATCTCTATTTCGGTAATCAGGCCGCCAACAAGGCCGACGACGCGGGCGGCACCTATGACGTCGACACCGCCGCGGTCTTCCATTTCGCCGAAGCGGCCGGCGCGGTCGAAGACAGCAGCGCCTATGCCACGCCCACCACCAGCGCGCTGGCATCCACACCCACCACCGGCAGCGTGACACCCACGCCCCTGTCGCTGCTGGGCATGGGCGGTGTGCTGTCCGGCAACGATGGCATCGTCATTGCCGATGCGCCGCAGCTCAAGATGCAGCCGGACAAGGGCTGGGCCGCGAGTCTGTGGGTGAAGTTCGATGCGCTGCCGGCCAACGGCGGCACGCTGCTGGAACGCATCGACGGTGCGCAGCACCTGGTGCTGAATCTAGTCGGTGACAAGCTGACGGCAAGCTACGGGGGTGCGACTGTCACAGCGAGCAGCGCGGTGGTCGCCGGTCAATGGCTGCATGTCGCGCTCGCCATCAGTAATGGTCAACTGCAGTTGTACATGAATGGCGTGCTGGCCGGCGAGGCCGCCGCCAAGGTCGCACCCATGGGCGGCGTGACCGCCATTGGCGCCGGCCGCGACGGCAAGGCGGCGCTGGCGGTGCAGGTCGACGAACTCAAGTTCTACGCCAACGGTCGCAGCGCCGACTTCTTCGCCGCGCAGGCCGCCATCGAAGGCGAGCGCAATGATCGCGTGGTCGGCTACGGCGTCGATGAAAGCGCCGACAGCGCAGGCACTGCGGGCGAGGCCGAGGCCACCAGCCAGTTCGGCGTCATCATCGACTACGTGTTCGGCCGCAAGGAAGCCATCGTCGAACAGACCGTGATCGGCGTGTGCGTGTTGATGGCCGCCATCGCGGTGCTGGTGATGTTCCTGAAGGCGATTTATCTCGGTCGCGCGCGGCGCGCCACCAATCGCTTTCTATCCGCCTATCGCACCCAAACCGCCGGCGCCGGTGCCTCTCTCGACAGCCTGGCAAGCGCCGGTCGCAGCTATGGCGATTCACCCTTGTTCGCCATTTACCGCCAGGGTATCGAGCAGATTCGCGATCGCCTGCAGGAGGGCGCGAGCAGCGGGCTCAATGACAAAAGCCTGGGCGCGATACGCGCCACCCTCGACGCCACTGCGGTGCGCGAACAGCAGCGTCTCAATTCGTTGTTGGTGCTGCTCACGATTGCGATCTCCGGCGGCCCCTTCATTGGCCTGCTCGGTACGGTGGTGGGCGTGATGGTGACCTTCGCCACCATTGCCAAGACCGGCGACATCAATATCGCGGCCATCGCGCCCGGCATGGCAGCGGCCTTGCTGGCGACGGTGGCCGGGCTCGGCGTCGCGATACCGGCCCTGTTTGGCTACAACTACCTGGGCTCGCGGGCCAAGGAGCTTGCCGCCGACATGCACGTGTTTGGTGATGAATTCATCGCCAAGGTCAACGAAGTGCACGGCGTGTAAACGCGGCCACCGGGAGCAAACATCATGGCCGCGGAAGTCAAAGGCGAATCCGAACCCTACGACACCATCAACATCACGCCGATGGTCGATCTGACTTTCGTGCTGCTGTTGATCTTCATCATCATGACCACCGCTTCGGTGCAGGGCGTGAAAGTGAATCTGCCGCAGGCCAGCAGCGCCGCATCGCTGGCGGCGCCCAAGACCAAGGCCGTCACCATCACCGCTGAAGGCAATGTCTTTCTCGATACCTATCCCGTGACCTTGCCGGAGCTCGAGAGTCGCCTCGCGTCGCTCTATGCCGCCGACCCCAAGCTGCCGGTCGTGATCAAGGGCGATTCGACCGTGCAGTATCAGCTGGTGATGGACGTGCTCGATCTGACCGGCCGTGTCGGCATCACGCAGATTGGCCTCGTCACCCAGAAGCTCGTCAAGTAGCGCAGCGCGCAACGCTCATGGAACAGGACAAGGAATCGCGCGCCCATCGTTACGGGCCGCTGCTGGGTGGCATCGCGGTGTTGGCCGTGTTCGGCCTCGTCGCCTATCTCGTGCTCGGTGGCATGCATGGCGCCAAGGCGCCCGAGCCGCCCAAGGTGCAGGAGATCTCCCTCGTGCAACCGCCGCCACCCCCGCCGCCACCACCGAAGATGGAGGAGCCGCCGCCGCCCGAGCAGGTGATCGAAGCGCCGAAACCCGAACCCGAGCCAGTCGCCGACGACGCACCCGCGGATGAAGCGCTGCCCGGTGACGAACTCGGCCTCGACGCCGATGGCACGGCCGGCAGTGACGGCTTCGGTCTGCGCGGCAAGAAAGGCGCGCGGGGCCTGATTGGCGGCGGCGATCGCAATCGCTGGTATGCCGGCGTTCTGCAACGCGAGCTGCAGAGTCTGTTGTCCGGCAACGCCGAGGTGCGTGGCGAGAAATACGCAGTGGTGGTCAAGCTGTGGATGGCCGACGACGGTCGCGTGGCGCGCTTTGAGTTACTCGATTCTACCGGTGACGACGACAGCGACGCCGCGTTGCGCAGGACGCTCGCCGCGCTGCACATGAAAGACACGCCACCGGCCGACATGCCGCAGCCCGTCAAGCTGCGCATCGTCGCGCGCTGATTCCGAATCCAAGTCTTGCACTACGAGAACCGTCTTGAACAAAACCATTGCCCAGGGCCTGGCAGGCTCCTTGATGTTGCTCGCCGCCGTGCCGACCTTGGCCGCGCCCGAGATCAATGAAAAGCAGCAGCTGCTTGAACTGAAAAACACCGTCGTCAACCTGGTCGATGCGCTCGTCAAGCAAGGCGTGCTGCAACCGGAGCTGGCGGCGAACCTTGTCAAGCAAGCCGAGAGCGATGCGGCCACGCAGGCCGCGCAGCAGGTGGCTGCTGCCGAAGCCGCGACCGCCACTGCCGAAGCGGGCGCGCCGGCGGCCACCAACAAAGTGGTGCGCGTGCCCTATGTGCCGGAGTTCGTGAAAAAGGAGATTCGCGAACAGGTGCGCGCCGAGCTGCGCGAAGATGTCCTGAGTGATGTCTCACAAAAGGCCAAGCAGGAACGCTGGGGCACGCCCGATGCTCTGCCGGCATGGGTCAACAACATCAAGATCTCGGGCGATGCGCGCGTGCGCAACGAATACAACAAGTACGGCAAGGACAACGCCGATACCTTGAGCGCGCAGAATCTCTATCTCGACATTCCGCGCGTCAATGCCGCCGGCGGTATCAGCCAGGCCGGCGCGCGGGCGTTCCTCAACACTTCCGAAGATTCCAATCGCTGGCGTGAGCGCGTGCGCCTGAACCTGCGCGCCGCCATCACCGATCACTGGACGTTCGACACGCGCGTTGCGACCGGCAACCAGACCAACCCGGTCTCGACCAACCAGACCTTGGGCAACACCGGCCAACGCTTCAGCATTCAACTCGACCGCGCCGCGCTGCTCTACGAACTGCCGGCCGAGCAGGGCATGAGCTGGTTGAACAGCACCATCAATTTCAACGCCGGGCGAGTGGCGAACCCGTGGGTGTCGACGGACTTGGTGTGGGACGAAGACCTCAATTTCGATGGCGCGGTGTTGGGCCTGCGCCGCGTGGTGGGGCAGGAAGACGGCATCAGCGGCCTCGGGCCGAGCGGGCGCAGCGTGTTCGCGACCTTCGGCCTGTTTCCGCTGCAACAGGTCGAGTTTTCTGCCCAGGACAAATGGCTGGCCGGCGGCCAGCTCGGAGCGGCCTGGGAGTTCGAGAACCAGAACAAGCTGCAGTTCGCGAGCGCCTATTACCGCTACATCCACGTCACCGGCAAGAAGAACGCGCTCGGCAGCACGCTCACCAACAGCACCCAGCCGACCTTCCTGCAAAAGGGCAACCTGCTTTACAACATCGCCAACGATCCCAATCTCGATGGCGGCGCCAACGACGCGCTGTTCGCGCTGGCGGCGGACTATCACCTGCTGGATTTGAATCTGTCGCTGGATCTCGCGACCTTCGCGCCCTACCACGTGATCTTCAAGGGTGACGTGGTCAAGAACCTCGGCTATGACCGCGACGAAGTGGCGCGTCGCACGGGCGGCACCACCTATCTCTATTCCAACGCCGAGCGCACCCTCGGCTGGATGTTCGAAATGGTGGCGGGCTGGCCGCAGGTGGCCAAATTCCGCGACTGGCAGGTGTCGGCGAGCTATCGCTATCTGCAACGCGATGCGGTGCTCGATGCCTTCACCGATTCCGACTTCCATCTCGGCGGCACCGATGCCAAGGGCTGGGTCATTGGCGGCAAATACGGTCTGGCGCGCAACACGTGGCTGCAACTGCGCTACCTGTCGAGTGACGCCATCGATGGTCCGCCGCTCGGCATAGACACACTGCAGGTCGACCTCAATGCGAAATTCTAGAACGACGCGTTACGGTATGGCGTTGATGCTCATGCTGGGCGTGAGCGCGACCCACGCCGAGCCGCCCAATGCACAGGCTGCCCTGGCACGCGCGCAGGCCATGCTCAAGCAGTTGAACGATGCCAAGCAACAGCTGGAAGTCGATAATGCCAAGCTCAAAGCCAGCAACGCCTCGCTCGAACAGCAGGTGAAGATTACGCGACTCAATGTCAGCGCCCGCGAGGCGGATATCGCCGCGCGCGGGCAGGAGCTCGGAGCGACCAAGGACAAGCTCACGCGTCTGGAGGCACGCAACGCGCAGCTCACGGCAAGACTCGAAGAGGTGGTGGGCAAATACAAAGAGCTGTCGCGTGAACACAAGACCCTCGAAACCGACAAGGCCGCACTCGAGAGCGATCTGCACGCGAGCCGCACCGCGCTCGCCGATGCTGAACAGAAAAACCGCGCGATGTACCAGATGAGCCAGGAGATTCTCGAGCGCTACCAGCATAAATCGCGTTGGACGGCGCTGCTGCAGAAGGAGCCCTTCACCGGCATCAAACAGGTGGAAGTGGAAAGTGCCATGCAGGATTACGAGAGCGCCCTGCGTGAGCAGTTGCTGGATGGGAATCAGGATAGTCCGCCCGCAGGTGCGAATTCATTCGTACATTGAATGTCGGGGCAATGCGCTTCGCCACGTCTCTGATGTGCGAATAGGTTCGCACCTGCACAGAAATCGCCGTAGCCATGTCGTGCCGGGCGTGCCACCCTCCGGACTCCCAACCTGAGAGGACTGCCCATGAAATCGCTGTTGCTGGCCTTGGCGCTGGTTTTCACGGTCTCGACCGCCTGGGCCGTAAACGTGGTCCCGGCCGACGAAGTCGATGCCGTCATCACGCTGGAAGACGTGGCCGATACCGAAACCGGCATGACGGGCACCGTGACCAATCACGGCGACGTGCCGGTGACTGAAATCAAGGTGCTGGTGAGCTATGGCTGGCTATGGAAGGACGACCGCCGCACCGACGAAGCTTCGCCCGGCTGGACCGAGACCCATACCCTGCCGCTGCGTCTCGAAGCAGGACAGAGCCAGCCGTTCGCGCTGGCTCATGAACAAGCGCGGCCGCAGCGTGACGATGGAGAACTGACGATGAGCTACAAGGTGCTCGGCTTCACGCGCTGGGTGTTTCAGGGCGCGCGCTAAGGGCTGCATGCTGCCGTCATGCTTCGGCGCATGACGGCAGCGCGAATGCGCTCAGGCCTCGCGATGGTAGGCCTTGGACGTCACCAGCCACTGGCCGTTGATCTTGTGATACGACAGATAGTCGACGAAGGTCATGTCGTTGATCTGCACGCGCACCTTGGCCAGCGCCTGGGTGTCAGAGCTGAAATCGAGCATCAGCAGTTGTTCACCGCGCGCCGCGCCCAGCGCCTTCGGTGACGTGCGGCCGGCCAGGATCTCTTTGTATTGCGCGGCGCCCCAGCAATTCATCTGGCCTTCGCGAAAGCCGTGCAGCTGCGCGGTGGCGGCGAATACGTTGTCGAAATTGCTGACGTCGCAGTCGTACATGAGGTTGCAATAGAGTTCGAGCGCGGCGGTCATTTCCTGGATGAGGGTCTTGGTCATGGTCTGTTCCGTGTTGGGTGATCGGTCGGGAGGCGCAACGATAGCCGCTGGGGCGGTCACGGCTCAAGCGCAGTGAGGGGCTGCGGCGGGCGGAAATCCCCCCCGTTTTTGCTATTGGACTATTACCCCGGGGGCAGGAGCCGTGCACCGAGTTGAGGACGATCAAGAGCAATGTCGCGTTCAATCGCATAGAGTAGCCCCACAGAAACTGAGGGGATCTTCATGGCGCAGACCGCAACGCAATCCGTCACCAGCGCGAACCAGACAGCAGCGCTTGATTATGAAGTCATCGTGCTGGGCGCGGGTGTCTCGGGCATCTACCAGATCAAGCTGCTGACGGACCAAGGCGTCAAGGCCACCGTACTCGACGCCAATGGTGGCGTGGGCGGCACTTGGTATAACAACCGCTATCCGGGCGCGCGCTTCGACTCCGAGAGCTACACCTACGGCTATTCCTTTTCCAAGGAAGTGCTGGCCGAATGGAACTGGACCGAACGCTTCGCGCCACAGCCGGAAACCCTGCGCTATCTCAACTTCGTGGCGGACAAGTTTTCCTTGCGCCAATACATGCAGTTCAACTGCCGCATCAAGGCCATGCACTTCGATGAGCAGGATGACCTGTGGCGGGTCTCGGTCAGCGACGGGCGCACCTTGACCGCGCGCGTGGTGATAGCTGGCATCGGGCCGCTGTCGACGCCCTCACTGCCACGCTACGAGGGCATGAAGGATTTCAAGGGCATTTCGTTTCATACCAACGACTGGCCGCACGAGCCGCTGGATCTCGCCGGCAAGCGGGTCGGCATCATCGGCACCGGCGCCACCGCCATCCAGATCATTCCGGAAGTCGCCAAGCAGTGCGCGCACCTGACGGTGTTCCAGCGCCGCGCCAACTGGGCCGCGCCGCTCAACAACGGTTTGATCAGCGTCGATGAGATGAACGCCATTCGCGCGCGTTACGACCAGATCTTCGATGCCTGCTCGCGCTCACCGGCGGCTTTCGAACACATTCCCGATTCGCGCAGCTTTTATGATGTTTCGCCGGAAGAGCGTCGTGCGTTTTACGACAAGCTCTACGCCGAGCCGGGCTTCGGCATCTGGCTGGCCAACTTCCCCGAGATCTTCGTCGATGAAAAGGCCAACGCCGAGATCTCGAACTACATCGCCGACAAGATTCGCCAGCGCGTGAAGGATCCCGCCATCGCCGAACTCCTGATTCCCAAGGATCACGGCTTCGGCATTCAGCGCCTGCCGCTCGAAACCGGTTACTTCGAAACCTACAACCGTGACAACGTCGAGCTGGTCAGCAGCAAGGCCGACCCGATCAAGTGCATCACCGAAAAAGGCCTGCGCTTGAACAGTGGCCGCGAGTTCGAATTCGACGTGATTGTGTATGCCACCGGCTTCGATGCTTTTACCGGCGCCTATGACCGTATCGACATTCGCGGTATCGGTGGCAAGAAGCTGTTTGACGAATGGAAGGACGGACCGACCACCTACCTCGGCATGATGGTGCATGGCTTTCCGAACCTCGTCATGCTCGGCGGACCGCAGACCGCGGCGGCCAATTTTCCGCGCGGCTCGGAGACGGCCATCGAGTGGGTCACGCCCATGCTCGAGTTCATGCGCAACAAGGGCTACACGCGTTTCGATGCGCGCGCCGACTCGCAGGCGGCCTGGACCCAGGCCGTCAAGGACAGCTACAACGGCCTGCTCATGAACAAGGCGCAAAGCTGGATCACGGGCTACAACTCCAATCTCGACGGCCATGAATACGGCCATACCCGCTACAACATCTTTGCCACCGGCGGTGCGGAATACACCAAGCATCTCAATGCCGCGGCGGCCAACGACTACCAGGGCATCAGCTTCTCCGGCAAGTCGTAACGGCGAACCGTGCACCATGCCGCGCGCCGCGGAGGCGCGTCGGCATGGCGGTCCGCCCTTACTCGCCCTTCAACTGCTTCATGAACATGCCGTTGTCGAAGTAGTCGCGCCAGAAGCTCACGCGGCCGTCGGTCACTTCGAATACGCCGCTGACCGGCAGCGCTACCTGCTTGCCATTCATCACGAAGCGATCGATGCGCTCGTTCATGACCAGGTTGCCGCTCACGGCCTGACGCAGCACTTCGAATTGCACCGGCTCGCCGCCGCCCATGATCGGCGCCAGGAACTCGCGCATCTTGTCGCGCCCGCGCATGTCGCCGAGCGGCACGTTGTCGTAGTAACAATCGTCCGTGACCAGCGCCAGCGCGGCGTCGAGATCCTTGCGGTCGAAGGCCGCGATGAAAGCATTGACCACTTGTTCGGCATTCATGAGCGACTCCTGGCATTGGATGGATGTTGGAGCTGGCACTATACGACCGGCGGTGGCGTCGTGAGACTCCGCTAACGGGGAGGTGGGGCGCTCCCTGGACGGCATTGCATTGTGGCGGCGGGCCGGAGATGCTTGCCCGACTTTCAAGCAAGCCCCCAGAGGACAACGCCGCGATGGCCTTCGACGTCGAGAATTTTCGTCACCGCCGCAATGACGAGCGCTGGAACCGCACCGCCGTCGGCGACATCATCGAACGTGTGACCTGGAGCGAGCCAGACAAGCTGGCGCTCGTCATGACCGCCGATTGCACGGTCAACCCGCGCCATGCGCGCGTGACCTACCGGCAGGCCAATGCGCTCATCAACCGCGTCGCCAATGCCCTGCTGGCGCGTGATCTGCCGGAAGCGGCGCGCATCGCCATGCTGTGCGACAACTCCAGCGAAGCGTGGCTGTCGAAAATCGGTATCGCCAAGGCCGGCCTGGTGGCGGCGCCCATCAATGTCATGATGGCGCCCGATGTGATTGCCGATTCGCTGGCCCACGTCGAAGCAAAATATGCCATCGTTGACCAGGCGCAGTGGAACAAGCTCGGCGCGTCCCTGAGCGCCAAGGGCATAGAGCCGATCATGGCCATCGGCGCGGCCGCCAACTACGGCGTGCCGGGCTTCGATGATTTCATCGCGCCGTTCGGCGATGAAGAGCCCGACGTGCGCATCCACGGCGATGACATCTGGGAGATCCTTTTCACCTCCGGCACCACCGCGCGTCCGAAAGCGGTGATGATTTCCCATACCTACACCTATATGACGGCCTATGCCCATGCCGTCACCATCACCCGCGGGCTCGATCACGAAGGCGATCTGCGCCATGCGACGTTCACGCCGATGGTGTTTCACATCGGCGACCATGCCTGTATTTTCGCCGCGCTGATCGTCGGCGGCACGGCGGTGGTGGGGCGCAAGCCGGAAGGGCCGCAGATGGCCGAGACCATCACGCGTGAACGGGTGACTTGTCTGTTCGGCGGCTCGCCGCAGTTCGTGGAAAGTCTCATCAAGGCCGTGCACGACACGCCCTTCGCCTACGATCTCGACAGTCTGACCGCCATGTATTTCGGCTGGGCGCCGCTGTCGCCGGGCTCGCTGGCGGCGTTTCGTCGATTGTGCCGGCCGGGGCTCAAGGTCTACGAGATCATCGGCCAGACCGAAGCGGTGGTGTGTCACCGTTTTCATATCGATCAGCACGTCGGCATGTATCTGCGCGAGGCGCCGGCCGTCAATCACGTCGGCAAGCCGAGCCCGATGCTGGCGTCGACCGTGCTCGATGGTGAAGGCACCGATCTCCGCGACCAGCCGGGCGTGCAGGGCGAGGCGGTGTATCGCACTCCGGCGATGTTCTCCGGCTACTACCGCGACGAACAGGCCACCGCGGAAGCCTTCGCCGGCGGCTGGTTCCATTCTGGCGACAGCTTCGTCTATCACGACGACGGTGTGCGCCTGATGGTCGACCGCTACAAGGACATCGTGAAGTCGGGTGGTGAAAACGTTTCCAGCATTCGTGTCGAAGCGGTCTTGCAGCAGCACCCGCAGGTGGCGCGCGCGGCGGTGGTCGGCATCCCTGACGATCGCTGGGGTGAAGCGGTGACTGCCTGCGTCATTCCCGCCACGCCGGGAGAATTCGACGAGCAGGCCGTGATTGCCTTTGCGCGTGAGCGCCTGGCGGGCTTCGAAACGCCGAAACGCATCGTGGTGATGGACGAATTTCCGACCACGGTCGGCGGCAAGGTGCTGAAGTACAAACTGCGTCAGGCTTTGCAGTAGCAACCTGGTGACGTGGGTGTTCGGCCACGGCTGAGAAAGACGAGGCGCGACACAAACGTTTACATTGCGGGTGGAACCAGTTCCTGTTTCGCCCCGCCGCGAACCGCGATACTCGGGGCGTCCGGCATTACAACAATTACCCCGGGCGGGAGACTCACGATGACACGCAATCGCAAGCACACGCTTGCCGCCCTGGCCCTGGTGGCCGGCGTGCAGGTAGGCGGCGCACAGGCCGCCAATGTCTATACGCAGAATTTTGAAAGCGGCGTGGCGGGCGCCGAATGGTCCGGCGCCGGGACGGTGCAAGACAGCCTGGGCCTCGCGGCTTTCGGCTTCGGTGAGATGCATCTCAGGAACGATAGTACCGCCGCTTCGGTGCTGACCTTGAACGGTCTCGCCGCGCATACGCAGCTTACCTTCAGTTTCTCGCTCGCGATGTGGGACAGCATCGACCTCGGTGACCGCTTCGTCATTCAGGTCGATGGCGCGAGCGTCTACGACAGCACCGATTTCGGCAACTACTTTCCGCCCGAAAACATCGGCCGCGGACCGGGCACCCAGATCACCGAAGCCTTCACGAGCTTCACCGATCCTCAGTATGGGTATAACACGGGCTTCCACGACAGCGCCCGTGTCGCGTCCTTTACGCTCAACCATGCGGCGAGTTCGGTGGTGATCAGCTGGGCCTATCCCACTTCACAGACTGGACTCGATGAGTCTTTCGGCATCGACAACATCGTGGTGAGCACCAACGCCGCACCGGTGCCGCTGCCGGCCTCCCTGCCCATGATGGGCTTGGGGGTGCTGGGCCTCGCCGCGCTGCGCAAGCAACGCCGCGCCTGAGCTCTCCTTGCTTCCGCCGCCGCCCGACGCCCTGTCGGGCGGCAGACCTTTGCGCTATCGCTCGCCGCGCTCGCGTCTCTCACGCGCAGCCCTTAACATCTCGGGCACAATCATCCTTAAGGAACGGACTGGTGGATTTTTCCGCTCGGAGCAACTGTGCGCGCATGGCCAAGGCGCTGTTGATCATTGTGACGCTGCTGTCAGGCGCGGCCTTCGCCGCCGAAAACGGCCTGTCGAATTTTCCCTACGGCGCGCAGACCACCTACGCGGCCTTCGTGCCGGCGCCCGGCACCAATGCCTTCTACGGCTATTCTCTGTACGTCAACGCCGGGCTGCGCGATGGCGAGGGCGACAAGATTCACGGCGCCAATGTCGAAGTGCTGGCCTTCGCACCGCGCTTTCTGCACACATGGGAAACCAAGCTCGCTGGCTGGAACGTGACCAGCGGTGGCCTCACCGAACTTCTCTACGCCGATGTGAAAGTGCCGGGCGCCAAGGATGAAGATCTCGGCCCGACCCTCATCGGTCTCGAACCGCTCAATCTCAGCCGTACCTTTGGCGCGTGGACATTCTTCCAGGGCGTGCTCATCTACATCCCGCTTGGCACTTATCAGCCCGACAAACTCGCCAACAGCAATGTGAACTACCGCTCCTATGCCTGGCAGGGCTCGGTGACGTGGATCCCGAGTCCGCGCTTCGAGGTGTCCATCAATGCCGCCGTCGAATTCAAGGAAGAAAACACCAAGACCGACTACGAAGCCGGCCCGCAGGCCAGCATCACTTTCGGCACCGGCTACAAGCCTTTCGATAATTCGAAATGGGATGTCGGCGTGAGTGGCTATTACACCGACGGACTTGCCGATGATGAGAAGAGCGGTGTGACCGTGGCCGGCGGCGGCCGCACGCGCAAGTTCGCGGTTGGCCCGAAGGTGGTCTACTGGCTGAGTCCGGCGGCCGCCATCGTCGCGCAGTGGCACCATGAACTCGTCAGCGAGAACGGCACGCGCGGTGACTTGTTCTGGCTGGAGTGTGCGTTGCCGTTCTGAGCAACGGCGCGGCGCGTTACTCGATGACAGGCACCGCGCGCATCGCCTCGGCAATGGTCGCGGCCGGCAGATCAAGATCGACCATCTCACCGCGCAGGTATTTTTCGTAAGCCGCGAGATCGAGATGCCCGTGCCCGCACAGGGCCGTCAGTATGACTTTCGATTCACCGCTCTCGCGGCAGGCCAGCGCTTCGCGCACGGCGGCGGCGATGGCGTGGGTCGGTTCCGGCGCCGGCACGATGCCCTCGCTGCGCGCGAATTGCACCGCCCGAGCAAAGCATTCGCTTTGCCCAATGGCCAGCGCTTCCACCAGGCCCAGCGCATAGACATGGGACACCAACGGCGCCATGCCGTGGTAGCGCAGCCCGCCGGCGTGTATCGGCTCGGGAATGAAGCGATGCCCCAGGGTGTGCATCTTCATGAGCGGCGTGACACCGGCGGTGTCGCCGAAGTCGTAGCGATATTCGCCCTTGGTCAGACTCGGGCACGCGGCCGGCTCGACGGCGCGAATGACGGTGTGGATGCGTCCGGCGAGTTTCTCGCGCAGGAACGGAAAGGCGAGACCGCCGAAATTCGAACCACCGCCGGTGCAGGCCACGAGTACGTCGGGCGTTTCGCCGACTTTCGCCAACTGCAGCAGCGCCTCTTCACCGATGATGGTCTGGTGCAGCAGCACATGGTTCAACACGCTGCCGAGCGTGTAGCGCGCCTGCGGATCGGCAGCGGCTTCCATCACCGCTTCGGAAATGGCGATACCGAGCGAGCCCGGATGATCGGGATTGCCCGCCAGCAGCTCGCAACCGAAAGCGGTTCTGTCGGATGGACTGGAATAGACCTTGCCACCCCACAATTCCATCATCGTGCGGCGATAGGGCTTGGCGCGATAGGACGCCGCCACTTGCCAGATCTCGCACTCGAGGCCGAACTGCGCGCAGGCGAAGGCCAGCGAACTGCCCCATTGTCCCGCACCGGTTTCGGTGGTGAGCCGGCGCACGCCTTCCTGGGCGTTGTACCAGACCTGCGGCACGGCGGTGTTGGGCTTGTGCGAGCCGGCCGGACTCACGCCTTCGTACTTGTAGTAAATGCGCGCCGGCGTATCGAGCAGCTTCTCGAGGCGATGGGCGCGGAACAGCGGACTCGGTCGCCACAGGCGATAGACATCGAGCACCGCGCCGGGAATGTCGATGAAACGCGCCGTGCTCATTTCCTGTTCGATGAGGGCGCGTGGAAAGAGCGCGGCGAAGTCGTCGGCCACCGCCGGTTGATGGGTGGCGGGATGCAAGGGCGGCGGCGGCGGCGCCGGCAGATCCGGCACGATGTTGTACCAGCGCGTCGGCATGTCGCGCTCGTCGAGCAGAATCTTGGTGGGGGTGTTCATGGTTCAGGGCTCCGCGAAAAAACCTGCCGTGCCATCTGCTGCTACTCTGTGCTCGCGCTCCATTTGATCTCACGCGCGGTCGTTGCGCCGATCACCACTTGCTTGAGTTTGCGCGGCTCATCGACCGTGTCTGCGTCGGTCGCCATGCGTCCGGCCATGATCTCCGCGCGCCGCTGCGGGTAGCGCGGCTGCTGCTCCGGATCGGCATAGCCGGAAGGGTAGAGCGGTCGATTGTTCGTCGGGTCGTATTTGTCCGTGGCGCCGACCGTATGCAGCAGCTCATGGGCGATGATGACATGGTTCTGGCCTTTCATGGTCTTGGCCGCGAACGCATTGACGACGCCTATCATGCCTTTCTGCAAACCGAGTGAATGGGCCAGCGCCGGGCTGCTGGCGGGGTCGAAATACTGCACGTACATCTGTACGTCCTGGGGATAGGGGTAGTCGTTATTGCGGCTGGCCCAATAGCGCAGCTTCAAACTCCACAGGCCGATGGACCACGCCGAGCCCTGGCGGGGTGGACGCGGCGGCAGGGTGTCTATCTGACCGGCGAACACCATCTTCACCGGCGCACTCAAGGGCAGCCCATAGCGTTGCGCTTCGCGCGCGAAGAACGCCTCGATATCTTCGAAGTGCGCATCGATGGCTTCGCTGTCCATGGCTTTCAGCGTGTCGATATATCCCTGGCTGACCGTGCTGCCGTCGCCATTCAATACATGAACGACGACCTCGAGCGGCTCATGCCAGTCGGTGCTGCGCGCGCGCGTCAACCAGGCGCTCAAGGCGACGTTGACCAGGATGAAGGCGAGCACGACGATGCGGAGGAATTTGAACATTCAAGGTCTTGCCAAGGAAGAGCGGACGAGGCGCGCCGCAAC